>JBKECY010000014.1:0-52939 GCA_047975025.1 Lachnospiraceae bacterium
CCGCCCTTGAACAATCCACCAAGAAATGTTACGATGTCGTCAAGCTGATAAGGATTTACCCTACCGGATACCGGTCATTACTAACATTGCGACTGGTACAAAAATCGGGGGCAGGTCACAGCACAATTTCAGTTCTAACATTTTCGTATTTTATCCTCAATAGTTCAGGTGCCTTTTCAACTTTCAAATATTCATCGGGATCCATCAATTCCATCGATTCCATTTTACGTCCCAGCATATCTTCAATTATTTCTTCATCACTCTTTTCGGACATTAAGGCTCCTTCAACAACCGCCACTCCGTCACGAAAGATTGTAATTCTGTCTGCTATATCTCTTAACTCATCCATCTTATGAGAAACAAAGATGACCCCAATACCTTGTTGGCATAAACGTCTAATAACATTAAACAATTGCTGTGTTTCATTAAAGTTTAATGAAGATGTTGGTTCATCAAGTAAAATAATCTTAGCATCCAAACTAAGCGCACGGGCCAATTCAACCATTTGCTTTTGATCTGCTCGCAGGTTTTCCACGGTATCTTCTGGCTTAAGTTCTTTTCCAGCATCTCCCAACAGTTCAAGTGCTCTTCGCGCATTGTCATATGCGCTCTTCCATTTAAAAATACTGCTACTATGCACTTCATCTCGTATCAAAGCTATATTCTCCGCAATTGAAAGGTGTGGAATTAGAGATAATTCTTGATATACAACTGCAATCCCTTTCTGCATTGCATCACGTGGAGTCTTAAATACTATTTCTTCACCTTTATAAATGATTTTTCCGCCATCTGCCTTTTTCGATCCAGCAATAATCCCAATTATAGTAGATTTTCCAGCTCCGTTTCCTCCCATTAGTGCATGTACTTCCCCTAGTTGTATCTTGAGATTTGCATTATTTAATGCTTTAGTTCCGCCATATATTTTCACGATATCCTTCATTTCCAAAATAGGAGCATTCATTCTGCGTTTCTCCTTTCATAAGAGGCCAACTAAATGTAGCAGCTCATTAGATAGCCTTTAATAGCTCCCAGCTGATGCGGGGTAAACTAGCTTTAATATATCTTGAATCTCCTGAGTATCAATATTCTCAGTTGTTACCAATGGTTCGGGTGTTTTTACAATCTTCTCAACAACTTCTTCTCCATTTAACGACTTAATTAATTCTTCCGTAGCAACAATCCCTTGCCCTACTGCCTCTTGCACAACTATCCCTGCAATTTTTCCCTCTCTAACCAATGCAATTGATTCTGGACTCCCATCGGAAGATACCACAGCAATCTTTCCCTCCTGCCCTGCTGTTTCAAGTGCTGTAACTGCACCTGTTCCTGCCTGTTCATACATGCAATAAATGCCTGTAATATCAGGATTTGCTGTAAGCAAATCATTAACTAAACTAACTGCTTCAGATACTGTTAAATTTTCACATTGAATAGTTTGCATGATTTCAGCCCCTGACTCTTCAACTGCTTTTTCTAGACCAGTCATCTTATTTTGAGCATTTGTCCTATCCATTGGAAGAGCAATTACCCCAATTTTTTTACTACCTAATTCGCTTGCTTTTTCGATCAGATATTTACCTGCATCATAACCGGATGTTTCGTCATCAGCAGAGGCAAAGCAAGTATAATTATCAACTCCGTCTTCAGTCCCAATTGCAGCAATCGCACATGGAATCCCTGCCTCTTCACAAGCGTCTAATACAGCAGGACAACTAGTTGAACTAACAGGACTTAAAATAATACCGGAAGCACCATTCGTAATTGCTGTCTGTGCATTCGTTGCCTGTTCTGTTGCTGAATTTCCCGAATCATAAGTCACAACTTTATATCCAGCTTCCCCTGCTGCTTGCTTTACCCCATCTTCAACCCATTGCCAATATAAAATATCCATTGAGGGTGATAAATAAACTAGTGTTTTATCATCGGCTTTTGAAGTTGTCTCATTACTTGATGTAGTAGTGCCCCCATTAGAACTCGAACTTGTACTACCGCATCCCATCATCATTACAATTACACAAATACTTGTTGCTAAAACTACCATAATCCTTTTCATTCGCTTTTCTCCTTTTTGAATATCCTAACATCCTACGTACTATGTTTGTATTCAGATATTATCATACCTTTTTGCCATTTACAAGCAACTTTGTCATTTTCTACACTTTATATATAAATTAATTA
Source organism: Lachnospiraceae bacterium (assembly GCA_047975025.1). Lineage (GTDB taxonomy): Bacteria > Bacillota > Clostridia > Lachnospirales > Lachnospiraceae > JBKECY01. Next base: position 2,179 of record JBKECY010000014.1, read on the forward strand.
TATTATTTGTCTGTTTACACCTTTACATTTTTTTTCGCTCTATCAAATTATATATTCTTCACTTTTATTTGTCCTTTTGTTCTCAATAAATAGCAATATGCATATTTTTTGTCAAAGACCAAAGAAAATATTTATTAATATAAAAGACCGACCTCCCAATCGTTAGATTTTTGGTCTAACTTTGGGGAGGTCGGTTCAAAATTTGGGGTCTTTTATATTATTTAGTCTTGAACATATGGCATGATTGCGATATGTCTAGCTCTCTTCACTGCTACTGTAACAGCTCTTTGATGCTTTGCACAATTTCCGGTGACTCTTCTGGGAAGGATCTTTCCTCTCTCAGAAATGAATCTCTTCAATTTATTAACATCTTTATAGCTGATTTCATTCTGTTCTTTACCACAGAATACGCATACTTTTTTTCTTCTATTGCCAGGTCTCTTCCGAAATGGAGAGTCTGATCTTCCTGCTTTATCATAAGCCATGTTATTTTCTCCTTTACATTCAATTCATTTAATTCGTTAATTAAATGGAAGTTCCTCATCGATTCCATCCGGGATATTCATAAACCCGTCTGCAGAAGTAGATTCAACGGAAGGCGCTTTAGACGGCATACCCTGCTGAGATGTGTATGAGTCTCCTGCGGCTTTGCTCTCTGCAAATTCCTGATCCTCTACAACAACCTCGGTTGTATATACCTTCTGTCCTTCTTTATTTGTATAACTTCCGGTCTGAATACGTCCTGATACAGCCACCTTAATACCCTGGCGGAAATATTTTTCAGCGAATTCAGCAGATTTGCCAAATACAACGCATTGAATAAAATCTGCGGTCGGCTCACCGTTACGCTTGAAGCGTCTGTCGACAGCCAGTGTATAGCGGGCAATTGCCAGCGCATTGTCACCTGCAGCATATCTAACTTCCGGATCTCTGGTCAAACGTCCCATTAATATAGCTTTATTCATTCTACACCTCTTTCTATAAAACACACTAGTATATAATCAAAGTGGTGTTTCTACGTAAGTTGCACAGGAATCTACCTAAGCAGCTTCATTGACAATTAAGAATCTGAGTACATTATCTAGAATGCGGATACGGCCTTCAATCTCTTCCGGTGCAGCAGCATCTGCATCAAAATGGATAAAGTAATAGAAGCCTTCATGCATCTTCTGAATTTCGTAAGCAAGTCTCTTCTTACCCCATTCTTCAACATCAGTAATGGTTCCACCGAAACGGGTAACATATTCCTTAACCTGCTCGAGGGCAGCAAGGCGTACGTCGTCTTCCACTTTGGCATTCAAAACTAAAGTCAGTTCATACTTGTTCATTTGTTTCCTCCTTTTGGTCTCTGGCCCCCTATCATCTTCGTAAGGAGCAAGGATATTTTATATCGCGAATATATATATTACCATACACTTCATCTAAAGTAAAGAGATTTTCTGTTCTATTTTACTTGATATAGATGAAACTACATTGGGCCTTACCGGCACTGCTCCACCTTTTATTATATATTTTTCAAAAAATCCTCCACAAAAAAGAGCGCCCCGCCTGTCGCAACAGATTCCAGCTCATTTTTACAGGGTATCAGGTAACTGCTTGCCGCCTCTCCAAATGGGTTTATTACATCTACTTTCTGACATAATACATCCATATAGTCCCTGATATAAGCTCCGATGTAACCTCCGATAATCACTGTACTCCCAAACATGACACGTATATCATTGATCGCTGCTGCCAGATGATTCAGGTATTCATCCCATAGGGTCTGCATCTGTTCATCCCCCTCCTGCAGCTGACAAAAGAACAGCCCCAGATCACAGTCCGTATGACGCGAAAGCACTTCCGTATTGCAATAGCTGTCCAGGCATCCTTTCTGCCCACAGTAACACTGCTTACCACCGGGTACCAGATTAATATGACCGATTTCTCCACTATACAGCCCATCTCCCATATAAACCTTGCCATTCATCAGAATCGAACCTCCCACACTGGCGCACAGGCTGATATAAAATGCGGAGCGGATGTCCGAAGACATCCAAATCTCCGAAAATCCTGATGCATATGAATCATGGATGAGTTTCGCCGGATAGGGAATATATCTGGCGAACTCCTCACAATCCATTCCTTCATTATCAATGACGCGCCCCTGCACGACACATCCTCGATCGTGGTCGATGATACCGGGGACACAGATTCCTACCCCCAGAATCTTCGCCCGATCCAGTTGTACGCTGTCTATCGTCGTTTCGACCATCTCTCCCAGTAATTTCAGATACGACTCATCGCGCCGATAGTCACGCCGTTTGTAGATATATTTTAGTACCGTCCCCTGCAAATCGAGAATTACACTTTTAATATGATGCTTCGTAATGTCCAACCCGATTGCGACACGAGCGTCCGCCGTATAAGAATAGGCGATTGGATTTCTGCCCCCGGTTTTGGTAGCTACTTTAGAATCAGAACGAATCAAACCCTGCTCTTGCAGATATTCCAGATTCTTACTCACTGTGGGCAGACTTAGCTTCAATGCGTATGCGATTTCCTGCTTGGTTGCCACCTGCTTATTGCGAATATAAGAATAAATTTTGTTTCGGTTGTTTTGCTTAATGTCAAAGATATTCATTCCACGCTCCACTATCTGTACTGCCTGCTGCCTCTTACTGTCTGCGAAGCTTTTTCAGTCGTTTCATGACATCGTTTCCACCTTTTCCGAAATAATCATGAAGAATTTTGTATTCTTTGTACAACTCATTATAGATTGCAACGTTTTCCGGAATCGGCCGATACATCTTGTCCTGCAGACGTGACATCTTCTCAGAAGCTTCTTCGATTGTATCGTACCCACCATGTTCACTGCCTGCTGCAACAGCACCAAAGAGCGCTGCCCCGAGTGCCGGTGCCTGTGCTGATGCGGAAATCCGAATCTCACGATTTGAGATATCGGCATAAATCTGCATCATCATTTCGTTCTTTCTCGATATGCCGCCAGCTGCATACAACTCCTCAATTGGCACACCGCCTTCCTCAAATGCTTCTATAATTACACGGGTTCCAAACGCAGTTGCCTCAATTAAGGCACGATAGATTTCCTCCGGTTTGGTCAGTAATGTACATCCCACAATCATACCTGAGAGGTCTGCATCGGTCAGGATACTCCGATTTCCATTCCACCAGTCCAGTGCTATCAGACCGCTTTGTGCCGGCTTTAGCAAGGACGCTTTTTCCGTAAGCAGCTGATGAATTCCAATTCCTTTTGTTTTGGCCTCTTCCTCATATGCCGCCGGTACTGCATTACGCACCAGCCAGTCAAAGTGATCACCAACGCAGGCCTGACCGGCTTCATACGCAAAGTAGCCCGGAATGACCCCATCTTCTACGACACCGCCGACACCCGGGATGAATTTTTCTTCTCTTCCCATCATAATATGGCACGTTGATGTTCCCATAATCATCAGCATCTTGCCCGGTTCCGTAATACGTACGGATGGCAACGCCACATGGGCATCAATATTGGCAACCGCTACGGCTGTCCCCGGCAAAAGTCCTGTCAGCTGCGCTGCCTCCTGTGTCAGATAGCCAGCGGTGTCTGTTGTCGCATAGATATCTCTGCTTAGTTTTTCGTCTACAAAATGCTCCATACGAGGATCGAGTGCTTTAAAAAAGGCATCTTCAGGATAGCCGTCTTTCTTAGACCAGACTGCTTTATACCCCGCCTGACAAAGACTTCTCTTCTCCTCGCCGGTCAATTGCAGCACAATCCAGTCACCGCCCTCCATCAGTCGGTCCATTGCCTGATACACCGCTTCATCCTCATGCAGGATCTGCATGGCTTTCGGCACCACCCACTCAGAAGACATACGTCCTCCATAGCGTTTAATAAATTCTTCGCCTCTTTTGGCAACGACTTCATTGAAACGGTCAGCTTCATACTGCGCCGCATGATGTTTCCAAAGCTTTGGGTATGCATGTGGGCGGTCTGCAAATGCCGCATCGAAGCACAGCGGCTCCCCCTTTTCATCAATAGGAAGGACGGTACATGATGTGAAATCAACACCAATTCCAATCACATCTTCTTTGTCAACTCCTGCTTCTTTAAGTACATCCGGGATGATTTTCAGGACATCCAGATAATCCTGCGGATGCTGCAGTGCCGTTTCCGGTGCCAGTTTTGTCTTCTGATCCGGCAATACCCGATCCATCACAGCATGGGCATAGACAGATTCACGACAGATAACTTCTTCTCCGTTTTCGACTTTTGCTAAAAGAACTCTTCCTGAAAGACTACCATAATCAATTCCAATCGAATATTTGCTCATTTTGCTTCTCCTTATGTGTGTGCCGGCCGTCTCTGGATTCATAAGAAAACAGCCTTAGTTTTGTAAATGTGTTTTGTAAATCTAATTCAAATTATATACGTACTCACCGTAGCTGTCAATTGATTTTTGGACTTTTCCCCCTTGCCAATACTGCCCTTTGGCAAATGGCAATTTCACCAATTTTCGCGTGTGATTTTCGTGTAATAATCAAGTGCAATCTTGTTTATTTCCTTGCTTGTTCTATTGCTTTTTATAACTTTGTCTGCTATAATTCAATTGTTTTTAATCTTAATCTTGATTTTAATAGTCAAGTATAAATCTTACCCAATTTCAGGAGGTGTACATATGAGTAAAATTGTCATTATCGGGACAAATCACGCCGGTATTGCGGCGGCCAACACAATTCTGGGAAGCTATCCGGAAAATGAAGTTGTTATGATTGATCGGAATTCAAACTTGAGCTATCTGGGATGTGGTACAGCACTCTGGGTAGGACGCCAGATTGATTCCTATGAAGGTCTCTTTTATACAAAAAAAGAAGATTTTGAAGCCAAAGGTGCTAAAATTTTTGCAGAAACTAATGTAGATCGTATAGATTTCGAAGCCAAAGTGGTATATGCCACACAAAAAGACGGTACAACATTCGAAGAAAGCTATGATAAACTGATCCTTGCAACCGGCTCACTGCCAATCGCACCCGAGATTCCGGGAAAAGATTTGAAAAATGTCCAATTCCTGAAATTCTTCCAGGATGGTCAAAAAGCGGATATCGCACTGCAAGATCCCGCAGTAAAATCTGTGGCTGTCATCGGTGCAGGCTACATTGGTGTAGAAATTGCGGAAGCTGCACGCCGCCGCGGCAAAGAGGTTCATCTGTTTGATGCCGCGCCTTCCTGCCTTGCTAATTACTATGATGAGTGGTTTACAAAGGATATGGATGAAGTACTGACTGATCATGGTATTGCCACACACTACGAAGAATTTGTGCAGGAATACAAGGGCACCGATGCTGTTGAAGCTGTCGTTACGAACAAAGGGACATATCCGGCGGATCTTGTGTTTACTTCCGTAGGATTTACCGCAAATACTGAATTAGGCAAAGACGCTATTGAATTGTACAATGGCCGCGCTTACCTTGTGAACAAGCAGCAGCAGACGAGTCTTCCTGATGTCTATGCTATCGGTGACTGCGCTACTGTGTTCAGCAATGCACTGCAGGATACTGCTTATATTGCACTCGCTACCAATGCCGTCCGAAGCGGAATCGTCGCCGGGCACAATGTCTGCGGTACAGCCCTTGAGTCGATTGGTGTACAGGGCTCTAATGGTATCTCGATCTATGGTTACAACATGGTATCTACCGGACTGAACTATACCAGTGCCCAAAAATGCGGAATTGATGCTGCTTATACTCAGTTCGAAGATCTGCAGCGTCCCGGCTTTATGAAAGAAAATTCCAACGTTAAAATACGTATTGTATATGATAAGACAACGCGCCGCGTACTTGGCGCCCAGATCGCTTCCTATGAAGATATCTCTATGGGTATCCATATGTTCTCCTTAGCGATCGAAGAGCAGGTTACGATTGACAAATTAAAACTTTTGGATATCTTCTTCCTGCCACATTTCAATCAGCCATATAACTATATTACGATGGCGGCCCTCTCCGCCGAATAACAGCTCACTTGTTTTAAGAAGCGGTCGGTATCGATGGATACCGGCCGCTTCTTATTGGTTTACTTAAATATTATGATTTGCTGTATACGATGGATTCACTAATCTCCTGTGCCTTAGCCTTACTTATAAGCTCTTCCACAATCGCAAGCGCAAAATCAATTGCCGTACCGACACCCCGGCTTGTCAGAATCGTTCCATCCTGCTCAACACTATTCTCTGTCGCCACAGCTCCTTGCAGCCGCCCCATCATCGCCGGATAGGCTGTCGCCCTCTTGCCTTCGAGCATCCCAAGGTCACCTAGGATTCTAGGCGCTGTGCAAATCGCAGAGATCCGTCTGCCTTGTCCATAGAACTCCTTCACCAGCTGTATCAATGGCGCATAGTTTTCCAAGTTCTCTGTTCCCAGACCGCCTCCCGGAAGCACCAGCATATCTGCATCTGCAAAATCTGACTCTGCAAAGACAGCATCCGCTGTCACTTCAATCTTCGTTCCCCCCGTTACCTGCTTCTCAGGTTTAATGGAAACCGTCACCACTTCCACACCGGCTCTTCGTAAAATATCGACTGTCGTAAGTGCCTCGATCTCTTCAAACCCATCTGCTAAAAATACATAAACCTTGCTCATCTCATCCTCCTTTACAGTTCACTATTGCTGCTTTTTCCGTCTACCTCTTCAAGTTCCTGTTCGATCAGATCCTTGATTTCCTGCATTTCTCTATCCATAACGGCAATGGTTTCAGCACAATTTTTGAGCTTTGCCGCAATGTACTGTGGATTGTCTACATCCTTTTTATATTTGAGCTTGTGTTCAAGGCTTGCCCAGAAATCCATGGCAATCGTTCTGAACTGAATCTCTACTTTTTTATATACTTTTTGGTTTGCCAGAAAAATCGGCACCTGCACGATCAAATGGAGGCTTCTATAACCATTCGGTTTCGGATCGCGAATATAATCCTTCTTGGCAATGATCGTAATGTCGTCCTGCTGTTCCACTAAACGGGCTACCGAATAAATATCCTCCGGAAAGGAGCAAATCACACGAATCCCTGCGATATCTGAGATATTCGCCTCTATTGCTTCCGCAGAGATGGGAAGTCCTTTGCGCTTCAACTTATTTGCAATGCTGACCGGGTCTTTGATCCTGGATTTGATCGTCTCCAGCGGATTATGATTGTGCTGCATTGAAAATTCAGCATTTAATACCTTTAGTTTGGTCTCAATCTCCATTAATGCACATTCATATTCCATCATAAGTTCTGAGAACGACTGCATCCTTACAATCAAAGCCGCAGTGTCTACTTTACTGACCTCCTGCATATCAAGCGTAGACAGAAGACTTGCGGCCTCACGTGTCAGTAAATTCTGACCTGTCTGTGTGTTCTGTGTCTCTGTTATATTTGCTTCGGACATGTAATAACTCCTTACTTAACTCTCTGCTATGCTCTACTTATTTCTGGTTCTTCTGTGCCTTGGCAAGAAAGTGTGCCTGGTTGACTTCAATCGCACACTTTACCATATCGGTAATCAGTTGCTCCGGTAAATTGTCTGTATAAGGAAATTGTACTGCCCCTTTGGATGTCTTGAACTCTGTCAGACGCTCAGCGAATTCCACAATGGGTTGTGCTCCGGGGTAGAATCCCAGATGCTTCTTATGTGCGGCAAAATGCACCAGATTTCCCTTCCAGTAAAAGGTTGGCATTCCCCAGCTAATCTTCTCCTGCGCTTCCGGAGCCGCGTCACGAATCACACGTCGGATCTGCTCCATACTTTGCTGCTGCTCTTGCGAAAAATCCTTCATATATTCATCAATTGTACTTGCTTTGACTGCCTCTGTCTTCGTTACATCTGCTTTGTTCTGTGCCATAGTTCCCCCCTTATCCGCTGCCCTGTACGGCCGCTACAGCCGCCGGTTCAGCTCATAGTAAAATGCATACTGCTGCAAAATACCTGCGTACCCCGCATAGGCTTCGAATGGAAATCCTTGCGGATAATTCTCCTGAAGCATTTGCTGAATATGTGTATCAATGGGAAATGCTTCCACGTGATGCAAGGCGAACAGACAGATGCACTCTGCCACCTTATTGCCTACACCATGCAGACGCAGCAGTTCTTCCCTTGCTTCTTCGTATGGCAGCCCGCTTAGATACCGCAGGTCAAAGACCCCATCCGCCACATCCCGGGCCGTCTGCAGTACGTAACGGCTGCGATACCCCAGATTGCATTCCCGCAGGACTTCATCCGTAGAAACCGCAATTGCCTCCGGCTGGGGAAACGTGTAGAAGAGTTCCCCCCTGCTATCAGTCTTCTGCTCTCCGAAACGCTCACACAGGAAGTTCACACACCGCTTAATTCTAGGAATGTTATTCCGCTGCGAGATAATATAGGTAATTATCATTTCCCAAAGCTCCTGCCGGAGGATTCGGATTCCGCTGCCTGTCAGCATTGCGTTCTGCAAATACGTATCTTCACTGTTCACAGCGGATTTCACCGCTGCATAATCTGTGGCAAGATCAAAATAGGAATACCATAGTTCTTCGAATTCCTGCTCTGTGCAGTCGAATAGAATCGTGGTGCCCCTCTGCTCCATCGCAAGCCTGCGGCCATGAGCAATCAGTGCATATGTCTCGTTCCCAAGATCACTCATTCTAAAACATTGGCCTGAGTGGCATATTTGATTTAAATCCAGGTGTTCAATCTTTTTTTCTATCATCGGCGTCCTTTATCTGTCACTTCTCTTTCGCTGTAATTATACCTTATCTGAAACAATTTATAAAGAATGCAATCAAAAACTTTCTATAATTTATTTATAAACAATATATTTTTCTATTTAATTTCCACAAAAAAGTTGTACAATAGACTCACGATTATCAACTGACCATGCAAAGGAGATTGCTCATGAAATACAGAATCGATACACGTAACGGCAACAAGCTGTCTATCCTGGGATTCGGATGTATGCGTCTGCCGCAGAGCCGGGGCAGCATTTCTATGGAACAAAGCGAACAGCTCATCTGCTCTGCTGTTGACCGCGGCATCAATTATTTTGATACTGCCTACATCTATCCGGGCAGTGAACAGGCGCTCGGTACTATTCTGGCAAAAAACGGATTGCGGGAACGCGTCTATATTGCCGATAAGCTGCCTCTGCTTTTGATTAAATCCGGTGCTGACTTCGACAAGTTCTTTCTGCGGCAGACCACTCGTCTTCAGACGGATTATATAGACTATTACCTGATGCATATGATTACAAGTTATGAACAATGGCAGGTACTATGCAGTTTTGGCATTGAGGAATGGCTGGCTCAGAAAAAAGCATCCGGAGCGATTCACAACATCGGATTCTCATTTCATGGAAGTCTGCCTGCTTTTTTACAAATATTAGATGCCTACGACTGGGATTTCTGTCAGATCCAGTACAACTATTCAGATGAGAACTATCAGGCCGGTGTCACAGGCTTGCGCCGCGCCCATGAAAAAGGAATTCCGGTATTTATCATGGAACCCCTGCTGGGCGGAAAGCTGACCGACAGCCTTCCTGACGCGGCCCGCCGCTGCTTCGAGCGTGTTAATCCCTCACTCTCACTGGCCGCCTGGGCACTGCGCTGGCTATGGGATCAGGAGGAAGTCACCTGTATTCTCTCCGGTATGAATACCTCTGCGCAGTTAGAAGACAATCTGCAAAGTGCCGAGCTGGCAGAAGTCCATATGCTCTCGGCCGAGGAACAGGCTGCCTTTGTGGACGTCAAAGAAATTTTCGCCAAATCGAACAAGGTGCCCTGCACCGGCTGCAGCTACTGTATGCCCTGTCCGAAAAATGTCAATATCCCTGCCTGTTTTGCCTCGTACAATTCTTCTTATTCCATCTCCAAAGGCACCGGCAGGCAGCAGTATACCACAAGTACGGGCGTGGTTAATGAGAATCCGGGGATGGCTTCGCAGTGCGTTGCTTGCGGCAAATGCGAGAAACACTGTCCGCAGAACATTCATATCATCAGTGAGTTAAAACTGGTACGCAAAAGAATGGAGCCATTCTGGTACCGTTTTGGTATCAGAATCGCCCGCTTATATCTCAAACGTAAGAAAGCCCGCTGACCTTACTATTCGGGGTATTCCATCGTTCCATCCGCATATTTTGCAAATCTGCCTGTATTTTTATCATGTACCGGATCGTCATGTTCCCAGGGCCAGCCGCCGAACTGTGTTCTGCGGTAATCATCATAGGCTGCCATAATTTCATCCTGTGTGTTCATGACAAAAGGTCCGTAGCTTACGACCGGCTCATTAATCGGCTCTCCTTCCAAGAGCAGCAGACGGCTTGGCTGTGTACCATTTTTCACAGTAATCTCTTCATCGCCGACCAAATGCAGGTAGGTATCAGCGTCTGTCGCAACACCTTCGACAGTGAGCGAACCGCCTTCATAATGGTAGAGCATCCGGTGCAAGGTCCCTGATACAGCCGGAATGGTGAACTCTGCCTCCGATGCCAAAGTGACCACCCAGATATTCACATGGTTCTCCGGTGCACTTGCCCAGGAGTTCGGATTCGGAGCCAGCCCCGGAGTCCCCTTGTAGGTACCGGAGAGCAGACGAATCTGCGCTTCGTGTCCTGCACTGTCCGTCTCATGGATGACGGGGATTTTTTCATTCCACAGCATTTTGTAATAGGGTGCTACGAATTTGTCTTTGGCCGGAAGATTGATCCAGATCTGAAAGAGTTCCATCGGATTTTCTTCCGTGTCGGAAAGCAGCGGAAACATCTCCGCATGCTGCAGACCCGCTCCTGCCGTCATCCATTGTACGTCACCGTCCCCATAACGCCCGGCAGCGCCAAGACCATCCGAATGATCCACAAAGCCCTCCAGCATAACAGTTACCGTCTCGAACCCTCTATGCGGATGTACCGGAAATCCCGGCACTGTGTCTCCATGATACATGCGCCATGGCGCCTTATGATTGAAATCGCTGCCAATCTGTCTGGGTGATATATAATGCGTCGGCCGCATGTTGCCGTCGCCTACCGGAAACTGATCTTTGTGATGCATGCAGGCAATAAAAGGGTTCATTACGGGAACCTGAAATCCCATGCGCCCTGATTCAATAATTTTTTTACTCATTTAATGTCCTCCTATCGGTCTGATTCCTCTGGCATATGACTGCGGCGGGTCTACTGTTCCTGTGGTTGTATTGATGGCATGCATTGCCCAATAAGGATCATTTAACATACCTCTTCCTATGGCAATCAGGTCGGCATCTTCATTTGCCACCACCTGTTGTGCCAATCTGAAATCTTCTAATATCCCAACGGCTATGACCGGCACGTCAAATGCCTGTGCATATGCGCGGGCAAATGGGAGCTGATACCCCAGATAATTCCCCGGCTTTTTGACTCCGGGAGCCGCTTCCCCGCCGCTTGAGACATGAATGCAGTCAATGCCTGCCTCTATATAACGCTTCGCCACCGCAAGCGAATGTGCAAGATCATACCCACCGTCCATATATTCAATGGCTGAAATTCTAAGTAACAAAGGCATATCTTCCGGCATCTCATGTACCATAGCCCGAATAACCTGTGTTCCAAAAAGCGTAAGATCCCTGCCATAAGCATCCGTACGTGTATTGATTCCCGGAGAATGGAACTGATGGAGCAGGTATCCATGCGCCGCATGTAATTCAATTGTATCAAACCCTGCTGCTACGGCTCGTCTGGCCGCGGCCCCGAACTGCTCTACAACGATTTGTATCTCCGCTTCTGTAAGTGCCTGCGGCTTTGGATCTGACTGGGAAGCCGTACCTTCTGAATCCTGTACCGAAAGATTGGAAGGGCCTACCGGCTGCGGCGCATCCTCCGCCTTGCGTCCGGCGTGGCTGATCTGTATTCCGATCTTAGCCCCCTGCGCATGTACGGCATCAACAATTTTCTTATAATCCGAAATAAAGCTGTCATCCCAGATTCCTAAATCCTTGTCACTGATTCGGCCCTGCGGATCTACCGCTGTTGCTTCTACGAGCAGAAGTCCCGTACCGCCTACGGCACGCGAAACATAATGGACAAAATGCCAGTCATTCGGACGTCCGTCCTGTGCGGTCACTGCGTACTGGCACATAGGCGCCATGACAATCCGATTCTTAAGTTTCAAACTTTTTATTGCAAATCCAGTGTTTAATCCTACCATATGAAGTCCTCCTTTGTCTGTACTTCGTACTGCCTATGCTTTGTCTTCGCGACTAGGCATTCGAGACAGTCGGTTGTATCTTCTTCGTCATTGCTATATGTGGGCATCCCTGATCCGGATAAATTTCTCCATGTGCTGCGTACCCGAGCTTTTCATAAAATTCTCTGGCTGTCATCTGTGCAGATAACTTTATTTCCAGTGCATTTTGAGCTGCTGCCAGTTCCTCTAAGGCTGCCATGACACGCTCTCCTTGTCCTTGTCTGCGGTGGCTTTTCCTGACAGCCACTCTGCCGATCATCTTTTGCCGCGGTTGAGGGCCGTCAAATAAGCGGCCTGTTGCAATAGCTCTGTCATCCTCATACAAGACCACATGGAATGCCTGGGCATCTACTTCATCAAATTCATCCAGAAACCCCTGTTCTTCCACAAATACCTCCTGACGAATCTGCTGTGCCTCCGGTGCCTGCTGCAATCCTGCTGTAACTTTTGTCCAGTATTTCATACGATCTCCTTGCTGTAATAATGGTTTTATACTTGTATGGCATACGCAAGGTATAGTAACTACCTGCTTATATTTCATTATAATCCAATGATTTGCAATATGCAATGCATTTACTAAATGGAAGAAAGCGACCACCCTTCTTTACTCCTATAACAATACTATTTTACCCCAGTTCCGAATTTTACAATCGCTGTCACACGCAATCTGCTATGATGCAAAAAACCAAAATAGGGCAAGGGCGCTCCGGCTTAATCAGCCAGGCGCCTTTTTGCATGCAGAATTTTTCCCTATACATTCTGTAAATACGGCGCCAGAGGAGCGCAAAAGAAAAGGAGGTAAGAAAAAATGGAACAAACAGGTACTTTACAAACTGCGTTAAAACGAACGCTTACCACTAAGGATTTAATTATCTACGGACTGGTATTTATGATTCCCATGGCACCCGCTGCTATGTACGGCACATTCTTAGGACCCGCCGGCGGTATGGTAGCACTTTGTTATCTGATTGGCATGGCTGCCATGTTCTTTACCGGGCTTAGTTACCGGCTGATGTCACAGAAATACCCTGTGGCCGGTTCTGTCTATGTCTATGTGCAAAAAGGTGTTTCGCCTCCGCTGGGATTTCTGACCGGCTGGTCGATTCTGCTGGATTACTTTTTACTCCCGGCTACCGTCGTCATCATCGGCAGTTCTTTCGCAAATGCACTGATTCCGGCGGTTCCAACGTGGGTATGGTCCATCGCTTTTGTACTTTTCAGCACGATCGTCAATGTTGTGGGTGTTGATTTGATGGCAAAATGCAGCTGGATTCTATTCGCACTTCAGATTGTCGTAATTCTGGCATTCCTTGTATGTGTCATCCGTCTGTGGGCGAACGGTACGGTAAGCTTTAATACGATTTCCTTCTATAATCCGGAGCAATTCGAAATATCAGGTATTCTGCGGGCCACAGGTATCGTTATACTAAGTTATCTGGGTTTCGATGCCATCAGTACTTTGGCCGAAGAATCTGTGAAACCCGAAAAATCTGTCGGGAAAGCTATTATTTCTTCCATCGTCATCATCGGCCTGATTTTTATTGTAATCACATTTTTCGCCGGTATCGCTTATCCTAATTACGAGGGCTTAAATGTGGATACGGCATTTATTGATATTGTCGGTTTTGTAGGCGGCAAATGGCTGACGGTGCTGACTAATATTACGCTGGTTCTGTCTTTTGGAATCGCAACCTGCCAGACTTCACAGGCGGCTGTTTCCAGAGTACTGTATTCCATGGGGCGTGACGGCGTACTTCCAAAGAAACTGTCTTATATCAGCAAAAAGTATCAGACACCTGTGGTTGCCACTGTATTCGTAGGTATACTGATTCTGCCGATTGCTTTATTCCTCACCTTGGAATTCATCTCTACCCTGGTAAGCTTTGGGGCTCTTGTTGGATTTATACTGCTTAATATTGCAGTGGTATGGAAGTTCTTCATTCAGGATAAGGAGGGAAGAAAGGGGATTCGAAATGTGTTGAAATTCCTGATCTGCCCATTGATTGGATTCGCCGTTACGCTATGGATCTTCTTGAATCTGGGAGTAAGTGCCCACATCATTGGTTTTGTATGGCTGGCGATTGGTATTCTCTATCTGCTGTTCGTTACCAAAGGATTTCGCAATCCGGTGCCGCAGCTGGAGATGGATTAGGCAGCAAGAATGGAATTATAACTACTTGGGAAAATAAAGACATAAAGATACCCCGAGCTTATCTGTTGCGATAGCTCGGGGTTATTGTATTTCTTATTTACTGCTTCCTATGCCAGATACGGCTCATTCCATAAATTCAACTTTGTACCGATTCCTTTTTCCAATGCATTGCGGTATACAACGGTTCCCCACGCCACATCTTCAATTGGCATCCCTCCTACGGAATAGATTACGATTTCATCTTCTTTCCTGTGTACAGGTACCTTGCCTGTAAGAACATCCCCTAAATCGTCTACCTGCTCCCGGGTCATCTTGCCTTCTTCAATCAGATCCATGCAGTGTACCGCCGGAATCGGGATATCGTTATATGCGGGAAACTCCATTTCTTCCTCCCAAGCCTCATACAACTGGATATTATCCGCTACATTTCTGGCTCTGTGAAGCAGGAAGTCATCGTCAAATCTGGCTGATGCCGGACAGCAGAGAACAGCACCGGGCTTGATCCAGGATTCTTCAATGTAGGGATAAAGGCTGGGGTCGCCTGTCGGACTAGAGGTCGCTATACTGACGATATCTGCATCCCGTACGGCCTCTTCCTCTGTATCCACGATTTGTATGTCTGTAATCTGCGGATACTTTTCTTTCACGTAAGACACAAAGCTGTCAATGGATGCCGGGCTTCTGCCTTTCACTTTGACTGTTTCAATGGTATCTCTTACGGCCATTGCCGCATCGAAGGCCGTCTTGCTCATGACGCCGGGGCCAATGATGCCTACCACTTTCGCATCCTCTTTGGCAAAATACTTAATGCCGACCCCCGGCACAGCTCCTGTCCTAAAGGCACTTAGTACATTGGCAGACATATACGCCAGCGGCGCTCCCGTATCTTTGTCATTTAGAATCAGCATCAAGATTGATCTCGGAAGCCCCTTTTTCTTATTCTCGACATTGGAACCATACCATTTCATGCCCGCCATGTCGAAGTCGCCGCCTAAATATGCGGGCATCGCCATGAATCTTCTGTCCGGTCCATCGGTCGGCATATTGGCAAATGGGGAACTTTCCGGAAACGTCATCATGACGCCATGTGAATTCGCATTCGCGCCGCCCATGCGGTAATCTCCGGCTTTCAGCAATTTGAACATATCCTCCATCGCCTGTACACAGCCTTTCATATCTGTCACACCGGCTTTGATCATGTCGTCTTCATTCAAGTACAAAAAATCAATAGCAGCACCTGTCATCATACATATCCTCCTGTAATCTATCATTGTAGTTGCAGCAAAAGAGGCCTTGTGACACTCACTTGTCACAAGACCTCTTTGTCTTTGGGGTCATTATATAATTCCACTAAAGGTGCGTATTGTAAAAATCGGAACCTCAATTTTCCTTGACGAATCCTTGTACGGATGCTAAAATGACGGCAGGACACAAAGGTGTGATGCTTGGCATTCGGCTCTTTTGTGTCCTTTTTTGTATCCTTTTTTATCTCTTTTTGGAGAACGTAGGCAGGCACTGTGCAAAGGAGTTGTTGTCGTATGGCAGAGTTTGATACAACGGTAAGATTTCAGGAGCTTAATCCGAAGCAGCCGGAATTTGTACTGACCACATCCGATTATTCAAAAAAATATTTAATGAACGATCAACTATCTCATTTCTATCATTTTACGGCCGAAGCCGATACGATGGGGGTGATTCCTGATGCCTGTACCGATATCCTCTTCTGGAAAAAGGATGGTCGGCTGCATACCAAAATCGCCGGCACTTTTTTACAAAAGGGCGCAACTTCAATCGATATCAAATGTGACTATTTCGGTGTCCGCTTCCTGCCGGGTATCAATCCTACCAGCGGTTGTGTCGCACTTAGTGAGCTGGTTAATGCCGAAGAGGACTTTGGCGATATTATACGGCACCATACAAACAGCGCACAGCTCTTAGAAGAAATGTATGAAGCACAGACCTTTGATGAAAAGATTCGGGCTTTTCTAAAATATTACAGTACACATGCCTCTGCACAGACTGTACCGGAACACACACTGAAATATGCGTTGCGTGACAAGATTATGCATACAAACGGTGATCTGAAGGTACAAGACTTAAGCGATTTTACAGGTTATTCCCAGCGTTATCTAAACCGTCGGATTCATGAAGAATTCGGTATGAGTCCTAAGACCTTGATTCGGTTCGTCCGGTTCCAGAAAGCAGTCAGCCAGCTGATTTTGACTTTGCATGACGCAAATGGAACGGATCTTGCATTTGATGCCGGCTACTATGATCAGGCACATATGATTAAGGAATTTATCGAATTCTCCGGTCTTACCCCTTCGGGCTATGTGAAAAATCTACTGGGAAATTCGTACGATAAAAAGCTGCATATCATTGCATGATCTGCAATGGCGGCACACACAAAGAGACAGCACCGTAACGATTAACGTCCGGCACTGTCTCTTTTTCCCTTGTTACATTTTGCTCAGCAGATTCTGCATACACCCTCAAATATTTCTATTCAAAAGAACAGACAACTGCTTCACTGCTCGACCCATGATATCTTCTGAAGTAATGTCTGCGGGGGCATAACCGCAGCAACGAATTATTTCAGGATACCGTTGTACTAGTAATACTTTTGAAGATTATAGGAATTGGTTCTACAAGGCTATTATATAGGAGGAGAATTTTATAAACAACCCACATGACCTTAACAGCCATTTAACAACCTGAATAACGTTCGATCAGAAAGATTCCTTCTAATGTTGGCAGTGTAAGCCCATGAAAAATCCTGCTTGCGACCCCCGGCGCAGATTCCAGAAAATATTCCTGCACAGTATCTGCCCGCACAGGCGCAGTCAGTGTACGAAACAGCTCTGTTACTTTTTCGATAATTGCGCTCTTACTTGCCTGTCCCAGATAGGCTCTGATGGCTTCCTCATCTGCCGAAACCAAGGTCAGCTGTTGGGGCGAACGGCCTGCCATCAGGCAGCCTGCGGCCTGCAGCAAAACTGCCGCACATATATTGTCCAAAAAGAGCTCCGCATATTCCAGCTGTATCATTTCCAACAGCATACACACCCTGTCATGGTCGAACATGTCCAGAAATCGCTTTTCATATAAGATACCGGTCAGATACTGTTCGATCCGATTGGAGCCCTGTGCTGTGCCGGCAGGATACAGTGCCGGATAGTCTAGTGTGAGTATAGTGTTTTGGGGATGGAACCATACGTCATAGAACTTAAAAAACGCCGGCATACCTTTGAGAATTGTATCTCTGTAATTATGACAGCCGTAATCATCGAAGCCTGCAAGCAATGCTTCGTATAATCCGCGGCATCTGTGTACTTGGGCAACGACGGCTTCAAATCCCAGTTCATACGCTCTCTGACACGAGGGTGTTCCGGATGTGCTAAGCTCCCTGTCCTCGGTCAGATGCATTCTTGTTCGCTCTGTTTCATATGACTCAATACAGTATAGTACAGCCTGTAACAGTTGTTCTGCTGTTTCAAAAGATACGGAGCTGCTTTCCTTCGATGTGTATTTCTGTGTAAGCTTGGCTACCACAGGGAGCAATTCTTCGATTTCATATTCCATAGATCCACCTTTCCCTCCGGTTGGAGGCATCCAACGAAATGGGGTTCAACTACCAAAACAGCTCTTTGAGCACTTGTCTGTAAGTCTCCGGATCCCAGTGAGTTTCCTCATTGAATTCGTGATAGGCATCGACTCCCTGCGTCTGTTTGTAAGACTCATGGCCACTGCGTACGGCTCTGGAAAAACGCTCAAGGCAGGTTTCCTCAAGATAGCTTAGGTCGCCAGCGCAGACCGTTTCGTATTGTTCGTACATGAAGGTAAGCAATTCATCGTCGGTTACCTGATCTGCTGACTCATTTTTGAATTCATAGAACATATCTGTCAGCTTCTGCAAAGTTTCCAGATAGACCGCCTGATGCAAATATTGGGAATCGCAGAATGTAAATACCAGCTTCGGCAGGATACTGTCTGAGAATTCCACACGACGGTACTTTGCAAGGGAGTCGCGTTTACTTGCGATCAGTTCGCGGGCATCCTTGGGTGACAGGGACAATCCGAACTGCTCTGTCGTCTGATTGCAGGCGGTAAGGGCTGTGAGCTCCTCTTTTTGCGCCTCTGACTGTAAGAGTGCGAGTACTTCATTCTTCATAAAAGCTTACCTCCTTTTAGATAGTAGTTCATTATACGTCCGGGACTGGGCAAGTACAAGTCTTGAAAAAAAGGTGATTTTGTGGTATTATAATTACAACAAAAAGAGACAATACCAGCTATCAATGTTGTGGTATTGCCTCTTTTTTTGAATATATTGTCTCTTATTTTTTTCCAAACTTACGGTAATATATATGAAAGATTTAAAAAACCTTACTTATATCTGCGCCGCAAACACCGCACTCAATTCCACTTCATCTTTTTCATTCGTAAGTGCCAGTATATGATCCTGCTCTTCCACCACCGTATCTCCCCGCGGAATAACAATCTCATTATTGCGGTCAATCGCAATCAGAATCGAATCGTTCGGAATCTCTAACTCCTTGATTGCCCTGCCTACTGCAGAAGAGCCATGTTCTACTGTCAAAGATATAATGGAATTCTCTCCTTTGTTGAGCTTTAGCAATGTAATCATATTCTTCAGATCAATCTCTTCTACGACCAGATGTGCTAATATATTCGCCTGGCTGAACTCCACATCCACACCCATGGATTCATTAAACAGCCATTTATTCTTAGGGTTATTAACACGTGCAATGACACGTGGTACGGCAAACTCAAATTTGGCAATCGTAGAGGAGACCAGATTCGTCTCATCGGCACCTGTCACTGCTACCAACACATCTGCATTTGCTATACCGGCTTTTTTCAAAGCTTTTGGCGAAGTACCATCTCCCTCGAGTACGACTTCTCTGGGGAGTTCCGCATACAATTTTTCCAGAACTGATTTTCGCTGCTCAATAATCGTTACATCACAGCCATTTTCCAGCAGCAGATGTGCTATATAGCTGCCTACCTGACCGCCACCGACTAAAATTATATTCATTACGATCCCCCTCTTTCTTAATCGAGTCCCAACATTTCTTTGAACGTGGCCAAGGCTGTATTCGCCACTGATACATAGACAACATCATTTTTTTCAAATACCATTCCATCTGTCGGCATATGGACTTTGTTCTTGCGCCACATGGCAACTACCTGAATTTCTCCCATCTTGTTAAGGCTGTGCACCGTACGGCCGGCCAATAGAGAATTCACTTCAATACGCAGCATCTCGACTGCTCCGCCGCCAATTTCCCATACGCTGTCCACATGGCTGTAGCTGAGAAGCTCTGCTGCCTTGCGGATCCCCCACATGGTCGTGGACAGCACCTGAATGCCCATAGCGTTATAGATATCTGCCCTCTGACCGTCGTACAATCTTGCAATAACGCGCGGTACCTTGTAGAACACGCGTGCCATACGGGCTGTCAGCGCATTCACCTCATCCTTGTTCGTTGTGGCAATAAGTGCATCCGCCCGTTGAATGCCCGCGGATTCCAATACATCCTTGTCGAACCCCAGTCCGCAGATCGTGGTTCCCTCGAATCCATCCCCTAACTTTTTTAAGGATTCATCGTTCTTGTCGATGGCAATCACTTCATCGCCCTGTCTGTCCATTTTTCGTGCGATTCCTCTGCCGAGACGTCCGCATCCAATAACAATTACTCGCATCTGCTTACCTTCTTTCGTAAAAAGTACTTTCTGATCTCTTCAATGATCACAATCGGTATTGGAATAATACACAGGAACACCCAGTCTGTTAGTCTGAGAGGTGCCGTATTAAAAAGGCTGTGCAGTACCGGAATGTAGGACAATGCACAGATCAACAGGATTTCTGTTGCAATACCAACCATAATTCGTTTGTTCTTAAAAATACCTATTTTAAAGAGCGACTGCTTTTCCGTCCGGCAGTTAAGTGCTGCCGCAATCTGGCAGAATACAATGGCTGCCAGCGTCATCGTGGTCGCTTCTCTGTAATGCAGACCACTGGCTACAAAGGACTCCTGCGGCCATCCATAGCGGATATTCACATACAGATACGCACCCATCGACACAATAGAGGCCATCAATCCATACCAGAAAAATGCTTTTAAGATTACTTTGCGGTTCAAAAGTGGCTCGCCCACTTTTCGCGGCGGCGCATCCATAATTCCATCCTCAGGATCTTCCGTTCCCAGTCCAAGTGCCGGCAGCATATCTGTACCTAAGTCAATGGTGAGAATCTGCATAACTGTAAGTGGGAGCGGTATCACACCCCGGGAGAATAAGAATGCAGCTGATGGAACGGCTTCCGCCATATTGCTGTTTAGAATATAAAGCAGGAATTTCTGTATATTATTATATACGGTTCTTCCTTCTTCTACTGCCCTTACAATAGAAGCAAAATTGTCATCTGTCAAAATCATGTCTGCGGCTTCTTTGGCTACATCGGTACCTGTGATTCCCATGGCAACACCAATGTCCGCTTTTTTAAGTGCAGGCGCATCGTTGACACCGTCCCCCGTTACAGCAACGATATTTCCCAGATTTTGCAAAGCAGACACCACGCGGTATTTCTGCTCCGGCGCCACTCTGGCAAAAATGACTTCCTCCAGAAGCACAGCACTCAACTCTTCTTCTGACATTCCTTCAAGCTCTGCGCCGGTCACAACACGCGGGTTCTCACCGCGAACAATACCAATGCGCTTTGCGATACTAGCAGCTGTAAGTCCGTAGTCTCCGGTGATCATAACGATACGGATGCTGGCTTTATGGCACAGCTCCACAGCAGCCGAAACTTCTGGGCGCGGCGGGTCTGCCATTACGACCAGACCTACGAATACCAGTTTGTTTTCAATATTTTCCGGGGTGTAGGCACTTAATTCTGCCGGAATCTCCGGATCATTTCCTAAAAGACGATAGGCAACTGCCAGTACACGCAAGCCATTTCTGGCATATTGATCATTCGCCTTCATGGCATCATCAAAGTCCTTCGGAACAAAATCACGCACCGCTCCATTGGTCCAGACTTTGCAGCAAAGCTCCAAGATTTCCTTAGGTGCTCCTTTCACAAAAGCAACCCGCTTCTGACCTTCGAGTGCCTGCTCCAGTTGATGGATGGTAGTCATCCTTTTTCTTCTGGAATCAAACGGCAATTCCCGCAAGCGCATGTTTTTCTGGCTTACTTTATCCAGATCAATCCCTGCCTTTGCGGCAGCAACTCCCAGGCAAGCTTCTGTCGGATCTCCCAAAACCGTATAATTAGGATTTTCTTCATCAGGCGGCAGAACTCTCGCATTGCTGCACAGTGCGGCACCTGTAAGAAGCAGTTTGAGGTCTTTATCTTCAGAAGCCGCAACCTTTTTCCCATGTATAAGTACGTCTCCCTTGGGCGCGTAGCCAATACCGGTGACTTCTGCTTCTGCTTTTGGCAGCCACAGATTATTGACCGTCATCTCGTTTTGTGTCAGTGTACCGGTCTTATCAGAGCAGATGACTGACGTTGAACCGAGCGTCTCAACGGATGAGAGCTTTTTGACCAACGCATTTTCTTTGGACATTCTCTGGACAGCCATGGCCAGTGAAAGTGTAACCGTCGGCAGCAAGCCTTCTGGTATAAATGCCACGATCATACCAAGTGCAAATATAAAGGATTTTGCAATCGGGTCATTAACAAAAAAGACAGCTGCCAGGAAAAAGATCAGACCGATACCGATTGCAATCAGTGAAATCTGCTTCGTCAGCTTATCCAGCTCTTTTTGCAGCGGGCTTTTTACTTCCTCCATAGATTGTGTCAGCTCTGCGATTTTACCGAACTGGGTCTTCATACCGCAGGCGGTTACGATTGCTTTGCAGGAACCGCTTGAAACAGTCGTACCTGCGAAAATCAGGTTGGGGATTTCAAAACCTGACAAATCTTCATCCAAAACCGGCGCACTGGTTTTTCTCGTAGGATTCGATTCTCCATTAAGCGTCGACTGATTTACCTGGAGATTTGTGCTGCTAAGGACACGTGCATCTGCCGAAATCCTGTCGCCCTCCTCCACCAGCATGAGATCACCGAGCACCAGCTCTTCTGCCAGAATCTTCTGTTCTTTGCCGTCACGTATGACCCGGGCATACGCAGGCAGCATTTTTTTCAATGCTTCTGTTGCTTTACTTGCTCGAAACTCCTGAAAGAAACTGAAAATACCATTGATAATGTTTACCAGCCAGATGGCAATTCCCAACTGCATAATGTCTGCGAAGATGGCTATGATACCGCCAATCCATAATAATATGGCCATCAGACTTGTGAAATTGCCGATAAAAACCAAAACCATTGACTTGCCTTTTGCTTCAGTAATTGCGTTCGGCCCATATTGCGCTAGCCGCTTCTGTGCTTCCTCCTGACTTAGGCCGTCTTCCTGACTCCCTAATTGGATATACACTTCCTCACTGGTCTTTTTTTGGATATTAAGACTAATATCCGTCATGTCACTGCTATCCATTTTCCCTTGCTTCCTCCTAAAGCTTCGATGCAGCTGCTGCGAAGACTATACTCCGCTGGCACTGCGTATTCTCATCTATTATGAAGGGAAGTATAGCACTCTTCCAGTAGATTATCAACTAGAATTTTTACTTATATTATCTAATAAAAAATACGTCTCAAAAATCAGAAAAAATCCTTGTTATTCAAGGATTTTTCCATCTGTCGAAATTGTCACGACCTGCCAGGGGATAAATTTTCCGCTGTTCATCAATGCATTTTTCACAGCATTTTCAATGCCTCCGCAGCAAGGGACTTCCATTCTGGTCACAGTCACACTTTTAATATCATTGTTCCTGATGATTTCTGTAAGCTTCTCTGTATAATCACCTTCATCCAACTTGGGGCACCCGATCAGTGTCACTTTATTCTTCATGAAGCGGCCATGAAATCCAGCAAATGCATAGGCACTGCAGTCAGCAGCGATCAATAGATTAGCCTTGTCAAAATAAGGGGCATTTACCGGCGCCAGCTTAATCTGCACAGGCCATTGTCTAAGCTCTGATGTTGCTGCTGTATATTTTACAGGCTCTTCTGTGAGTTCTTCCTGCCTTTCAATTCTTCTGGATTGTGTTCCGGGACATCCGCAGGCGAGCGGCTCCCCTTGTCGGTTCATAAATTTATTCATTTTTTGCTCCTCCTTTTGTGTCTGTTCTTTTAGAAGTTCCTGATTTTTTAGCACTGCGGCTTCATCGTAGGCATCAGCCTCCCGCTCCACAAAGGAAATAGCGTCTGTCGGACACACCGGCAGGCAATTTCCCAGACCATCACAGTAATCATCGCGTATCAGCCGGGCAACTCCATCAATCATTGCAATTGCGCCTTCATGGCAAGCCGCTGCGCAGGCACCACATCCATTGCATTTCTCTTCATTGATTTCTATTATTTTTCGTATCATATCTCTACCTCCTGGGGATTTTTGTATTCTCTGCATTCTTGACTTCCTGCACTCATTATAATAGAATGAAGCTGGATGATATGTTGTTTTTACAACAAAAGGAGGCCAATTTGAAAAAAATAACCGAAAAATTGAAACATGTCAATTTGTTCAGAGGGATTTCGACTGCAGATCTTGAACGGCTGCCCGAAGTACTCTCTTTTGTCCTACGCACCTATCAGGCTGATGAATACATCCTGCGTGCTGGCGATACTACCAGCTCTCTGGGTATTGTTTTATCCGGTATGGCACATATTCTCAAAGAAGACTTCTGGGGAAACAGGACGATTCTTTCTAACATCCTGCCAGGTGAGGTCTTCGCTGAGACCTATGCTTGTGTACCGGATGAGCCGGTCGGCGTTAATGTGCTGGCCATTGAAGAAACGGAAGTTTTCTTTTTGAACATCAGAGATATCATTGCTTCTGCCGATGCCGGTCATACCTTTTATCACCGGTTCCTACAGAACCTTCTCGCCGTCCTGGCCTCAAAAAATCTCATGCTGACTAAGAAAATCGAGCATACCTCAAAGCGCAGTACACGCGAAAAACTGCTCTCCTATCTTTCCGCAGAATCACAAAAATCCAGAAGTGTTTCATTTGTGATTCCCTATGACCGGCAGCAGCTGGCAGACTATCTGACTGTGGACCGAAGCGCTATGTCAAATGAACTAGGGAAGCTGCGTGATGAGGGACTGCTTGTATTTCATAAGAATCACTTTGAACTTAAAGGGTCGCATTTACCTCTCTAAGGACGCAAAAAAGCGATACTTGGATTCCTCTAAGTACCGCCTGCCTACTGTCCTATTCTCTTATTCCTATTTTACTGCCTGCTTATGAGATTGTCCCACTATCTGAATATATTCAGCTGTCCGAATGACTCGTTTTCTATATTCTGCCGCATTAAAACTGCTATGCTTGAACCCACATCTGCAGCAATAGTTGCTGTTCTGGCATATTTCTGCCCTACAACGCTTACAAAACATTTTCATTTGCTTTTCCACCCGCATTCCCTCCATGATAAGCTAAGAACGAAACTTACAACAGAAACAGATAAATTAGTATTGTGCAAAATTATGTGCAATGTCAGCGAATCCTCCCCAAGGTTTCCCCGATCAGCCCCTCAATGTACAAGTCTGCATTCACAGATTTTTGTATCCTGTCCTTATTCAGCACCGCCAGGTATTTCCCCCTGAAATAGTCAATAAATCCAGCCGCCGGATACACCACCAGAGAAGTACCGCCTATCAACAGCATATCTGCCGTCTGAAGCGCCTCTATCGTACGTCCAATCGTCTCTTCATCCAATGCCTCTTCGTACAATACAACATCTGGTTTGATCCTGCCGCCGCAGACACACAGGGGCACCCCCACTGCCTGTTTGACATAGGCCGCATCATAGCTTTTTTTGCAGCTCATACAGTAATTTCTATGAATACTTCCATGCAGTTCAAGTACATGATGACTTCCTGCCATCTGATGCAGCCCGTCAATATTCTGAGTGATAACAGCTTGCAGCTGACCTCTGGCTTCAAGCTGTGCCAGTTTTTTGTGTGCTTCATTAGGCTTGGCATCCGGGAAAATCATATTCGCTTTGTAGAATTCATAAAACGCTTCGGGATTTTGCATAAAAAAACTGTGGCTGACCACCTGCTCCGCCGGATATGTATGCTGCCTGTGATACAGCCCGGTGCTGCTTCTGAAATCCGGAATTCCACTCTCCGTAGAGACACCGGCGCCTCCGAAAAAGACAATACGATGGCTGTCATCAATCATATTCTGTAATTTCTCCACATCATTCATACGAATCCTCCTTCTTATACATTCTGCTATGCTTTATGTCGCATCATGCTCCAGCATGCCGGCCGTTGGTCGTGCGTTACCCGCACAGGTGCCGGGAAGCTTTGGCCAAAAAGTTCCAACTCAACTTGTTCCAGAATTTCCGGCAGGACAGGCTCGTTGACTACAACGCCCGGTTCCGGATAGTCTGTGACCGGCTGCAGCTGTACCTGTTCCAAGCGCCGCAGTACCTCACTTCCTTGTATAACTTTCCCGAATACCGGATAGATCCCTCTGTGCTCCGGACAATCGCGAAGCGGGAAGAAAAACTCGCACCCTGCCAATCCCAGACTGCCGTAGCCCCCCATACATACACACCCAAAATGAGAGGGCAGAGGAGTAATCTCCGGATGCAGGTCAAATTCTGAAGGAAGCAGATAACGGGCATCCTCCCTGCCAAATGCCGTATAACTCATGTCAATCCAGTCGCCCGGCACAATGCGCTCTACTGCATGCCGGTCGTAGATTCCCCGTGCGGCTGCCCAAAGAAAGCTGCACACCGTATTCGGTGCCGCTGCATACAAAAGTTCAATGACAATTTTTTCACCGCTTTGCATGCAGAGTGTCGCTAGCGGATTCTTAACTGTAACATCTGCTGCACCGTCTACTCTGCTCATCGTATCTTGCTCCCGCCGCCCAGCACTTCCAGCTCTTTGGAATACTGATTCAGGCGTACTCCGCCTTCCTGTGTTATCATCACCAGGTCTTCGATTCTGACCCCGACATCTCCCTCCAGATAGATACCAGGTTCAATGGAAAAAATCATTCCCGGCTGGGTAAGCGCTGTATTGGCCGCTGACACATCTCCGGCTTCATGTACATCCAGACCGATAAAATGTCCCAGCCTGTGGGTAAATCTGTCACCATACCCCGCCTCGGCAATTACATCGCGCGCCGCTTTGTCCAGTTCACTTAAGGGAATCCCCGGAGCCAGCTTCGCAATGGCGGCTTCGTTAGCCTGCTTCACCAGCTGATAGATTCTCTCATGCTCAGCAGAAACACTGCTATAAAAGAAGGTACGCGTCATGTCTGCACAATACATATCTTTTCTGCAGCCCACATCATACAGTACGCAATCTCCCTCCTGCAATACAGTGTCATCCGGCATGTGGTGGCTGGATGCCGCATTAGCACCAAATGCAACAATCGGCGTAAATGAATGATCCTCTGCCCCCAATGCGCGGTAAATCCCCAGCATCTGCTCTGCCACTTCTTTTTCAGTCACACCGGATACGATTAACTTCTTGAATTCCTCCATAGCCAGATCATTGATGTGCGAAACATCAGCCATCAAGTTCTGCTCCACAGGTTCTTTGACAGCCCGGACAGCATCTACACAGACCGATGCATTCACAAAACCGGCTGCCGCTTTGCTCTCTTGCATTGGCAGCAAAAATCTGGCCGGCAGGTTCTTGTCCACACCCAAAATCGCATCAGGATTTAGATAGCGTCTGACAAGGTCTGCCGGTGCATCCGTATCCCCATACCATACTTTGCGAATTCCCTCCGCCTCAAAATCTATGAACATATGATTCATGAAAATCATCTTTTGTCCGTCCGTAGTCAGGTACAACGCATAAAAACGTTCCCCCGGTTCTTCATATTTTCCCGTCAGATAATAGATGGAAACCGGATCGCTGATCAGCAGCTGCGATACCCCTTCCGCCTTCATATGCCGGACTACATTCTCAATTCTTGCTTCTCTCATTGCTTACCTCGGCTTTCTGTATTATGTCCTATAAATCTTATTTCATTATAGCAGAAAAGCCCCCATCTTTGCGTAGAAAAACGAGGGCTTCTGTCTAAAATTGTTTGCGTAATTTAGGATCCATTAAATCTCTTAGTCCGTCCCCGATAAAATTGGCACCTACGGCCATTGTAAAGATGGCCAGTCCCGGAAATCCGGCAACCCAGAATTTATTAAAATAATTGACACCATCTGAGACCATCATTCCCCACTCCGGTGTCGGCGGTGCTGATCCCAGTCCCAAAAAGCTAAGCGTCGAGAACATCAGAATCTGATTTCCCAGATCAGTTGTTGCCATAATAACGACTGAGGATACACTGTTCGGAATGATTTCGGTCAGCAGGATGCGCCATTTAGGTGCGCCCAACGCCCGCGCTGCTTCAATATATTCATTTTCTTTCACACTGATAACAACACTTCGCATCAGGCGTGCATACGTTGGCCACGCTACGATTACCAGCGCGAACATCGTATTGAAAAGACTCGAGCCCAGTGCCGCATTAATGCACATTGCCAGAATCAGCGAGGGGAACGAGAGAATCATCTCTGAGATACGCATCATTACCTCATCTACAACACCGCCTACATACCCCGCCACAGCACCATAGAGCGTACCGATGACCCCCGCCAGAATCACTGTAATGCCACCGGCCAGCAGAGAATACCTCCCACCATACAATACACGGCTAAAGATATCTCGTCCGAAATTATCCGTACCAAACAAGTGGGTCAGGCTTGGCGCCTGCAGCCGCTCCGCCAGATTCTGCGCTGTCGGTCCATACGGAGCGATAATCCCGGCAAACACAGCTGCCAGAACCCACAGAAGACAAATGACACAGCCCAGAGTGAACAAATAATTGGATTTCATAAGTTTTTTGAATGACCGAAACATTATCTGCACCTCACCCTCGGATCTATGACGCCGTATAAAATATCGACGATTGTATTAATTATCATATAGTTAAGTGCAATCAGAAGCGACACACCGATGATCGACGGATAATCCAGCGCCTTAACCGAATTGTAGGCGAACTGCCCCAGACCCGGCCAGTTAAAGATGGTCTCAACAAGCACCATACCTCCCAGCAGATTGCCCAGTCCCAGACCTATGACTGTAAGCACAGGAATCAGTGCATTGCCCAGCGCATGCCGGAGAATGACCTTGTTCCCTGAAAGCCCCTTGGCTCTTGCCGTACGGATATAATCCGTAGACATGACATCCAGCAGATTCGAGCGTGTCGTCCTTGTAATCAGCCCCATTGTAAAGGCGGCCAGCACACAGCCCGGCAGTACCAAATGCTGCAGTGCATCCCAGAATACCGCCGGATTTCCGGCGAGCAGACCATCAATCGTATAGAAGCCTGTCACTGTCGCCGGAGCCGTAAATCCGGAACTTAAGCGCCCGGGTCCCGGCAGAATCCTCAGCTTGTAATAGAATACGAACAGCACAATCAGCGCGAACCAGAAGCTGGGGATACTAACACCTGTGACCGATACTGCGCGTACACCCTGGTCCAGAATACTGTTGCGCTTCATTGCTGAAATAACACCGAAGAGGATGCCAAACACAGCCGCGATAATAATCGAGAAAAGTGCCAGCTCCATCGTCGCCGGAAAGCATCTTGCCAACTCTTCAAGCACCGGCTTATTTGTACGCATCGAGGTTCCCAGATCCAGTGTGAATATATTCTTAATATGCAGCAGATACTGCACAATGAGTGGCTTATCCAACCCATTCTTTGCTCTAAAGGCAGCGACAATCTCGGGATCGCTTAAACTCCTCTGACTTAAATTGGCCGCTGCCGGATCTCCCGGAATCAACTTCGTAAGGAGAAAGACAATACTGGCCACGCCAAAGAGCATGATCACGAGAAGCACTATTCTTTTTAGTATGAATCTGCTGCGTTCCATGTATGCACCTCATTCATAGGATTCATTATTTTACATTTACATTTGTTACATCAATTCGATATACATCAGAGAATTCCACACCGTCTAGACGTGAATTATACCCTACATGGCATGCTGCCTGAGCAACCATGATAAATGGGCTGGTTTCAGCAATTTCATCCTGCAGTTTTTCCAGCAGCTCAGCCCGCTGTGTATTGTCGGAGGCAGAAAGAATTTCTGTGTAGATGGCAGTAATCGCTTCGTTGCCTGCTGCCTGCCAGCCTGCACGCAGACCTACGGTCTGTCCCGGTAAGAATGCCAGCTGTACGTTAGGATCGTAGTAATCGATTCCCCAATACATAACTGTCATGCCCAGCTGTCCATCGCGATACGCATCACCATATCCGCCTGCCCAGTCCTGCTGAACAATATTTGCATTGATGCCTACGGCCGAAAGATCTTCTTTTACCTTCTGTGCGATATCCAGCAGCGGAATGCCTTCCATATCCAGCTCACATACCGGCATATCTATGTCGAATCCGTCTGCATAGCCGGCTTCTGCGAGAAGCTCTTTGGCTTTGTCAATGTTCTGCGCCTGTGTAACATCCAGCTCGCCTTTGCTTCCCATGAATCCTACCTGAATGATGGATTCCGGAGTTACAGAGCCTTCTCCGCAGATTGTCTGAATTCCTTCATAATCAAGTGCATAGCGAATTGCCTGCTGCACTTTCGGATCGGCAACCGGCCCGCCGATAGCTTCATCGGAATTAAGCATAACAAAACTTACAGTCTTAGAAGAGGTATTGATTACCTGTACATCTGTTCCGTCTAACTGTTCAATTGTATCATCTGTCAGGTTGATGGCAATATCAATATCACCTGCCGTCAGTCCCATCATCTGGGTATTGGCATCGTCCTGCAGTTTGATTACATATTTATCTACGTTGGTCGCATCTGCATAGTATGCTGTGTTCTTTTCGATTACAATCTCTTCATCAGGTGTGTAGGAGGTCAGTGTATACATACCGGAACCTGCACTGTTTTCATTCAAATATTCCTGTGCTGTATCTGTCTGCGCCGCATCCTCGGCATCTGTACCGCCGTTAGCCTTTACAACTTCGCTATCCAGAATACTGCAGGCCACATAGGTCAGTTTTGAGATAATACCTGAATCCGGCTCTGTCAGGTGCAGGATGACTGTGGTATCGTCCGGTGTCTCGATGCTGTCGATCGTATCACAGATGAACGAAGGGCTTCCTTTCAAGTTCTTAGTACGATTCAGTGAAAAAGCAACATCCGCAGACGTTACCGGGTTACCGCTTGCAAAAGTAGCCCCCTCTTTTAGCTGAATCGTTACGGAAAGCTTATCCTCTGATACTTCAAAGCTTTCTGCCAGTGACGGCTGCGGTTCATCTGATCCGTTCACTACCTTGAACAAAGTTTCATAGCAGGCATTTGCTACTAAGATCGGGTTCTGCTCATACATGTGTCCCGGATCCAGTGTAGAAAAACCTGATCCCATTGCAATTACAACCGTATTGCCTGATGCAGCCGCATCACTTGTACCATCTCCCGAGGATGACTGTGCTCCGCATCCCGCGGTAACTACCATGACTGCTGCCAACAACAGCGCTGCTACTTTTTTCTTCATAAATTTCCTCCTATTTTCCACTACTACATCTATCGGTACTGTCACAAGGTTCATGTTGACGAGGATGACTCCTCGTACAGATGGCAGGCCACAAAATGGCCGTCTCTGACTTCATGCATGACAGGTACTTGCGTTTTGCATTTTTCAAATACTTTAGGGCATCTCGTATGGAATCTGCAGCCGGAAGGCGGATGCGAAGGACTTGGCACTTCCCCCTCCAGAATAATGCGCTGCTTTCTATCCTGTGCATCGACCTGCGGTATTGCGGAGAGCAAGGCCTGTGTATACGGATGAAAACGATTTTCGTACAGGCTGTCATAGGCTGCCACTTCTACGATATCCCCCAGATACATCACACCTACGCGGTCACTGATCTGATAGACCACATTCAGATTGTGCGAAATAAAGAAATAGGTGAGTCCCAGCTTGGCCTTTAACTCAGAGAGCAGATTAAGCACCTGTGCCTGCACCGATACGTCAAGTGCCGATACCGCTTCATCACAGATAATAAGTTTCGGGTCGAGCGCCAACGCCCTTGCGATGCCTATGCGCTGCTTCTGTCCGCCCGAGAGTTCATGCTGATAACGGCTCAAATGATAATCGGAGAGCCCTACAAGTTCCAACAACTCATGAATTCGATTCTGAACCACAGCCTGGTCGCGGATTCCATGTACTTTGAACGGCTCCATGAGAATCTGGCGCACAGTCCGCCTCGGATTTAAGCAGGCGGAAGGGTCCTGGAAGATAATCTGGATATCTTTGCGCATCTCCTTCATTTCCTTGGGCTTCATCCTGGAAATATCTTTGCCGTCTATGATTACACTGCCCGCGGTCAGTTCCTGCAATCGGATCAGCCCCCGCCCCAGCGTACTTTTACCACAGCCGCTCTCGCCTACCAGACCAAAAATCTCGCCTTTGTAGATCTTCAGACTGACACCGTTGACTGCCTTGACGCTTTCTTTTTTCGTTCCGGCATCCTGAAAGTAGATTTTTACATCCTCTGCTTTCAGTAAAACCTCCTGTTTTCCCTGTTCCATACTATGCCTCTTTATTCGCTTTCCGGACTTGCACCGTTACGTTCTACATCTTCACACAACCAGCATTTTACGTTTCTGCCTGCCTCCACTTCGAACAACGGCGGTTCCTGTGTCCTGCATTTGGACATTACCTGCTTGCATCTGGGCCAGAAACTACACCCCTCAATCGTCTCTGTCGGGTTGGGCACGACGCCCTCTATAATTTCAAGCGGCGGCCGGTCTTTAGTAATCCGCGGTATTGCATGAATCAATCCGTCTGAATACGGATGCAATGGCGCTGCAAACAAAAGCCGGGTCGGCGCTTCTTCTACGATTTTACCTGCATACATTACAATGACCCGCTCACAAAGCTCCCCTACAACCCCCAGATCATGTGTAATCATAATCACAGCCGTTCCGGTCTCTTGGTTCAGAGTACGAATCAAATCCAGAATCTGTGCCTGAATCGTTACGTCAAGAGCGGTTGTCGGCTCATCACAGATCAAAAGCTTCGGCTTACAGGCAAGAGCCATCGCAATCATGACACGCTGGCGCATACCGCCGGACATCTGATGCGGATACTCTTCTGCCCGTACCTGTGGATTTGCAATACCGACAGAGCGCATCAGTTCGATGGCTTCTGCCTTTGCCTCTTTTTTCTTCCTGCCTCTGTGCAGAATCAATGACTCTGCAATCTGGCGGCCGCAGGTATGAATCGGGTTTAACGAAGTCATCGGCTCCTGAAAGATCATGGAGATTTCATTTCCCCGTATCTTCTCCATTGCTTTTTCAGGAAGTTGTACCAGATCCTGCGCAGCATAGAGGATTTCTCCATGTGTAATTTCTCCCGGCGGATTCGGAATCAGCTTCATGATTCCAAGCGAAGATACGCTCTTGCCGCTGCCGCTCTCTCCCACGATACCAAGCGTCTCACCTTCGTTCAAAAAATAGCTCAGGTCGTTGATTGCGTGCACAGTTCCTTCGACAGTTTTAAAATCCACACTTAATTTCTTTATTTCCAATAAATGGCCGCTTTGCTCCATTGTTCCTCCCACATAAAAAAAGAAACCCATCCTACATACGGAAACGGCTTCCTGCCAAGACGAATGTATGCTTCCTCTCGTATAATATCCTTGTTATAGTACCGCAAAATCACACTTTTTGTCAAGAGAAGGCGCCCTCTTTTGCAACTATACTGCTTATGAATCCTACTGTACTCTTTTTGGCTACCCCACTTTACTTTTTCTGCTTTTGCCACTATTATTAGAGTATCTCCTTCGCATACTTTGCCAGGGAAAATTTCAGGAATACACAGGAGTTCTTACTATGCTGCTATCTGCAAACAATATTTCAAAAAGCTACGCCGAGACACCGCTTCTGACTGATGTCTCTTTGTTTTTAAAGGAAGGTGACAAAATCGGTGTCATCGGAGTAAACGGCACCGGCAAATCCACGCTGCTTTCCATGCTGGCCGGACGCGAAATGCCGGATGCCGGCACAATCACACCTAACCCGGGGCTGCAAATCGAATATCTGGAGCAAAACCCAGTACTTGATCCCGCACTCTCCATCATGGAGCAGGTCATGCTAAGCGCAGACAGTCTCCGGCGCAACATCAATGAATATGAAGCCAAGACGATACTGACCCGCCTGGGATTGACCGATTTCTCACAGAAGACAGGAGAACTTTCCGGCGGACAAAAAAAACGGACAGCGATTGCCGCCGCCTTGCTTCGCCCCTGCGACTTACTGATTTTGGATGAGCCTACCAATCATCTGGACAATGATATGGTCGACTGGCTGCAGGACTATCTAAGTAACCGCTCCGGTGCCATGATCATGGTGACTCATGACCGTTATTTTCTGGATCGTGTAACCACACGTATTCTGGAGATCGATCATGGTGCCCTCTATACCTATGACGGAAATTACTCTGCCTATCTGGAATTAAAAGCGCAGCGTGAAGAAATGGAGGCTGCGTCGGTACGCAAACGCCAAAGCTTTCTGCGCAAAGAACTCTCCTGGATTCAGCAGGGACCGCAGGGGCGCGGTACCAAAAGCAGGTTTCGCATCGAACGGTTTGAGGAAATGACCAAGCAGGCAGGCGCCGCCTCACAGGCCCGGCTGGAAATGGACTCTGTCTCCACGCGCCTGGGGCGCAAGACCATAGAACTGTCTCATATCCGCAAACAATACGATGACAAAGTACTTATCTGTGATTTTGAGCACATGTTTCTAAAGGATTCTCGCATCGGTATCGTTGGCAGAAACGGCTGCGGCAAGACAACACTGCTGCAAATCATCAGCGGTGAACTGGCTCCGGATACCGGAGAAGTCATCGTGGGCGATACTGTTAAAATCGGCTATTTTTCTCAGCATAATGAGGCTCTTGATCCGTCTTTGCGGGTCATTGACTATATCAAAAACATTGCCGAATACATCGAAACCGCTTCAGGCAAGATTACCGCGTCACAGATGCTGGAGAAATTCCTGTTCACTGCGGATCATCAGTGGGCTCCCATCGGAAGGCTCTCCGGTGGTGAACAGCGGCGCCTCTTCCTGCTGAGTATCCTGATCAGCGCACCGAATATTCTGCTGCTCGATGAACCGACCAACGATCTTGACATTCAGACACTGACTATTCTGGAGGACTATCTGGAAACCTTCGAGGGTGCGGTCGTCACAGTATCGCATGACCGCTTTTTTCTCGATAAAGTAGTTGATACGATTTTTGCACTCGAGGCTGACGGACAGATTCGTAAATGCATTGGAGGATACTCCGAATATCTCGCACAGACGGTCTCTCAGGCAGCAGCCGGCCGGGAAACAGCGAAGCCTGCGGCCGAAAAAAGTGAGAAGCCCCGGCTTCATACCACACTTAAAATGACCTATCTTGAGCAGCGTGAATACGAGAGCATCGATGCCGATATCGCCGCCCTCGAAGAGGATATTGCGGCACTCGAAGCACAGATGCTCTCGCAGTCCAGTGACTATATGGCTTTACAGGAAAGTACGGCAAAACGTGATGCGGCTAATGCTTCTCTGGAACACAAGATGGAACGCTGGGTCTATCTGACAGATCTGGCAGAGCGTATTGAGGCTCAATAAAAATTGCATAGGAGGTCTATATGTCAAAACACTATGGTAATAAAACCGCAGCTGCAGTCATTCTATTCCTATTGTTCACATTTTCTCTTCCTGTTTCAAATGTACACGCCGAGGAGGCCGCTGAAACTTTTGTCATCGAACAAGGGGATATCTCTGTCAATGGTCTGCTTGCAGAAACCTATGACACCGAACTGTATGCCCTGCCTCCCACTTTGGGACTACCTTATGTTGATGACAGCTCTTATAGTCTGGCTGACACCGGAGAGATCACTCCCGTCAGAGACCAGTCTGTCTGGAACACCTGCTGGAGCTTCGCAACACTGGCCTCCGCCGAAAGCGGTTTTATCAAAAAAGGGCTTTCCGACAGCAGCCTCGACCTCTCAGAGCTGCATCTCGCCTGGTCCACCTTTCATGGTGACACCGAAAACTATCTGGGCAATACGGACTGGCGCTATAACGGAGGCAGCCGCACTCTGACGACCGCAACGCTGGCCAAATGGTTCGGTGTAGAAAGCGAATCCGAGGCTGAGTACTCCGGTATCTATGCCTCCGACGATTATTTGAGCTCGTACCTAACTCCTACTGCCTCTCTGTCACATCTTAGTCGTGTCTACTGGCTGCCTGAAATCGTTGATATGAGTGCGGAATCAGGCACTTGGAAACTTACAACCAATCTGGACTCTATCGAGCATATTCAGTCGTACGTCAAAGATTTTGGGGCCGTCGCCATCAATTTCGACTCTTATGAAAGTAATTATGACAGTACTACCAACAGTTTCTATGTGGATAACAATGAATATGCCGGCAATGCCGCACATATGGTCAGTATTGTCGGCTGGGACGATACGAAGGTCACACAGGCAACAGATGAGCAGGGTGAACCACTTTTGGGGGCTTTTCTGATTAAGAACAGCTGGGGAACGTATTGGGGCGATGATGGCTACGGCTGGATTTCTTACTACGATAAAAGTATGTATGCTCCTACTTTTTACGAATTCGAATCTACACTTGTTTCCTCCCATACCACCAGCATTAACAATCAGTATGATGGGCTTGGCTATGGTATCCATGCAGTGGCCGAAGCTGCACTTATGCCCGGCAGTGCCAATGTGTTTACAGCAGAAGAATCCCAGGATATCACGCAGGTGGCATTTTATCTGCCTGTCAGCCAGGCATCCTATGAAATCAACGTATACACACAGGTACAGGACACCCCTGACTCCGGTATACTTTCCGCTTCGCAAAGCGGTTCAGAGACCTACGGAGGTTATGTGACGGTCAATATTCCGACAGTCTCCGTACGGGCCGGAGAACGCTTCGCAGTAGAAGTGCGTATACTGTATGACGGAACTATGTCTGCCGTTTCCATGGAAAACTCTTTTTATGCCGATGGCTGGCAATATGGCCAGCTGACAATTCAACCTTGTGAAAGCTATATTCTGACCGGCGGAACATGGGTGGATCTTACTACCGCAGACTATGTCTTTCCCTTTGAAACGACCGGTTCGGAGGGGAATGTATGTATAAAGGCACTCTCTGTACCCAATGATCTGCCTCCGATGACCTTCACTGTCAGCTTCGATAGTACCGGAGGGACTGCGATTGCCCCCTACAATGATTTACCGTATGGCAGCCTGGTTACGGAACCTGCGGCACCCACAAAAGACGGCTTTACATTCATTGGCTGGTATACGGATGCCGCGCTTACCCTGCCTTGGGATTTTGCCGTTGATACCGTATCCTCGCATATGACCTTGTATGCCGGCTGGGCCGCTGTCGCCCCCCCTTCTGAAACAGCCACTCCCACACTGACAGTTCCCCCGGCCACAGCTACTGCATCGGCCACCGTAGTCAGTGTTATATCCCCCACAGCCGGCCAGGCACAGAGTACTCGCAAAAGAGCTGTGGATACCTCCGATCTTTCTCCTTTATTCTGGAGTTTTTCTCTCCTGATAGTCAGTGGCTGGGGCGCCGCACTCGTATATTGCAGCCGACGCCGCTAAGACTCAACGCACCTGTTCGGACATAGCAAGAACCCGGGTATCCACTTGCGATACCCGGGTTCTTGCTGTACAGAGATCATCTGTTTCTATCCTAAGTCCGACGGTTTTAATAACTTATCCACCTGAACATCTTTGCCGTCCATATGCATGCTGACCTGTGCGAAGGTCCAGCCTTCTATGGCTTCAACATCCACACCGGCATCTATGAAGGGCTGTGGGTTCAGCGCAAAGACGAGATCCTTGTCATTGTCCTGCATATCCTGAGCCCATTCAATTGCATTGCCGTCTCCAATGGTCACTCCAAAGTGCCCCAGTGCCGAATGATATCCAATCAAATCTCTTCTTGCATCTACGATCTGTTCGAATGCGGCAACCGCGGTACTGCCGTCGCTTCCCTCCGGCGAGCTCTCTCCTAAATCAATCCCGATACGCAGCATAGAATCTGCATATATAATGCTCTCGGGAAGCTTCTCTACCTCTAACCCGGCATCTATAAACGGCTGTGCATCCAGTTCCAGCAGCGCATCCACCGAACCGCTTGCACTCCAGTCACCGCTCCAGATGAAGCGGGCACTGCCATCCGGTGATTCCAAGGCCCAGCCGTCATAGGCATCCTCCTGTGACACCAGATTCTCTGCATTTGTCACTATTTCTGCGAAAGACTCCTTCGCTCCTTTTCCTATCACATCCAGTTCTTGTCCAATACTACTGCAGGCTGTCAACGTTACCGCCAGAACACCGATTACCAACAGGGCTGCCAAACGATTTTTTATCTTTTTCATTATGTCTTAGCCCTCCTTTCGGGGATTTGTAGGTTTAAACCGTTTCAGGCGCAGTGCATTTGTCAACACAGATACGGAGCTAAGGCTCATCGCTGCGGCGGCAAAAATCGGATTGAGCAGTGGACCCCCGAACAGATGCAGCGCACCGGCGGCGATTGGAATGCCAACTGTGTTATAGGCAAATGCCCAGAATAGGTTCTGCTTGATATTACGGATCGTCTTTTTACTAAGCTCGATTGCCGCCGGTACATCCATCAGGTCACTTTTCATTAATACAATATCCGCTGACTCGATTGCCACATCCGTACCAGAACCGATGGCAATACCGATATCAGACTGTGCCAGCGCCGGAGCATCATTGATGCCATCTCCGACCATCGCAACAATCTTGCCTTCCTCTTGCAGCTTTAAGACCTCTGCCGACTTATCCTGCGGCAGTACTTCGGAGAGGACACGATCGATCCCAACCTGCCCGGCGATAGCCGCTGCTGTTTTCTTATTGTCTCCGGTAATCATTGCAACTTCGATTCCCATTTGATGAAGGCGGGCAATGGCAGCCCGACTGGATTCCTTGACTACGTCGGCTACGGCAATAATCCCCGAAAGGGAGCCGTCTACCGCGATATACATAGGTGTCTTGCCTTCTTCGGCCAGGCGATCCGACTCTGCCTGTAAACTTTCCAGCGCAATGTTGCTTTCAAGCATCAGCTTGCGGTTACCTGCCAGAATCGTCTGCCCTTCCAGATGCGCTTCGATCCCACGCCCTGTAATAGAGGTGAAGCTTTCCGTCTTAGGAATCGCCATCCCCTTTTGCTGCGCATCCTGCACAATCGCCTGACCCAGCGGATGCTCTGAATTCTTCTCGGCTGCCGCTGTAATCAGCAATAGATGGTCAGCCGTAACCGCAGGGGTCACAATGATATCCGTTACTGTGGGCTTTCCTTCCGTAATTGTACCTGTTTTGTCAAATACAATCGTATTGATTTTGTGTGCTGTTTCAAGTGCTTCACCGCCCTTTATCAGGATTCCATGTTCCGCACCTTTTCCGGTTCCTACCATAATGGCGGTTGGAGTCGCCAGACCGAGAGCGCAGGGGCATGCAATTACAAGTACAGAGATAAAAATTGTCAGTGCGAAT
Source organism: Lachnospiraceae bacterium (assembly GCA_047975025.1). Lineage (GTDB taxonomy): Bacteria > Bacillota > Clostridia > Lachnospirales > Lachnospiraceae > JBKECY01. Next base: position 41,204 of record JBKECY010000014.1, read on the forward strand.
TCAAGATCTCTCGTGCTGATCAGCCAGGCAATACCGGCAAGGAGTGCAATACCGCACACAATCGGGACAAAATAACCCGAAACAATGTCGGCCATCTGAGCAATCGGAGCCTTGGACCCCTGCGCATCTTCAACCAGCTTGATAATCTGCGCCAATGCCGTATCACTGCCCACTTTATCTGCACGAAACTGCATCGTACCGTTCGTATTCAAGGAAGCTGCATAGACCGGATCACCGGCTTTTTTGTCGACCGGCATGCTCTCACCTGTCAGCATGGATTCATCGACTGCCGTATGTCCTTCGAGCACCGTACCATCTACCGGTATCTTCGCACCCGGCTTTACAATGATGATGTCTCCGATCTCCACTTCGTCAATCGGAACTTCCTTTTCCTCTCCGTTTACAAGCAGCAGTGCTGTCTTGGGTGCCAGTCCCATCAGTTTTTTGATTGCTTCACTGGTGCGGCCTTTGGAGACTGCCTCGAGAGATTTGCCCAGCAAGATTAAGGTAATGATGATACCTGCCGTTTCATAATATAATGAATCAACTGCCATAAAATGTCCGGTCGCAATCTGCCATGTGTTATAGGCACTGTAAATAACGGCGGCGGAGGTACCAATGGCAATCAGAGAATCCATATTCGGGCTTCTCTGCCAGAGAGCTTTAAAACCAACCGAATAAAATTTATTGCCGACACACAATACCGGAATGACCAGAATCAGTTCCAGTAGCGCATAAATCAACGGATAATTCATCGGCGCAATCGCTTCCGGAAACGGAAGTTTCACAAAGGAAATCATCGGTGCCATGGCAATATAGAGCAGGGGAATCGAAAAAACTGCCGAAATAATGAATTTTGTCCACAAAACCCGCGTTTCCTTCTGCTTTCTAAGCCGATCCTCATCCGCCGCATTGATGCCGGTGCTTTCAAGGGCTTTATACCCCGCCTTTTCTATTGTGCTCTTAATATCCGATATCCTGACCACTTTAGGATCGTATGTAATGGTGGCTTTTTCCGTGGCAAAATTAACCGAGACCTCCGGCACACCTTCCATCTTTCCCACTGCTTTTTCCACGCGCTGGGCGCAAGCAGCGCAGGTCATTCCACCAATGGGAATGGTGACATGACTATTGTCGTTTTGATCTGCTGCTTCATAGCCAATCTTATGAACCGATGTCTTGATTTCATCGACCGTCAGCTCTGTATCATCGTAATCAACGAACAGCTTCTCACTTGCCAGATTGACCGAAGCCTGACTGACTCCGGGCAGTTTGCTGACCGTTTTTTCTATTCTTTGTGCACAGGCGGCACAGGTCATCCCCCTGATGCTTAGTACTTTGCTTTCCATAATGGAATCACCCCGTCCTTTCTCTCATACCTTCTGTTATGGTGTACTTGTCTTGTATTGACATTGTAAACACCTTACGCTATTATTATAACTATAATAATCAAATTGACAAGTACGCACCTATTTGTTCAATACTACCCTTTTGTATAGTAAGGAGGCATATCCTATGAAATGTGACTGCACGAACTCAAATTGCCCTGTGGATGCAACACTCCATATGATTGGCGGCAAATATAAATCTCTCATCCTATGGCATCTGCTCAGCGGCAAGAAACGGCATGGAGAGCTGCAAAAGCTCATCCAGCAGGCTACGCCTAAGATGCTGACCCAACAATTGCGCGACCTCGAAAGTGACGGACTGCTGCACCGCACCGTATATCCTGTGGTTCCACCTAAGGTGGAATATTCCCTGACCGAACGCGGACAGAGTCTGGAGGCGATTCTGGAAGCAATGTATGATTGGGGTGCTAATCTTATGGCAGAACGGGGCGAGGCGATCTCCTGTTCGATGAGCCGGGAAGCGTAGCTGCGCACTCACAAAAAAGGACATACAGGCTAAACTGCATGTCCTTTTTTGTATATTCTATTTTGGATATTTTTCTGCCGATGCTTTTCTCGCTGCCGTCTGCTCTTTCGCATTCTGCATATCAACAGCCAGCACATCCGCATAACCCAGCCCCTCTGCTGTATCCTGTGTTTCCTTTACCAGACTGTCATATTCAGCATCGTCTTTTGCAAATACCATTTTCCACGAATTATCTATGATGACAGATTTACATTGTCCGCGCACTGTGGCAATATTGGAATCTGCTTCCGGGATGGAGTAACTGGAGCCCGGGGCTACCATAATCATATCGTTCATCTGCAGATATTCCATTGTCGTTGTTGCTCCCATATGCTCCTGCCAGTCCTGGCTTAGTGGTGTCTGTTCATCGGCAATGGTGGTCTCCCACGTCGTATAATCATAAGCTTCATTGGTCTTTGGCTCTACATCCATCAGATTTACCGGTTTGAAATTCAACACTGAAATTCCATCTTTCCAGTTTCCGCCGCCGTATTCTTTTGGCACTTCCACCGAATTTGCAGGTAGGGCTTTTTTACCAAATTCTGTCAGCTGCGGCTTTCCTTCCTCATTAAGTTCCCATGTCAGTCCCTCAATGCCGGCCGCTCCATTCGCCTGACTATTCAGACGGATTCCTTCCGGAGAATACAGCCAGTCAATAAAGTCAGCCAGTCTCTGCGGGTCTTCCGCTTTGCTCCCAATGGCAATCACTCGCATTGAATTGCCCTCCGGACAGCCGCCATAGGAGAAAATCTTCATATCTTCTACCGGAACGAGCATCAGACCTTTTCCTTCTGCCTTATTTTCCGTCGTATTAAACAGATTCTGTCCGACCCAGGGCCATGGGCAGTACAGCGTCTTCCCATTTGTGTATTTCGCTGACCATGTATCATAGTTCTGTGTCGTGGAATCCGGATCTACCAAGCCTCGCTGGTTAGCTTCATAAAAGAACCTGATTACCTGCATGTAGATAGAATCATCATTGATAATACTCTGGTCTTCCGAACCATCTGCCTTGGAAAGAACAAAGCCCATTTCATCGTAGCCATACATACAGGCCGGCTGTTTCGCATTGTTCATCATATTATCATCCCAGTCTTTGAAAAGCGAAATCGCATAAATATCTGTGGTTCCCTCTGCTTCTCTTGCATATGCCTGCATCTGCTCAAGTACATCCAGGAAGTCCTCCATATTTTCCATCTTCGGATACCCCATGGCCTTATAGTAGTCCCAGCGAATATAAGGTCCGTAGGTAAGCTCCAGCCCCTCACTTGGTATCGAAGCCGCATCAGAAGATACAGAATTCGGGAATGCAAATATCCCCTCTTCGGGAAGCCCCGTATTGGTTACTGCAATCGCTTCTCCATAGTTTTTTTCCAGATCCGTACCTTTAATCAAATCCGTGCTATCCAAAACCAGACCTGACGATATCAAATCGGTCAGTTTTCCATTATCTGTTTTAATCATGAGCAAATCACCCAGATCGCCGGCTGCGGATCTCGTCTGATACAAGGTTTCTCCGCCTCCTGCAACATTTGGTGCGATAACATTAAGTTCCATATTGAACTTGTCCTTTATGATTTTTGCAAACCACCCACTTTGTATCCCCTGATAATTTGCAAATTCATCGTACACATCAACCGTAATAAACTTGTCATACGTTCCAGAACCTTCGGATGTATCGGTGCTCTCTTTCTTGCTGCCCCCGCCACAGCCTGCCAGCAACAAACCTGTCAGAACTACACAAAGTACTGTACTAACCACTAACTTTTTCATATAGAGTCTCCTTTAAAATTTTCTCCCTACCTCTTTTTAAAACACTGTATTAACCTTTGACCGATCCAGGCTATACTTTTTTCACTTTTCCTCACCCCCTGTTCACATGCTGTTTTGTTTATCTGCATTCATCCTATCATTCGCACTTTTTCAAAAAAACCATAAAAATCCACTCTATTTCCCTATTCAAATTAGATTTTTATCGTATTTGCACATAAAACTCTGATTTTTACTATATTTTTGTACGTTTTTTTCATGTATTCATTTATCTCTTCTATGATATTATAAATTCGTACAAAAACAACAAGGAGAGCTAAAATATGCCAAGGCAGTTAAGGAATATGACACAAGGAAATGTAACAAAGCATATTATTCTATTTTCCCTTCCGGTTTTAGTTGGGAATGTATTTCAGCAGCTTTACAATATCATCGACTCCATCCTGGTCGGCCGTCTGGTCGGAACGGACGGACTCGCGGCGGTGGGAAGCGTCGGCGCAATACAATTTCTATTTTTTTCACTTTGTCTGGGAATGTCTTCCGGAATCGGAATTGTGGTCGCACAGCTTTTTGGTGCGGGAAATAAAGAGGATGTAAAGAAAGGGATTATAAATGGCAGTATGCTCCTGCTTCTGTCTTCGCTTGTGATTAGTTGCGGCAGCCTGCTGCTGGCCGGTCCTGCCTTGCAATGGATGGGGACACCTCAGCCTATTCTGGAAGATGCGTCCTCTTTTTTGCGCATCCTATGTGTTGGGCTTATTGCCGTAGCGCTTTACAACTGTGTTGCTGAGATCCTGCGGGCACTGGGAGATTCACGTACTCCGCTGATTTTTCTCATTATTTCTACCCTTATAAATGTCGTCCTGGATGCTTTCCTGATTCTCGTCTTTCATATGGGGGTTCAGGGCGCGGCACTGGCTACCGTGATTTCGCAGTTCTTTTCGGCGGTTGGTGTACTGCTGTTTGCATTAAACAAAAATCCTTATTTTCGCTTTGCGAAGAAGGAGTGGCATATCGATGTCAGAATTGCCAAACAATGCATCCGTTTTGGTCTGCCGGTCGCGCTTCAGTTCGGGCTTATTGCCATCTCCTGTATCGTACTGCAGATTGTGGTAAATGAATTTGGCACCATTGTCATTGCCGCTTTTACAGTAACGTCCAAAATAAACAGCATTCTATCCATGCTGTTTATGACATTATCGACCACACTGGCTGCCTTCTGCGGCCAGAACATCGGTGCCGGACATATTGACAGGGTGCGCTCCGGGTTTCGCATTGGCGTGCTCATTGTTGTGGTCTACACCTTGTGCATGGCTCCCATCGTTTTTTTTGGAGGAGCACAGATTAGCAGACTCTTCGTACGCCAGCCGGAAGTTATCGATTTTTGCGCAAAGGCACTGCGAATCGTAAGTCTTTCTTATCTGCCTCTTGGAATGATTTATGTGACACGAGGGGTACTAAACGGAGCGGGTGATACGCTATTTGCCTTTTTAAGCGGTCTGATTGAAATGCTCGGACGGGTATGTCTGGCAAAGCCTTTTACCATGATTCGAGTCATTGGCGTTTGGGGGATTTGGGTGGCAACAGCACTGACTTGGGCTGCTACGGGCCTGCTCGGCCTGCTTCGCTATCGTGTGGGGAAGTGGAAAACCTTCTAAAAAGCTCTCTAAATTTCTTATAGAATTCTAAAGTTCCGGATAAATCGTCTGCTCAATACGAAAATACAGACCATCCTCTGAGAACGAAACATATAGATTTTTATTCTCAAAATATCTGCGGATTACCGCTCTGATCTCTTCACTGGTCTCATCAAGCGAAAAGCTCTGTCCGCCGCATGCATCCTGAAAATGTACCCATACATTCAGCTGGTCCATCATATGCTTTTTAAATAACAGCACATCATCTGTTGTAATAATCATCTGAATTCCTCCTCTGCCAATCACTGCTTCTAAACTCTGGTTCTGCTACGCGGCTTCATGCGCAAAGCCACTTCACGCTGCAAGTGGCTTTACACTGTAAGACTGCCTCTAAAACCTCTGACTCCATAATAGGAATCTGCCCCGTTATGATAGACGAATACGGTACCATAGCGGTAGTCACAGAACAGTGCACCGCCCAGGCTGCGGATATCCGGCGGTGTCTGTATCCAGCTGGATGTCTTGGTATCAAAGTGCCCGAGCGTTTGCAGATGACGATATTCTGCCTCTGTCAGCATTTCGATTCCTATCTCAGCCGCCAGATCGATGGCATTATGCGCCGGCTTATGTGCCTTGCGGCTCTCCAGGGCTTCCCGGTCATAGCAGATACTCCTGCGTCCTTTGGGTGTCTCCGGTGCACAGTCATAGAACAGGCAGGTGCCTGTTTCGGTATCATGACCAACTACATCCGGCTCTCCTCCGGTACGCTCCATTTCATAGAGCGACCATAACTTCTGCGGAGCCTGCTGCAGACGAGATAGTACGTCCTCCCACGGCAGGTTCGGATGGCGTTCTGCATGTTTCACAAATCGCGTCCGGAGTGTTTCCAAAATGTCTGTACTTTGCTCTTCTGTCAATCTGTTAGATGACAACTCTTTGTTTTCTGGCATAGGATGCACCTTCTTCCTGTTTGCTCTGTGTGTGTACTTCGTTTGATAAAATAGTAGACATATTTTTCCCCTTTGTCAAGGAATTCCTAAGGATATATTCTGTAAAGATTCCTCTTGTCAAAATACAGAGTGCATGTTACAATGTACTCGAACATATGTTCGTGTTAAGGAGGGTGATACTATGACCGAGCAGCTCATCTTTCATGTGGATATTAACAGTGCTTTTCTATCCTTTGAGGCCGTACACAGGCTGCGTCATCTGGGCGCGTCCTTGGATCTGCGCCAGATTCCGTCGATTATAGGCGGGGACGAGTCACAGCGCCATGGCATCGTACTGGCAAAATCCATTCCTGCAAAGCGGTACGGTATCCGGACAGGAGAAAGCGTCATGGAAGCCCGCAAGAAATGCCCGTCTCTGTATGTAGCACCGGCACATTATCACTTGTATTCCAAAGCTTCCAAAGCTTTTGTGGCTATGCTGCGGACCTTTTCGCCCCGCGTAGAGCAATTCTCCATTGACGAGTGCTGGATGGATATGAGCGGCTGCTGCCATGAGCGTTCTCCGTATGAACAAGCCGTCCTTATCAAAAATACGATTCGGGAAATTCTTGGATTTTCAGTCAATATTGGGATTTCAGTCAACAAGCTGCTTGCCAAAATGGCTTCGGACTTTACCAAACCCGATCGGGTACATACCTTATTTCCTGATGAAATCAGGGCGAAGATGTGGCCGCTTCCGGTAGCCGACTTATATTTTGTCGGACGTGCCACACAGCAGAAGCTGCATACTCTGGGCATACGCACTATCGGAGAGCTGGCACTGACAGACCCTGAGGTGCTGCACGCACATCTTAAAAAGCATGGGGAAACCATCTGGCAGTTCGCCAATGGCTATACAGATTCCGAGTTATGTACACAAGCACCGCCGAATAAGGGATATGGCAACAGCACGACAATTGCCTTCGATGTCACGACGGTACAGGAGGCCCGCATGTTCCTGCTCTCCTTATCTGAGATGGTAGGACAGCGGCTGCGCAAGGATCAGATGACGGTACAGGTCGTCTCAGTGTCTTTGCGCTATGCGGATCTATCCTATCAGAGCCGGCAGATGAAGCTGTCTAATCCTACCAACAGCACGAATGAGCTTTATCATTATGCCTGTCAGGTATTTGATGCTCTATGGAATCAGGCACCAATACGTCAGATCGGCATTCATGGAGCACAGGCACTCCTGGATGCGGCTGTGCGTCAGAGCAGCCTGTTCGATCGTATAGATTATACAAAGGAGTCCCGAATAGATCGGGCGGTGGACGAAATCCGAAAAAAATTTGGAGAGAGGGCTGTCACTCGAGCCGTATTTCTGGGCGGACGGGTACCGCCGGTAAGCGGCGGTGTCTCCGAAGAAAGAAAAACCGTTGATTATAGTAAGATTGATTTGAATGCGAGGTGAAAATTATGGCTCAGGTAACATTTGGCGGAAATGAATGCGGAGAATTTCATAGCGAATATGGACAGATGCATGGCACATTAATTCCGATTGCCTGCGACTGCTGGTACAAGTCTGACGGCAGTACCATCCTGCGGATGTTCAAGTTCCTGGATACAGATGGCCTGCCGGTGGCATGTACTTCCATCGAGATGCTGACCTGTCAGGATAAATTCTATGACGGCATCCCCACAGTAGAGTATGTGTGCAACTGCATAATTGCAGAGCACCACTATATTGTTAAGATTATTTTTCATGTGGAGAGCCGGCGCTGGAATCTGCTGTTCCCAGAGGTCGGCTGACCGGCTGTTTCCTCAACCTGTGGTAAACTTTCTGTCGTATAAAAGTGCAGCATTTAATACGACCAGTACGGAGCCCGCATTATGCACCAGCGCTCCGGTAACCGGCGTCAGCACCCCCAGCACTGACAGAGCGATTGCTACTGCATTAATGCACATGGAGGCAGTGATATTGCCTTTGATTGTTCTAAGTGCTGATTCAGAAAGGCGCTTTACATACGGTATCTTCGATATATCATCACTCATCAGGGCGATGTCGGCCGCCTCTACGGCGATATCGCTCCCCATGCTGCCCATCGCCACACCCACCTGGGCCGTCTTAAGTGCCGGTGCGTCGTTGACTCCATCACCTACCATGCAGACGCGATGCCCCTCGGACTGCATCTTCTCAATCTGCTGCACTTTTTGTGCCGGCAGCAGCTGGGCATATACATTGCGAATCCCTGCGGCTTCTGCAAAATAAGCAGCCGCTTTCGCATTATCTCCAGTCAGCAGGATAGGGGTAATCTGTATACGCTGCAGGCTGTGAATCGTAGTACCTGCCGTATCGCGCAGTACATCAGAGAGCCCAATACTTCCGATGCATCTGCCATCTACGGCAACGGCAACGACGGCTTTGCCCTGCTCGTATAGCTGCTCTAATCTTGCATGGACGTCAGGCTCTATGGCAATGCCTTTTGCCCGCAGATATGCCTCATTGCCGCACATGATCTGCTGCCCTGCAAGCTGTGCCAAAATGCCCTGCCCCGCTTCCATCGTGAATTGTTCTGTCTGCGGCCATAGAAGCTTCTGCTCTCTGGCATGCGTTACAATAGCTTTGGCAAGCGGATGCTCACTTTTTTCCTCGGCCGCCGCCGCCAGGGTAAGCAGCTGTGTTGTATCCAATGTATCTGTAAAAAGCAGGATATCACTTACTTCCAGCTTGCCATAGGTAAGCGTTCCCGTCTTATCAAATACAATCGTATCCACTTTTCCCATTGATTCAAGCGCATCACCGGACTTGATGATAACTCCATGCTTCGCCGCCTGTCCAATGGCTGCAATAATCGTCGTCGGAGTCGCCAGCGCCAGCGCGCAGGGGCAGAACACGACCAGCACAGTAACCCCTCTGTTCAATGCAATCATCAGTTCCGTACCTGTGCCCCACATAATAAGAAATGTTGCCAGGGCAATCAGCAGGGCTATCGGGACGAGCCAGACGGCCCATTGATCAACAATGCGCTGCATCGGCGCTTTCTTATCCTCTGCTTCCTGCACCATGTGTATCAGCTTCTGCAGGGAGGAATCTTCCCCCACTTTGCTGGCTTTGATATCGATGGAACCAAAGCGGTTCATTGTACCGCAGTAGACGCTTTCGCCCGCCTGCTTCTCCACAGGCAGGGACTCTCCGGTCATAATTGACTGATCCACAGAAGTGCTTCCCGCTATAATTTCAGCATCTACCGGTATCTTCTCTCCGGGCAGTACACGCAGCAGATCGCCTGTTCGTATCTGCTGGGCCGGAATCATCTCCTCCCGGACGGTGGTTCCCTGATAGGTAAGCTTTCTGCCTTCCGAGGGTGCCAGTGCGATCAGCTGTGACAATCCTTTCTTGGCTCTGGCGACAGTTCGGTCTTCCAAAATTGCTCCGATTGCCATGATAAAGGCAACTTCGCCGGCTGCGAATGTCTCTCCGATTCCAATGGATGCAATCATAGCCATCGTAATCAGCAGAGCCGATGAAACCCAGCGCTGCCGGATAAGACGGTCAAATGCCAGATATACCATCGGAATTCCCGAGATTACAATGGTAGCCCACGAAGGGTCGAAGGGCACTTCTATTTTTAATAGTAACAATATCAGACTCAGTGCCAGGCAGATGCCCGCCACAACTGTCATAGGAAATCCTGCTAAAAAATCAATACTTTTTTTCATATCGCACCTCTTTACTTCATATCTTGACCTGCTGCTCTTCATAATGTACAATATATTTGTTATCAAACACTTTGTATGTTAATTGTAGGGCCCTGAGCCGTAAAATTCAATATGCAGTATCAGCAATCTGTAGGTTACGAAACATTTTCACTGATTTATACGAAAGGATACGAATATGGACAGACGTCAGAAAAAGACCAGAGAGGCTATATTTGCCGCCTTTAGCAAATTGCTTGAGACGAAACGCTATACCGCAATTACAGTACAGGAAATCATTGATGAAGCAGATATCGGGCGCAGTACGTTCTATGCACACTTTGAGACAAAGGATGAACTGTTAAAAACAATGTGTACAGATATTTTCCGCCATGTATTTCAGGATGAACCAATGTCCGAAAAAACGCATGATTTTTCCCATCAAAGTATCGGATTAAAAGCAGGAATCACGCATGTCCTCTACCATGTAAAGGACAATAAAAAAGATATCGCAGGTATCTTATCCTGCGAAAGCGGTGAGTTATTCATGATGTATTTTAGGGAATATTTAACAGAAATGTTCTCGAAATATCTGTTTGAAATAGAGATGGAGGCTCCGGAGGAGTTTGTATTGCATCATCTGACGGGCAGCTTTGCCGAAGCGGTCAAGTGGTGGCTGCATGGTCAGATGAGCTATTCACCGGAGGAGGTGGCGGGGTATTATATGGCGGCTATACCGACACACCATAGGTGATGAGTGGATCGCCTTAAAACTGCTTTTTATAAATGTCCATATAGTCCTCCGCCGTAAGCGGAACGTAATTATTTCTGGTGAGACGGCCTTGCTTTTCAATGACCACCTTTGTAAAATCAGCTAATTCTGTTTCACGTACACCATATGTATGCAAAGGTTTTTTCTCCAGAATATGCTGGAACAGTTTTTCAATTTCTTCATAGACGTTCTGCGGTTCACACCCCAGGATATTACCGAGAAATGCATTCACCTCAAGAAGACTTTCCCCGTGTGGCGCTTTTTCCATATATTTTCGATAGACTTCCGTCAGCAGCGCATAATTTGCTTCTCCATGAGGTACATGGTAAGCTGCACTTAAGGGATAGCTCATAGCATGCACAGCTGCTGTCCCAGCATTTCCAAAAGCAATTCCTGCATAGGTACTCGCCAGTTGAACATCTTTTAATAGCGGTCTTCTTGCTTCCTCTCCATTTTGAGCAATATTTTTATATGCCTTTAGAATAGAGTACATTTTAGTAAAAGGCGTGGCTCTTACAGAAGTATAAGACTCAATCGCATGAATAAATGCATCAATTGAACTCGTGGCAAAATAACGAAATGGCAAATCATATAGAAGTTCAGGAATCAGAACTGCTTCATTTGCATATAATTCAGGAACCGCCAGACCAAATTTCGTATTACGTGTTGTCAGCTCAAGGATGGACACATTGGTCACCTCACTACCGGTTCCGCAAGTTGTCGGTACTAATATAAGTTCCTTTTCTCTTATAATTTCAAGCTTATTCTCAAAGAGGTCCACTACCGGAGAGACATTTCTCAAAGCAAAAAGTTTGGCCACATCTATGATGGTACCACCTCCGATGGCTATCACTCTGTTATATTCAATGGTACAAACATCGGCCCATATACCTTCTACCTGACCTGCCCCCGATTTTTGTACCAGTCGCAATGTTAGTAATGACCGGTATCCGGTAGGGTAAATCCTTATCAGCTTGACGACATCGTAACATTTCTTGGTGGATTGTTCAAGGGCGGC
>JBKECY010000039.1:0-49614 GCA_047975025.1 Lachnospiraceae bacterium
ACAAAGCCCCTGTCATACATGGATTGCGTGATTTTATTGAATTCATCAATCGTTGTCATCACCTGGTTATAACCGGCTTCTTTACTGTCGCCATCAAATGCTTTTGATGTGTCACGTATCAGTGTATGATAAAAAATGTGTGTGATTTGATCTATCGGATATGGGACACAAGTTGCCTTTGTTGCTTCAAATTCTGCAATCAGCTTGGTAATTTCTGCATTACTTTCATAATCAGGCTGTGATTTCAGCACTCCAATGGCTCCATCATAATCATACTGTGCAGCCATATGGCTGGCCCGGCCGATCTCAGCTTTTAGCTTTTCCTGTGGGTCTTCCTTAACGGGTGTGACTTCTCCCGTACCATTGCCGCCGGTCTGCTCCGTCTTCTTGTCACCTCTTTTTACTACCCTGTCCTCCGAAAACGGAAACAGCTTGCCTGACAAAAGGACAAGAAGCAAAATGATTGTAATAACAGCAATCACTATACCAACAATACTTACTATCTTTTTCGTACTCATTCCCCTACCTCCATGCACATACCTGATCTAATTTACAGAAGTCTATAAATTTACACGTATGTAGAAATTATACCATATTTTATAATTTTTACAATTTTTTGTAAACCAGCGATTCTCACGTAACCAATACTTGTAAATACAGCATAAAAATGCTAAAATACTACTCATGCAAATATAAAGGAGGGTTCCCCATGAACACCGCATGGATTGTATTACTGATTATCGCCATAGTACTTGTGATTGCTGTCGTTGTACTGTATTTTGTCAGCAAAAGAGCACAGAAAAAGCAAGAAGCCCAGCAAGAACAGATGGAAGCTGCCAAGCAGACCATGTCAATGCTGATTATTGACAAGAAAAAGCTTCCCATAAAAGATTCCGGATTGCCACAGATTGTCATTGACCAGACACCACGGCTGCTGCGACGCTCGAAAATGCCGATTGTTAAGGCCAAGGTCGGACCTAAGATTATTACTTTGGCCTGCGATGCCAAGGTATTCGACCTTCTTCCTTTGAAAAAGGAAATCAAAGCAGATGTCAGCGGTATTTACATTGTCTCGGCCAGAGGCGTTCGCGGACCGCTGGAAGCACCGCCGCAAAAGAAAAAAGGATTTATCCGCCGCTTCCTGACAAAATAGCTTTGGACAGATTCCTTAGAAAACGTAAAAAGTCATCCACATAAGCGCGGATGACTTTTTTATTTCTGCATTTGTATCCCCTGCGAACTTCAAATACTACATGCCTGCGCCTGCCGCAGCACTGTTCTTGCGGTCGCGTACATTCACATTCAGCCGACAGTCGGCAATATGTTCTCTATTAAGCTCCAGGGCATAGTTGACATTCACATCCAGCTGATCCTCGGCCTCAACGAATTCGATTTTGGTAGTTGCAATACCCATCTGCATACTGCCTAGTACCGTCTTGTAATACGTCTCCGTTTTCTTTCTGGATTCAAATACCATCGAGGTGTTCGTCCCACCCTTTTTACGTACCTGCATCATTTCTCTGGTCAGCTTTATAATATTTACAGTCTTTTCATGTGTATCTTCAGAAATTTCATCATATTTTATGAAATGATTGCCATTACGGAAATAATACTCACCTGGCACAATCATCTCTATCGCTTCTTCCTGCATATCTATATTCTGCAGCCCTTTGATTCTGACCAACACCTCTTTATTCATAATAACTCCCTTTCATACTTTTCAATATCAATTTTTTGTGTCATTGCCACATCATAAGGAAGAATCGAATTTGCAAATTTCTTGAACTGGTCTGCCAGATCACTCACATAAAAGCGATATGGGAAATCCGTCTCTACCGGTTCCTGGTTCAATAGGTCATGCTGTCTGAGCAATTCTTTTAGTTCCATTGCTGTCTCATAGGCGGGATTTACCAGTGTCACCTGATCGCCCATCACTTCGCCTACTACCGAACGCAGGAGTGGATAGTGTGTGCATCCCAAAATCAATGTATCAATCTCATCTCTTTTTAAATCTTCCAGATAACGAAGTGCCACTTCTTTTGTGACCGGGTCTTTTAGCCAGCCTTCTTCCACCAACGGTACGAACAACGGGCAGGCACGCCCAACGACTTCAATCTGGCTGTCCAGTGACTGCAGATATTTTGTATAAATTCCCGTACCAATTGTTGCCTGCGTGCCTATGACACCCACACGCTTATTTCTTGTGGCCGCCACTGCTGTGCGCGCACCGGGCTCAATCACCCCAAGAATCGGTACTGCTATTTCACTTTGTATTTCCTCTAATGCATATGCACTTGCTGTATTACATGCCACTACAATGGCCTTCACCTGTTCTTCCTGCAAAAATCGTATGATTTGTCTGGAAAAACGCAGGATTGTTTCTTTTGACTTACTTCCATAGGGCACACGAGCCGTATCTCCAAAATATATAATTTTTTCACTCGGAAGATTTCTCATGATTTCACGAGCTACCGTAAGTCCGCCGACGCCGGAGTCAAAGACGCCAATCGGCGCCCCTTGCATAGCGCTATTCGTTTTCTTCATTTTTTTTGTTTCGCCTCGTACTTTGTTCTATGCTTTTCATAATAGCCTGCCGCTGGTTCTCTACGTGAGTGTGACCGCTCAGCTGTGCTTTTTTGACATCCCGCACCCGAATTGCTTCATATATAACGATGTGCTCTTTGGCTAATGTGTTACGTGTCTCTTCATCTTTTAGGTATTCAATCCGATAACGGTAAATCTGTTCGCGCAACTCATTTAAGAGCTGAATCAGTCTTTTGTTGTCGGATGCTTCATATATGATTTCATGAAAGTCTACGTCCGCCTGTGCCAGTTTGGTGAGATCGCCTTCTTTCATCGTTTCTTCAAAGGTCTGCATCGCCTCGTACAATGCCTGTGTCTGTTCCTCGGTAATCAGACGGCAGGCCTTTTCGATTGCCATATTTTCCAATGCCATCCGCACTTCCAGAACATCATTCAAATCTTTTTCCGTAATATTGGCTACTTGCGCACCGCGTCTCGGAATCATCACGACCAGCCCTTCACGTTCAAGCTTTCGCATCGCTTCACGAATCGGAGTACGGCTTACACCGAGTTTTTCAGCCAGTGCGATTTCCATCAATCGCTCACCGGGCTTTAGTTCTCCACGCAATATGGCCTGACGGATTGCTTTGAATACGACGTCCCTGAGTGGGAGATATTCATCCATATTGACCGTAAAATTATTCATCCTGCACCTCCTTTATTATTAAAAATTCGTGTGGCGAAAACTTTTCTCGCCAGTTGTTTCTTTTTTAGCTTTCTTGCTGCTTTTTGCATCACCTGGTTATCTTCAAATATACCGAATACCGTAGGGCCGCTGCCGCTCATCATAGCATTAAGCGCACCATGATGCAGCATAAATTCTTTTAATGTACCAATGACCGGAAATTGTGGAATCAGTCCTTCTTCGAAAACATTTCCCATGGCTTTGGCCATCCGGTGAAGATCCTGATGGTGAATGCCTGCAACTATTTCATCTATATCCGGATGATGCTTAATCTTCGCAAGCTCCAGATTTTCATAAGCAGTTTTTGTGGATACAATGATCTTCGGTGTCGCTGCCAGAACATAGCAAAATGGCATAGGGGCAAGCGGCGTAAGTATTTCACCAATTCCTTCCGCCAGTGCCGTTCCGCGAAGCACACAATAGGGAACGTCGGCACCTATGGACTTCGCACGAACCATCAGCTCCTGCGAGGACAATCCCAACTTGAACAATCTGTTGATTCCTACCATTGTGGCTGCCGCATCTGAACTGCCGCCCGCCATGCCTGCCGAAACAGGAATCAGCTTTCTCAAATCAATATGGACACCAGACTGAATGTCAAATTCATCCATGAGCATTCTGGCCGTACGGTACACGAGATTTCTCTCATCCGTCGGAATATAGGGAAGATTCGCTTTCAGATGAATTCCGGGAGTATCACATAGATACATGTTGATTGTATCATACATATGTATGGTCTGCATTACCATCCGAACTTCATGATATCCATCATCTCTTTTATGTAAAATGTCCAATCCAAGATTAATCTTGGCAAGTGCTTTTAACTGCATCCGAACTCCTTGTATATTGTATTATTTTGTATACATTCATTCTATCTTGTTTTATGCAATTTTACAAGGCTTATTCCAAAGAAATAACACAAATAAGTTGCAAGCCTACCTATTCTTTCGTATAATGAATTTGTTTGTATCAACTGCTTTATTAAGAAAGGTATTGTAAATATAATGATTCGACTTATTCTCGTACTATTGTATGTGTTCCTATTTTTTGTCCTGTCCATTCTGATTTTCCCAATCGAATGGGTGATTGGAAAATTTTCACCGCATGCCAAAGGCATCAGCAGTCTTAGGATGGTGCAATTCATCTTTAAGTCCATTCTGTTCTTTTCCAGCACCAAAATTACTGTCATCGGAGAAGAAAACGTACCAAAGGATGTTCCTGTTCTTTATGTAGGAAATCACCGCAGCTATTTTGATATTATTATTACCTATGCCAGATGTCCACGTGAAACAGGTTATATGGCCAAAAAAGAGATGAAGAAAGTTCCGTTTCTGAACTGGTGGATGATGAACCTGCACTGCCTCTTTTTGGACCGCAAGGATATTAAGCAGGGACTAAAGACAATTCTGGAAGCAATCGACCTCATAAAATCAGGTGTTTCCGTATGTATTTTCCCGGAAGGTACTCGAAATGAATCTGCAGATCCGCTTGAAGTATCAACCTTCCATGAAGGAAGCTTTAAAGTGGCCAGCAAGACCGGCTGTCCTATTATTCCTATGGCTCTGACAGGAACCAGTAAAATCTTCGAGGACCAGTTCCCCAAAATCCACCCTCATGAAATTATTCTGGAGTATGGACGTCCCATCTATCCTAAGGAACTTTCCAAAGAAGATCAAAAACGTCTGGGAGGATATGCCCGGGAACAGATTATACAAATGCTAAAGAATCACTGATACTTCGTTTACAGAGACAGGCAAAGTGCCGGCGAACTGCCGTCACTTTGCCTTTTCCACGTTAATTCCTCGCTTTTTCAGACGGTTATTCACATATTCACGCAGCAGCGTGTATATAATTGATACCAGCGGAATGAAGATCAGGATGCCGGCTATCCCCATAAGACTGCCGCCCAGTGTGACCGCCACCAGCACCCAGATTGAAGGTAATCCCACTGAGTTTCCCACCACATGCGGATAAATCAGATTGCCTTCGATCTGCTGCAGTACCAGGAACAATATTATGAAAAACACAGCCTGCAGCGGATTCACAATCAAAATCAGGAAGGCTCCGACTACACAGCCAATAAAAGAACCAAGTATAGGTACCAATGCCGTAACTGTAATAAGTATGCCGATCAAAAGCGCATATGGAAATTGCAGAATCGACATGGATACGAAGAACATCAGTCCCAGAATAAGTGCTTCCAGACATTGCCCGCGAATAAAATTGAAAAAAGTCTTATATGAAACCGAACTTACTTTCAGGACAATGCCTACACCTCTTTGCGGTAAAAAGGCATAGAGCAGTTTCTTTAACTGCAGCGACAATTTCTCTTTTTGCAAAACAATATAACAGGCAAAGACGACCGCTATAAAGAAATTAACCACCGCACTTACAATCGATTTGGCGATTGAAAACGTTGAGGATAGAATATTAGTAGCTCCTGTCCTCAAAAACTCAACGGATTTTTCCACCAGGTTGCTCCAATCAACCTGGAGATTATTGAACCAGTTTGACAGGTTCTCATTGTTTTTGAATAATCCTTCAATTGATGTCTGCAGCTTGGGTACCTGTTCGGAAATCTGAGAGGCAAGATTGACCGTAGAGGAAGCGAGTTCCGGTACCACAACGAATATAACCAGCAGCAATACGCCTATAATCAGAATAAAAGAAATAAGCAGGCTAAGAGGCCTTGCTGTTCTCTTCACCCAGCGCTTGTCTTTGATTTTTCGGTTCGTAAATAGCACATGCTCTATGAACTGCATTGGAACATTGATGATAAATGCCAGCGCTCCTCCTAAAATAAACGGAAATAAAATTCCCAAAAGCGTGGAAAACGCTGAAAAAACAACTTTGTAATTGATAAGTACCACAATCAATACAACGGTAAACACGATGAGCTGTCTAATTTTTCCTATGAGTTTATTATTAAAGTCCATCTCGTCCCTTCCTACTTATCTTCCAGTAATTTCCTATAAATGTCCCGCTTTCCCACACCACGATCTTTTGCCACGAGCTTCATGGCTTCTTTGGTCGAAATTCCCTGCTGCTCATAATACGCCATGTGTTCCTGGACACTTAATTTTTCCCATTTCTGAAAGGATTCTTCTGCAATCTCCTGTTCCGATCTGCCTTCAATGACCAGAATACATTCACCTTTTATTTCTGTTCCTTTATATGTTTCATACAGTTCTTCCAGTGTAAGCGGAAGTACGGTTTCAAATTTCTTAGTAAGCTCCCGGCACAATGTCGCCCGGCGATTCCCCATGGATTCCAGCAAGTCCTCGAGCGTACGTAAAAGCCTGTGCGGAGCTTCATAGACAATCATGGTTCTCGTTTCTTGTGTCAGAGCCGATACTATTTTTCTGCGTGCCTTCTTATCCACCGGCAGGAATCCTTCAAATGTAAAACGTCTGGTCGGCAGTCCCGCTAAGGTCAAGGCAGTTACAGAAGCCGATGGCCCCGGTAAAGAAGTGACTGTAATACCCGCTTCATAGCACAGTGCCACAAGCTCTTCTCCGGGGTCGGATATGGCTGGCGTACCGGCATCCGTAATCAGGGCAACCTGCATTCCTGCCGCAAGCTGCTGAATCAGATAGTGCGCTTTTTCAATCTTATTATATTCGTGATAACTGGTCATAGGCGTTTTGATTTCATAATGGTTCAAAAGCTTGATACTGTTTCTGGTATCTTCTGCTGCGATTAAGTCCACTTCCTGAAGTACACGGATCACCCGGAAAGTAATATCTTCCAGATTACCGATCGGCGTGGCACATACATATAATATTCCGCTCAAACTTACCCTCCGCCTTCCTAGGACATTCCATACTGCTCTATGATCTCCGATGTATAGACTCCCTCTGCTTCATAGACAATCAGAGGTTTTTCTACCGTAATTCTGGAATTGCCGCCCAACCGGGCTTCCAGCAAGACCATATTAGGCTCCTTGTCTACATAAGGATGAACTAAACGCATTCGCTTTGGCTCCAGTTTGTACTGCACCAGCAAACTAATAATTTCTGCCAGACGAAAGGGCCTGTGTACTAAATAGAATCTGCCTCCGCTGACCAGAAGTCTGGAAGCCTGTTCTATCACATCCTCCAATGTACAAAGCACTTCATGCCGGGCAATCGCTTTGGCTTCTTCCGGATTCTTAAGCCCATGCGCTCCAATCATATACGGTGGATTACATGTTACAACGTCAAAACTGCGTGTCCCAAACAGCGATACCGACTGTCGGATATCACCTGTCACAATTGAAATGTCGTCTTCAAAATGATTGTACTGCACAGACCGCCTGGCCATATCTGCGCAATCCTTTTGAATCTCAAGTCCTGTGAAATTTCTCCCCTGCGTTTTTACCCGCAAAAGGATAGGGATAATCCCCGTCCCGCAGCCCAGATCCAATACCTTTTCATTTTTCCCGATTTGTGCGAAATTGGATAATAAAACGGCATCCATCCCAAAGCAGAACATCTTTGGGTTTTGTATAATCTTGCACCCATTCTGCAGATCATCCAGCCGCTCATTATCCAATATACATGTATTATTCAATCTCTTTTATTTCCTTGCTCTTTCTATGGTTTCTATTAAAATTCTTACCGTTGCTGTTTTGTGGCTTATTGCCTTGTGGTTTTGCTCCCTGCTGTCTATTCTGCGGCTTTGCGCCCTGCTGCTTCGTTGCATTCGCCTTGGCTGCTGGTGCTTTGCCATCCTGTGGTTTGGGAGAGTTTCCTCTGTTGCCCTGTTTGCCACCAGAACGATTGCCTTGGGATTTACCTCCCTGCCCTTTCGCTCCCTGTCCTTTTCCCTCCTGGGACCGGCCATTTTGCTCTTTGGGCTCCTGCGGCCGGTTTCCCTTCCCCTTCGGGTGATTCGCTTTGTCCGCCTGCGGTTTGTTTCCCTTTTGCTTATCTGCTTTTCCGCCATCATTTTGCGAATTATCTTTCTTGCCTTTTCTTACAAAGGTAAGTTCCTCCACAGGATACTCACGAATCTCTTTTTCGTTATTGATTTCCAGAAAGACCTTTACATGCTGCCGCAGGACATTGACACTATGTACCGTCCCTGTCAGATCATCCGATGTCACGACTGTGTCTCCATTTTTCGGAAGTGTTTTATTCAGCTCTTCATAGGTTTCCTGCTCATTTTTAAGACAGCACATTAATCTCCCGCAGACACCGGATATCTTGGTCTGATTCAGCGACAGATTCTGCTCTTTAGCCATTTTAATAGACACCGGCGCAAATTCCGGAAGATATGTATGGCAGCATAATGCTCTTCCACAAATACCGATACTCCCAAGAATTCTGGTCTCATCACGCACTCCGATTTGTCTAAGTTCAATGCGAACCCGGAAAATAGCCGCCAGATCTTTTACCAGCTCACGAAAATCAATACGACCATCTGCCGTAAAATAAAACAGAAGTTTGCTGTTGTCAAACGTATATTCTGCCCCGATCAGTTTCATGACCAGCTTATGCTCTTCGATTTTGGCTTTACAGATCCGAATCGCTTCTTTTTCCTTGGAGCGGTTGGATGCTTCCCGCTGCAAATCATTTGTGGTAGCGATACGAAGTACGTCGCGCAGCGGGCGAACTATATCTTCTTCCTCTACCTGCTTTGATTCGAGAGCAACAATACCGCACTCTAAACCACGTGCAGTTTCTACGATAACTCTGTCTCCCGATTTGATTTCAAAATTCTGCGGATTAAAGTAATATACTTTTCCGACATTTCGAAATCTGATTCCTACTACATTTATCATTACTTAATTTCCTTTCGAGAATCTTACTTCTCCCGTATTGTCAAAAACAGCAGCTCCATCGTCAAATCAAAGTTAACATTAGAGCGCAATCTCGTTTCCGCTTTCTCAATCGCCTGCAGAATATTCTCAAGTCCTTCATAGGAACGCTGTCTTGCCTGCTCTTTGATTTCATTGATTTCTTCTTTGAACACCAGCGTATCCACTTCACGTGTTGCCTTGAACATCAGAATATCTCTGAACCACATAGTTAAAATGGTGAGAAAATCATAGATGTTCGTTTTTTCCTGTGAAATCCATTTGACAGCTTCAATCAGTTCAGGTGTCTGCATATTGGAAGACTGCTTCACAATACGAAGCGTACTATTCGTTAATTCCATATAATCTTCAGACTTTGCAATTTGCTGTGCACGCCCGATATTCCCGCGTGCAAACAAAGCATCCTGCTGTGCTTTGTAATCCGGAATCTTTAGCCGCTCAATCAGGTAATTTTTGACCAGACTGTCCTGCAAGGCTTTGAGATGCAGTTTTACACAGCGGGATAAAATGGTTGGTAACAACCCCTCTTCATTATTGGCAAGCAATAAAATGACCACATACGCCGGCGGTTCTTCTATTGTTTTAAGAACTGCATTCTGCGCCTGAACCGTCATTTTCTCCGCATCATTAATAATATATATTTTGTACGGGCTTTCATATGGCTTCACCCCTACATCACTAACGACCTGTTCCCGTACTTCATCAACCTTCATACTGCCCGGCTGCTGAGAGAACACATTGATAATATCGGGGTGGTTTTTGCTCATGGCTTTCTTGCACGATGAGCATTTTAAGCAAGGCTCTATGCCCTGCTCTTTACATTGCAGTGTCATTGCAAACATATTGGCCAGCAGTTTTTTGCCTGCTCCGGTCTCTCCTGTAAATAGATATGAATGAGATACTTTCCGATTCGCAATTGAATTCTGCAAATATGAAATAATCTCTCCATGTCCTACGATTGATTCGAATCCTCCCATGCACATCACCTCTTTATGTCATACTGTAATGTATTATATCATATATCCATTCATAGGCGCTATATTTTTGGAAATATAAGCCTTGATTTCTTGCACACAATTTTCAAGATCCACATTGTTAAAGCGGACCTTGATTCCGGCTTTTACAATGTTCTCTTCCGAAAAATCAATACCATCTGCTAAAAAGCGGCGGCATAACTCTTCATATTTGGGTTCTTTTTGCTTTTTTTCTCTCTTTAAAGCTCTCGTCAGACGTTCTCCGTCTTCTACTTCAACATAAATTGGATACAGGACATCTGTACCAAAATACTCAACTAGTTTCTCGTAAGATTCAATTGTACCGATTCCAATATAGTCAAATTTCTCGAGATTCATCTGCTCGTCATATGCCGTAAAATAGCTCCATACGCCATGAACAGTGTGATAGCTGCGGACTTCTATGACCTTCCCCGCTTCTGTCATCTGCTCTAAATCTGTCTCACTCACAAAATAATATTGCTTTCCATTCTGTTCATTCTTGCGAATCGGTCGTGTTGTATATAGAATCAGTTTTTGTAAATTCAATCCTTCCGCTTCCTGGAGCAAAGAAAAAATTTTGTCCTTACCGGTAGCACTTTTCCCCATTATGTAAAAAATCTTGCCCATATCCCCCACCTGTCTATTGATTCCTGCTTGCGTTTGCTTTACTGCTGCCAACTGCCAGCACTTCTATGAATTCATTGGTCTTGTCCTGTAATCCCTGCAGAGAAAACCCATTGCATTTATAATATTCAATGGCCTCCAGCAGATCATTTTGAATCACTTCTCCTGGTACCAGAAGGGGTACACCGGGCGGATACAGATAAAGAAATTCCGCTGCGGTACATCCGCTGCTTTCTTTAAGCTTTTGGCGGCATGTCTCTGACTCCATTGCCGCCCCAATCGTACAATTTACTTTTGGTGAAGAAAGATTCCTATGATATTTTTCCACATCCCTCTTCCCGGACGGATGCTGCTGCCGATCGAGCAGGGTAAGCGCTTCGGTTAATCGATCATACCCTTGCTGTGTATCCGCAAGGCTTGTAATCCCCAAAACATATTCCGGTGTAACCATCTCCATCTGAATATGGTATTGTTCCAACAAATCCCGGTACAATTTTCCTGTGGTACCGTCAGGATAGAATAAAAGTTTGGATCTGTCATACTCTTTGACTGTCGGATCCTGCATAACCTCATCATATCCCAGCAGCCGTATGGACGTTAATTCCTGCAACCCGGCTCTTAGGTTTTCCAGACGCTGTACGTAGCGTTCCAAAAGTTCTCTGCCATCCGTTTCTAATAACTGTATGCAATAATCAATACTTGCCATCAGAATATAGGACGGACTTGTGGACTGATATATTTCCATATACTTTTTGATTTTTGAAAATGCAATCCTCTCGCTGTTACAGTGCAGAAGCGCCGTTTGTGTCAGTGCCGGCAGGGTTTTATGAAGACTGTTGATTACTACATCCGCACCTAATGTGTTGCCCGCCTCAGGAAAATACGAATGGAACGGGAAATGTGCACCATGCGCCTCATCCAGAATCAATGGCAGGTTGTAGCTATGAACTACTTCAGCAATTCTGCGCACATCAGAAACAACGCCATCATACGTTGGCGAAGTAATTAAAACTGCCTGTATTGCTTTGTTCTTCTGCAAGATAGCTTCCAGCTCCTGTGCCGAAATTCCTCCGTTGATACTTCCATGTGCGCAAGTATTCGAAGGATATACATATGCCAGCCGAAGGTTGAGCAACATGGCGGCATGATAGACTGCCTTATGGCAATTACGTGCAATCAGCATCTGGCCGCCTGCAGTGGTTGCTGCAGATATAGCCGCAAGCAATGCTGCCGAACTTCCATTTACACTAAATAAGGTCTGTGCCGCCCCGTACAGGTCAGCTGCTCTTCTCTGCGCTTTTTCCAAAATACCGGTTGCATGATGCAGATTATCAAATCCGTCAATTTCCGTAATATCATATCCAAAAGGAAGCAATTCACTTTGGAACGCCGGATTTCTCTTGTGCCCCGGCATATGAAACGGATAATAATCTTCTTGTGCATAGGCCCTTAGTTTTTCATACAAGCTGCTGTCTTTGATCATCGTTTCTCCCTAATGACAGCCGCCTGTATTATAGCATACTGTCTGTTCTATATCTTGAATCTGTATCCAACACCCCAGATTGTTTCTATATATTGCGGTTTGGAAGTATCAAACTCCAGTTTTTCCCTAATTTTCTTAATATGTACGGTAACCGTTGCAATATCGCCTACGGATTCCATATCCCAGATTTCTCTGAAAAGTTCATCTTTGGTATACACATGATTCGGATTTTCCGCAAGAAATGTTAAGAGGTCAAACTCTTTAGTCGTAAAAGTTTTCTCTTCTCCATTAATCCATACACGTCTGGCGGTCTTATCAATTTTAAGCCCTCGGATTTCTACCATTTCATTCTCTTGATTATGGCTTCCAATCAAACGGTTGTAACGCTCAAGATGTGCCTTAACGCGTGCCACCAGCTCACTGGGACTAAATGGCTTTGTCATATAATCGTCCGCACCAAGACCAAGTCCTCTGATCTTATCGATATCATCCTTCTTGGCCGATACAAAAATAATGGGCGTATTCTTTTTTTCACGCACTTTCTGGCAAATTTCAAACCCATCAACATTCGGCAGCATCAAATCCAGGATAATCAGATCAAACTCTTCATTCAATGCCTTCTCAAGGCCCTTTTCACCCTGATTTTCAATTTCTACCGTAAACCCGCTAAGTTCGAGATAATCCTGCTCCAGGTCTGCAATCGCTTCTTCGTCTTCTACAATTAAAATTTTACTCATTTGTTACCTCCTGATATTTTCTCAGAACAAAATACATCGTTGTTCCTACTTTTTCCTTGCTGGCCGCCCAGACTTTACCGCCATGATCCTCCAGTATTTTCTTTACAATAGACAATCCGATTCCGCTTCCCCCCATGGAAGAATTACGGGAAACATCCGTACGATAAAAACGATCGAATATATTGGGAAGATCCTTAGTTGCAATCCCTTTTCCATTATCTTCAATCTCGACCTGGATAAAATCTCCCACATCTTTGACGCGAAGTGAAATCATTCCCTTCTTCTTGTTCATATATTTTACTGCATTATTCACTATGTTTTGAATTACGCGGCGGATCTGCTCTCCGTCGGCAATAATCGTGATACCTGGCTGCACCTCATTGGAATACATTAGTGTGACATCCTTTACCTGCATTTCAAGACGCAGCTCCTCTGCACAGTCTGAAAAATAATCCTGCACATCAATTTTACTGAATGTGTAAGGAATGCGGTTCGTGTCAATCTTAGAATAAAATGTCAGCTCATTGATCAGCATATCCATTTCATTTGTTTTGTTATAGATTGTCCGGATATAGCGATCCATTTTGTCAGGTGTATCTGCCACACCGTCCATAATACCTTCCACATAGCCCTTGACTGCTGTGATGGGAGTCTTCAAATCATGTGAAATATTGCTGATCAGCTCCTTGCTTTCCTTATCAAGGAGAACTTTTTCCTCTGCGGATACCTTTAAGCGCAGCCGCATTTCTTCAAAGTCACGACACAACTCACCCAACTCATCATCACTGACGACATCCAGTTCAAAATCCAGATTTCCGTCTTTGATGCTCTGTGTTGCTTTCTTAAGTTTTACAAGAGGTGTTGCAATACTTCGATAAATCCAGAGTCCAATCGTCAGACCTGTAAAAAGAAGTACTGCCAGAATGACAAAAATGATGTCCTTTGCCATAATCTGCACGCTGCCCTTGTCGCTGGACTGGCCATCCAGTGTAATATTAAGATCTGAGGTTGTCTCTTCCGTTGTGGTATGCTGACTGGCTTTATATTGCCCCAATCCATATAATGCAGCGGAAAAAAGTACTACCGGTATCAGTATAACAAGGGTAAAACCTATAATGATTCTGGTCTTAAGCTTCATACGAATCCTCTTTTCTGCTTTTGTTACTCAATTATAGCATAAATAATTCAATCTATCTCTTAATTTTCTATAAATGTATCCTGTATTCAGTTTGCAATTTTTTTAGTTTCTTCACGAAAAAATACCACCGGAACCATCCCTGTACGGGAGGCTGCGATGGTCAGATCTGTAAAAGCATGCACTGCTGCCGCTCATGGTGCTATATGAGTTCCGCCCATACAAAGCGGCAGCTCCAGATTGTGCTGTTCCAGTAATGCTTTGTCCGTTAAAATTTCTTTGGTTGCTCCGTCTTTGATAATATGTCCCTTCGACATCAGCACTGTCCTCTCGCATGTATCCAGCACCATATCCAGATCATGCGTTGCTATAATACGGGTCTGTGTCAGCCCATTCAAAATACGAATCAGATTTCTTCTGTTCCTTGGATCGAGCGCTATTGTAGGTTCATCCATAAGCATAAGATCCGGTGCCATGGAAAGTATCGTGGCAATCGAAACCATTTTTTTCTCTCCACCGGACATTTTATATATATGTTTATCTGAGAGATGTTCAATTGCAAGCTGTGCGAGAACCCCTTTGACCCGCTGCTGCACTTCATCCTCAGAAAGTCCATAGTTTCTGGGTGCAAATGCAATATCATCGTACACTTTGGACATAAACAGCTGATTATCAGAGTCTTGGAAAATATATCCTGTCTTCTCTCTGACTGCCGCCAGATTTTCCTTGGAAACCAACAGATCATTTACCGTTATGGTACCTGTAAAATCCAAATGCAGCCCCACCATTAATTTTAAAAAGGTGGACTTACCAACACCATTGGCACCTACGATTCCGATCGACTCTCCTTTTTTTGCACAAAAAGAAATGTCATGCAGTACTTGTCGTCCGTTTTCATATTCAAATGACACCTGCTCCATAGCTACGACTGTTGAATTCATATGAACCATCCTCCAATTCTATTTCCAAGCCATAGTATGACCGGCACATTGCGAAACAAGATACATAACGACACACATATAAGAAAATATATCAAATCTTTGACATGAAACTTCTGGCGTACAGCCGAAGTAGCAAATTTTCCGTTATAACCGCGCAATATCATGCTTTGGTATACAACTTCAGCACGATCCATGCTCCGCAGCAGCAACTGACCGGCAAAAGAGCCCCAGGCTTTGAACTGCACACCTTTTTGCCGGGGCGCTCTAAGCATGTAGGCCTGGTTTGTCCTGTTAATCTCTTCCAGAAGAACCGTAATATACCTGTACAGCAAAAAAATCTGTGTCAGCAAAATCTCCGGAACATGTAAAATTGACAAGGCATAGCATATTTTTTCAATCCCGGTTGTCGCAATCAAAAGATAGGAAGCAAAAACACTATACACACCTTTTAATATCAGTGTAATCATAGAAAGAATTCCCGCATTGATTGTCCAATTTCCCAGTACGATCTGGTGCTGGTCGAAAAACGGGTTGAACAGCCCGACAAAACAGACTAACGGAAGTACAAAACGCAGACGTCTGCAGGCGTCCTTCATGGACAGGTCAGAAATCGTATAACCGGCAGCAAGATACAGTCCCATTGCAAAAATACCTGCCACATCATATTTATTAAAAGATACCACGATTATAATATAGAATATCGTTACAGATAATTTAATCAGCGGATGAATTGTATTCATCCACTGATTCCGTTCTGCAAGCTCGTCCATCTTATGTATTTCGTAGAGTGCTTTGCCTATTTTACTCATGATTTATTTTTCTTCCTAAAAAATTTGAATGCATAACTGGCTCCAACACATACCCCTACAACGACAACCGCACCAATGATTCCGGATACAGTGGTTCCTACCGCCGTATCAGAATCTTTAAAGGCGTAATCCGGCAGAACAGCCGTTGCCTGCTGCAGTGAATCGGCTGTGTCATAAACTCCTGTACCTGCCTCAAGCTCAGTGGAACCTGTGACCTTTGCAATGGACCATTCCAACCCGTCCGGATGGGACGAAGCAACA
Organism: Lachnospiraceae bacterium; assembly: GCA_047975025.1. Classification (GTDB taxonomy): domain Bacteria; phylum Bacillota; class Clostridia; order Lachnospirales; family Lachnospiraceae; genus JBKECY01. The sequence continues at coordinate 16,054 of JBKECY010000039.1, forward strand.
AGTGACAAGGCACCTCCTACAACAACTACCAATACAGAAAGAATAACCAACGTCTTTTTAAATGAAAATTTCCCTTCTTTGGCTTTTGAAGTTTCAGTCGGGTTATATAGCAATTCCGGCCTTGCCTCGTATACGAAGACCAGTACCGCTGCCGTAATCAATCCTTCCACAACACCGATTGCCAGATGTATTGGCTGCATCATGGATACAAACGTTGTAAATGGCAATTCCGTAATACCTGAAGCCAACGTTTCAAGTGTAACACTAAATGCACCCAACTGCAATGCAACCACACAGCCAATGACCGAGGCAGCTATGATTTTTCCTCGTGACATGCCCTTTTTCATCATGGGTTTCCAAATCAACAATGCTCCCAGAAAACATCCGTAAAAAGCCATGTTCCACACATTACACCCCAAAGCCAGCACTCCTCCGTCTGCAAACATCAGACACTGGATCAGCAAGACACCAATCATGGCGAGAAATGCCGCATACGGTCCCAGCAAAGCTGCCAATAACACCGCTCCACTAATATGGCCGCTGGAGCCTGTTCCCGGAATTGTAAAATTAATCATTTGTGCTGCAAATACAAAAGCCCCCATAATACCCATCACAGGTATTTTCTTTGGATCACTTTCCAAACGTACTTTCTTAACTGAATACACCGCAACTGCTGCAGAACAGACATACATAGTCCCTGCAACTGCCGGTGCGACCAGCGCATCTGCCATATGCATATGAAATCCTCCCTCTGAAATAAATCAATATTATTTTCTTTTTTTACTTTAGCACTTTCAATTATAAGAACAAGCCTCTGGGGGGGATATTTTTTTGTAAAAACTATAAAAACAGTTGTACATAATCATGTACAACTGTCATTTTATCTCTTTATCAATATTTTACTATGATTCTCAGTCTTATCCGAATAAAAATTTGCATTTCTGCAATTCCTTCTCGCTGCTGACTTTTTCAATAGTCGCACCAAGTCCGCGCAGCTTTTCTTCAAAATTCTCATACCCGCGCTGAATATAGACAATATCATCCACAATCGTAATTCCGCTCGCCGCCAGACCTGCTACAACCAGTGCCGCACCTGCACGTAAATCCGGTGCACTGACTCTGGCACCCTCAAGCTTAACAACGCCATCAATAATAGAAGTATTACCCTCGACTTTAATATTAGCGCCCATTCGTGAAAGTTCATCCGCATATTTAAAGCGATTTTCAAAAATACTCTCTGTGACAATACTGGTTCCTTCCGCAAGAGATAAGGTGACCGCAATCTGCGGCTGCATATCTGTTGGGAACCCAGGATAAGGAAGTGTTTTGACCTGTGTTTTCTTAAGTCTGCAATTTGCAATCACTCGCACAGCATCATCGTATTCTTCTACGACACAACCAATTTCTTCTAATTTGGCTGTAATCGCCTCTAAATGCTTTGGAATGACGTTTTTAATCAGAATATTTCCTTTGGTAGCAGCTGCCGCAACCATAAACGTACCTGCTTCGATCTGATCCGGAATAATAGAATAATCCGTACCTGTCAGTTTTTCCACACCTCTGACACGAATAACATCCGTACCGGCACCTTTAATATTCGCGCCCATACTATTCAGGAAATTCGCAATATCAACGACATGTGGTTCACGTGCCGCATTTTCAATAATGGTTCGGCCCGTTGCCATGGATGCAGCCATCATTATATTAATTGTGGCTCCCACTGAAACCATGTCCAGGAAAATATGATTTCCCTGTAATTCTTCAGCCTTAGCAATAATAGAGCCTGAAACAATATCAACTGTGGCACCAAGTGACAGAAATCCCTTGATATGCTGATCAATCGGACGGCTTCCGATATTGCAGCCTCCGGGAAGCGGAACTTCCGCATGTTTGTATTTGCCTAACAACGCGCCCAATAAATAATAAGACGCTCTGATTTTCTTAATATACTCATATCCGACACTAATATCATGTATCGTAGAACCATTTATCTTAACAGTAGAGCGGTCAACTCTTTCAACAATCGCCCCTATTTCCCGAATCGCATCTAAAAGAACATTGATATCCCGTACATCCGGAAGATTTCGGATCGTTACTGTTTCATCCGACATAATTGCTGCTGCTATAATAGCTAACGCTGCATTTTTTGCTCCCGCAACCTCTACATCCCCATTTAGAGGTTTTCCTCCCTTTATTACAAATTGTTCCATAATACGTACCCCTATCGTAATTAGTCTTATATCCCTAATACTGATTATCACTAAAATCTTTCGATTTACCTCTATATTCTATCTCAAAAGGCATAATTTGTAAATCATTATTAATATTTTCTTTATCTTTACTTAATCTTCATTCACTGTTTTCTTAACAATTCAAGGATCGTCTGAAGTGTCAATTCAATATTATTTTGCTCAACACTAACCACCAGCTGTGCATATTTCTCATATAATGGGGTTCTCTCATTGTAAAGATCTGCCAATGTCTGATCGTCATTTAACACGATTCCTCGCTTTTTAAGATTTCCCAAACGGCTTTCGATCAAATCGTATGATCCTTTTAGATAAATCACAGTTCCGATTTTTAGAAATCTCGCCATCACCTTCTCATAGTATACAACACTTCCGCCGGTAGCCACAACCGCCTGATCCGGAACAAGAGAAAGGCATACGGATTCCTCAATTCTCCTGAAAGCCTCTAATCCTTCGTCACGAATAATCTCATACAATCTTTTTTTTTCCTGACGTTGGATGATCAAATCCGTATCGATAAATTCACTCTTCAATTCTTTCGCAAGAAGAACACCAATCGTACTTTTTCCGGCACCGGGCATTCCTATCAGAATACTATTTCCCATTATTTTCTTGGTCCTTTGGCCTTATTGCGATTTGCTGCTTTGCCTCTGTTCTTTTTTCTTACACTATATCCAAATGTACCAATCTGCTTACCCAGCAGATAATATTCACCATGACTGTACACAATAGGATTGGCCTTATTAAGCTCAAACTTATTCTTGTCATTTAAATATTCTTCATCAACATGTACTGCCAGTACTTTGGCCATAAATACATCATGGGAACCGGCCTGCCATGTCTGTTCAACTTTACATTCAATTGACACAGGCGACTGCTTTATCATGGCAGCACTGATATGCTGCGCCTCTTCTTTTTCCAGCCGCATTTCTGCAAATTTATCTATGTCTTTTCCGGAGCGGACTCCGCAGAAATCCGTAGCACGTGCCAAGTTCTGTGTCGTTAGATTAATGACGAACTCACCTGTTTCCTTTAGAATTTTGTGTGAATATCTTTCCGGACGCACTGAAATAGAAACCATTGGTGGATTACTGCATATGGTTCCTGCCCAGGCAACTGTTATAATATTGTCCTTACCATTTTTATCTCTTACACTGACCATAACAACAGGCAATGGATATAACATATTGCCTGCCGGCCACTCTTTTTTTGCCATATCGGCCTCTTTTCTAAGGAAGCATCTCTTGTGCCGCCTGCATCAGGGCAGGTATCAACTGCTTTTTCCTGGAAACTACGCCCGCAAGCATACAGGAACCTTGTTCAACTTCTTTGTGAAAAGCCTTACGAACTACATTTTCACTGTCTTTACCATAACAGAGTAGTTCCGTAGATTTATTGATAATGTCAGTTAACATAAAATATACCTGTGTGACATTATGACGTCCACATTCTGTCTTCATGAACGGCAGCAGTCTTTCTTTCACACTGTTGAGGCTTTCCCGATCCATAGACGAAATCTGTCCAACACCAAAGGTAAGGCTTTCTGCCATGAATTTCTTGTAATCCTGGTAAAAAATCTCTTCCGGTGTTTTCGCATCCAGATTTCCGCCGGCTCTGAACATTTCCGAGGCAAACGCCTCTGTTTCAATCTCGGCAAGCTTTGCCAATTCTGTGGCCGCTTCTTTATCATACTTTGTACTCGTAGGTGACCTGAACAAAAGTGTGTCCGAAATAATTGCAGCACAAAGCAGTCCTGCAATGTCTTTGGGTATATCCAGCTGCTTTTCATGATACATCTGGTACATAATGGTTGCCGTACAGCCCACCGGCTGGTTGCGAAACAGCACAGGCTGTAAAGTTTGTAAATCACCAATTCGGTGATGATCGATTATTTCCAGTATTTTTGCCTGCTCAATGCTGTCAACCGCTTGGTTCTGCTCATTATGGTCAACCAGAATAACCTGCTTTTTCTTCATTCCCAAGAAATTTCTTCGGGAAATAGTTCCTATGCATTTTCCCCATTGGTTAATGACAGGAAAGGCTCTGTGTCTATGGTTTACCATAATATCCTTAATGTCGTCCGTATACTGCTCTGTCGAAAAGGTAACCAGACCTTCTCGTTTCATAATATAGCGGACAGGAATACTCTGGTTAATCAGTCGTGCCACCGTATATGTATCAAAAGGTGTCAGTATGATGACAACATCGTTTTGTGCAGCAAGTTCTTTGATTTCATCAGAAATAGACGTACCAAGACAAATCACAATACAGCTTGCGCCCATTTTGATTACATCCTGATATTCATCTTCTCTGTTTCCCATAATCACAAGATCATCCTGTTCAATGTACTCCTGCAGTGATTGTGGATTGGCAGCAGCGACAGTCACTTTGCCTTTGACAAAATATGCATGTTCATTGCCTGTCACTATCGTTCCGTTGATGGTCTCCGCCATGCGCCGATACTGCGTTCTGGCTTTTGACAGCATCCTGTTATCAGAATCTTCCATAAACGTCTTGGCAATATCGCCAATCGTAATAAGACCTTCGAGTTTATCCTCTTTGTCCTGTATAGGAAGTGTTCCAATATTATTTTCTTTCATCATGTCCCAGGCATTTTTAATTGAAAAAAAGCTGTAAGCTTCAGGAAGCAGATGTATATCCATATCCCTGACCTGGGTTCCAAGATTCGTTATGTACCTGGGAGGCTGCTTTTTGAACCTCTTAAGTACATACTCTGTTTCCTGATTGATCTGGCCGGCACGCCTAGCCACATATATTTTCTTATCCGTTCGATTTTTTATGTCTGCATATGCAATAGCGGAACAAATAGAATCTGTGTCCGGATTCTTATGTCCCACTATAAAGATTACATCACTACTATTTGCCACCAGTATCCTCCGGTATTATTTAGAAATTTTAATGTTCTTAAACAATGAACCCAGGGAAGTTGTTAAATCTTCAGTTTTAGGAAGTTTATAATTAAAATCAACCACTTCACTGTCATCTTCCTGCAGTGCTTTAATGCTAAGGCTGATTTTGCCTTCTTTCAATGCAATAACTTTCACTTTGACTGTCTCACCCTGCTTAACTACCTCGTTGGGAGTTTTAACATGTTTAGGACTTAACTGTGAAATATGAACCAGACCGGACAGACCATTTTCCAATTTAACAAAAGCGCCATATGGCTGAATTGTCTCAACGACACCTTCATAGATGTCTCCTGTTGAAACTTCCTTCATAGCTTCCTTGCGTTTTGCCTGCTCCTGCTCTCTTAAAATTTCTTTCGCTGAAAGAATGAGTTTCTTCTTCTCCGGATCCACTTCAAAGACTCTTACCTTAATATGCTGGTTCAAAAATTCATTTAAATCCTCAACATAGGAAGCGGATAATTTAGATGCCGGAATAAAACCTCTGATTTCGCCAACAAAGGCTACTGCGCCCCCTTTAACGATTTCTTTGATTTTAACATCAATCTCATCTTTGTTTTCCTTATTCTGTTTTAAGTTCTCCCACAAGAGCATTTCTTCTTCGCTCATTGTTTCTAAAAGTTGCTCCTCTTCCTTTAGTGTTTCATATGATGCTTCTAATTCTTTTTCAAAATCCTTCATTGATTCAGTCATATACTTCTCCTTACTATTTTTTACTTCTATACTGTATTCTACCATGTATTGCATTTTGCGACAAACCCTTTTTAAATAAAAAAAGCTCCTTACATGAGGAGTGCCCCGGCATCTGCCGGGGCTTTATTATGAAAAAATGAAAACGAAAAAACATCTATAAACAAATGTGATGTTTTCAATAAGGTAATGTTACCAAACAATTATGAATAAAATAAGAACAAAATGTAAATAAACTGTATATATGCACAATGAATTTGTTAACACACTATTTTTTTTTGTATATTTATAACATGTTTGCAAGTTACTAACTAATATCTCTCTTTTGGTATGATTTTATCAAAAATGAATAATTTTGTTTTGACTGATAAATTGCCCTAAAAATTGTCTTTGTTTTTGTCACTATTGTTCATAAATCATTTCACATTCGTTCATTTTTTCTTAACACCTTAATCATTTTTTCATCATATTTAAAAGATATACTTGTCTTATAAAAATAAAACATATTTATTTTTATATTTCTTTTTCATTAGTCGATTGAAAGATCGGCACTCCTTCCTTTAATATAAGATATAAACAAAGATAGAACGTTCCCGCGTTCTATCTTTCTTTTTGTGAAACTTATTTTTTCTTCTATATTTCTTTTACATTCCTTCTAATGTATTTGCCAGTAAGGCAAATTCCTCAAGCGTCAGCGCTTCTCCACGTATATTTGCTGAAAATCCACAAGCTGCTATGGCTGTTTCAATTTCCTCTTTTTGATAAGACAGTACGCCGCTGTTACGCAGCCCGTTAACTAAAGTCTTGCGGCGCTGATTAAATGAAGCTCTGATAATTTCAAACAACCGCTGCTCATTTACTACCTTTACCACAGGTTCCCTGTGTCTGGTTAACTGAATCACTGTATTATATACCTTGGGTGGGGGGATAAAGCAGCTTGGTGAAACTGTTGCCACAATTTTAGGTGCCGCATAATACTGTACTGCCAGCGAAAGAGCTCCGTAGTCTTTCGAACCGGGACCTGTCTGCATCCTGTCTGCCACTTCCTTTTGCACCATGATTGTTGCGGAAATCAGAGGCACCTGATCTTCAAATAATTTCATAATAATGGGGGTCGTAATATAGTACGGCAGATTTGCCACAATCTTTACGGGTCTGTCGGCATTTTTCTCTCTGACTAAACTTCGCAAATCCACTTTCAAAACATCTTCATTCACAACCTGAACATTTGGAAAATCCTGTAAGGTATCGTGTAAGATTGGTAATAAGGACTTATCGATTTCTATCGTATAAACAGTACCGGCTTTTTCAGCCAGATATTGTGTAAGCGTACCAATCCCCGGACCAATTTCAATGACAAAATCATCTTTGTTTATATCTGCGGAAGTCACAATTTTAGACAAAATATTATGGTCTATTAAAAAATTTTGACCAAACCTTTTTTGTAGTACAAAATGATACTTATCAAGTACTTCTTTTGTATGTTTGTAGTCTCCCAAATAAGGTTTGGTCATTACTTTTCTCCTAATTTTTCAAGTGTAGTTATACAAAGTCATTTTCATATAAGATGATACGGCCTGAATCGTCTACACGTTTCCTGGCCAGATTTCTTGAGAATTTACGGGCACCGCCTTCAGCTCTTTTTATTGCTGCATCAAGCATTTCCTTCACCACTGCAATCGTGATTGGCTCATCTTCCTTCTGATTGTCGCTGATTTCGTTGTAAAGTGCCAGCACAGCCAAGTCATCCATTCTGTAACCAGCTTCTTTTAAATATGTCTTTGCGAAAAATACCAGCTCATCATTTGTAAATACCGGGATAGAGATAATAGAAGTAAATTTATCCACAAATTTTGGATATTTTGCAATCAACTTCCTCATTGGGATTTTTTCATCTTCTAAAATAACCGTCAAATCGTCTGTTCTAAATTCCATCGCCTGATTCAACTGCTCAATCGACTTTTCAGTCAGACTTCCCGCTTTTTGAATAATGAGGAAACCGCCGGACAGTTTTCCGACAATTTTAGCTATATCTTTTGTATTGATCTGCTCGGCAAAAATCATTGCCTTTTTTGTGGCTTCCAAATGCAGCTGCTTTGTAATCGCACCTACAAGACCTTCCGATAAACGGGTCTTACCTGTACCTTCGCTTCCCATAATAATAATATTTCCGGTTCGCGAAGTTTTGTCTGCGGCAGCCAACTGAGTATCTGAAAGTGTATCTATCAACTGCTCTTTGACACCCGGAACAATATAGAAATAAGAAAATATTTTCTTTTCTTCGTCAGAAATAACTTTATTTCTTGGAACTATTTCAGTCGGATCAAAATTCTCAAGCAGCTTATTATCAATAATTTGCTCCAGAATTCTGGATTCTTCCACAGGTTCAGTATCTATATTCATACTATCCTGGTTTTCAGTTATTTTTGCTTCGAGATCCAGAATCTGTGTAGCATCAATTGCAGACGTTACACCATAAACCTCTTCTTTTTCAGGCAATACAATATCATCTGTATCTGAATACACATCAGAAACTGCAATTTCTTCAGCTGCTGCTTTAGGTTCTATTGTTAACTCTTCAGCCGGAAGCTCATACTTTTCGGCTTCATCAAAAGCATCTTCTGAAGGAAGTTTTGTATTTTCTTCAATGCCTGCCTCATCAGTTGCAGATACAGGCTGAACATCTCCAAAAGCATCTTCTATATTTTCTGAACCTTCATCATCTAATTGTACGGAATCCAAACCGATTGGCTGAGACAAAAGTTCATCCAGCATTTCCATCGAAAGCTCACTTTGTGGTTTTACTTCATCTACTATTGGAGAATCAGAAGGCATATAAGTTGTCTGCGACTCCTCTTCTTCCTGCTCTCGCGGCAATTCCACGGCAGGCTCGCTGTCCGCTGCTGCATTCCTTCTGGCCTCTTCCAAAGCTATTCTGTCAATCTCGACAGTGGCTCCTAAATCTGGTTTTTCTATCTCAGGAAGAACAAATTCTTCACCAAACTGAACTTTGTCAAAGGGTGGTGTCATTCGTTCGACCGTCGGGATATTCAAAGGTTCAACCTTTTTAGCTGTTTTACCGATATGAATCTGTTCCGGCTCTAATGCAGGAACTTCCATATGATTTAATTCTTCTTCAGATTCTTCTATTTTTGTAGTATATAAATCATCCGGCTCTTCTTCAGAAATCGAAGTATTGAGAACTTCTCCTAATTTCAATTCACTTTCTTCCGGAATAATTTCTTGCGGTGCTGTAAAAATACCTGTTTCTTCCTGTACCGCCTCAACAGGATTTTCACTTTCTTCTACTTGTGCAGCATCTTCTGTTTTCTCAGAAGCCGCAAACATTTCTTTGAATCCCTGGGATATTGCACCGGTCGCTTCAAGAATAGGATCGAATACACTTCCCTGATGCTCTTTTTCTTTATCAACATTGATGGCTTCAATAGCAGGCTCATCTTCTCTATATTCAGGCTTTTGGTAAGCCGGAACTTCTGGCTGTATGCTCGCAGAGACAGGTGTATTTGCCGCCTCTCTTTTTTGGTCTACCAATATTTCTTCATACTTTTTCTGCTGCAGTGGAGATAATGCGGTAATCCGCATTTTTAAATTCAGAGCTTTAAAAACATAATTTCCATCACTGAACCATAATACCAGATCATCACAAATTTCCACACACTTCTGGTTCATGCCGGCTTTATAATATAATTTTGCAAGCTCTAAAGCCCACTTTTCAGTATATTCACGATCTTTATAATCTTCAAGAGCTTTAATTTGCTCTTCGATTGGTGCTCGTCTGGCACGAAGAATCTTATATTTCAATATATTTTTTGATGTATCGCTCGGCGCTACTTCCACAAATTCCGAGTAATAATCCAGTGCACCTTCGATATCATCCAGTTTCAAAGAAAGCTCTACAAGCCTATATAGAATACTCTTTCCAATAGACGAACGGTTATATGCCAATAACAAAACATTTCTACTTTCTTCAAACCTTTTATTAATTGCATATATTTCCCCGACAGTACTAAGTGTACGTGTACTTTTGACACGTCTCCAGTCAATACCATCTACAATCTTTAGAGCATCCGTATAATTTTTCTGCTCCACCAGGCTATTTATTTTCTCAAGCTGTATTCTAAATTCTTCTTTATCCACAATATTCACCATCTTTCTACAGATATCGACAGTTTAACATACGTATGACTTTCTTGTCAAAAAGTTTGACATATTATTTATCTAAATCTACCTGTCCGACGTTCCCGCTTTCTACGTAAAACATCCTATCAATTCTAAAATGACTTTCTTTTATTTCACTAAGCCCTGTACAAGTAATCAAAGTCTGTATGTTTTTAATACTATTTAATAAATATTGCTGCCTTTTACTATCAAGCTCAGATAATACATCATCCAATAACAGAATAGGAGTACTTTTTATTTTTCTTTCAACATACGCAAGTTCAGAAAGCTTCAAAGAAAGTGCTGCTGTTCTCTGCTGTCCCTGGGAACCATATTTTCGTATATCTGTTTCATTGACTTTAACGGCCAGATCATCTCTGTGAGGACCGGTCATAGTCATTCCCATCCGTATATCTTTCTCACGTCCGGCCCGTAAAACAGAAGCAAATTCTTCTTCCGTCGTATTTGCTTCATAAAGAATTTCTATATTTTCCCTGTTTCCGGTCAGACTATTGTGGATTTCCTTTATGATTTCATTTAATTCATTTATAAATTCTCTGCGTTTTTTAATTACATTTGATCCATATTCAATCATCTGCTGATCCCACATATCTAGTGTATCTTTTAATCCTTCATTGAATTTTATATCTCTTAATAATTTATTTCTCTGATTTATGATTTTATTATATTTTGTCAATTCCAGCAGATATAATTTATTTAATTGACATAATTCCAGATCAATAAACCGGCGACGCTCAGAAGGACCATTTTTTATAATGTTTAAATCTTCCGGTGAAAAAAAGATAATATTAACAATTCCTAATAATTCACTGGCTTTTTTGATTTGAAGTCCGTTGATAGCAATTCCCTTAGGCCTGTTCTTCTTGAGGTGCATATCAATTTTATATGAAATTGAATCTTTTTCAACTATCATCCTCAGATGGGATTCATCACTTTTAAAATTAATGACTTCACCATCTTTACTCTTTTTATGAGATTTTGTTGTTCCACATAAATAAATTGATTCTAATATATTTGTCTTTCCCTGTGCATTGTCACCGTAAAAGACATTTGTCCCCTGATCTAAAGTAAGTTCTAGAATATCATAATTTCTGAAACTTTTCAGCTGTATGGACTCAATGTACATGATTCACCTGACAATCTTTATAATAGTTTCCGCATATTCAACTATATCGTCCGCATAAAGCTTACGGCCCCTTCTATTCTCTACCTGATGATTTACTTTGACAAGCCCTTCGGTTATAACTATTTTAGCTTCAACACCATCACCTGCCATACCGGATGCTTTAAGCGCCTGGCCTAATTTAATAAACTCATCTCTTAACACAATTACTTTTTCTTCCATATGCTATCCTATCAATAAATTTGATTAAAGTTTACAGGTAAAATTAAGTATACATAACTTTCTTCATCATTTTTGATGACACAGGGAGATTTAGAATTGACCATATAAATGGTTATGGTTTCATCTTCAATGACTCGAAGTGCATCAATCAGGAATCTTGGATTAAACCCAATGATAATATCTTTTCCTGATTTTGAGATTTCAATCTGTTCATCCATGGAGCCGATACTCGAATCAATTTTTAATTCCATCAGCTCATCAGTTATATTAATGACAATTGGCTTTTTCTCACCTTCACGTACAAGTAAAGTAGATCTGTCGATACTGCTTAAGAAATCTTTTTTGTTAATTGTCAGTTTGGTTTCATACTCGATTGCAAGCATCTGATCAATTTTAAAATACTCACCTTCGATCAGACGTGATACGACCAATGTATCGTCGAATTGAAATACAATATGATTAGAGGAAATAAAGATATCTACTACGTTGTCAATTTCACCTGACAAAATCTTACTTAAATCCATAAGAGTTTTACCTGGTACAATTACTTTTTTATCTTCGTAGGTGTTAGCCAGCTGTTGGTTACGAATGGCGATTCTATGACCATCTAAAGAAACAATCTTGAGATTATTATTATTAATTTCAAATAATTCACCTGTCATAATTTTATTATTTTCATTTATGGCAATTGAAAAAATCGTCTGATTGATCATTTCCTTAAGGGTATAAGAAGAAAGTGAAATTCTTTGTTCCTTAGGTACGTTTGGCAAAAAGGTAAAATCTTCTCCTGATTTTCCAGGAATATTAAAATTCGACTTTTCACATAAAATTGTAATGCTAAGAGCATCATCCGTTTCTATGGTAACAAAGTTGTCAGGCAGCTTTCGTACGATCTCGGAAAAAATCTTAGCATCAATCGCAATCGTTCCTTCGCTTTCAATGGTACCCTCTACTTTTGTTTCGATACCAAGATCCATATCGTTTGAGATAAACTTTATTACATTATTTTTGGCTTCGATCAGGATACACTCCAGAATTTTCATTGTAGTCTTATTAGAGATAGCTCTAAGTGAAATGTTAATGCTTTTTAGAAGATCAGTTTTTTTACAAATAATTTTCATAATGTGAATAACTCCTCTCAAAGGAAAAAGTAGTATTGATAAATAATTAAATTAAAAATCCGTAGACACCGTCTTAGGGGATGTTTAAATGTTAATAACTGTGATTTTACTTGAGTATACAATAAAAATCGAGTCGGATAAATATGTTCATAATGAAAAAATAAGATGTGTAAAGCATGTGTAAAAAAATCCTGTGATTTTTCTAAAAAAACTTATGAACATCATACAGTGGATAGTTATCCACGAAGGTAATTAAGTAAAAGAAAAAATATCAGGGATTTATTTTCTTTTTAAAGAGTTCAATAGTTTCACGCATGGAGGAGGAAGTTGATAATTCATTCTCTATTTTTTCACAACCATGCATTACTGTCGTATGATCCCTGTTTCCCAGGTAACTTCCAATAGATTTAAGCGGAGTATCTGTCATCTCTCGGCACAGGTACATGGCAATCTGTCTTGGAAGAACAATCTTCGCGTTACGGCGTCCGCCGCTTAGATCAGAAACACTGATATCATAATGTTCTGCTACTACGGAAATAATGTATTCGGGCGTAATGATTTTTCTCTCATCCGGTGATATGATATCCCGTAAAACCTGTTTGGCCAGTTCGACATTTACTTCTCTTTTTTCCAGATTTGCGAATGCCACTACTTTATTTAAAGAACCTTCAAGTTCTCGGATGTTGGATTTAATATTGGTAGCAATGTATTTTATAACTTCTTCATCAATATCATATCCATCTATTTCTTCTTTCTTCCTTAATATGGCCATTCGTGTTTCATAGTCAGGAGAAGAAACATCAGCAATCAGACCCCATTCAAATCTTGACTTGATACGATCTTCGAGAATTTCCATATCCTTAGGTGGTTTATCAGAAGATATAATAATTTGTTTCTTAGCACTGTGCAATGAATTAAAGGTATGGAAAAATTCTTCCTGTGTGGATTCTTTTCCTATAATAAACTGTACGTCATCGACCAATAGAACATCAATGTTTCTATATTTTTCTCTGAATTTAGACATTGCCGAATTATTGCCATTTCGTATAGATTCAATCAGTTCATTTGTAAATTCCTCACTTGTAACATATAAAACGCTGCTGTCCGGGCGTTCTTTCAATATAAAATGGGCGATGGAATGCATTAAGTGAGTTTTGCCCAGCCCTGCTCCTCCATAGATGAACAAAGGATTATAAATTTGTCCTGGAGATTCTGCAACAGCCAGACTTGCGGCATGTGCAAACTTATTGTTGCTTCCCACAACAAAGGTATTAAAAGTATAGCGGGGATTCAAATGTGCATCCTCGCCCTTTTGCGTATCGATTACATGATTTGATGTTTCATTGTCTTTGTCAATATCTTCTAATAATATGTAGGTAACCTGACAATCCATGAGTCCGGTGACTTCTGTGATAGCAACCTGGATGGGAAGTGTGTATTTTTTACTAATGTAGCTAAGCCCTACCTGTTTTGAAGGAACGAGTATAGTAACAACATTATCAACCACAGAATATACTTCTAACGGAAGAAGCCATGTTTCAAAAGAAACATCCGATAGCTCGTGTTCTGTTTTTACAACATTTAGAATTTCAGTCCATTTTTTTTCAATAATATTCATTTACAAGTTCTCCAAAATCATTTATTTAATAAGTATTTCAGGCAAAAAGCTTCTTATATATATTATAATAAAATAAGGGTTTTAGCAATGCCAAAAAGTAGATAAGTTTCCATAATACTTTATTATCGTAAAGTATGTGTATAATTCTAAAATGGTTAATAACATTATACATTCCCCAGATTCGCCCAAAAAGTAAGATATCAGTTATATATACACATCGAAATTTATAGTTATCCACAAGTTATCCACAAATTGTGGATAATATTACGTAAACTTGACTTCAAACAGTGAGAATTTGCTTTTAATATCCAAAAGTAAGAAGCTCAGATATAAAAAGAAAATAAAACTCTACAAATATCTTGACGGATGGGACTTTTATCACTATAATTGATTTGATGTTCTAAAATAGCATACGTAATATTAGGGGTTATGAGTTTTAAATGAATAATAAAGGAGGTGCCGATATATTATGAAAATGACATTTCAGCCTAAAAAAAGATCCAGAGCAAAAGTTCATGGATTCAGAGCAAGAATGAGTACTAAAGGTGGACGCAAAGTTCTAGCTGCAAGAAGATTAAAGGGAAGAAAGCAATTATCAGCATAGACCGCAAATATGTGGTCTTTTCTTTTCTTATCGCAAAGGGAATAAAATGAAATTTACTATATCACTTAAGAGCAACAGAGACTTCCAGCAAATTTACAGGCAGGGGACATCGTACGCCAATAGATTTCTGGTAATGTATATTGTGAGAAATCAATCCGATAACAACAAACTGGGAATATCTGTCAGCAAAAAGGTAGGGAACAGTGTCGTCAGACATAGGACAAAAAGACTGATTAAAGAAAGTTACCGATTAAATGAAGCTGATTTCGTAACCGGCTGTGATATTGTAATTATTGCCCGGGCATCTGCTGCAGATGCCGCGTATAAAGAGATAGAAAGTGCATTGCTTAACTTATTTAAAAGACATAAGCTGTTGAACAATTTATAAAGGCTAAGCAGATGTTTGCTTTTATATAGGGTATTGATATGGGAAAAAAGATATTAATCAAGGGAATAAAACTATATCAGCTATATTTGTCACCCAGAAAAAGAACGTGCTGCCCTTATTTTCCCACTTGTTCTCAATATGGTTTAGAGGCAATTGAAAAATACGGAAGCATTAAAGGAAGTTTACTCGCAGTGTGGAGAATTCTGCGTTGTAATCCTTTTTCTAAGGGAGGCTATGATCCTGTACCCTGAAAAGTGTGTTCAGAATAGCTTTAGTAGGAGGAACGAAATTTGAATATGATAATTGCAACGAAGAGCGGCGTCCCAATATTGGGTCAGATTGCTGTAGTTCTTGGCTGGGTTATGGATCAGATATATAACCTGTTGGATTTTATTGGAATAGGAAATATTGGTCTTTGTATCATACTCCTGACATTTGTTATATATTTATTAATGACTCCATTGCAGATCAAACAGCAGAAATTTTCGAAGCTTAATGCTGTTATGGCACCTGAAATCAAAAAAGTACAGGATAAATACAAAGGCAAAAAAGATCAGGTGTCCATGCAGAAAATGCAGGAAGAAACAAGTACTGTTTATCAGAAATACGGGGTGTCACCTACCGGAAGCTGTCTGCAGTTAGCAATCCAGATGCCGATTCTGTTCGCCTTATATCAGGTAATTTATAAAATTCCCGGTTATGTAGGCAGTGTAAAAGGTATTTTTACAGGTCTGATTACTAATATTCAAGGTGTTGATGGATTTACTGCAATTTTGCAGAAGTTTATTGAAGATAACAATCTTTCCCGTGTAAGTCTTGTTGTGGATAATAATGTTGCATCCAGTGATTCTATTATTGATGTATTATATGCATTGTCTCCGACACAATGGGATAAGCTTGCTGACCTTCCTAAGTTTTCAGGATTTGCTGATACAATCAATTCAACTGCTGATAAGTTGTCAAGTATGCAGGTATTTCTTGGGATGAATATTGCTGATAATCCCTGGAACATTATTACCTCTCAATTTGGCAGCAATGGTACTCATATGTATTGGCTGGCTGCTGTTGCACTTATGGTTCCTATTTTGGCCTGGTTTTCCCAGTGGATCAGCTATAAGCTTATGCCACAGGCAACAACTGGTTCCGTAGATACTGGCAGCATGGCAAATACAATGAAAACAATGAATAATGTTATGCCTATTATGTCAGCTGTTTTCTGCTTCACTTTCCCGGTTGGTCTTGGTATTTACTGGATTGCAGGTGCGGTAGTTCGTTGTATTCAGCAGCTTGTTATCAATAAACATCTGTCTAAGGTCGATGTGGATGATTTGATCAAGAAGAATATGGAAAAGGCTGCGAAAAAAAGAGAAAAGGCTGGTCTTCCACCTCAGAAAATCACGAACCAGGCGCATCAGAATGTAAAGAAAATTGATTCAACTACAAAAACAAGCAATATCAAAGATAAAAATGTAGAAGAAAAACCCGTAAAATATAAAGAGGGAAGTATTGCCGCCAGAGCACGTATGGTATCTCAGGATGATAAGGGCAAGAAAAAATAAATAGTTATACTGTATGAGGGCGGATACTGATTGGTAAGGAGGTAGTTGTATGGATTTTATCGAAATTTCTGCAAAAACTAAAGAAGAAGCGATTACAAAAGCTTCTATTGAATTAGGTACTTCGAGCGATCAATTGGAAATTGTGGTTATTACGGAAGGTAGTTCAGGATTTTTAGGTATCGGAAGTAAGTCAGCTGTGATTAAAGCAAGGCGAATTGAGATAACTGAACCTGAAACTAAGGAAGAACCGAAGAAAGAAGCTCCTGCTGCTGTGATAGCTCCAACTGAGGAAAAGGTAATTAGCAAGGAAGAGATAAAATCTTCTCCGAAGCAAGAAGTTATTAAACCCAGAGAAGAAGCTAAACGACCGATTCGGGAACCCAGAGAAATTGTTATTATTACAGACCAAAGTAAAATTGATGAAATAACAGAGGAAGCAAAATCATTCCTGGCGGGACTGTTAAGTCATATGGATCTGCCGATCGAGGTTAAAGTGGTTTATAATTCTAAAGATGGCAGTTTGGATATCGAATTTACAGGTGAAGATGTAGGTATCCTGATTGGTAAACGTGGACAGACGTTAGATTCACTTCAATATCTTACCAGTCTGGTAGTTAACAAGAAGAAAGATACCTATGTCAGAGTTAAACTCGATACGGAAGATTACAGAACCCGAAGAAAGGAAACTCTGGAGAATCTGGCTCGCGGTATAGCACATAAAGTTAAGAAGACCGGAAAAACCAGTGTACTTGAAGCAATGAATCCTTATGAGCGTAGAATCATCCACGCGGCATTGCAAAAAGACAAATACGTAGAGACTTTTAGTGATGGTGAAGAACCTTACAGACATGTCGTCGTTAAATTAAAGAAATAATTTTGGAAGATGTTATTCTAGGTCAAAGCAGGAATAATGCAACAGCGTTGTTTGTGTGCTTGGATTTAGGGTAACATTTTTTTATGTGGAGGAATTATATGGCTGAATGTATTGCTGCGGTGGCGACATCAGTAGGGGCGTCCGGCATAGGAATCGTGCGTATTTCAGGTGATGCTGCCATTGATGTAATCAGCAAAATTTACAGATCTAAGAACAATCGCAAGGATATTAAGATTCAGGAGTCTCATACGATACATTATGGGTACATTGTAGATCATGATAAAATCGTAGATGAAGTGCTGATTATGCTGATGTATGCACCGCGTACGTATACCGGAGAGAATACAGTAGAAATTGATTGCCATGGTGGAATCTATGCAACACAAAAGGTATTGGAAACCGTTGTAAAGAATGGCGCCAGATTAGCGGAACCTGGTGAATTCTCAAAGCGTGCTTTTTTGAATGGTAAAATGGATCTGTCTCAGGCAGAAGCTGTCATAGATATTATTAATGCAAAAAGCGATGCGGCACTGAATAGTTCAGTTGCACAACTAAGGGGAAATCTCAGAGAGAGAATTGAGTCGGTTCGCTCGGATTTATTATATCAGGTCGCTTATATTGAATCAGCACTTGATGATCCGGAGCATATTGATTTGACAGGATATACACAGGTGCTGCAACCAATTGTGCTAAATTTGACTTCTCAAATTGATAAGCTCCTTTCTACTGTTGAAGAAGGAAAAATTATTAAAGAAGGTATTAAGACAGTTATCTTAGGAAAGCCAAATGCCGGGAAATCTTCTCTTCTAAATACCTTTCTTGGAGAGGATAAAGCAATTGTAACTGATATTGCAGGTACTACAAGGGATGTGTTAGAGGATTATGTCACGCTTCGTGGAATGACATTGCACATGCTTGATACAGCAGGAATCAGGGAAACGCAGGATGTTGTCGAAAAAATCGGTGTCGGAAAAGCAATAAAAGCTGCTGAAAATGCAGATTTAATTCTGTATGTCATGGATGCTTCTACTCCGGTCGATGAGAATGATACTTCCATAATTTCTATCTTGCAAGATAAGAAAGTAATTGTGCTTTTAAATAAATCTGATCTACAAACGGTGGTAACTAAAAAGCAAGTTGAGGAAATACTGGATAAAGATATTATTGAAATTTCTGCTAAAGAAAATATTGGAATGGATATATTAGCGGATAAGATTCAGCAGTTGTTTTTCAAAGGCGAAATATCATATGACGATCAGGTTTACATAACCAACCTTAGACATAAAACAATTCTACATGAAGCGAAGAACAGTCTGCTTATGGTTATGCAAAGTATGGAACAATGTATGCTGGAAGATTTTTATACAATTGACATGATGGATGCTTATGATTCACTCGGTAAGATCACAGGTGCGACTGTCGGGGAAGATTTAGTAAATGAAATTTTCAGCCAGTTTTGCACCGGTAAATAATTTTAGAATAGTGTGAGGAGAGAAAATGAATTCAATTGTTGAGCAGTATGATGTCATTGTTGTTGGTGCAGGCCATGCCGGATGTGAAGCTGCTCTTGCGGCAGCTCGTCTTGGTCTCAATACAATTATATTTACGATTAGTGTTGATAGTATTGCGCTGATGCCCTGCAATCCTAATATAGGTGGAACCTCCAAGGGACATTTGGTCAGAGAAATAGATGCTCTTGGTGGTGAAATGGGAATTAATATTGACCATACATTTTTACAGTCCAAGATGCTTAATAAATCAAAGGGGCCGGCCGTTCATTCACTGCGTGCGCAGGCGGATAAGCAGGAATACAGCAAGAGAATGCGAAAAGTACTGGAAGAGACAGAAAATCTCGTAGTACGACAAGCTGAAGTTGCGAAGATTCTTACAGACAAGGGACAGGTGTCGGGTATCGAAACTCATTCCGGAGCAATTTATTATAGTAAAGCAGTCGTTCTATGTACAGGTACTTACTTGAATGCCAGATGTATCTACGGAGATGTAAGTACATATACCGGACCAAATGGGTTACAAGCAGCGAATTATCTGACAGAATCTCTAATAAATCTGGGGATTTCCATGAGACGGTTTAAAACTGGTACTCCTGCCAGAATTGATGGTTCTTCCATTGATTATTCTAAAATGGAAGAACAGTTTGGTGATGAGCAAGTGGTTCCATTTTCTTTTTCTACGAACCCGGAAGATGTTCAAATCAATCAGGTTTCCTGTTGGTTGACGTATACGAATGAAACAACACACGAAATAATACAAAATAATATAGATCGCTCTCCTCTTTATTCCGGAAGTATTAAAGGGGTTGGTCCCAGGTACTGCCCTTCTATTGAAGATAAAGTAGTCCGTTTTGCTGATAAAAGCAGACATCAGGTTTTTATCGAGCCAGAAGGACTTTATACAAATGAAATGTATATTGCGGGAATGTCCAGTTCTCTTCCGGAAGATGTGCAAAAGGAAATGTACAGATCGGTACCTGGACTTGAAAATTCAAGAATTGTCCGCAATGCGTATGCAATTGAATATGACTGCATTAATGCACATCAACTGAATCCAATGTTAGAGTTTAAAAATTTGCCGGGCCTTTTTAGTGCTGGTCAATTTAATGGAAGCTCCGGTTATGAGGAAGCTGCTGCACAGGGGCTGGTGGCTGGAGTCAATGCTGCCATGCGTATATTGGGAAAAGAGCAAATCATTCTTGGTCGGGACACTTCGTACATTGGGGTTTTAATTGATGATTTAGTTACAAAAGACAATCAGGAGCCTTATCGCATGATGACAAGCCGCGCTGAATACCGTCTTTTATTACGACAAGATAATGCGGATTTGAGATTACGCAAAGTTGGATACAGTGTGGGCTTGATAGATAGCGCAAAATATGAGAGAATATGTAATAAGGAAGTAATTATTGATAGAGAAATAACAAGGGTCGAGAATGTTAAAATTGGTGCTTCAGCAAAAGTGCAAACGTTTTTGGAGAATCATGATAGTACGGCATTAAAAACAGCTGTAAGTCTTGCTGATTTAATACGACGCCCTGAACTTTCTTATGATGTAGTCGGGGTTTTGGATATAAACCGCCCTGCATTGCCGGAGGACGTTACATTACAGGTTGACATAAATATTAAATATGCCGGTTATATATCCCGCCAGCAAAGACAAATCCAACAGTTTGCTAAAAATGAATCCAAAAGAATTCCATCTGATATCAATTACGATGAAATCAAAGGATTAAGAACAGAAGCAAAGCTAAAGTTAAATTTATTCAAACCGTTTTCAATAGGTCAGGCTTCACGTGTATCAGGAGTTTCGCCGGCAGACATATCTGTTTTACTAGTTTATCTTAAGCAATTGAGATAAGAAGAGGAGGTGAATTTTATGACGTATAGTTTTGAATTACTTGACAAGGCTTGCAAGAAATTTGATCTGTCAATTACAGATCAGCAAAAGATTCAGTTTATCAAATACCATGAAGTACTTACGGAGTGGAATAAGGTGGTGAATCTAACCCGCATTACAGATTTCCATGAAGTAATTGTCAAACATTTTGTAGACAGCCTGGCAATTATACGGGTTCTGGATATGAATACTGTTAAGACAATGATTGATGTAGGGACGGGTGCAGGATTCCCTGGTGTACCTATCAAGATTATGTTTCCTCATATTGCTGTAACTTTATTGGATTCTTCTGGTAAACGTATTGAATTTCTTGATTTTATTATTGATAAATTGGAATTATCTAATACTGTGGCAGTACATGGCAGAGCCGAGGAATTTGGAGTTAAGAAAGAATATCGTGAAAAGTATGACTTAGCAGTATCACGAGCGGTTTCTAATTTATCGGTGCTTAGTGAATTGTGTCTTCCCTTTGTAAAAGTTGATGGTTCATT
Organism: Lachnospiraceae bacterium; assembly: GCA_047975025.1. Lineage (GTDB taxonomy): Bacteria > Bacillota > Clostridia > Lachnospirales > Lachnospiraceae > JBKECY01. The sequence goes on from JBKECY010000039.1 coordinate 37,531, forward strand.
TGTTTCTTATAAGTCCGGGAAATCTGCTGATGAAGTTGACGGTGCTAAACCTGCTATTGGGTTATTGGGTGGTGACGTCAAAGAATTCACTGTATTTAATCTTTTAGAACTAGACTTGCAGCGTTCGCTTGTTAGAATTGATAAAATTAGTGATACACCATTGAAATATCCTAGACGGCCGGGTATGCCTGCTAAAAAACCATTGTGACATTTACTTATGTTTCTTTAAATTTGAGGATATAGAGTGTTTCACGTGAAACATTCTATATCCTTTTATACTGGGAATAATATTTGAAAATCAATATCCATAGTAATGTTTCACGTGAAACATTACTATGGATATTAGCAATAGAAGATGATATAATATAGTTTGTCGAGGTAATATTGTAGACAGAATTACGAGGTAGTTATGGGAAAAGTAATTGCAATAGCAAATCAAAAGGGTGGCGTTGGAAAAACTACAACTGCAATTAATTTATCCGCGTGCCTGGCAGAACTTGGGGAAAAGGTACTTTTGGTTGATGTAGATCCACAAGGAAATTCCACAAGTGGTTTGGGAATCAATAAGAACGAAATCGAATACTCTCTATATGATATTATGATTGGAGAAGCCGATATTTCGAATTGCATCATTCCAAAAATAACCAAGAAATTATCTCTTATCCCATCAAATGCTAACTTAGCCGGAGCAGAAGTTGAAATTATTGATGTTGAAGGTAAGGAATTTATACTAAGTAACGAAATAGAAAAAATAAAGAGAAGGTATAACTACATAATACTTGATTGTCCACCGGCGCTCAGCTTGCTTACAGTAAATGCAATGACCGCTTCAGATTATGTACTTTCACCAATCCAATGTGAATATTATGCATTGGAAGGTATATCTCAGTTAATAGAAACAATACAACTTGTGAGAAGCAGACTGAATCAGAAGCTGCAGATAGCAGGAGTCGTATTTACAATGTATGATTCCAGAAATAATCTGTCTCGTGAAGTTGTTGAGACTGTTAGGAAAAATTTACCATATCATGTATATGATACAATCATTCCAAGAAATGTTAGATTGGCAGAGGCACCCAGTTATGGGTTGCCTATACATTTGTATGATCCAAAATCTCCCGGAGCAGAGAGTTATAGGCTTTTGGCAAAGGAAATTCTTAGACTATAATATAAAGAGTAGAATATGTAGTAGATGGAGGTAATATGGCAGTAAAAAAGTCAGGTCTTGGTAGAGGTCTAGATTCTTTGATTCCACCAACCGGCAATGAAGCCGGAGAATCTATAAGTGATAAGAAAAGAAGTAATACAACTACGACACAACGTGCCAGCAGAGGTAAAAAGGAAACAACACAACAGGTTGACATAATGCAGGAGCCGGTTAAAATCAAGATTACTAAGATAGAGCCAAACAGAGAACAACCCAGAAAGCAGTTTGATGATGATGCGCTGCTGGAATTATCTGAGTCGATCAAACAGTTTGGCATTATCCAGCCAATCCTGGTTATTAAGAAAGATGATTATTTTGAAATAATCGCAGGTGAGAGAAGGTGGCGTGCAGCGAAATTAGCCGGACTAAAAGAAATACCTGTTATTATTCGGGATTATACGGAACAGGAAGTTGTTGAAATCTCTCTGATTGAAAATATTCAAAGAGAAAATTTAAATCCCGTCGAAGAGGCATTCGCCTATAAGCGCTTATTAGAAGAGTTTAATTTGAAGCAGGACGAGGTAGCAGAGCGTGTTTCAAAAAGCAGGACAGCAGTTACTAACTCTATGAGATTACTAAAATTGCCTGAAGCTATACATAAAATGTTGATTGGTGAAATGATTTCGAGCGGCCATGCGCGTGCATTGTTGTCTTTATCGGATGAAAGCACGCAGATTATGGTGGCAGATCGCATTTTTGATGAAAAATTAAGTGTACGAGAGACAGAAAAACTGGTAAAATCATTATTGAATCAGTCGAAAAAGCCTGTCAAAAAAGAAGCATTGCCGTTGACGGCAATTTATGAAAATCTCGAAGAAAATATGAGAAAAGTACTTGGTACAAAAGTTGCGGTTCATCGTATTAATGATAAAAAAGGGAGAATCGAAATTGAATACTTTTCACAAGAAGAACTGGAGAGAATTTATGATTTGATTAAGAGTATAGAATAGGGAGTTTACTATGGGAGTAATTATTCAGGAATTGGGAACAGTATCAAGTATCGTTATTCTGGTATTAATTGTTTTTCTGATTGTTTCTTTGATGTGTATTATCAATCTTACATTGAAGATTTCAAGATTAGAGCGCAAATACAAGTATTTTATGAAGGGTAAGGACGGACAATCCTTAGAAAAGGTATTTGCAAAAAAGTTTGGACAAATTGATAAACTGATGGAGACCAATGAAATTTTCTCACATGAAGTAGGAATGATCAAAAAAAGTTCGAATCAGACATTTAGCAAGTACGGTGTGGAAAAATACGATGCTTTTGAAGATGTTGGCGGAAAGATGAGCTTTGTTCTGGCCTTGTTGGATAAGAAAAATACAGGTATTATTCTTAATGCCATACATAGCAGGGACAATTGCTTTTTATATATTAAAGAAATTGTTAAGGGTGAATCGTTCGTGATGCTTAGTGAAGAAGAAGTAAAAGCACTTAGAACGGCAGTAAATTTTGATATAGAAGAAATGATGGAATCATAGATTAACGTAAAGCAGGAGGCTATAATGCTGGATATTAAATTTATCAGAGAAAATGCGGATGTAGTAAGACAAAATATTAAAAATAAATTTCAGGATCAAAAACTTCCCCTGGTTGATGATGTGTTGAAGCTGGATGAAGAAAATCGTGCGATTAAACAGGAAGTGGAAGCACTTCGTGCATCCAGAAACAAAGCTTCCAAGCAGATTGGTGCCTTAATGGCGCAAGGAAAAAAAGAGGAAGCAGAGCAGGTAAAGCAGGAAGTTTCTAAGTCGGGTGCCCGCATTGATGAACTAAGTATCAAAGAAAAGGAAGTAGAAGAAAAGCTAAAAGAAGTCCTGATGGTAATACCTAATATTATTGATCCTTCTGTCCCCATAGGAAAGGATGATAGTGAAAATGTTGAAGTACAGCGTTATGGAGAGCCGGTAGTTCCTGCTTATGAAATCCCGTATCATGCACAAATTATGGAGGCATTTGACGGATTGGATCTCGACAGTGCCCGCAAGGTTGCTGGTAATGGATTTTACTATCTGATGGGGGATGTTGCCAGACTGCATTCGGCAATTATATCTTATGCAAGAGATTTTATGATTGATCGCGGTTTTACCTATTGCGTACCTCCGTTTATGATTCGAAGTGAAGTGGTTACTGGTGTAATGAGTTTTGCAGAGATGGATGCCATGATGTATAAAATTGAAGGGGAGGATCTATATCTGATCGGAACCAGTGAGCATTCTATGATCGGAAAATTTATTGACACGATAGTACCGGAAGAGAATCTCCCACAGACACTTACAAGCTATTCACCTTGCTTTAGGAAGGAAAAGGGAGCTCATGGTGTGGAAGAAAGAGGTGTATACCGTATACACCAATTTGAAAAGCAGGAAATGATTGTAGTCTGTAAACCGGAGGATAGTCCCAAATGGTTTGATGTTCTGTGGCAGAATACAGTTGACCTGTTCCGTACACTGGATATTCCTGTACGTACATTGGAATGCTGTTCCGGGGACTTAGCAGACCTTAAGGTAAAGTCAATTGATGTGGAAGCATGGTCGCCCAGACAACAGAAATACTTTGAGGTAGGAAGTTGTTCAAATCTTGGAGATGCACAGGCCAGACGTTTGAAAATACGTGTAAATGGTGAATCTTCAAAATATTTTGCACACACACTGAACAATACAGTCGTGGCACCGCCTCGTATGCTGATTGCATTTTTAGAGAACAATTTGAATGAAGATGGCTCGGTCAATATACCGGAAGTATTACAACCGTATATGGGCAATAAGAAAAAGATTGAAAAAAAGCAGTAAATCTTTTGGAGCAGTGAAAGAAGGAATATATGCATAGTTATCTGCGCTCTATAGGTTTTTCGCATATAAAAACGAAAAAAGAAATAGAAAAAATTTTAAAAGAAGTTGAAGAAAAATACGACGAAAAAACGGTCGTGGAATCTCATCCGGACCGTATGTTTGCGGAGTTCTCAAAGAATTTTGCATGCGATTGCGGTATCACTGTCTGCGGTGAGTACGATGAGAACAATGTGTTTCACAGGGAATACTACTTCCCCTTCTTTCGGGGAACCGGAATATCTACGCAAGAAAAGATTACAGTTGAAAAGCATATTTACAGAGAATCCTTTGCGGGAGGCTGTGATGATTTGCGCGTAGGGGTCACATTAGTCTTCTATTTGCAAAATGCCGCAGATTATATGAATGCATTTTATAAAAATGCTTTTCAAAAAATGCCGCAGCCGGTTACTTTCTCAGGGCTTGCCAGAGAAGGACGGATTCTCCTGCCGGTGCAAAAGGATGTAGAACAGAGCCGCCTGGAAAAGGAAAGCAGTGAGAACCGAAAATCGCTGATTGCAGCCGCAATGACTGGAAATGAAGAGGCGATTGAAAATCTTACAATGGAAGATATTGATACTTACACTATGATTTCAAAGCGCATTCAAAACGAAGATGTGTTCAGTATAGTGGACTCTTATTTTATGCCGTATGGCATGGAGTGCGACCAGTACAACGTACTGGGTGAAATTGTGGACTGTGTAACATTTAAGAATACGATTACATCAGAAGAAGTGGTGCAGATTACGGTAAACTGCAGTGATATAGAATTTGATATTTGTATCAACAGAGCAGATTTGCTGGGTGAACCTAAGGTGGGAAGAAGATTCAAGGGGGTCATCTGGCTGCAGGGGCAGCTGCAGTTGTAACAGTTGCTTTTATTCTTGCAAATTCTGTGTATATATAGTATTATTGTGGATGTGGTTTTCAACAAAGCAAGAGAGTTCTATATGAAAATCACGATAATGTCGCTATAGCTCAGCTGGATAGAGCGACCGCCTCCTAAGCGGTAGGCCGGAGGTTCAAATCCTCTTAGCGACGCCTGAAATTATGCCGAAAGTTCAATAGAGAACTTTCGGTTTTTTTGTATCATATGCAATAAAACCACCTGCTCTGCAGGTGTGATACTTAAGATTAAATCCGAGTTTAGATTTTCTCCAGAAACTAAAAAAGTAGTGAAGATGATATGCTCCCTTATAGTAGACTATGAAAATATTAAAAAGTCTATTATAGGAGCATATTTGTGCCTAGGTAGAAATATAGCAAGATGCTTTGTGCAATGCTTGAATACGCTTTTCAACTGAGCGAGGGATAATTGACAGTACCTTCTAAATCACAGATAATGAGATTGATACAGTTTGCAATCAGACGGCAAGAGCTTACATGAATACAGAAGTGGTGGAGACTAGTTTATAAGCAAAAACATTTGATTTTCACCAGATAATTGCATATAATGATACCATGAGGTGAAAATATGATAAAAACTACGGCTATGCTTCTCGAAGAACTAAGTGAATATGCTAATCCAAGGTCAAAGATATTTAGAATGTCTGAGAAAAAAGAGATTTTTCCTATTGTTAAGGGATTATATGAAACAAATGCAAATACGCCAGGATACTTGCTTGCAGGAAGTATATATGGACCATCCTATATTTCCTTTGATTATGCACTAAGCTATCACGGTATAATACCAGAAGCTGTCTATATTATTACAAATGCAACATTTGAAAAAAAGAAAAAAAAGGAATACAACACTTTATTTGGAACCTTTACATATCGGGATGTTCCTTCAGAGGCATTTCCACTTGGAATTAGTCTTATTAAAGAAGGTGACTACTTTTATAGAATAGCAGTTCCAGAAAAGGCTTTATGTGATAAATTATATACTATTTCACCTGTTGCAAATATAAAAGAACTATTAAAACTTTTATTTGAGGATCTACGTATTGAGGAGTCATACATAGAAGGATTAGATAAGAACCTTGTAAATTTATTAAGTAGTAAATATAACTCTACAAATATAAATAAGTTATCTTCATTAATGAGGAGGTATTAAAATGACTTCTGCTATAGAACAAATGTTGAAAAATTATAATATTGAAAATTTATATGATAAGAAAAATGCTATGAAAGAAATAATGCAAGAAATTGTATTGTGTGGTTTATCTAGAGCAGGTTTTTTTAAGAAGGCAACCTTTTACGGGGGAACGGCATTAAGGATATTTTATGGCCTTGATAGATTTTCTGAGGATCTTGATTTTTCGTTAGAAGTAGCGGATAAAGAGTTTGATATAAAAAAATACTTTCCAGATTTAGAAAAAGAAGTAAGATCATTTGGACTTAATGTTAAAATAACAGAGAAGGAAAAGACAAAAGAAAGTAATATCTCATCTGCATTTTTGAAGGGGAATACAAAAGAGCATTTGATGATATTCTATACAGATGAAAATGATTTGGGAAGTATACCAAAAAATGAAGCCATAAAGATAAAGTTTGAAGTAGATATAAATCCACCAGCCTTTGCAACATTTGAACATAAGTATAGACTGCTTCCAGTACCATACGAAGTTAATATTTATGATATGCCATCATTATTTGCAGGTAAAATACATGCAGTCATATGTCGTGGATGGAAAAGGCGTATTAAAGGACGAGATTTATATGATTATATATTTTACCTGTCAAGAGGAACACCAGTAAATCTAAGACACTTAAAGGCACGTTTGGTAGATTCGGGCTATATATCAGATGATAAAGTATTCTCTATAAAAGAACTAAAAGAAACGTTGAGCAGTAGGTTTAAAAATATTGATTATACGCAAGCAAAACAAGACGTTGAGCCATTTATACATGACACTAGTGTATTGAATATTTGGAATACGGATTTTTTCAAACAAATAACTGAGAATTTAACTGTAGTATGATGATTTGAATTGCTTTAAGTAGTGAACGTTCATTAAGAAAACACCGATTGTATTACTGGATGAAGTGATGGCCAACGTGGACATCAAAAATGAAGTGTTGATTCAATCTGATTTATCAGAGCTCTTACAAGATGAGACGGTGATTATGATCGCTCATAGGGTTATCAACGATTAAAGATGCGGATCAGAGTTTAGTTTTAAAAGATGGTGGATATGTGAAAGGCTGATTTTCACACTTCACTTTCCGAAAGTATAGGGGGTGACAAAATGGCAGTACATCATGGCGGAAAAGTAGGCGCAGCTGGAAAAACTTTAGCGAGTAAGTCATCAAGTAAAGGTGCTAAAAGTAAAGTTGGAAAGACACTAGCTAATCATAAGAATACAAAACATTAACTGAAAGTGACTCGTACTATAAAAAGGTCGAGCCACTTAAAAAATGCAAGTTTATCTGTTTGACATAAAATTATTGTCACTCATCTAGTTGTTCTTCGAACCACGCATCAAATGACTTTTTCGATTGTAGCGCAATGTTTCTGTCAGCAGGATACTGAAAAATTAGGTATTTCACGATCTGGATATCATTCGCTGAATGCCAAGAATCTGCAATCGCCAGTTGCAGAATTTCCACCAATAGAGGCAAATATTGAGGAGGGCAACGACGATGAGTAAACTTGAACAGTTAATCGCACAACACTGTGAGTGTCTTGTCGCTTGCAGGTATAATCAAACTATAAGGAAGCTACGATTATGAAAGATAAAAGAGCCATTTATATATGGATAGCCAAGAGGGAAGCATTTTGCTACATAACCTTGCAAAATTAAAAAAATCGGCTCATACAGCAAGGTAGATATTCGGGCTGTGTTGATGAACTTATTTTAAGCTCGCAGCCGCCTGTATTAGGAGGTAAAAGTGTAGATTTCTTCTCGTGTCGCTGATATAATTGATGTAAGAATATACCAGAACTTGAGGAGAATATTATTATGGTACAACAATTATTGCGTGATGCTACAATAAAACCGACGGCTGAAATCATTGCTGATGGTCTTGGGGTAACGAATGCGATTTACACAAAATTCATTGAGGAGTTGCGGAAATATAGCATTTCACTTATGGATTGGCGGTACTACAATGATGGGAAAGCGTGGCTTTCTAAGGGTGAATATAAATGGACAACAGCACGAGGCACAAATAAAGTAAAACCGATATTTTGGTTGTCCATATGGGAAGAATCATTTAGAGTGTCATTTAACTTTTCTGAAAAGATAAGAGCAGAATTGATAGCGCTGCCAATTAGTGAAGCTACAAAGAAAATAATCTGCAATACAGAGCCAAACGGAAAGACAATAAAATTTCTACCTATCGTTTTTAATATTACTGAAGGAAATCAGCTTAATGATATATATGTATTGGTGGAGTTCCGAAAAAAACATATAGTACGCAACCTTGATAAGGTTGGGGTGCAGGCTCAATTCCTGTAATGAACAATTACGCCGAAAAGCTTGATTTAATCATGTTTTTTGGCTTTTCTTTATCCATTCTATTATGGAGATCGTAATCAACTGATATGCTTAACTGGTTCCATTGAGCCTGTATCAGTAGTTCTAGCAAAATCAATCACTCATTCCTGTATCTGGGCTTCTGACTCTCTAGTCATTACTATTTCCAATTTATCAATATTGATTAAACTTTCTTTTTTGCATTTTGGACAATAGAGTGAAAAATTTGTTGCTTCTGTATCTTCCCGTATCCGGATACGTATTTTATTATTACATATGGGGAATAAAATCCAATTATTTGTAATACTGTTAATAGCATATGAGCAGATTTCTTATTAGGGTATGAGCAGGTCATTCAACCAAACAGTATTGCTACCTTTACTTTCATAATAGTGGAGCATTTCAGGAATTTTCTTTTTATCCCAACTGGTAATACAATCCGATAAAACAGTAACTTTATAATTTGTTTTGCATAAGTTGAAACAAGTTGATTTAACACAAACAGCGGCATCCGCTCCCGCTATGTAGAACTCACAGATTTCATTTTCACTAATAAAATCTGTAAATTCTTCACTGGTTAATGCGTTACTTTTGGTTTTAGTAAAAACATTTTTTGATACGATTTTTAGGTCTGAAGTTAATTTAGCTCCCTGTGTATTGGGCTTGAAATTTCTCGTGCCGCTCGATAAATTTTCATGTCTTATATAGACAACATGAATATCATTGTTAACCGCCCAATCAATCGCTCGATTGATGTTATTGATAATATCCTTATAATTCTTTGTTATGTCATTTTGAATGTCAATAATGACCAAGGCTTTTTTCGGCATGATGTTTCCTCCTGGTAGGTAAATTGATTTGGTTTTTTTATTGTACTACATGATTATTGACAACAGTATGGCAACAATATATAATGACAAAAATAAATTTTGAAAGGTGGCTGTCAGATGAAAATAGACAGGCTGGTTAGCATAATTATGATACTCCTTGACAAAGAGCGCGTAGGCGCACAGGAGTTAGCAGAACTGTTTGAGGTTTCTCCCCGCACAATCTACCGTGACATAGACGCTATCAACATGGCGGGTATTCCTGTTCGCTCCACATCGGGCGTAAGCGGCGGCTTTGAAATCATGCAAGAATATAAGATTGACAATAAGGTTTTTTCGAATGCCGATTTGTCCGCTATCTTGATGGGACTTTCCAATTTTTCCAATATGATACGGGGTGAAGAACTGGTAAATGCTCTTGCAAAAGTCAAGAGTTTTATCCCCGCCGACAGAGCGAAAGAAATTGAAATAAAAGCAAATCAAATAGTCATAGATTTAAGTCCGTGGATAGGTACCAGGAACATACAGTCATATTTAGAAATTGTTCAAACAGCTTTAAATGAAAGCAGACTGCTTTCATTTGAATATGCAGACCGCTACGGAAACGAAACCGAGCGCACAGCCGAGCCGTATCAGCTTATATTGAAAAGTAATCATTGGTATTTTCAAGGGTACTGCCATAAAAGAAGAGATTTTCGCTTATTCAGACTATCCCGCATATCAAACCTACTCATACAAGAGGGATCCTTTACACCACGAAATTATCAAAAACCGCAATTGGATTTTGCTGATATTTTGACAACAATGCAAACCGAAATCAAAATTCGCATTCATAAAGCTGTTGTGGACAGGGTACTTGATTATTGCGATTACAAACACTTTTCGCCGGATGATGACGAGCATTACTTTGTTCGTTTTCCTTTCATTGAAAACGATTATTATTACAACATTCTTATCAGTTTTGGGGATAAATGCGAGTGTTTAGAGCCGGACTATATCCGTACAGAAATGAAGCGTAGAATACATGATATAGCTGTCCTGTACGAAAGGTAGAACTATATTTCTAAAACGTCCGCAAAGTCTGTCCGACCTTGCTCGGCGCCACGGCAAGCATGGTTATAGATTGCTATAAGCCTATTCTGCACATTTGTACTAGTGTCCATTTTCTGGGTAGTGCCAAACTAAACACAAACCTCACTGCTTCGCACTTTTGCGAACAGTACACCAACCGTTCTGTTATTGCTCATATAAAATTGCTCCTTTCTTAAAATGAACGCAAAAAAACGCCATAGGTTTTCCTATGGCGCAGACGTTATTGTAAACCTTTGAAAACAATTGATTTTGTACGCATCATTTCCTGTAGTGTCTCCAAAAATCCCTCTGTACCAATACCACTTTTTTTGTGTCCTCCGAAAGGCATATAAATAGTGCGATACATTCCGGTGCCATTGACAATAGCTCCTCCAGCATCGATTTGCTTTGCAATTCCAAAAGCACGTTTTGTGTTTTCTCCAATTACTCCGCCAGATAGTCCATACGAGGACTGGTTGAGAATGTCTAACGCTTCTTTATCGGTGTTAAATCCAATAATTGGAAATACCGGGCCGAATATTTCCATATCTTTCGCAATTGGCATATCAGCAGTTACATCAATCAGTACCGTCGGTTGATAAAAAGTTGAATTATAACGAACTCCTCCACATAAACAGGTCGCACCTAAAGAAATTGTACTATTAACTTGCTGCTCGACTTCAATGGCAGCGTTTTCACTAATCAGACAGCCCATGTCATTTTGGGGATTAAAAGGATCTCCGATTTTTAAAGAATGGATACGTCTGACAAGTTTATCAGAAAACTCCTGCAAAATTGTGTTTTGGACAATAAAACGTTTTGGAGCGCAGCAGACTTGACCTGCGTTGTAGATTCGTCCGTTAATTGCTTCTTCGACGGCATAATCAATATTGGCATCATCAAGTATTATAACACCATCGTTTCCTCCTAGTTCCATGAAAGTCCGGGTCATATTTTGGGCGCAATGCTTCATTATATCAATTCCTACTGCGGTGCTACCTGTTAGACTGATCCCATTGACCTTGGGAGAATCTGCCAGAGCACGACCAACAATACTTCCGTTGCCAGTTATTACATTTAATGCTTCTGCAGGAATACCACTACGTATTAGTACCTCAGTCATATATATAGTGGAAAGGGGGGTGTCGGAGGCTGGTTTGATGACAACCGCGTTTCCGGCAGCCAATGCTGGTGCCGCTTTATGGCCATATAATTCAATAGGAAAATTAAAAGGTGTAATACATACAACGACACCTAATGGCTCATATTGAACCGTGATGAGATCTTCGGTATTGGGAAGAGTGTGCCCATATATATGTTTTGCCTTTTCAGCATACCCGTGGAATAGCTGAGCTGCCAAATCAACACAACCAAGTGATTGTTGATAAGGTTTTCCTGTTTCTTTTGATAAAAGAGTTGCAATTGCTTTTTGTTCGTCCATTAGTGCTTCAGCGGATTTAAATAAAATAGCAGCTCGATCTTCTGCTGTTTTACTTCCCCATATCTTGCTTCCTTTTTGCGCGATACTTAAAACATGGTCAACATCTTCAGGAGAAGCACTAGGAACAGTGTCAATAATTTGATTGGTGATGTGGAGTGCCCCCCGATCTTTGTACCAGTCGCAATGTTAGTAATGACCGGTATCCGGTAGGGTAAATCCTTATCAGCTTGACGACATCGTAACATTTCTTGGTGGATTGTTCAAGGGCGGCCGTAGGCCGTTCATCTC
>JBKECY010000067.1:0-2022 GCA_047975025.1 Lachnospiraceae bacterium
AAGGGGTTGAAACCCTTAGAGAAGGAGGACTACTTGCCTTTATTACCTCTCAGGGAGTGATGAATTCACCAGCTAACGAGGAGATACGCAAATGGCTGATGAATAATACAAATCTGGTATCGGCAATACGGCTACCCAATGATCTCTTTACCGATTATGCAGGGACAGAGGTTGGCAGTGATTTAATTATTCTTCAAAAAAACTCGCAAAAGCAAAGTCTAACAGAAGAAGAGCAAGCCTTTGTCTCAACACGGGAGCTATCTAACGGAATTACCATCAACAATTACTTTCAGGATTTTAGCCGTGTCGTACATACCCAAAACTATACCGATACCGACCCTTATGGAAAGCCTGCTCTTGTATTTAAGCATGAGAAAGGAGTAGAAGGTATTGCTGGTGATTTGAAAAAAATGTTAGATGCAGATTTTTCTCAGAATTTGAACCTCGTATTGTATGAATCTCAATCTCAATCGGCACAACAAAAGCAAGTAGAGGTAAAAACTAACACTTCATTGCCAAAGCAATCCGAAGTTTTGCATACAGAAGAAAAGAATAGCTTTCAGGCATTAGAAGTCAACGTTTCTGAACCAGTTGTGTCACTCTACGATTTGTTTGGCTTTTCAGAGGCAGAACGTACCCAGATAAAACCTGTTCGGGGCAAGAAAAAGGCTATGTCTACTAAAAATGGAAAGCCAGTGCAACTCAGTATGTTCTCTGAAACACCCAAAGGCAACACTAAAAATGCAAATGCCTATCCCATATCCGATGCCCGAAAAGAGGAGCAACAAGATAGATTAAAACAAGAAGAGGAAAGGAAGCAAGCATTGGAGCTTCGTCCCTTCTCGGGAGACTTGCAAAAGCATTATAAAACGGGATCGCTAGTCGAGGACAAGGGGCAAATGGGATATTTGAAAGAAGTGTACAAGGATGGAGCCGAGTTCCAGCCCTTAGATGTAGCTTTTGACCAAAAGGCAAAGATCAGCAGATATATAGAAATCAGGGATTTTTATCACACGCTGTATAATCACGAGGCCAAACATCTGACAGAGCGCGCTTCTTTGCGTAGCAACCTCAATCTGGTATATGACAATTTCGTCAAACGATATGGCAACTTCAATGATAAACGTAATCTCGATGTTATCAAAATGGATGCCGGAGGAAAGGAAATGCTCTTTTTGGAACGCTCCATTGATGGAAAACTCCAAAAAGCAGACATATTCCATAAGCCTGTGGCTTTCAATCCAAATGAAATCAAGGCAGCCAATACTTCTGACGAGACTTTGGTAGCATCTCTAAACAAATACGGAGAGATCCGTATGGAATATATGGAGTCCCTGATGACCGAAAAAAGTAGGGAAGATATTATATCGGATTTGCACGGACGCATCTATTTCAATCCTTTGATACAAAATTATGAGATTAAAGACAGTTTTATTGCAGGTAATATTGTAGAAAAATCAGAACAGATTGAACGCTATTTACAGAATCACCCTGATGACCAGCCTGCACAGGAAAGTCTAAAAGCCTTACAAGATGCAACTCCTCTACCGATAAGGTTTGAAGAATTGGACTTTAACTTTGGGGAGCGATGGATTAGTACAGATGTGTTTGAACAATATATCGAGAAACTATTCGATACGAATGTATCTATTGATTACTATGCCTCTCGTGATGATTTTATGATTAAATCAGGCAAAAGTAATCCGATTATCAATGAAAAGTTTGCAGTTCAGGGAGAAGGTCAATTATTTACAGGTATCCATTTATTGAAACACGCCCTGCTGAATACTACACCTAATATTACCAAAACCATTACTGTACCTGATAAGGAAACAGGTGAGATGAAAAAGGTAAAAGTAGCTGATGGGCAAGCAATTCAATTGGCAAACACTAAGATAGATGAAATTCGTAACGGCTTTTCCGACTGGCTGGACGGGCAATCCCCCGAATTTAAAGAAAAACTGGCTGACACTTATAACCGCAAGTTTAACTGCTTTGTCCGTCCGCAGTATGACGGTTCGC
>JBKECY010000038.1:0-3738 GCA_047975025.1 Lachnospiraceae bacterium
ATTCTGGGTTTTCTGATGAATTCTTCATCGACATTATCCCAGGGAATAGCCGTACAGCAGAGATCATAGATCAGATTCAACAGAATCAGCTGCAGGCTTTCCATAGGAAGAAAGGGGATCAGCGCACCTGCTGCCAGCACACTAAACACGTTCCCAAAATTAGAAGAAGCCGTCATTTTGATATATTTAATCATGTTGGCATAGGTCTTCCTGCCTTCAATAATTCCTTCTTCCAGCACCATCAGATCCTTTTGCAGCAATACGATATCCGCTGCTTCTTTCGCAATATCCACAGCCGTATCAACTGATATAGCTATATCGGCTGCCCGCATGGCCGGTGTATCATTGATGCCGTCCCCCATGTACCCTACTATATGTCCGGCAGACTGCAGTGCCTGAATAACCCTTGCCTTTTGATCCGGCGATACTTTGGCGAACACTGTTGTTTCTTGCGCCGCCCGCTGCAGCTGTGCATCGCTCATGGCATCAATCTGGGGGCCTGTCTTAAGTGTACTGACGTCAAGTCCGACCTGCCGGCCAATGCACCGGGTCACTTTATCATTATCCCCGGTCAGTATCTTGGTGCCCACTCCGTAGCGTGTTAAGGCTTCAATCGCTTTTTGTGTCGTTTCTTTGGGCGGGTCCAGAAATGCCAGATACCCAAGTAACACCATATCACATTCATCCTGAACACCAAAACTGTCTGCAGGTGACGGATTGGTCTTCTGTGCAACAGCAATGACCCGCATGCCGTCCTCATTATAGGCATCTACCACACGCAAAATCTCTCTCTTGATCTCCTGTGTCAGGGGCTCTACTTGCCCTTTATACTCAGCATAGGTACACGCTGCGAGCATTTCCTCAATGGCTCCCTTGGTAATCATCTGCCGCTTACCGGCATCGTCTGCCACCACAACGCTTAGACGGCGTCTGTTAAAGTCGAAAGGGATTTCATCAACCTTTTCATATGTATCGATTTTGGCGCGCTCTGCCGCATGTTCTGTCAGCAGCTCCTCCATCTTTTCTACGACAGCTATATCCATGAGATTTTTATAGCCGCTTTGAAAATAGCTGTTCAAAAAGGCATGGCGCAGCACTCTGTCATCCTCCTCGCCATGAATGTTGAGATGATACTCCAATACTACCTTATCCTGTGTCAGTGTTCCTGTCTTGTCGGTGCACAGAATATCGATGGCGCCAAAGTCCTGGATTGAATTAATATTCTTAACAATTGTCTTTTTCTTTGACATGGAAATTGCGCCCTTGGCAAGGCAGGTCGTCACAATCATTGGCAGCATCTCCGGTGTCAGTCCAACGGCAATGGAGAGAGCAAATAAAAAGGCGTTCCACCAGCTACCTTTGGTAAAACCGATCAGAAAGAATACGACCGGTACCATGGCCAGCATAAAGCGGATCAAAATCCATGAAACAGAATTCATTCCCTTCGTAAAGCTGGTCTGTGGGGCCGGCTGCAAGCCTGCTTCCGTCACACTGGCAAATAAGGTCTGATCCCCTGTATGCAGGAGGATGCCCTTGCCGGTACCACTGACCACATTGCTGCCCAAAAAAGCAAGATTGGTGTATTCTGTAATGACCTCACATTCTTGCGGATTGACACGGGGCAGTTTTTCAAGCGGTTCGCTTTCCCCCGTCAGCGAAGACTGGCTGACGAATAAATCCTTGGCCTCCAGGATTCTTAGATCCGCAGGTATCATATCTCCTACGGACAGGCATACAATATCACCGGCCACAGCGTCTTCGAGCGGTATTTCCCGGGGCTGCGCTCCCGCTCTTTGGATACAGCAAGTCGTTGTAATCATCTCAAGGAGCTTCTCCGCCGCCTTGCCGGATCTTGTTTCCTGAATGAATTTTAAGATTCCGGAAATGCTGATCATGACTACAATAATAATGACCGTAACCGGTGCAAACTCCTCCATCTTCCCATAATAGACCGGAAGAATCATATCGGTCATTGCAGAAACTACCGCCAGAAAAAACAGAATCGCTGTAAACGGATTGACAAAAGCATCAAACAGCCGCCTGCCCAGTGATACTTTCTGGCCTTGTGTCACTACGTTCTTTCCATACTCCTCTCTGTTATTCTCGACTTGCTCCTGTCTTAAGCCTGCCTGCGAACTTCTGAGTGCGGTGTAAAGCTCTGCCTCGGAACATACCGCCTGTCGGCGCAGTGAAGCCTGCAGCACTTCTCTTTTTTGCTGCGCAGTCTGATGCATATTGTGTTTTGTGTTTCTCATTGTCTGTTACCGCCTTATTATCTCGTCCTTGTTCATGCGGGTTTTCAGGTTCCATCAGACTCACCTCACTTTCCTCTTGGCTCCGCTCACTTATGTGCGCATACAAAAAAATTCCATACCGCTGCACACGTCAGCGATATGGAATCAAAAAACACTCCAATTATTCATATAGAATCGCCACCGTATGAGCTTTAACTCCGCAGGGCGCTGAAATTACATTATGTTATACCTTGGTTTCGATATAACCTGTTCAAACCAACTCATAGTGTCTCCACTATTTCGCGGCAGCAATCCATATCCCTGTGGTAGCCTTACCTACCGGAACTTTTCATTATGCAGACTCTCTGTTTCAACATAAGCACAGAATCCTTTATACTATTATAGTACAGTAGTTGGCTCCATATGTCAACCGTCGTTCATTCTGACATGCAGCTTCTGCCACTTGTGCGCAAGGTCTACAACTTACCGCCGGATGTTGCGATACCTTCGACGAACTGCTTTTGGAATATCACATAGATTACAATCATCGGGATGATGGCAATCAGAGATGCCGCCATAAGCTCCAGATAATTAGAGATGAACTGCCCCTGCAGTTTCGCCAGTCCGGAGGCCAGCGGCATAGACGCCTGATCCGTATTCGCTACCAGCGGCCACATCAGATCTTTAAAGGCAAATAATGCAGTGAATATCCCAAGTGCGACCATTGCGCTTTTGGTCAGTGGCATCATAATATGCAAAAACGTCTGAAAAATATTACAGCCGTCCAATTTCGCCGCCTCTTCCAAATCCTTCGGAAGGCTCATATAGGACTGTCTTAGAAGAAAGGTTCCAAAGGCCGTTACCAGTCCCGGGAATACCAGACTAAAGACCGTGTTGAGCATATTAATCTTCGACAGCATCAGGTACTGTGGAATAATGAAGATCTGTGAGGGAATCATCATCTGAATCAGCACCAGACTAAAGACAAATCCTTTACCTTTGAACTGCAGACGGCCCAGTGCAAATCCAGCCATGGAAGCCGTCACCACCGCCGCTGCAATTCTGCCTGCAATCATTAAGAATGTATTTAAATAGAGAAGCAGAAAATTCATTTTGGAAAGCGCTTTCTTGAATGCGTCCAGCCGAAACTCTTTGGGAAACAAGATGAACGGGTCCACCTGCTGCGCTTCGGCAATGCTTTTAAATGCAGTCAGTATCATCCAGAGGAAAGGTACTAACATGATAAAACAACTTATAATCAAAACTAAATGAAGAAAAGTCTTTTTCATACCTACCTCCTAATTATAGACTACCCACTTCTTCTGCAGTTTATTTTGAATAAACGTGATGATCAAAATCACCAGCAGGAGCAATACTACAATAGCCGAGACTGTTTCAAGTTTTGTGTAAATGCAAAAACTGATATAAGAAAGGTTGATAGTTATATTCGGGCAAAGCCGATTTTTCGGGCTTTGCCCTTTGTATGTATTATAGCTCTATTTTA
>JBKECY010000060.1:0-7009 GCA_047975025.1 Lachnospiraceae bacterium
GGATGAAAGGTTTACAAACAGCAGGTATCTGTATTGCATTTATCGGTGCCGGCTTCGCAGATTCAAGTAACGTGCTGGTCCCGATCATAATCATGGGCGTGGGCATGGCATTGGGATTTGCTGGCCAGGTGCTTAGGCCAAGGTGCCGGTACCGGAAACCCCGGCAGTTGATGATCTACACGTTACGGCAAAAGAAAAGTGCCTAAAGGTGGTCGAGACCTATTAGGCACAAAGAAAAATTACTTAAGTTAATTATATCAGAAAAGAGAGGGATGTCAAATTATGGCAAAAATATTATTAGAAAAAAGCGAGGAAAAACACAGCATCCAGATTAATGGAGAGTTTACAGAAATAATGACACTACTAACTGAGGCAGCAGCACAGGTAATCAGTATGAGTCCAGATCCTGAAAGTGGTCATTCAGCCTTTATAGGCTCATTGGACTTTGCACTTAATCTAGAAAAGGAGAAGGAAAATGGTTGAAATCATTGCGTGTGAAAAAAGCGTAGTAGTGACAAGAGAGCAGACAGCCCTTTTCCTAAAAAGTGATATTGCTCAAATTGATTTACTATTATCAGAGATGAATGGGTTCGATCTTACAGACTCGCAAAGGATGCGCCTGGGGCGATATCGCCTTGAGCTATCTTCAGGCCTTGATGGCCTGCAGCTGTTTGACAAGATCAGAAAAAAGATTATAGGAGGGATACCGGAATGATTGTAGGAAATATCAAAGAAGTTACCGTAGAAAAAGCTATTTCTGCGGCCGTGGCAGGACACGAAGTATATGTTGCTGCAGTTGAAGACTTTATGAAATATACAGTTGAGGAGTTGAAACAAATGAAAGAGCAGGGTGCAAAGTTCTTACTTGAAGAACTACCGTATCCAGAACCACCTAGACCCCGTTGCAGTTCCCGTTGCGGTTCCCGTTGCTCCTAGGGAAGATATTGATCCACCAACTCAATCTGAGCCTAAGACAGAGGTTAAGAAGGTAATTGACAGGGGAAAGATTCTTGCACTAAATAAAGCCGGCTGGAAGATGAAAGACATAGCAGAAGAAGTAGGAGCATCAATTGCTTCAGTATGTAAAGTTATTAGAGAGGGAGAATAAGCATGGAAAATATTAAAATCAATAAGCTTGAAATAGAAAATGTCAAGCGAGTAAAAGCAGTTAAGATTGAGCCCACAAAAAATGGGCTCACAGTCATAGGGGGGAAGAATGGCCAAGGAAAGACAAGTGTGCTGGACGCTATAGCCTGGGCACTGGGTGGAGATAAGTACAGGCCATCAAAAGCCATGCGAGATGGATCCGCTATCCCTCCAAACCTTCACATTGTACTTAGTAATGGATTAGTAGTTGAGCGTAAGGGCAAGAACTCCGACTTAAAAGTGTTGGATCCTAACGGTCAAAAAGGTGGACAACAGTTGCTCAATTCCTTTGTTGAGCAGCTGGCATTAGATCTTCCTAAGTTTCTTGAATCCTCGGATAAGGAAAAGGCACAGACACTCCTGCAGATTATTGGTGTAGGAGATAAGTTATATGAGCTGGAACAAGAAGAACAGACACTTTATAACAAACGGTTGACGATTGGCCAGATAGCGGAGCAGAAAGAAAAGTTCGCTAAAGAGCAGCCATATCATACAGATGCTCCCAAGGAACCGGTGTCAGCAGCGGATCTGATCAAGGAGCAGCAGGAGATACTTGCCAGAAACGGTGAGAATCAACGTAAGCGACAGAATGTAGCGTTTTATCAAGATTCGGTTCAGATAGCATTACGGAAGGTAAGCGAATATCAGTTAAAACTTGAGGAAGTGCAGTCTCAGCTCCACAAGGCGCAGGAAGAACTGGCCACCACTCAAAAAGATCTTGAAATTTCCGAGAAGTCTGCAGCTGATTTGGTAGATGAATCCACCTCTGAACTGGAACAAAGCATTAATAGCATTGAAGAGATCAACCGGAAGGTACGGGCGAACCTTGATAAGGATAAAGCAGAAGAGGATGCACTTGACTATAAGAATCAGTATGCCGACTTGACTGGTCAGATAAATTCTGTAAGGAAAGAAAAAACAGATTTGTTGACAAATACAGATCTACCACTTCCAAGACTCTCAGTAGAGGATGGCGTTCTCACCTACAATAATCAGAAATGGGATAACATGTCTGGATCGGACCGGTTGAGGGTAGCCACAGCCATTGTCCGGAAGCTGAATCCTAATTGCGGGTTTGTAGTGCTTGATAAGTTAGAGCAAATGGATCTGGACACACTGCAAGAGTTTGGAGCATGGCTTGAACAAGAAGGTCTACAGGCGATTGCCACACGAGTCAGCTCTGGTGAGGAATGCAGCATAATTATTGAAGACGGCTATGTACAAGGAAGTGAGGCGCCGGTTGTCGAAGAGACACAGACGGTGGAAGCTCCGATACAAAAAGTATGGAAAGCGGGGGAATTCTAAATGGAAATTACAAAAGGAAAAATTGCTAAGGCACAAAAGGTAATCGTGTATGGTCCGGAAGGGATTGGGAAATCTACGTTTGCTGCACAGTTCCCTAATCCGGTATTTGAGGATACAGAAGGCAGCACCTATAACATGGACGTTGCCAGGCTCCCTAAGTCAACGAGCTGGACAATGCTACTTTCTCATATTGATTATGTAAAACAGAATCCAACAATCTGCAAGACTTTCATCGTTGACACAATTGACTGGGCAGAGCAGATGTGTGTAGAAGATATCTGTGCGAAGCATCAAAAATCTGGGATTGAAGATTTTGGCTATGGGAATGGCTATGTGTATGTGCGGGAAGAATTTGGTAGGTTCCTTAATAAATTGACGGAGCTGATAGACGTAGGGATCAATGTGGTACTTACGGCTCATGCGCAGATCCGAAAGTTTGAGCAGCCGGACGAACTGGGGGCATATGACCGGTATGAATTGAAACTGGGCAAAAAAACATCTTCACAGACGTCACCACTGGTCAAGGAATGGGCTGATATAGTTTTGTTCGCGAACTATAAGACATATTCAATCCAGACGGATAAGGACGGTAAGAAACATAAAGCACAAGGCGGCAGCCGTGTCATTTTTACGCAGCATCATCCTTGCTGGGATGCAAAGAACAGGCATAACCTTCCAGCTGAAATACCTATGGAGTACGCTCAAATAGCACATATTTTCTCTGATACTGTTTCTTTTGAACAGGCAGCTCCTATGCCAACTACAGTTGCACAACCTCAAGCAGAAGCAAAACAGGAGATTCAGGAGCCTGTACAACAGACTCTTCCATTAGATACGCCTGCGCCTGCACAGACAGAAGTTTCTACGGCAGCGCCAGTGTCCCCCCCTGAGCCAGAGGAGCATATTCCTAAAGCGCTACAAGATCTACTAATCACAAATGCAGTCACAGTGAAAGAAGTCCAAAGGGTGGCCGTCCAAAAGGGGTATTATACGGAAGATACACCTATAGAAAATTATACTAAAGAGTTCATCGATGGCTGGGTAATCGGATTCTGGCCGAAGGTATTTGAAGCTATCAAATTAAATCGTGAAGGGTTCGATGTGACCCATGGACAAAGTACGCCATTTAAATAGGAGAATCAAAAATGAGTTTAGAAGGTAGAGAGTTAGATTGGAATGATTCAATTGAGAAAGACAGTGATTTTATACTTCTGCCGGAAGGCGATTATGATTTTACAGTCGAAAGTTTTGAAAGAGGCAGGCACAATGGCAGCGATAAGCTGCCGGCGTGCAATAAAGCCATATTGAAATTAAAGATTACATCGCCAGAAGGTGAAGTGACTCTAACACATAATTTATTCCTGCATACGATTACAGAAGGAATGCTCTCAGCTTTTTTTGCCAGTATTGGCCAAAAGAAAAAGGGTGAAAAAGTCACGATGAACTGGAGTACTGTTATTGGATCCAAAGGAAAAGCTAAGATTGATATCAGAAACTGGAAAAGCAAGAGCGGAGAGGATATGCAGTCAAATGAGATCAAGAAATTCTATCCTGCTCAAGAAAGGGCATTTGTACCGGGTACATTCTAATGGACTTACGAAAATATCAAGTAGAAGCAAAAGATGCAATATTTACAGAATGGAGCAGAGGGAATAAAAAGACTTTGCTCGTACTCCCCACAGGTACTGGAAAGACTATTGTATTTAGTAAAGTCATAGAGGAATGCGTTCGCCAAGGGAAAAGAGTTCTGGTGTTGGCACATCGTGGTGAGTTATTACAACAGGCCGCGGATAAACTAAGCCAGTCAACAGGTCTTGGATGTGCAGTTGAAAAAGCAGAAGAGTCCTGCCAAGGGAGCTGGTTTCGCGTAGTCGTTGGAAGTGTTCAGACACTACAAAGAGAAAAGCGTCTCAATCAGTTCTCGCAGGACTTTTTTGACACAATCATCATAGATGAGGCACATCACTGTATTTCAGACGGGTACCAGCGTGTCCTGCAGCATTTCTATGGATCAGAGGTGCTTGGTGTAACTGCCACTCCGGACAGGGGAGACATGAAGAACTTAGGAAGTTACTTTGAAAGCCTGGCATATGAATACACGCTGCCTAAGGCAATCAAGGAAGGATTCTTAAGTCCAATAAAGGCAGTCACGATACCACTAACTCTTGATTTGACTGGAGTCAGTCAGCAGGCAGGAGATTTTAAGGCAAGTGACATAGGAAGCGCATTAGATCCTTATCTTCAGCAGATCGGTCAGGAAATGAGGAATTATTGCCAGGATCGAAAGACAGTTGTGTTCCTTCCTCTTATAGCGACCAGCAAGAAGTTCTGCGACATACTCAATCAATTGGGCTTTCAAGCGGCAGAGGTAAATGGAAACAGTATGGACAGGGCAGAGATTCTAAAGGATTTTGACTCTGATAAATATAACGTCTTGTGTAATTCCATGCTACTTACAGAAGGCTGGGATTGTCCTAGTGTGGATTGTGTCGTTGTGTTAAGACCAACTAAGATACGAAGCTTATACAGCCAGATAGTAGGGCGTGGTACAAGGCTTTACGATGGGAAAGACGATCTGCTATTGCTGGACTTCTTATGGCATACTGAGCGACATGAACTCTGCCATCCCGCCCACCTGATCTGTGACAATGAAGAAGTGGCGCAAGTTATGACTAAGAATATTGAAGAGGCAGGCTGCCCGGTAGACCTAGAAGAAGCAGAAGTAAAAGCAACAGAAGATGTTGTAGCACAGCGTGAAGAGGCTCTGGCTAAACAGCTGGAAGAAATGAAACGTAGGAAGAGAAGGCTTGTGGATCCGCTACAGTTTGAAATGAGTATTCAGGCAGAAGATCTAAGCAGCTATATCCCGGCTTTTGGCTGGGAAATGAGCCCACCGTCTGATCAGCAGATAAAGACACTTGAAAAGCTTGGTATCATGCCGGATGCCATAGACAATGCCGGCAAGGCAAGCAAGCTACTGGAGCGGCTTGATAAGCGCCGTCAGGAAGGCCTTACAACACCAAAGCAGATACGATTCCTTGAAGGAAAAGGTTTTGAGCATGTAGGGACTTGGGAATTTGGAATGGCCAAGAATTTGATTGACAGAATCGCAGGCAATGGCTGGAAGGTACCTACTGGAATTAACCCAGAAACATATAAAGGAGAGTAAGATATGGGAAGTATACAAGAAATAAGAAATGAATATGACATGCTGACAGGTAATATGAATCGCATGTGTGTAACGGATGATAGAGATGAACTTATAGATAGAATGAGATTTGCAAAAGCGAATATTGACCGTCTCTATAGTATGAACTTGGACAGGATAAGAAGTAAAAAGGAGGACTAAGACATGTTACAAGAAATTAGTTTAGACAAGATACTACCGAACCCGAATAACCCCAGACAGGACTTGTGGGGATCTCGCAGAGTTGGCAGAGAGTATAAAAGAGAACGGTATACTGCAAAACCTTACAGTGGTAAATAACGGAGATGGTACTTACATTAATGTGATTGGGCACCGTAGGGCTGCAGCTGCAAGGCTAGCGGGACTAAATACAGCGCCTTGTACAGTAGTTGAAATGGATCAACAGACTCAGGCATCCACCATGCTTCTCGAGAATATGCAGAGGTCAGATTTAACAGTGATAGAGGAAGCGCAGGGCTTTCAGATGTGTCTGAACCTAGGACTTACAGAAGGAGATCTAAGTAAGAAGACAGGCCTTAGCAAAAAGACAGTAAAACATAGAGTAAAGTTACTGGAATTGGATCAGGAACTATTGAAAGAAAAGACGAAAGATGCCACCATTTTTGATTTTATTCAGTTGGAAAAGATTAAGGATATTAATCTCAGAAATAAGGTGTTAGAAAGCATGGGGACTGGAAACTTCAACTATAACCTACAAAATGCTATCCATAAAGAGAAACTTCTAAAACTTTTTATAGAATTGAATGCAAAATTGATGCCCTTAGTAGATGGTAATTTAAGTAAGCAACCAGACTGGGGAGTGTACGACTATGTTGAAGGTTGGGATCAATGGTCTAATGTGGAAAGATTTGAATATGAATTTCCAGATGATAATAGAAAGTACTTCCTTTATAGTGATTTGGAAAACTTTAAGATTAGACTCTACCGAGAGAAGCAAAACGAAGAAGAAAAGCCACGTGAAAAATCGAAATGGGAAATCGAACAGGAAGAACGTGCTGAAAGACGAAAGAAATGGGTTACCCTTGGAACCGAATTATATGCACTAAGACTAGATTTTATACGTACCCTCGTAACATATGCAGGTCAAGAGCATTACAACATAGCAAAGAAGTATATAACACTTGCTATGCTAATTTTAGGTAAGTATGAGGATATTAATTTAGATGAATTGGAAAAAGAAGGATTTGATATAGGTGAATGTGTAGAGATATCAGGTGATGTATTAATGGATGTGGAGTGCCCCCCGATCTTTGTACCAGTGGAAGAGTTAGTTTTGATATGATAAACTAACAAAAAGGAGCAGTACAAAAATGGGAAAAGCAAGGTACACAACGGAGCAAATCATCGTCA
>JBKECY010000065.1:0-28793 GCA_047975025.1 Lachnospiraceae bacterium
TAAAATAGAGCTATAATACATACAAAGGGCAAAGCCCGAAAAATCGGCTTTGCCCGAATATAACTATCAACCTTTCTTATATCAGTTTTTGCATTTACACAAAACTTGAAACAGTCTCGGCACCAGCTGTTTTTACAAGCCGGTGCCCGGTATTTTTTTATTTTCATTCTGACTTAGCCATTTCTATCAGCAGAAAGTGGCTTTTTTCTTTTGCATGTATTGCAAAACTCTCTTCTGTAATTTCCAGAGCATCTCTCGTCTGCACTTCCTGGCCAGCCGCCTCAGCCTCACCTTCAATTAACAGCAGGTATGCCTGTCTTCCCGCCTCCACAGTAAGCTGTAACTCAGCACCTTGTGCGATTTCTGTCGCGTATACATGCACATCCGCATGCAGCTGAATCGGGAAGCGCCCGTCACCGTCGCCGGAAGCAATCGGCATCCATATGCCTTCGCGCTCTTCCCAAGCAAAACGATAGTCTCCATAATTGGGTACGTACCCTTTGCGGTCCGTAAAAAACCAGATTTGCAGGAAACGCAGGTTTCTGCCCCCCCAATTGTACTCACTATGTGTAATTCCGGTACCGGCACTCATATACTGCGCCTGACCTCTGTGCAGTGTCTGCTTATTGTTCATACTGTCTGCATGTGTAAGCTCGCCCTCTACCACATAAGATACAATTTCAAAATCTTTATGGGGATGCGTCCCAAAACCGGTCTGCGGCTGAACTATATCATCATTTAGCACCCGCAGTACTCCAAAATGCACATTCTCTGGATTATAATATTCGGCAAATGAAAAATGGAAATGGCTGTCCAGCCAGCCGAGCTTACTACGGCCTAATGTATCGTGTTTTATAAAACGTATCATACTTATACCTCCTGTTCATAATTCTCAACTGATTTCCCCAGTTTTTTTAAAAGCTTCATCAGCATCTCTGCTTCTTCTTCCGTCAATACCGCAAGCATCTCCTGAATGAACTTGTTATGTCGGGGAATAACACTATGCATCAGCTCTGTTCCCTGCTCAGTTAACTCAGCGTAATAGATCCGCTTATCCTGTTCATCCACTACTTTGCGAAGCAGCTTCTTGTTCTCCAGCTTTGTAACAACGTACGTCATGCTGCCGCTCGTAAGCAATACCTTGGAGGCTAACTGCTGAATCGCCTGCGGCCCTCTATGATATAACACCTCGAGAACCATAAATTCTGATGTTCCGAACCCATGTCCTCGCATGTCCTGTTTATCTGCCTGTGTCAGGCTTCGGTATGCCCGGGCAAGGATGACATATAACTTCAATGCTTTCTCCTGTTCCACGCTTCCACCTCTTCTCCATACAATTATCTTGAACTCAAGATAATTGTAACACCTGACTTTTATTTTGTCAACTCTTCCCATGCAAACCCCATGCAAAAAGGCCTTCGGCATTTACCGAAGACCTTATCCTGCACTGCTTTGAAGAACCTATATGTATTAGATTTCCGACAGTTTTACCGGACGTCCTTCATCAAGTGATTTCTTGGCAGCAATAGCAATTTTAACTGGCTGTAAGCCATCAAAACCACTGACTGCAACTTCTTTATCATTTTGTACAGCATCAATAAATTCTTTCACTTCCTGGATAAATGCGGCATTATAGCGCTCAAGGAAGAACCATGTAGGCTTAGCACTTTCTACGCCCTCTGCCGTACTGATCTGAGCAGTGTTGGCCAGATCATTTGCAACATGGACACAGCCCTTAGCACAGTGCACTTCAGTTCTTTGATCGTATCCATAAGGAGCTTTACGACTGTTATCAATTACACCAATCGCACCATTCTCAAATTTCAGCATAACGATTGCCGTATCAACATCGTCGTATTTAGCAAAATCAGGATCAATCAATACAGTTCCATACGTAGAAACTTCTGTTACTTCGCTTCCTGACAGATAACGAACCATATCAAAATCATGGATCATCATATCTGCAAAAATACCGCCTGAAACTTTTACATATTCCATTGGGGGAGCTTCCGGATCACGTGAGGTCACCTTAACAATATGGGGTGCTCCTAATTTGCCTGATGCCACTGTATCTCTGACGGCTTTGTGGTTGTGGTCAAAACGACGCACAAATCCAACGGCCAGTTTAACATTTGCTTTTTCAACTGCTGCAAGAGCTTCTTCGATTTTGGAAATATCTGTGTGAATTGGTTTTTCACAGAAGATGTGCTTTCCTGCCTCAGCTGCTTTGATAATAAAATCAGCATGTGTATCGGTTGATGAACAGATAAACACCGCATCGACGTCTGGATCTGCAAAAACTTCTGCAGGATCGCTGGTACATTTTGCAATTCCCAGACTTTCTGCCCAAGCCTTCATGTCATCATTCATAAATGGATCTGCTACTACCACTACCTCAGCATCCGGCACTGAATTCTGAATATTCATCCCATGAAGTCTGCCGATTCTGCCAGCTCCCATAAGCCCGATTCTTAATTTTTTTGCCATACTCTTTTCCTCTCTTTGCTTGTAATTTATATTTAATTTTTATTACTCACTACATAAGCTGTTGAAGATGCTGCAGCGCTTTACGCGCAGTTTCTTCCCCATCACCTCTCGGAAAGCACTCCACAGACAGATATCCGTCGTACTCTGCTTGTTCTAATGTCTGCAGGATTGCCGCAAAATCCAGCTGTCCGCTTCCCGGATACCACCTCTGGTTATCCGCCAGATGAAAATACCCAATGCGTTTGCCGGCTTTTCGAATCGTCTCTAACATATCGTCTTCTTCAATATTCATATGAAAGGTGTCCAGATGCACATAACAGTTATCCAGCTGATGTTCCTCCAGAAATCCGGCCAATTCCGCACCCGTTGTAAATACATTTACTTCATAATGGTTAATCACTTCTATATTGATTCTGACATTTCTGGGTTTGGCATACTCATTTAAAATACTAAGATTTTTGGCCAGACGGTTCATATAAACCGCTCTGTCACGACCTGCCGGTACATTCCCTTTGACCCACCCAAGTACAATATCTGCCGCCAGATTCGATGCCATGTCAATGTAGGCATACATTCCTTTCATTGCCGCTTCCACTACGAACGGTTCATCCGACATCAGGCTGCAATGTCCTTCTGTATTCAGACGCCCTGTGATAATCTGGGCAATCCTTACATTCTCCTCTTTCATTACCTGTCGAATCGAATCATAGGCAAGCACTACATCTTCCCTTGTATGCACCTCAATTGCCTGATATCCAAGTGCCGCTGCCGTTCTCAGGTTATCCTCGATCGTCCCTTTAAGCAGTATGGGCGCTGTCTGCGGTGCCGCATCGGCAGAAGAAAGTGCAAGTTTCCATTGCTTCATCTCTCATTCCTCCAAATTCATTCATGGTTCTTCAAATAGGCTTCATGAAGCTGCAGAGCGAATTTTAAGCCTCGGATTCCATCCTGTACAGTCGTCTTCGGCTCCCTGTCGTCACGAATGCATTCAACAAAGTCTTTCATTTCCAAATAGAAAGCCTCGCCCCAACGCTCCAGAAAACTATCCTGACACTCTTCCACATAGCCCTGCGGTGTGTATTGGCCGACAAAATTCTTGCGCGGCACAGTACTAATCGTAATCGTCCCCTTGGTGCCGACAATTTCAGCCGAAGAAGAGGAACATGTATGAGTTCTCCCTACCTGAATATAGGCAGATGTCTGATTATCAAATTTTGTAAGAGAGAAGCCATTGTCATAGTCGCCATATTCTGCCAATTCTTCGCAGACATAGGCACCGCCCAGCGCATAGCTCTCTACCGGCTCACCCTGTAAGAACCATCTCGCCAGATCCGCATCATGACTTCCCATCTCGATAAACCAGGGAACGTAGATCTTATCCTTAACTCCCTGCAGATGTGCCGGCAACACACTGGCCGGATCCAACCCTGAGGCTTTATATAAAATCGGGCGTCCGATTTCTCCACTCTCAATTTTCTGCTTCGCCTGCGCATAGGAAGGATCAAAGCGGCGCATAAAGCCAATCATGAACTTGCGGTCGGCATTGTCCGTTACGGCGGTTTCAATCTCCTGGGTTTCTTCCAGGGTCTTAGCGAGCGGCTTCTCTGTAAATATATGCTTTTTGGCTTTGCAGGCTTTGATAATCTGCTCTTTGTGCGCTGCTGCGCCAGTAGCGATAACAACCGCATCAATTTCAGGATTGGCGAGCATCGCGTCATATTCAGTGTATCCAAACGGAATATCAAACTCCTCTTGCATCGCTTTCACCTTGCTTTCTGTGCGGGCGCACACAGCAAGTGCCTCAGCATGAGGAATACGGTATACCAGATTGGACAAATGCATATACCCCATTGAACCTACACCAACTATTCCAATTCTAATTTTATCCATCATTCACCTTTCCAAGTATATAAAGGCACTCTTTTTCACATATAAATGTTCACGAACACAATTAATATTTTAACGCATAACTGTCAAAATGTATCTACTCAAAAAGCGATAAATAATCACTGGTTTTTTTGTATCATTTTGACAGCTGCATCTAGTATTTGGTTTTAGTACTCTACTTTAATTAATTCATGATTCTCAATTGAGGCTTTGCATGCATAACAGATCTGCGTTGCCTTGGTTCCGTCGTACACAGTCACACCGGGAGTCGTTTTGTTAATAACGCAGTCACAGAAAGACTGAAGTTCTATCACATAGGCTTCGTTGAAGCGCTCCGGGAAATTACGAACGCATTCTTGTACTACTCCTGTCTTGTCGTATAGAATTGCCAGGTTTTTAGACGGTACCGGGCTTACACGAATGGAACCTTCTGTCCCAATAATTTCTGTCTCAATGTGATATCCATGTACAGCAGCGCGTCCTACATGCAGCTGTCCCATGCCGTTATTCTTGAATTTGAAGATAGAACATGCGGTTTCAAAGTCACCCTGCTCCGTGAATCTTTCATGTTTGCAGGTCGTGCCGATTGAATATACTTCATCTACGTCATCATTTAAGAACCAACGCATCAAATCAATATCATGCGATGCCATATCGAGGAAAATACCTCCGCTTTTGGGCACATAGCCACTGTCCAAAAGGCTTTCTGCATCCAAGTCAGGATCTACACCGGTTGCTTTTACCATATACGGTGTGCCAATCACACCGGCATCGATTTTTTCCTTTGCGTAGGAATACGAAGGATCAAAGCGTCTCATGAAGCCCAGCATAAAAATCTGATCCGGATATTGCTCTACGATTTTCTCAATTCTTTTGCATTCTTCCACCGATACTGCCAATGGTTTTTCACAGAAGATATGCTTGCCTGCCGCAAGTGCAATCTCAATTTGCTCCGGATGATATACGCTCGGTGTCACAATGGCAACCGCATCCACGTTCGGGCTTTCGCACATTTCTTTGAAATCACTAAACGTCTCCGCCACCTCTAATTCGTTTTTGGCAAACTCCAGCTCCGCCGGCACTACTGAACAAGCAGCTACCAGTTGTGCGCTTGGAATCTTAAATGCCAGATTTAATGCATGTGCTCTTCCCAGACGTCCCAGACCTGCAATACCGATTCTTACTTTTTTCATAGTTCATACCTCTTCCTTAGTTTAATTTTTACTATACTTAAAGCGGCGCTCTGCCTTCCGCTTTGTCCACAAAACAACTGTCAACACGGTAATGTACACGTGCACACGTTTATTGTACCGCAAAAAGAGACAAATGTCTGTACACAAAATTTACAAATCATACGTCTCTTTTTTATCATAAAATCACGAAGCTTTTCTAAAAGCAGGAAATCTTATCTGTTATAGGCTGACCCATATATTCCCTTTGGCATGGCTCTCGACGCAGGCATCAATAAACTTCACTCCCTGAATCCCATCATGTACTTTGGGATAGAAATATCCGCTTTTCTCGGTCCCAGCTTTTTTGTCCAGAATTTCCCGGCAGAATTCGTGATATATGTTACCGAACGCCTCATAGTAGCCCTCCGGATGCCCTGCCGGCAAATGTGACATACTTAAACTTCCATTGTAATTGTAACTGCGGTTCATAGAATAAATCTGTACCGGTTCACCCAGACGGCTGTATTTGAGCAGTCCTGCGGTTCCATGATACCACTCCAGACTCCCCTGCGTTCCGTAAATGCGGATCCGCACATCTGCATCATGGCCGATTGCCACAATGGAAGACCATAACGTACCGGAGATACCACCGTCAAATTTAAGAAGAACCGTACTGTTCGTTTCTAACGGAATCCCTTCCGGTGTATAGTCAAAACGTGCCAGTACTTCTCTTACTTCCAGTCCTGTGGCCGCTGTCACCAGATGTTCAAGATGCGTTCCGATATCCGCCGTACACAACGAGCCGGCGCCACGCTCCGGATCCATGCGCCACATGGGTTTGTTCTCTTTTAATCCAAGCAGCAGCCAGTCCTGGGGGTATTCGGTCGTTACATGCACAATGTCTCCGATTTTGCCATGCTCTACCATTTCCCGCACCTGACGTACCATTGCATAGCCTGCATAAGAATACGTAAGACCAAAGCATAAATTACGCTCAGCGGCTATTTTTTCCAAATCATAGGCTTCCCGCTGCGTCAGCGTCAGCGGTTTGTCGCACATGATATGAATTCCCTTTTGCAGAAACGTCTTGGCAATCTCATAATGTGTATCATTCGGCGTCGTGATCGACACAAAATCTATCCCGTCTTTTCTGCGGCTTTCTTTTTCTGCCATTTCAGCATAGCTCTGATAGACTCTGGACTTGTCTTCTACATTCCACTCCTCAGCCGTCTGCATATTTTTCTCGTAGTTTCTTGTAAAACAGCCTGCCGTCAGGCGTGCCAGTCCTCCCAGAAACGCCCCACGTCTGTGCACATCTCCTATGAAGGCTCCGTTGCCGCCCCCGATGATTCCATAACGTAATTCCATATCAGTCTCCTTTTTAGACAGAAGCAGCGCCATTGCGGCGCCGATTCTGAAGTATGATATTTTTTTATTTGCCTTCCATTCCCTTGAAGGTCAGCATAACTTTACGAGCAATATCTTTGTGGTTTACAGCCATATCCATTGCCGCATCCAGCTCAAAGAAGTCATAGTGGTGTGTATTAAGTGCAGCAAAATCATATTTGTCTTTGATTTTACTCATAAAGCGAATTGTTCTTGGGAACCATCTTGTTGTACCGCCGGAACCGGAGATTCTAAGTGTTTTCCAGATTGTCTTGCCAATTTCTACCGGTACTTTACGTCCGATGGAATGTCCAACCACGCCAACTCTTGCGCTGTGGCCAGCAATATCGAACAGTGAAGCGATACCAATATCGTTACCTGAGCACTCGATAACTACGGAAGCGCCGCGTCCATTGGTCAAAGCAAGGATTTGCTCTTCCACAGGGCTTGTGGTCGGATCTACAACGATGTCAGCTCCATAATTCAGTGCATTTTCTCTGCGGGCTTCGATTGGATCTACTACAATAACCGTAGCTCCTGATTCAGCACATACCATAGCTGCTGCAAGTCCGATGGGACCACCGCCGATGATGACAACATCATCTGAAGCATCCGGATCACATCCATTGCCCCATACGCCCCAGTATCCAACATTAAATGTCTCAACCCATGCACCCAGCTCGTAGGTCCAGTCATCCGGAATTACGTGTGTATACGCTTCTTCCAAAATCATGTATTCACCAAAACCACCCGGTGAGTCCGGACGAAATCCGATCTCTCTCATATTCAGGCAGGCAGATGACATTTTATTGTCTTTACAGTTCGCACACTGGAAGCAAGGAAGCACACAGTCACCAACTACTTTATTTCCTACCTTGACAGAAGTAACTGCCGAACCAATTTCAACTGCTTCTCCTGCCCACTCATGTCCCGGTACATAAGGAGCGATATCGTAACGTCCTTCTGCTGATTCACCTTCAAAGCACTCTACATCAGAGCCGCAGATGCCGCATGCACCTAATTTAATCAGAATCTGGTTTGGCTTAAGTGCCTCCAGCTCAACTTCTTCAATTCTCAAATCATGTGGTCCATGCATAAACGCCTGTTTACATTTCATTATTATTTCCTCCTTAGAAATCGTTTATCGTTATTATTAATAGGTCAGTGTATAGATGTGACGTCCGCCAGGCTCGTTTGGCCCTTTGATTACAGCTTCAATATCTTCTTTCTTGCGCTGCGTCATCATGTCGATTGGAGGCAGAACTCCGGCCGGATATTTCTCAAGAATATCGTTGACCAGTTTCTCCAGATAGTCTAGTGTCATTTCTACGCCGCGTCTTGCTTTTTCAACATCCGCACCTTTGGCATCCCCAATGACGCCTTCTGGCTGGCAGATACATTCCATACCGCAAGAACCGTATGCATTGTACCACTTAATTGGACCTGCACCACTTTCAGCAGAGTTGTTGATGTGTCCCGGCGGAAGCAGCGGTGCTGCCTTTGTAGCAACTGCAACGGACTGATCGCATAATTCAGGGAACAGAGCCAGTGACCAAGACTGCTCAACTTCGTCAGCGTGTACGAAGGGTGTATCGTATGGACCGCCCTTTTCTTTGACATCTAACTGACCTTTGGCTGCATTCCAGAAATGTGTATACAGGATGATTCCCGGAACCTGGAATTTCTTACCAAATTTGTGGATTGCAAGCGGAATTACGTAATCCTGTCCATGTCCGTTTACAACGATGATCTTACGGAAACCTGTATTCCAAAAGCCTGCAAATACATATACCAGATAATCTGCCAAGGTTTCTTCCGGAATCATGATTGTACCTTTTTGTCCCAGGTGATGATATGGATGAGATCCATACCAGATAGGCTGTGCTACCGTACATCCGGTCGCTTTAGCTACCTGCTCGCATAATCTTGTATCAAGATAAGTGTCTTCTCCATAAGGAGCACTTGGTCCGTGATTTTCAGTTGAGCCTACCGGGAGCAGCAGTACATCGTTTTTCTTGAGTCTTTCTGCCACCTGCAGATTTGTCATGTTTTGATAATAAATCCCATTGTTTACTTCCATGTTTCCGCCCTGTGCGGGAATTTGCCATTTTGACATTTTGTTTCCTCCTTTTTTTCTATACTCTATTTACAGTCTTGGATATTCTGTGCTGACAAGTACTTTTCCGGCTGTGATCTTCATTCCTTCTTCAATATCTTCCAGATTGTAACGACCTGTTACCATCTTTCTCATATCGATTCGTCCTGATGCCATCAACGCAATTACATCCGGGTAGATTCCTTGACCAGACTGGCCATTGGAACCACTGATTGTTGCCGCATTCCACTGCCATTGATAAATATCGACCGGCGTAAGTCCAATCGTATGCCCAATCTGAACTGTCTTTCCGCCGATTGCCAGTGCTTTTCCCATAACCGGATAGGTGAATTTTGTAGCACCTGCACACTCAGCAAACAGTGAAATTCCGGCTCCGTCTGTCATATCAAGCAGCATTTTTGCCTGCTCGTCTGCCGAAGCAAATGTTGTCGGATCAAATACATAATCTGCACCACAGGCTTTGGCAAGTTCAACCCGCTCGGGGATACTCTCAAATACAATCAATTTTGCCGCTCCGGAAGTCTTAAGCAGCTGGATAGCTGCAAGTCCGATCGGGCCTGCGCCAAATACTACCGCATGTCCGCCGGGTCTTAGTCCGCCGCCTCTGACGAACAGTCCGTTGTAAGCCACACCGGTCGGCTCGATCATGGCGCCTAACTCAAACGCTGTCATCTTGTCCCCGCCGTAGTAATTGATAATGTCATTAAGCTTATAGCAGTATTTCGCATTTACAACTGCATATTCAGCAAAACCACCGTCGTAGGTAAGGCCCGGCTCCTCCAGATCCTTGCATTGATTGAACATTCCTCTGCGGCAGGCATCACATTCGCCGCACCAATGCATGGATTCGATTCCCACCAGATCTCCAACCTTTAATTTCTTGACATTTTTTCCCACCTCAACAATTTCACCGGAAAACTCATGTCCCGTAATGATGGGATATTTGGAATGTCCGTCATATCTGGAATATCCAAATTCATCCTGGCGCAGCAGATGTGCGTCTGTACCACAGATTCCTGCAGCACCTACCTTTACTAATACTTGATTGTCCGTATATTGCGGAATCGGTCTGTCTGTAACAGAACCGCGGATATCTTTCCATATTTGATTTCCCCGCAGGGCTCTTTTAGTGGATTCTTCACGCTCTGATAACTGATATCCCTCTTTTGGTACAAAATCAGCTTCTACAAAAAACGCTCTCATAAATGACCTCCTATCTTTTCTTGTTTGTTCTAACGAATATATACACATGATACATCGTATTCTTTATATCTTCTATATAATTCTTGTTGCAAACAACACCGTATTTAAGCTATATTCCACAACAATAATTTTTTTCCTTTATAATATTGTTCTTATGCGCAAAGTTAATAGTGCAATTTGAATATCTTTCCTATATAATCAAGCTTACATAAATGCAAACTACTATTTTAAGGAGGAAAAGAAATGACATTACGTTTTGGAATGCTCGGAGGCGGCAACGGAGGTTTTATAGGAAATGTCCACAGACAGGGCGCATCGATGGATGATCTGGCAGTCTTAAGCGCCGGTTGCTTTACGCGAGATGAGGAAAAGAATCTGGAGACCGGCAGACGCTGGCACATTACCGACGAAAGTCGTATCTATAAGAATTACAGCGAGATGGCACGCGCAGAATCCAGCCGCAGCGACGGCATCGATTTTGTCTGTATCACCACACCGAATGCAAGTCACTATGAAATTGCCAAATGTTTTATGGAGCACGGTATCCATATCATGTGCGATAAGCCTCTGGCACTTAACCTCGAGCAATCGCTGGAGCTGCAGGCAATTTCGAAAGAGCGCGGCCTGCTGTTCGGACTCACCTATACCTACACCGGTTACGCAGCCATCCGACAGGCACGTGAAATGATTCGCAAGGGCGAGATCGGAGAGATTCTCCACGTTGTTGCCGAGTATCCGCAGGACTGGGTCATCTCTTCACTTGTTCAGGAGAAGTCTGATCAAGCTGCCTGGCGCTTTAATCCGGCTACCACAGGTGAATCCTTATGTACCGGCGACATCGGAACACACCTCGAACAGCTGATCGCACAAGCCACAGGACTTGAGCTAAAACGTGTATTGGCCAGATTCGATACCTATCCACGCGATTTGCCGCTTGAGACCAATACAACGATTCTGTTGGACTACGGCAATGCGGTTACTGGCACTATGTGGGCCTCACAGATTGCCATCGGCTTCGAATGCGAGCTGCGCCTGCGGGTATTCGGAAGCAAGGGTTCCCTGGAGTGGCGTCACGCCAGCCCCGGCAGCCTGTATTTCACCAGAATTAATGAACCCACACAGAAATACTCCGTAAACCGGGAGTATATGACCGAAGAATGCAATCGGCTGTGCCGGCTGCCTGCGGGTCATCCGGAAGGCTATTTCGAAGCTTTTGGAAATATCTACCGCTCTTTCTGTGAAACTCTTCTGGCCAGGCTTTCTGACAGCACACCGGATTCCTTTACCTACCCTACGATTGATGACGGTGTCAAAGGAATGCAGTTCGTACATGCCTGTGTCAAAAGCCACCAGAGCGGAAATACCTGGGTTGATGTAATCTAGCATGCCAATACCATAAGACAGCAAAAACTCCAATACATGGACTATCAACCATGAAATTGGAGTTTTTGCACAATATATATCATACATTCGATTGGTGACTTTGATAAGACTACGCTTCGGTAGTGTTTCTACTATTATACTACTACGTTCTCCCTTTTGAAAACACTATAATTATTGCTCTATTTGCAAATAGCAACAACAATTATAGTGTTTTTTTCTCAAAACCTTATATAATCAAACTATATTAAAAAGGAGGTTTCGTATATGAATGCAAAATTAGGTATCTGTAATTTTTCTTTTCCCGGCACAGGGGTCTTCGCTCCGCGTCTGGTCTCTGAATTCGGATTGGATGGGATGTCCATCGAATACGGCTCTCACCAAAACGGCTGGGCGCTGTCACAACGCAGAATTCAGGATATGTACCTTGAAGAGCAGCAAACTTATGGTATTGAGTATCCTAACATCGGCTGCAGCGACGGCGACAACGTATGCTTCTTCGCCCCGGAGTCTGAGCCCGACGGTGCTGTCACACTGCGCGCTGCCATTGGCGCAGTAAATGCGGCTGTCTACATGAAAATTCCTCTCGTGTTCTTCTCTAATTTTAACGCCAGCGCCGTTAAAACAGAAGAAGATTTCGCCAATCTGGTTGCCCGCTATCAGGTCATCTGTGATTATGCCGAGGATAAGGGAATCGCGATTGCTTCCGAGAACCCAATGTCTGCCCTCAAACAAATCGAATTGGTGCAGGCAGTAGACCGTAAAAACTTTCATCTTTTTTACGACAGTGACAACTACACCTTCTTCACTGAATACAAGCAGGTCGATATTCTTCGGGCAATTTATCCTTATATGTATCCACAGCTTCATGTCAAGGACAGTATACAAGGCTGTATTGCCAATGCGGTTCTTGGAACCGGAGTTGCTGATTTTGCCGGCAGTATTCAGTTTTTAAAAGAGCAGGACTACAACGGCTGGCTCATCATAGAAAATCTGTATGAGCTGCTCCCCATGCGCCATTTAAATCCTGACTATTTCGAAATCGTCAAGCAGGATGTCCGGGCACTCAAAGACGCGGTTCGATAAAAAAAGCAAAAAATCGAGCTGTCACTTTACGTTTTGAACGTTAACGTGACAGCTCGCTTTTTATAGTTCATAAAAGGAAGGTTTGCTCAGCTGCGGGATTGTTTGCTCAGACTGCAGGACTCTGCATTCACCAAGAATTTCCGCCGCATTGCACGCCGCATATCCATCCCAGGCGGTCGGTCCGGTAATCCGGTCCGCCTTCACCGCATCCACCCAGGTCTGGAACTCAATATCGTATGCCTCAATAAAACGCGTCTCCCAACCGGATTGAATCACCGAAGCACACTGCCCCGCAAGTTTTGTGATAACTGAGGCCGGCGTCGGCAGCTTGGCAGTCCCCAACTCCCCGACCACTTCGCACTGTATATCATATCCATAGCCGGAACTTTGGGATATCTCCACATCAATTGCAATACCTTTTGTCGTCCGCAGCATCATGATCTGCGGATCCTGCAGTCCATTTTGGGCTGCATACTGATTGGCGCGCGGCAATACCACCTGCCCCTTTACATACTCATCCTCCAACAGCCAGCGGAAAATATCAATTTCATGAATTCCTGAATTTTTGATTGACATTTCCGAAGTCATGGTATCCGTATGCGTCATATTTCTATGGCAGGCATGAATGATCAAGGGCTCGCCAATCGCTCCGCTTTGAATCACATTTTTAAGAGCCGTATATCCAGGATCGTACCGTCTCATGAATCCGACCTGCACAATTCTCTTACCGAATGCGACCTCGGCCTCAACGATTTTCCTGCACTCCTCGCTCTTGGTCGCCAGCGGTTTTTCACAAAATACGTACTTACCATGTGCAATGGAAGCAAGGACATATTGGGCATGTGTTTCATCCCACGATGTCACCACAACGGCATCGACCTGCTCCGAGGCAATCAGCTCTTCCCCGGTAGCAAAATGCTGAATCCCATACTGTTTGGCAACTGTCATAGCCATCTCCTGGTTAATATCTGACACTGCTGTTACCGTACAGCCGGTGATTTTTTCTGTAAATCGTTTGATATGTTCCCGTCCGATTGCTCCTGTTCCTATGACACCCAGCCGCAAGTCCATTTCGCTCTCCTTTACTCTTCCACTAATTTGGCAACTGCCAGTCTCTTGGATTTGGCTTCTACCTGTGTTCTGACAACATCTACAAATACTGCGACAATAATAACAGCACCTATAACAATCTGCTGCAGGTCGGAAGATACACCGATAAGGTCACAGCCATTTCTGATAACCGCTATCATAATTGCGCCAATGAAGGTTCCCCATACATTACCTTTTCCACCTAAGAATGAGGCACCACCGATGATACAGGAAGCAATGGCATCCAAATCACCTTCCAGCGAAGCCAGCGGCACAGCTGAATTCAAGCGTCCCATATAGACGATACCTGCCATAGCACAGAAGAAACCAGAGGCTGCATAGCAGAATACCTGTACGCGGTCCGTATTAATTCCGGCTAATCTTGCTGCTTCCTGATTACCGCCGAAAGAATAGATCTTTCGTCCCAGACCGGTTCTTGTAAGGAAAATATGCATAATGACATACATAACCAGAGTCAGAATAAAGGAAATCGGAATTCGTCCGCCGATATTCGTTGTTCCCACAAATGTAACACCTTTGGGAAAACCTGAAATAGCGGTAGCTCCTGTAATCAAAAGTGCAAGTCCACGGCAAATGTTTTTCATGCCCAATGTGGCAATAAACGGATGCGGCAGATGCAGCTTCGTCAGCAACAAACCATTAATTGATCCTGCAAGGATACCTACTACCAGGCAGACTACGATCAGAACAAACGCATTGTTGATTCCAAAGTTCTGCATAAAAACACCGGCGGTACAAATCGAGATTGCCAGCAGTGAACCGGCGGACAAATCGATACCACCCAGCAGGATAACGCACAGCATACCGACTGCCATCAACGCAATAATCGGTGTCTGACGCAAAATATTCATTAAGTTGGATATGGTCACAAATCTGCCTTCTGTAATAATTGCCAATGCAATCATAAGCAAAATCAGTGCCAGAAGCGGTCCTAGTTTTCCAATGGCCCGTTTTATCGTTTTTCCAGTATTGTTCATGCTAATTTACCTCCCCATGCCGCTTTCATGATAGATTCCTGATTGAAATGTTCTTCTCCGCGTGATATCTCACCCATGATCTTGCCTCGTCTCATTACAAGCACCCGATCACTCATGCCCAGGATTTCCGGCAATTCAGAAGATACCATAATTACGCATTTACCCGCTTTACACAGCGCATTCATTACATTGTAGACCTCAATTTTAGCAGCGATATCAATACCTCGGGTCGGTTCATCAAAAATGTAGATTTCAGCGTCCGTATTTACCCACTTGGCAATTACCACCTTCTGCTGGTTTCCTCCCGAGAGCGTACCAACCGGTGTTGCCAGCGACGGAGTCTTAATGGAATAGGTCTCCACATTTTCAACTCCCACCTGCTCATATTTTTTCTGGTTCAAAAAACCATGCTTTGCATCGTGGTCAATGGTAGCAAGGAATAGATTGTTGGTCACTGAAGCATCCAGAATCAATCCCTCGCCCTTGCGGTCTTCGGTAACAAATGCAATTCTATGGCGGATTGCATCACCCGGACTTTGGATCTGTACTTCCTTACCTTTAATAAAAATTTTTCCGGCATCTGCCACATCCGCACCAAAAATCAGGCGCATCGTTTCGGTACGTCCGGCACCAACCAGACCTGCAAATCCAAGGATTTGACCGCCATAGGCATGAAATCCGACATTGCGTACCACTCCGATACTCTCCAGATTCTCGACGCGCAGAAATTCTTCGCCCTGTGGATATACCTCTTTGGGGAAGAGATCTTCCAGATTTCTTCCGACCATATCGCGAATCAGACTTTCGTGCGTCACCTCATCTACTGTATGTGTACTGATATGCTGCCCATCGCGGATAACTGTAATACGGTCACAGATTTCAAATATTTCTTCGAGTTTATGCGAGATAAATATAATGGCAATTCCTTTTTCACGCAGTATATGGACAGTTTCCATCAGCTGCTTTACTTCCTTCGCCGATAGAGAAGACGTCGGCTCATCCATAATAATAACTCTCGCTTCAGATAAAATAGATTTACCGATTTCCACCATCTGCTGGATACCGATACCCAATGTGCCGCACAAGGTTCGAGGATCTATGTCCTGCCCCAGCTGCTTCATGATTTCTGCAGCTTTCTTGTGCATATATGTATAATCAAGGAAAACACCTTTTTTTTGATAAAAATTAATGAAAAGATTGTCCGTAATACTGAGCTCCTGCACTATGTTAAGCTCCTGATAGATACAACCAACGCCATTTTTCTTGGCTATATTAGGATTCGACAGTACAATCGGCTTACCGTCAATGAAGATTTCGCCTTTTTCAGGTTGATTGACTCCTGTAAACACTTTGATCAGTGTCGATTTACCTGCACCGTTTTCGCCTACCAGACCATGTACCTCTCCTGCTTGTACCTGAAAGGACATATCTTTTAGGGCAATGACTCCGGGGAATAGTTTTGTAACATTTTTTAATTCCATTATAATGTCATTCACATCACAACCGCCTTTCTAGAGTTTTTTCAAAATACGTCCTTGAAGCAGTTTCAAGGACGTATTTTAAAACTATGCTTTTTACAGGTAAACATTATGAGCCGGCTTTTGCCTCCAAATCAGCTACAAACTCTGCTGCATTGTCTTTTGTGATTACTTCTTGTCCTGAATCAATAACAGCGTCAATGGTTTCTCCATTCATGATTTTAATTGCATTTTCAATCGCCAGTACACCCATCTCATAGGGAGACTGTGCCGTTGTGCCAAGAACTTCACCTTCCGCTACCAGTTTTGCAACCGGAATCGTTCCGTCAAATCCATATACCTGAGCAGATGAGCCACTTGCTTTAACAGCATTGTATGCTCCGGTTGCCATGGAATCCGCCGTTGTGATCACCAGATCCACATCCGGATATTTCTGCAGAAGGTTCTCAGTAACACTTAATCCCTTCTCCTCTGTGGAATCAGCCGCCTGTACTTCTAATATCTCTACACCACTCTCTTCTAAGCCTTGTGTGATTCCAGCTTCTCTGTCATCATGCGTTGCATCTCCCAGTCTGCCTCGAAGGATAATGGCTGTACCGCCTTCTCCAATCTGCTCTCCGGCCCACAGCGCGCCTTCATAAGCAGCTGACTCATTACCGGTACCGATAAAAGCAACTTTATCAGCCAGTGAAGAATCCGTATCAACAGCGATGACCTTGATGCCCTCAGAAACTGCCTGCTCCAGTGCAGGAAGAACTGTTTCATCATTCGACGGAGCAATACACAAAACATCTACACCATCGGCAGTCAGTGTCTCAATATTTTCAACCTGCTTTGCCACGTCACTCTCAGAATTAGGTGCAATAAAGGTAAGATTCACACCATTTTCCTCTGCTGCTGCCGTCGCCCCCGCCTGCATCAAAATCCAGTACTGATCTGCTAACGATTTTACGACGAAGCCTACTTTGATTTCCGTCGTTGTCGTATCATCTGTGCTCTCATCTGTAGCCGCCGCATCTGTTGCTGACGAATCAGTTGAGCTTCCGCTTGAGCCACAGGCTGCCAGCGAAAAGGACATTGCCAGTACGAGTAAAACTGATAGAACTTTCTTCTTCATAAACAATTCCTCCTAAAAAATTGATTAATAGTGTCCAACGCCGGTACTACAACTCTTAAAAAACCGGCTTTTTATAAAAACGCTTTTCGCATTTCCCGCAAAACTTCCGCAAAAAGCGATTTTAACCATAATGCCCAGAGAATTCATAGGATATCTGGATAATTTTTATACAAAATTCATTGTGTTCTCGTGCACACCCTGAGTTTTCATCATTTTTACCTTTTTTGACTCTATTTTTTACATATTTTTGTTATAAAACACCATTTACTATGTGTTCTATTATATGTTTGTGCATTTTATTGTGCACTATAATTCTTGCTGTTTCATCTTTTACTTACAAAATACACAATTCGTGTGTTTTGACCGATTCTTCAAGCGTCTTTCACAAATTGCTTCTTGTATACATTACATTTTTTATAAAAACGTTACAATCTTGCTGTTTTTTATCAAAAAAAAGCACATTTTTATCAATAAGCTTCTTTTCTGGTTATAGCAAAAAGCAGCCTGAACTTTGGAAATATCAAAGTTCAGGCTGCTTTTTTGCCTTACTGCTCTATTTACTTTCTAGCTGCGTATAGGTTCTGCGATAGGTTCTGGGTGAAAGTCCCACATACTTTGTAAACTGAATATTGAAATTATTGGGGTTATTAAAGCCAACGGAAGAAGCAATATCCGTAATGCTTCGATTTGTAGTAATCAGTATCGTCTGCGCCTCGCCGATACGGCGCCGGAGTACATACTGCATAGGCGAATACCCCATCTCTTTTTTAAATAAGTGTGACAAATAGTAAAAATTGATTCTGAACTCGTCTCCAATAGACTGCAGTGACAAATCTTCCATATAATGCGAATCGATATATTTACGAATCCGCATTCCCAGTGTCGAATCCTCAGTTACAGTGCTTTTTTCCACTGTCGCTTTCTCTTTGATCAGCTTAAGTGTCAGGCTTAGAACCGACATCATCAGATGGTGACAGGTCTCCTCAACATCTTTGCCATTTGATACCAGCAGATCAAATATGGAGCGCAGCGTCACATTGAATGTCTCAAAATACTCCGCCGCGGATATAATAGGAGAAACATCCTGTGGAATCAGATGATTCTCCGGCAGCCCCTCCAGATGGATCTGGTCAATGGCCAGTGCATAACTGCAAATCGTATCGTCCTCTTTTAGTACCTCGTCATGCAAGGTTCCGCTGTTGCAGATGACAATATCACCTTTTTTTAGATTGTAGTACTGATTCTCAATGATATATTCCCCCGAACCGCTTCTGACAAAAAGCAGCTCAAAGATGTCATCGTGCTTATGAAGTATACGTGTGTGATGTGCATAATCCAAATGTATATTACTGGCTGATAGCAGCCGCGGTGTCGTGTTCTCCATGAATTGACTCTGGAAGTTCCTTTTTACAAAACATTGTATCATGACGTACCTCCGATTAAGGCTAATTAATACTTTCAAATACTTGTATTTAAATTATACCATAAAAGGAGTCTGGTTTCACGAACTCATTTTGCATAAGCTCATGATTTTTTATGATTCTTTTTTTCATCCGCAATAACAGCAATAACTATAATCACACCTTTTACAACCTCCTGCCAATACGAGGACACATTCATTAGATTAAGTCCCGTATTGATAACACCTATAATCAAGGCTCCAATCAGTGCGCCGAAGACAGTTCCCACACCGCCGGACATGCTGGTACCGCCGATTACACTGCCGGCAATCGCATCCAGCTCATAGCCCTCCGCAGCTCCGGGCTGTCCTGAGGCTACACGTGCTGCCAGTATAACACCCGCCAGGCCACAGCAAAAGCCGCAGTAGGTATAAATCAAAATCTTATATTTTCGGATATTAACACCAGAAATAACCGCTGCCTTCTCATTGCCGCCTATCGCTCTTGTGTATTTTCCGAACTTCATATGATCCAGCAGCAGCCAGCTGAT
Organism: Lachnospiraceae bacterium; assembly: GCA_047975025.1. Classification (GTDB taxonomy): domain Bacteria; phylum Bacillota; class Clostridia; order Lachnospirales; family Lachnospiraceae; genus JBKECY01. Next base: position 19,350 of record JBKECY010000065.1, read on the forward strand.
TATAGTCATCAGAATCAGAAAGAAGATCGGTGTCGGAATCCCCAATACGGTACCGCTTCCCCACCAGGTAAATCCTGATGTCAGCCGTGAGATTGGCTTGCCATTCGTCAGAATCAACGCAATGCCCCTGACGATCGTCGTCATGCCCAGCGTAGTGATAAACGGTGCAATTCCAGTAAAAGAAATAATAACGCCATTGATCAGACCAATCAGACAGCCAATCAGAATTCCACCCAGAATCGCTACAAGTGCCGGCAGGGCAAACTTCTGGTTCAATAACGCCGCAATGACTCCGGCAAGCGCCATATAGGAGCCGAGCCCCAGGTCAATTCCTGTTGTAATGATAATATTGGTTACTCCGTATCCGATGATGGCATATACGGATATTTGCTTAAGTATATTCACAAAGTTTCTTGCTTTAAAGAATTGTGGTGAGAGAATTGACAAAACCACTACCATCGCCAGAAGTACAAATACCATTCCGTATTTATCCAGCAAGTCTTTGCCTATCTCTTTTCTTGCTCTGTTCATGAATCGTTCCCTCCTAAAATGTGCGGATTTCTGTCCTCCGCTTCTGCATGTCTGCTGTCAGTTCCGGTTGGTCTCGCCTGAAGCGAACGCCAGTATTTTCTCCTGCGAGACTTCCGCACTATCCAGCACTCCCGCTAACTCTCCTTCATGCATAACGATTACGCGGTCACTCATTCCTATGATTTCAGGCAATTCCGAGGAGATCATAATGATTGCTTTGCCCTCTTTGGCCAGTTCGACCATGAGCCGGTAGATTTCGGATTTGGCTCCGATATCAATTCCGCGTGTTGGTTCATCAAGTATTAATACATCCGGATCTGTCAGCATCCAGCGGGCCAGCAAAAGTTTTTGCTGATTTCCGCCGCTTAAGAGCTCCGTTCTTTGATTTACGGAAGGTGTCTTGATTCCGAATTTTTCCACTTCATTTTCACACGTGCTTTTGATTTTTCTGTCATCGAGCAGGGGGCCTTTCTTAAAGTCATCCACACTTGCCATGACGATATTTTCCAGACAGGTAAGACACAGGTACAGTCCCGTCTCCTTGCGGTCCTCTGTCAAAAACGCCATTTTGTGTTGTATTGCATCTTTCGGAGAGTTGATTGCAACCGGCCTGCCTCTTAAGTAGACCTCTCCCGTCTCTTTTTTGGTGGCTCCGAAAAGAGACATCATAAGCTCAGAGCGGCCAGCGCCCATTAAGCCTGCTAATCCAAGTATTTCTCCCGAGCGCACGCTAAGGCTGATGTTATTGAATTCGCCTTTGCGTGTGAAATTCTTGATTTCGAGTACAACATCTCCAATCTCGGCTTGCTCCTTTTGAAAAATGTTCTCGAGCGAGCGCCCTACCATAAGCTCAATCAGCGTCTCTTTGTTCAGCTGCGCGGCCGGTTTGCGCGCGATGAACTTACCATCGCGCAGAACCGTAACATCGTCCGCAATTTGAAACACTTCATCCATCTTATGGGTTATATAAATGATGGATACCCCCTTTTCCTTCAAGCATCGGATAATCTTAAATAAGTGCGCCACCTCTTTTTCCGTAATCGCCGAGGTCGGTTCATCCATGATGACCAGTGAGGCATCATACGACACAGCTTTGGCAATTTCTACCATTTGAGTCTGTCCTGTACTTAATGTCTTCATTTTCTGGTGGGGCTCGATGTTTTGAATTTCCAGATTACTGAGGATTTTTCTGGTTTTTTCAGCAATCTTTTTATCCCGGACAAACAGCCCTCTCATCTCTTCCCGTCCCAAAAATATATTCTCTGCGACCGTCATTTCAGGTATAGGAGAAAGTTCCTGATGAATCATTGCTATGCCAGCCATCAAGGCGTCATTAGGGCAATTGATTTTCAGCGTTTTCCCTTTAAATACTACGGTTCCTTCTTGTGGCTGATTGATTCCTATGAGTATTTTCATCAGTGTGGATTTTCCTGCGCCGTTTTCACCCATCAGCGCATGTACCGTACCTTTTCTGATATGCAGATCGACCTCATCCAAGGCCAGGACTCCGGGGAATCGCATGGTTGCCTTGTTGACACTAAGTATATATTCCGTATTAGAATTTCCCATATTTTCCGCCTTTCCAGCATTTGGTGCAGTCTGCCGTATTACTCTATTCCCAAAGTGCCAGATATTCGTCTGCTTCATCCGGCGTAATCAGCATGTAGGGAATCAGATTCTCAGCCTGCACATCTTCCGTCTCACCTTTCGCTCCGGCCATAGCGGCATCCATCGAACCTTCTGCCTGTCCAATGGCATCCTGGAATACATCGCCTGTTGATTTTCCGCTTTTTAGATATTCAAGTCCGTCCGGTGTACCATCGATACCACCGACCTGTACGTCTTTTCCTACTCCATATTCAATTCCTGCGCTGTCCATTGCCAGGCAGGCACCTATCATGATTTCATCACATTCACCAATCACAATATCGAATTCCTGACCGGACTGAATAAAATCTTCCATCACAGAAATCGCTTCTGCCCGCTGCCAGTCACAGGTCTGCTTGTACACGATTTCCATATCTGGATACTGTGCGATTGCTTCTTCAATTCCCTCTGTCCGAAGAACAGCCGCCTCATGCGTCAGTGTACCCTCTAATACAACCACCTTGCCTTTATAATCATTTTGCTCTGCCATATATTCTGCAATTAAGGTACCTGAGAGTTTGGAGTCACCGCCTACGTATGAGAGCGCATCGTCCTGATTGGCAAACGGGCGGTTGACGGATACCACAGGAATTCCCGCTTCTTTGCATGCATCTGTAATCGGCGCCGAGCTCTCCGTTTCCACAGGATTTACTACAATTGCATCTACCTCCGATGCAATAAATTCTTCTATTTGTCCCAGCTGGATACTACTGTCATTTTGTGCATCTACAAATTTGAACTCGAATTCATCGGAATTCTCTTTGGCGTACGCCTCCATGCCGTCTACCATATAAGACAGCCATTGATCATCATAGGTAGCGATTGCCATACCGATTACATATTTCTCACCGGATCCGCTGTCCGCAGTCTGTGCACTGTCATCAGCAGAGCTGCTGCTCTGTGTATCCGCACAGCCTGCAAGTGTAGCTGCTATCACACCAAGTGCCAGTAGCATTGCTATTACTTTCTTCTTCATGTTTCGTCCTCCTAACCTTCCTACGGTTACATTGCTCATTTGTTATCTGCGCATTGTTCTTGTATCGACACAACAATAGTATATAATAGATAGGGTCATGCCGCTTTTACATTCCTGTTGTTTATTTCTAGTATTTATCGGTTTTTGATGTGTATTTTATCGATATTTTGCTCTTTTACTTTTTCATATATGGATATAACGCATTATTTATATTCATATTATTTAATATTCTTATACATTATATACATATTCGTTTTATGGTCTGTGATTCGGTTTTTTTCACAATCCTGCTCTTTGACAGGTGTTTTTTTGTGCTTTACAGCTCCTTTTTGTGCTTTCCTGCATTCTACTTTGGAATTTATAGATTTTCTGTCACTGCTGCTATATAATTATAAAAAAGGTTACCTGTTATAAATGCTGAACTTTTACTTCACAACAATAACGAAAAGCGGAGGTTTTGTTATGATCTTAAGTTTTGCGAACAAGGAGTTTTCGCCCTCATTTAAGGACGGACGATGTCCCACATTGCTTACGGCGAGCAATATCAATGTAAATTTCACACAACATCCCAGAATCCTGCACAATCATGATGACCGGCTGGAGCTGCTGTTCATCCGAAGCGGAGCCGGCTGCTATATCGTAGATGATACACATTACGACCTGGCTCCCGGAACTATGGTCGTATGCAACTCAGGCGTTCTGCATGATGAAGTGCCGCAATTCAACCGGGAACTTTCCATGTTCTCAATCGCAATTGCCAACGTTTTTATACAAGACCTGCCTGAAAATCATCTTCTGCCCGCCGGTATTTCACCTGTCCTGAATTTAAACGACAGTTTTACGCTGCTGGACACGATTTTTGAGTATATCTTTGAATCGCTGGCACAGGAATCACCGACGCGGCAAGAGACCAGCCAGTACTTTACGCAGGCACTGTTGACCTTTGTACTGCATGCATTTGAGGAACGGGGAGAGTCTGTCACTGCGGCACACCAAAACGACTGTCTGCTCCTAAAAGAGATTAAGGACTATATTGATGAGAACTATTTCGATATGCTGTCTTTGCAGAGCATCAGCAATCGCTTCTATATCAGCCAGTCCTATCTGTCACACCTATTCAAACGTAAGCTGGGCTATTCTCCCATTCAATATATACTGCGACGGCGCATAGGTGAAGCCCAGTCACTTTTGGTTTTTTCGAACCGGTCTATTACAGACATCGCCGCCGAAGTGGGATTTGACAGTTTAAGTCATTTTAATGTACAGTTCAAAAAATTTGTCCGGCTGTCGCCCATGTCCTATCGAAAAAAGTACATTCTTCCGGAATACGAAAAGCAGCTCGAAGCCGAGCCGCCCACAGAGTCGTAACAGATTTCTAAAACAAGAGGTGTCCCCCTGCATTACGCAAGGGAACACCTCTTGTTGATTTAGATTTATCTGTCGCCATTATATTCGTGTATAGCATCTATCATACCGACGATATTCTCTAACGGTACACCGCATTGTATGATATGAATGGAGGCGCATACGTAACCTCCTCCTTTTGAGAAAATCTCACAGCGTCGTTTTACCTGCTCCTTAACTTCCTGTACGGTTCCAAAGGGCAGTACCTTTTGTGTATCTACACAGCCGCCCCAGAATACCATATGATCCCCATAGGCATCTTTTAGACGCTGCGGATCCATCCCCGCTGCCGAGCATTGTACAGGATTCAAAGAATCAAATCCGCTTTCAATCAGATGCGGGATGACATCAAATACCGCCCCACAGGAATGCTTCAGTGTCTTCCACCCTGCTGTTTCGTGAACCCACCGGTTCATCTTCTGATAATACGGTCTGTAAAACTCATCAAAGGTTTCCAGCGAGCACATAAGAGAAAGCTGGTTGCCAAAATCTGTACCGCATATATAAGCCACATCTACAACATCTCCCAATACCTCAAAAATTTTGCTCCAGTTTTGAATCATCATATCCGTCTGATATTCGAATACTTCATGAACATACTCCGGGTACAGAAGCGGAGCCATATACCAGTCCGAGACGGTTCGTATTCCTTTGGGATGCTTGAGTGAAGGGCCTGCGATAAAGGCCGCATCTCCCAGAGCGGCACCACCCGGGTCAAGCACTACCGCGCGTTTCTTTGTGTCCGCCTGATAAGTCTTAGCCACTTGCCTAAGGTATGCCAGATGCTCGTCAGAAATGGGCGTATACTCTTCGCAGTTGTCCATAAAATCCAGGGCATCTTCGTCTACTTCCTCCACCCTCTCTACGTTATCAAAGTAGAAGCCGCCGGCCGGCATATGCCCGCTTGGTGCAACACTCGTATCACCCTGCGGATAAATATACCAGCCGCCTCTGCCATCATCAGTAATCTGACATTCGGACGGCACCAGCAGATCCACTCCCATATAGGACAATTCTTTCCAGTCCCTGTCCGTACGCAGTCCAAAGCTTGCGTTAAATGGTGTGATCTGCTCGACATCCGTACCGATAGCTTCCTTTAAATCTTCATCCATAGCTCCGGTCATACCAAAAATATCAAATACCTTTATCGGTCTTTTCTCCAGACCATAATACTCTCTTAGCTTGGCTACATTCGTTACATGTGTGGTGGAGCAGCCCATTCCGCCGAAATCCATCGGCACTTTATCCGGCTGTCTGTGTGCAAACGCCGCCTTTACTCGTTCTTTTGAAGTCATAGTGCTACCTCTTTCATCGTCATCGTGTGTCATCGTGTCGATACACAATGATTATAACGCAGCGATGTAGTTAGCACTATCTTAATCCTGTTTGGTATCTGTCCTTTACCGGCCTCAAAATGTCTGTTTTTTATCTTTACTGTTATCTGCCTGCCTTTAGGACACCGCTTTTTTAAGTCTTCTGGCTTTTAGCTCCTGCTTTCCGCGGACGACATCAACTAATACAGCTAAAATTACGACCAGACCCAGAATCATCTTTTGAACATCCGACTGTGCACCCAGCAGATTCAATCCGTTATTGAGAACCGCTATAATCAGTGCGCCGATTAAGGTTCCGCTGACACTGCCCTTGCCGCCGTTGAATGAAGCCCCGCCGATAACACAGGCTGCAATGGCATTCATTTCATAGCCTTCACCTGCTGTCGGATAAGCCAGACTGACACGCCCGATCATCACGATACCGGCTAATGCTGCCAATACTCCCGAAAGCACATAGGTCAGGTTCAGCAGCGGCTTTACAGGAATTCCTGAGAGCCGGGCAACTTCCCGATTACCTCCGATTGAATAAATATAGCGTCCGTAAGCCGTCTTGTTCAAGAAAAGTGAGGAGAGGATTCCAACGACAATTACCAGCAAAAAACATATGGGGAATCCCAGAAAGCTTTCTGAGCCCAGAAACATAACACCTTTGGAAAAGCCGGATAACGATGCCGAGCCCGTAATATACAGACAGAACCCCCGGATGAACAGCTGCGTACCCAGCGTGGATACGAACGGATGCGGCAAATCCAATTTGGTGAACAACAGTCCGTTGACCAGGCCAATAATGGCACCACATAATAAACCGATCAGCAGCAGCAGGAACGTGTTCGTTATCCCCGCCTTAATCGCGATACCAATAACACACCCGGCACTGGCAATGGTGGCTCCGACCGATAAATCAATTCCTCCTGTCAAAAGCACGAAGAGCATTCCGAATGCAACCAATGCATTGATTGATGCCTGGCGCAGAATGTTCAGCAGATTGCTGGCTTTAAAGAACTGGTCTGTTACTATGGTAAGCAGCAGTGCCAGTACCAATAACGCAATCAACGGCCCCAGGATCTTAGATATTTTTTCGAATTTGAACTTTGGTTTTACTCTAACATTCATAGCCTGTGACCTCCCACGCTGCTTTCATTATAGTTTCCTGATTAAAGAATTCGCTGTCTCTGTCAATCTCTCCGGTAATCTTACCGGTGCGCATCACAAGAACCCTGTCGCACATACCGAGAATCTCCGGCAGTTCTGATGAGATGATGATAATCGCCTTGCCCATCTTGGCAAGCTCGTTAATAATCGTATAAACCTCGAATTTGGCACCTACGTCAATGCCTCTGGTCGGTTCATCAAAGATGTAAATATCCGCATCTGTATTTAACCACTTGGCAATGACTACCTTTTGCTGGTTCCCGCCACTTAGCTCACCCACTTTTTTTCTATGGTATCCGTCTTGATATTAAGACGGCTGACTGCTTCTGCGGCCTGACGGCTGATCTTTTTATCACTTAAGAACAGTCCATGCGTCAGTGTCTTCATATTGACCATTGCAATATTTTTGCTGATGCTCTCTTCTAATACAAGTCCCTGCCCTTTTCTGTCTTCCGTCAGAAATGCGATTTTACTGCGTATTGCCTGCTGCGGACTTTTGATTGTACAGCGCTTTTCGTTGACATAGATTCTGCCCTCGTCCAACTCATCCGCTGCAAATATGGCCCGGAATACTTCTGTCCTCCCTGCACCGACCAGACCTGAAAAGCCTAAAATCTCACCACTTTTTACTTCAAAATTAATATTCTTAAAGACACCTTTTCGAGTCAGTTTTTCTACACGCAGAACTGTCTTGCCGATTGGGATCTCGATTTTGGGAAACAGGTTTTTGAGACTTCGGCCAACCATATGAAAAATCAGATCGTCCTTCGTCATTTTTTTAGAATCTTCCGTGATAATATGGGCGCCATCACGCATAACTGTCACCACATCGCATAACTCGAAGATTTCTTCTAATTTATGGGATACGAACAGGATCGCGATTCCCTGACTTTTGAGCCGGTTCAAGGTTTTAAACAGTTCTTTGGATTCTTCCTCGCCCAGACTTGAGGTAGGTTCATCCAGAATCAGAACCTTGGAATCCATCAGGACAGATTTGCCGATTTCGATCATCTGCAACTGGCCCATTCCCATACGTCCGCAGGGAATGTGCGGTTCCACCTCCTGGTTCATGGAGTGCAGAACCTCCATAGTCTCTGCCTCCATTGTACCGTAATCCAGAAAAACACTGTTCTTCTTGCGTTTCATATTCCCCAAAAACATGTTGTCAACCGCGTTAAGCTCAGTCACAATATTTAATTCCTGGTAGACACAAGAGATACCCTGCTGCTTGGCTTCCTGCGGCGATCGAAACATAACCTCTCTGCCATCACAGCGTACTGCGCCGCTTTCGGGCGCGTATACACCGGTCAATACTTTGATCAGAGTCGATTTACCGGCACCATTTTCACCAATCAGACCATGAATCTCACCGCTTCTTAGCTGTATGGATACCCCATCAAGTGCCCGTACACCGGGAAAGGTCTTAACTACGTCTTCTAATTCAAGTACAATTCTCTTCTCTTCCAAGTGATCACCTTCTATTATTCTACAAATTCTTCCCAGTTAGAAGCGTCAATAATCTCTACGTCAATCGGAATCTGCTCATCGTAGGTTTCACCCTCTAAAGCACCGAGTCCACATTCCACGCTTTTTTCACCCATGATATAGGGCTGCTGTGCAATTGTCATTTCCAGAAGTCCTTCGCCAATCTTGCTGATGGCAACCTGGAATCCGTTAAAGCTGCATACTTTGATACTCTCGGAGGCACCATTTTGTGCCAAAGCCTGTACGGCCCCCATCGAAGCATCATCATCCGTACGCATAACCGCATCAATTCCATCCACACCATATTTCTGAATCCAGTCTTCTACTTGCGCTGCTGTCAAATCCGCTGAATTATCACAATATTTCAAATCCAGTACGGTACAGCCGGCAGCTTCCATTGCATCTTTGTACGCTGCAGAACGTTTCTCATGGTTATCATCACCCTGCTGTCCTGTGGCGATTACAACATTGGCGCCTTCTTTAAGTCTGCTTGCAAATTCGGTGGCACCTTCGTAGGCCGCATCATAGTTGGCCGTTCCCACATATGTGACTGCCCCAGTAAAATTCGGACTGTCTGTATCAACCAATACAACTTTGATACCCTTTTCAACAGCACCATCCAGTACGCTCACGACGGAATCTGCAATATTAGGGTCTACAATTAAGATATCTACGTCCTGTGAAATGAAATCCTCAATCATCTGTACCTGCTGTGCGGCATCTGTAATATCATCCGGTGCGATACATGTAATCTTGGCACCTGCTGCTTCTGCTGCCGCTTTGGCGCCATCAATAACTGACCTGCCCCCGATTTTTGTACCAGTCGCAATGTTAGTAATGACCGGTATCCGGTAGGGTAAATCCTTATCAGCTTGACGACATCGTAACATTTCTTGGTGGATTGTTCAAGGGCGG
>JBKECY010000032.1:0-5545 GCA_047975025.1 Lachnospiraceae bacterium
CCGCCCTTGAACAATCCACCAAGAAATGTTACGATGTCGTCAAGCTGATAAGGATTTACCCTACCGGATACCGGTCATTACTAACATTGCGACTGGTACAAAAATCGGGGGCAGGTCAAAAGCACAGAGCACCGCAAACAGACCTACGGTCAGCAAAAGGATTTTTTTGATTTCCACTCTGATACTATGCGGTTGGTTTTCCTTACTGTCCCCTGCTCTTTTCATCTCGTTTTATCCCTTTTCATCTCAAATACAATTGCATATTTAGTCTTTACTCTCCTTTGACGGAATAGCGCAGCGTCTTATAAATCGCAGTCCCCATCTCCCCCAGCGTAATTATAATAATGATTGCCAGAATCCAGTTAGGAATATACTGCCAATGCCAGAAGGCATTGCTCGTCACCCCAATCTGTCTCTTGATTAATTCCATAATGCCGTAAAAATAATCCGAGAATCGCTCAAAAATCAGTATGACCAATACGATTGTCAGCAGGGAGGATACAATCGAACTCACCATGACCGTAATTCCATAACGTCCGATAATCAGCTTGACCAGCTCGTCAGCCAGTCCAATGGTCAAAACAGTGAGAAGCAGCAGCCGCGCCCAGTCTCCGTCGGACAGCGGGAGGCTCGAGAATATAAGAAATGTACTCTCCGTCCGGCCCTACCCGGCAATCAGCGCCATGAACACCACGGTAAAGACGATTCCCACAATTGAATCGCTTCTCTTAATCACAGCCTTATCCGTCGGCAGTGGTGGCAGATCCGACGGTGTCCATGGATCTTGCGCAGGATTTCGCAATTTGACCTGCTTATACTCCAAAACAGCGAATACAAATGTGATGACGGCAAATGCCGCCAGCGCACTGCCGACCAAAGAACCGGCATCCCAAAACAGCGACACGAACCAGTGCAGCGACCCCGCCTGATCAAACCCGGACACCAGCGTTGTCACACCCCAGATACACAGCAGTACAATGCCTGCGATTTTTAAGACCATCAGATAGGTATCTATGTACTCAGGTCCAATCAGGCTTCGCTCTTGACTTTTGTACTTCTTGGCAAATTCTGCCGGCGGTCCCAAGGTAAGCAGCACCGATTCCAAAGTCTGCTCCGGTTCCTCCCGCAGCTTACCCTCAATGAACTGTCGTATCTCAAGTGAAACCTCATCCTTGCGCTCCTTAGGCAGTCGCCTGATGACATCATAGATATATCTGTCGATTATAGATTCCTTGCTTTCTTTGCTCATACTTTCTCTTCCTCCACGTTTCCTCAAGGCCCCTCATATGACGTATCACATACTCATAATATACTGTACGGTACATACTATGGTCAATCCTATATTGTAAAAAAGCACAGACAAAAGCCCTGCAGTCTGTAAGAGAGATCTGCAGAGCTTTTGCCTAATCTATCAACTATCAACAACTCGTGTATGTCAAAGGAATAAGAAGTGTCCGCCAATGGCACCTTGTACTTTATGAATTCATGACTGCAAAAATTGCTTTTACCGCCTGCGCTGTTGTCTCCAGCGGGAACAGTTCACAGCCAATGCGTCCGGTGTAATTCAGTTTCTTCAGATGCGCTATAATGTTCGTGTAATTCAGCTCACCGGTCCCAGGCTCATGACGGCCGGGCGCATCTGCTATATGAATATGGCCAATCGTGTCTATATACTCTGTCAGAGTATCACAAATAGCACCTTCATTCAGCTGCATATGATACACATCATAGAGAATCTTAAGGCGCGGTGAATTGATCAGGCGAATCATCTCGGCTGCCATCTGTGTATTTTTCAAAAAGTTGCCCACATGGTCTGTAATGATATTGAGTCCTTCCAGATTGCAGGTAATATTCTTCTCTTCCGCAAGTGCTGCCGATGCTTTTAACATATCGAACATGGAACAGATCTTCACCGTATCGGATAATTCAGGATACGAGTTCAATACTACTCCGCCATCGCCCAGTGCATTCGAATGAATCGTCACGCTCTCAGCTCCGATACGCACTGCTGCATCCAGAGAGCGGCTCAGGAATTCTAAATAAGGCTCTTTGTGTGTCGGATCCACGAGTGAATAATCTGCATCGCCGTTAAACCCGCTGATGCCGATTCCTGCCTCCTCGGCTCTTCTTCTGATGTCATCAAGATCTTTATCCGTCCAGCTCCAAAATTCAAAATAATCAAATCCGGCTTCTTTCGCCGCTGCAATTCTTTCTTCCCAGGGAAGCTCTGTAAATAACGTATCAATACATGCCGTAACTTTCATTTTATTCTCCTTATGGTGTGTGCTCGCACACATTATCTATATAATAATCATATTATAATTATTATTTCTATATGTCAATCACTTTCTATCAATTCATCAATTAATATGATATAAGGCTGCAAATATTGTGCATTATTTCAAACGTTCGTGTGTTCGTACACAAACTTTGCTTTTTTCTGCGTATTTTGCCTTATTCTTCTTGCCATTTACAGCTTTTTGCGATAGACTTTTAAAAAGAATAGTATCTATAAAAAGAAAGGAAACCTATCCCTTGAAAGCCACGATAAAAATGGTTGCAGAATATGCCGGTGTCTCCAGAGGCACAGTCGACAGGGTACTGAACCAGCGCGGTAGCGTCAGCCCGGCAGCCGAACAGAAGATTCTGGACGCAATTGAGAAACTGGATTATCGACTCAACACAAGTGCCCGCGCTCTGGCACTCAGCAAGAATACCAAGAAATTAGGTGTACTGCTGCCTAAGACACCGGGTTTTTTTCTGGATGAAGTCACACGAGGCATCCACAAAATCGCTGATGAAAGTCAGGATATGGGCATCGAGATACTGCTCACAGAATGTGAACCCAATAATCCGCATGAATATATACATGAGATTGACAAAATGCTTGCCGAGGGTGTCTGCGGCTTCGCTCTGCGTGCGCAGAATACAACACTGATTATCAATAAAATCAATGAGATCGCAGATATGGGCATTCCCGTCATTACGGTCAACTCAGATATCCCGGAGAGCCGGCGCATCTGCTATGTGGGGCAGAATGCCTACCAAAGCGGCCGGGTTGCTGCCCAGATTATCGGCAAGCAGCTGCGCGGCGGTGAGCACATTATCGTTATGTCCGGTTTTCCCGAATTTGATTCTCACACCAACCGGGTCAAGGGCTTCCTGTCCTACCTTACGGAAATCGGTATCAAGGAAGATCAGTGCCGTGTAATCTACTCTTATGAAAACTATGAGGCGGCCTATGGCCAGCTCTCCGAATCTCTGCTAGAAGATGGGCGGCTCTCCTGTGTCTATATGGCTACGACGCCCAATATCGCTGTGGGAGATGTCTTAAAGACTCTTCATAAAAAGGACTCTGTCTTCGTCGTTTCGCATGACACGCAGGTATCTACGATGGAAATGCTGCGAAACGGTTACATTGACTATACCATTGTGCAGGACATGTTCCTGCAAGGCTATGAGCCACTGCGGCTGCTGCGTGACTATGCGATTCTGGACAAACCGATTACGGCTTCAAGTCATTCGCAGGATATACATATATTGTCTTCGGAATGCATTGAATAATATGCCATGAAAAAAGAGACCTTGTCCGCAATGTCATTTAGTCAATGGCACTACAAGAGTAGGGTATGTAGCGATACATACCCTGCTCCTTTTTATGTGAGAATCCCCCAAAAACACTTGAGATGATTCATATTTGACCATATGCAGAAATCCTAATGATGCAAATACCTATTATCAATCTACTCCAAAAGATAAAATATTTAATCAATTACATCTGAATGCATTATACGATGTATGTGGAAGCACTTATTCAAGACCGAACAGAAGAAAATGAATCAAGACCCTCGGAAAGTCACCCCCCCCAGACCGTAATAGGATTTCTCTACAGAGTAGCCTAATCCTTACTAAATATAATTTAATTGAACAAAAAAGGTTCAAATTTACTCATAACGGTAGATGTGATAACATTAATCAACAGGCACTAATTAATTACATTTGGGAGAAGCAAAATGCGAGTAAGGGAGATTCAATATTAACAATTCTTATGTTGGTTTATAGTGATGCTAAAATTGAATTTGGCCTTGCGATAAAAAGTGCATTAGTAAATGCTCCTAAGTTCAATGTGAAAGTAGCTATTAGAAAAATAAGAGGAGGTGTTCTAATTCAATATCTTAGTATTCAGAATCATGCTTTTTGTATAAATGTCAGGAATTAATAATGTTATTATGAGGAGGAAGGGACATGAGTAAAAGAAGTGCAATAAAAGTGATGTGTATAGTGTGCGTGGTGGTGATTTCATTTTCTATATCTTTTAGAGTATCGGCAGCTAAAAGTTCAGGGACTTATCCAACCAGAAAAGGTGCAATTTTGGTTACAGCAGATGCGTACAAAGGACTGCTTCCAACTGGGCATGCAGCAATTGTATATAATAAGAATACTGTTGTTGAGTCACTTATCAAAGGAGTCACGACGGGAAATAATGATTGGAATCGGACGAAAAAGACGGTTTATGGTGTAGGTGTTCGAAAAACTTCAGCGGCTCAAGATATAAGTGCGGCTGATTGGTGCTACAGCAAAAGAGGTAAACCATATAACTGGAATTATTGAGATATAAAGACAAGAAGCAAGTTTTATTGCTCCCAGTTGATTTATGCAGCATTTAAAGATAAATATAAAGTTGATCTCAATACGGGGGCATTTGGAGTAGCCATTCATCCAATGGAAATCGTTCAGTCTCCACAGACCTATACATCATATACATATCAAAAATAAAAAAGCCATAGGGTAAAATATGAAAAAGATTTTTCGTACTATTTTAGTATCAACAGTACTGCTGGTAGGTATTCTGGCATTGGTTGGGTGTAAAGATCAGAGAAAAAATTTACCAGAATATTCGGTAGGCATTATTTATTCTACTGAATATTTAGAGAAATCAAAGATAGAATATTTTGATGATAACATGAAAAAGGTTGCAGAAGATTTTTATTCATACGGTTATATGGGGCATAATGGATATCGAAATGCAGTGGAATTTGATAATGTTTTGTATGAGGCACCTCAGGGTAAGGCAATAGAAAAAGATGCAGGAGTTATTATTGGCATAGATATGAGCTCAGGAGAGGTGACTGAATATGAACTTGACCGTATTAATATTACAGAGTTTACATGTGATAAGCAATATATTTATACAACAAGTAATATAAATGGCGTGAATTATGTTGACCGTTTGAAAAAGGAAGACGGGTCCATTTCTTCTATAGAAATTTCGGATGAATATATTCCAGAGCTTGTTGTTGATAATGGAGAATTATATGGATTTGCAATGGGCGTAGCAGATGTAGATGAAGGAACTATAATTAGTCTATATAAGTTCAACTTCGAAGAAAATTGCGTTGAGCGGTTATACAATCTTACCAATACCTGCAAATTCCGCTTCAACTGAACGCGTTTTCCGCTAGCAGCTGAACATTGATTCCGATTTTTTCTGAACATGTTTCCGGTTCAGTCTGAACATTAAATTTACCAAAGTGTTATAGTCATT
>JBKECY010000053.1:0-122381 GCA_047975025.1 Lachnospiraceae bacterium
CATTTTTCCAGCTGCTGTTGCCAGTGAGATTCGCAAGCATAATGCGCCGAACCGCCTTGTTTTCGGGACCTTTCAGTCCCAAGCGGACAAGGAAGATGCGCATGGCGAATTTTTCATTTTCCACCGGCTGCTCCTTTGCCGTGACCCGTGATTGAGTTTTGGCCATCTCGCACAGGGCGCAGATGAAGCGGGAGTAAGCATCGACCTCACCGTCCATACCCGGCAGAATAAACCACGGGAACCGAAGCATATCTTCCGTCACTTTAACCGTAATGCAGTCATCGTTAAATGGCAGGTCATACACGCCTAGCGCCTTTTCGATCAGCGTTTTCTTGCTGGCGATAATCTTTTTCAGATTTTCTATTGCCTCATCGGTGAAGCCCTCTCTAGGAATTTCTATAACCAATTCGTGCGAATTGCCCGAATCAGCGCTGACAGAGTCCGCCACGGGTGTTTCTGCTGCTGGCTCGTCAGGGATGCCGGAAACGGCATCATCCGATTCACCAATATAGCCGCGCTCCTTCAGCGCACCCACCAGTAATGTGATTGCGCTGTCGGTCACATCATCGGCAAAACTGAGCACACCATTTTTGTCCACCGTGCAGTTGCCAATTTCATAGGCAAAGCTGGGAGCACCTTTGTATGTAGCCTCCAGCACCAGAATCTCGCTGATCGCCCCCACAAGCGCCTTGCGCTCAGAACCTGTTACGTTGTAGTTGATACTCATTGGAATAGCTCCTTTCATTTTTTACATCACTATCAGTCACTCAGAATGTCGATAAAAGCAAGTGTGATATTGGTTTTTACTTGCCGGAAGGGAGTTCCTCAAGCCGATTCATCAGTTCCCATAGGATTACCCAATGCTCATCATCGGCTGGTTTTTTGTCCCATCCCCGGTCGTAGCCAATAACCTCTCCGCAATCGTCCCGCACCGACAGTTTGCTGACACGGCCTTTGTTGATGCCAAATTTGGATCCGGTGTCATAAACTTTGGCTTGAAACCTATAGCATTCGATATGACCCTCATACCAGTTATCTCGAAGCTTTTTAGCCTCAAAGCGAATATCCATCTATGCGTCCTCCTCGGTGTCGCCTGTCAGAATGAAGCGGGAATACTCACGCTTATGTTCCTCCAGATAAACCACAAGCTCATAAAAACCCTCACGGTTGGCAATGACCTGAACCATGTTCGTGTCAAACATGTTGGTCTCGCCGGTGTCGCGGACAGCTAAGATTTGCTCTTTAATGGTGGCGTTCATACGTCTTCCTCCTTTGTAGATTCATAGTTTTTTTGGATAAGTTCACGGAAATCGTCATAAGAGGCGATCTCCAGCGATCTTGCCAACAGGCAAATCTCATCCAAGCGGATACCCGCTTCCAGACGCCGTTCATCGTGGTGATGCCGATCCCATTGTTGCTCTGCTTCATTCATCGCGTCGTTGTGCTTATCCCACTCGGAACATAGCTCAATGCCGCGCGTGAGCAGAATGCGTTCTGTATCTGTCATGTGCATAACCTCCATTTATGGAAATGGGAGTCTTCTTGAAAGAAGCCTCCCACCGCCAATCAGTCGCGTATTCTGTTTCATGGTTCGATACTGTAGCCGATAATCCTGATATACTCTCCTTCCTCGTCCATAGGCTCCGTCCAAATAAGCATTGTTCCGGGCCAGTGCATTTTTACTTCAAACACAAAGTTTCCCTTGTGGCTGAAGTCGGTGATGGTCTGATCTCTCTCAAGCATCTGCCGTATCTCCATCCCGTCATTTTTTACAACGCGATGCAGGCAGCGTTCGCGAACGTATTGTTCTAGCCTAAGCAAATGCCTTCGTCGGTAAAGCTGTGCGGTGTCCAAAATTATAACCTCCTTCCTGATTTTGTGGCGATTACCCGGCACAAGCAGTCCATTCATCACTCAAAGTGGCTGAAAAAGCAAGCCGAATTGTTAAAGTGCGTAATGTGCGACCGCCTATTTAGGGTGAATCACCCGTGTCGGGGGGAACTGTCGGGCGCGTCTTGTTGCAGAGAACTGATAACCGGGCGGTGTTTCTTGATGAGTGCCGCCTTGATTTTGCGGTACTCGGGGTTGGTTATCAGGTTCCGCTTCAGGAGTGCTCCGGCAATGGCAAGAGCCGCGCCGTACTCCTTCTCGCGCTGGAATTGCTCTATATTCATGGCAATCCCTCCCCGTAACGGCTGCGGATGTAGCATTCGCGTCCGCAGAATTTTCTGTGTTTGTTTGAAGATTCAAATCCGGTTCCACACTCAAAGCAGGTTAAGTTATGCTTGCGGTTAATGTATTTCCTCTGGTGATTCCACCATCTATAGCGGCATTTGTCACTACAAAAGGTTCTCGGCTTCGCGCCCGGATAATGTGTCAATGGGCCGCCACAGTTTTTGCATCCGGCCTGAGCGCCAGCGTCATAGTTGGCAGATATGTTCTCGCGGCGGCAGAAGGATTTGATAGTATTCTGTGAAATCCCTAGTGTATCCGCAATAGCAGCGTAAGACATATCCCGCTGCCGCATATCACGAATGGCTTGTTTTTGCTGATCCGTCATGCCGCTGCCTCCTTCCTTGCGCCCGTGGGCGCGACAGAGGCCGCGTGTGCGCTTTTCCCGCGCCGGTCGGCTAACCGGGCGCTTGTTTCCTTTGCGGCGCTGTCGGGCGATTTCCGCGCCGACGTGCCGATCCGCTTTTCCGCCAGTTTGCAGTAGGCAGGATTGATATCCACGCCAATAAAATGCCGCCCGGTTTTCTTGGCAACAAGGCCGGTGGTGCCGCTGCCAAAGAATGGATCCAGCACGGTGCCACCTTTAGGGCATCCCGCCAAAATACAGGTCTCCGCCAGCTTGGGCGGGAACGCCGCGAAGTGTGCGCCAGAATACGGCGAGGTGTTGATGCGCCACACATCCCGCTTGTTGCGGTGAGTGGGGATTTTTTCCTCCGGTATGCTCCCGGCTGGTCGCGGTTGGTTGATAGCCCGTGGCGATTGTCCCGGTATGCCGCCGGAGTATTTATTTACGCCGCCACGCCCGCTGCGCATCCGTCGCGCTGTATCTGATGCAACGGATTCAGCAATGGCGGAAGCGTCGTAAAAGTACCGCTTGGATTTCGTTAACTGGAACACATGCTCATAACAACGGGTGCAGCGGTCTTTGACGCTCTCCGGCATGGCGTTGGGCTTTTCCCAGATCACATCGCTACGCAGATACCAGCCGTCCTCACGGAGCGCCAGCGCCATCCGCCACGGAATGCCCAGCATATCTTTTTGCTTGCAGCCCTGATTTTTGTTAGTGCAGTAGGTGTCGGAAATGTTCAGCCAGAAGGTGCCGTCTTTTCTCAGCACACGGCGCATCTCGCGGAACACAGCAACTAAACGCTCAATATATTCCTCCGGTGTGGCTTCGCGCCCGATTTGCCCGTCGGCTTCATAATCCCGCAGGGCGTAATACGGGGGCGAAGTCACACAGCAGTGAACGCTGTCATCGGGCAGGGATTTTAGGATAGACAGGCTATCGCCTGCGAGAATCGTATCTATGGGAATTGTTTTGTTCATGGATTACCTCCTTATTAAAGTTGTTAAAGTGTGTTTGTTTGCATGAGGACTTGGGGCAACTAAGCGCAGCAGAGGTTTGGATATATGGCCGAAACGGATTTTGGCTTGCTGTTGCTTTTTTCTGCCATCAGGCAAAAGTGTTTGTGTTATTCGGGAACCATAGTAGGCTTTGCCGTACACTTCAATCTGCGCAATAATTGTTTGGCAGTTTGAATATGCTCTGGCAGATTGTCCTCATCGATAATTTCCTGAAGATATTTTTTCAACGGGGCTATCTCGCCGTCGATAATGGTGCGTTCAATTTCTTGGATATTTTCTTCGGTATCATCAACATCATCGCGATAACCATAGGTGTCATATTCCTCAGAAAATCGGTCGATATCGACTGCCAACTGATGGATCGCCTCTGGTGTAAATGTGTGGTTTTCTTGCTGTGTGCTTTTCATATGCTTGCTCCTGCTGTTATGGTTGCTAAAAAGGTACTGCTAAGCCACAAGACCGCTCATGGCCTTTTATCCCACCTCTGTACGCTTAGTTGTCCTAAACCCTCATGCCTCAAGGCTAGGGGACACCGGAATCATGCTGTGTCATTGTCATGGGGATTCTCCTTCTCCCGCCCCTTGCCTGATAAGCGCCTCCAATTCGTCGGGTGTAATGACTGTAAAAATGTTCGGCAGCTTGGCAAACTCGCTCTGGATATGCCGCGTAAGATTCAGCTTTCTCGCAGCGTCCGGCACAATCCACACCACCAGCGGGAACACGCCGAACTGCTTCTGCTCCAGATTGCTCTGGTAATACTTGTGATACCGCCTGCACTTCTCAATGATCCTGACCGGCGATTCGGTGGAGAGGTCTATCTCGAAAAACCATCTGTCCTCGTAACCGCCGCAAACGGTGACGGCAAAGAGATCGGGTTTTAATAACACAATCTTGCCGCCGCTGTTGTAGGGCCGCCAGTTGTCCGGCTCATTGCGCACCTCGGTCAGCTTTACGCTCCTGCCGCTGCAAATTTCAGTAATGCGGACAAAGCATTCGGATACCGCCAACGTGTGTGCCAGAAAATATGTGCTTGGTTCAAAGTGCTTTCGGCGCGGGTGGGCATGGTCGCTTAACAGTCTGAGGAAGTGTTCACCGGCGGCCTCTAACTTCCAAATGAGGGAACCCGAGCCGGAAACGATCCCGCCGACCCGCCGGTCAAGGGGTGCGATCAAATCCATCTCTCTGAGCTTTTTCAGGTTACGGTTGGCAGCGCGGAGCGCAGCGGCCGGGTTTGCCGATTCAGTAAAATGCAGTCTTTGTAGTTGATCGGTGTAGAGGTAGCGGTATTCCCTGATAGAATTTAAGATAGCCTTATCCCGATCACCTAGGATGCGACTTAGTTCCTCCAATCGTTTTTTAGATACTCGTTCAGGCATGGCGGCCTCCCCGCATAAAGCTGCTGTTATAGGGGGAATAACAGTAGGAGTCATGCCCCTTAATTCGATCCATTCCGCTCATGTACGGCGGCTGCGTATTTTTTACGCAAAACCCCTTCGTCTGTCGGTTCGTCATGTGAGTTTCCTCCTTCCAATGGTGCTGTCGCTTAAATCCGGTGCCTCCGCGCCCTGAGATTCCAGCATTTCAAGATACACCTTCTCCACCTCCTCGGCGGCCATTCCATAGGCGGCCATGCTCCGGGCTTTCAGTTCCGCCGCCGTGCGCAGGGCGGGAGGCGGCGGCAGGGTCTGCCCCTTGATCCACCCGGTGCTCCTGCCGTTATTTTGGAACGAGGTGTAAATCTCATAGCGCGGCAGACTCATAAAATCCTGCGCCGTAAGCTCCGGAGCCATCGCCGCCATGTCTTTGGCGTCGCCGCTGTTCAGACCGAAGATGATCTTATTGCGGCAGTTCGCGTCGATTCCGCTGCGAATGTTCGGCGGCAATTGATCCCGGTATTGATGCGCGGCACAGATGCCTAGCCCTAAGCCCCGCGCCTGTGCCAGCGCGTCGGATAAATCCGTAGGCAGCGCGATGTAGTCCTGAAGCTCATCGATCAGTACAGTTACGGTGTGCCTGCGTTCCGGCGGGATACCGGCGCGGGAAAGCGCGAGAGTCCAGACCATGCTTACGAGCATCGATCCAAGCAGCCTTGCGCTCTCCGCCCCGATAATGCCCTTGTTCAAAGGCACCAGCACGATGCGCCGCCTGTAAAACAAATCCGTCAATGAAAATTTAGGATCGCTTTGCCCAATAACGTTCCGCAGGCCCGGGCGCAGTAAAATTTGGCGTAATTTATTCAGGGTCGGCTCAATGTGCTGCCGCCGCTCGGTGTCCCTCATGGCCTCAAAGCCCTCCCAAAAGGGTTTCAAAGCAATTTTATCCTTGACCTGCGCCGTAATTTTCTGCCGGAATGTTTCGTCGGTGAGCAGAGGCGGCAGCCACAGCAGCGACGCCCCGTCAATTTCCGCCAGCGTCAGAAGCGCCGCGCTCAGCACATCGGCGGTTCGGATGCCCCAATTTTCGCTGTAAATTTCCTTGAACGCCGCAAGGATCGCGTCGGCAATCAATGGACGGTTGCGGTAGTTTTTAAAGGCCAGAGGGTTGAAGCCGCAAGGATGCGGATCGGAGGCATCGATCACAATGACCTCATCCTTGCGGGCTTCGGGTATCCGTGCTAAAATATCGTTCACAAGATCACTTTTGGGGTCGATAACCAGCACCGAGCGACCGGCTTCAATGTCCGCCATTGCGAAATTCAGCATGGCGGTGCTTTTCCCGCATCCCGTTGGGCCGAGCAATATGGTATGCTCCAAGCTGTCCCGCGATGAGATGCTCAGGCGGGTCTGACTTGCTGTGTCGGCGCAGAGCGCAAAGGTGCGCTCGTGGCTGGTGGGTGATTGATACCATTCAGGCGGGGGAAGGGGCTTGGGATGAAGTCCCGCCGTTCCCGCCAGTTCCTCCTCTCCTGCGGGGAGAAGCAGCAAGTGTGCAAGCTCTTTAACAGATAACTTCAGAGGCCAGCGCCACGGTATATGCGCTTCATTGATTTTCCCGGCCTTTTCATTTTCGGCGTACATCCGCACGCCCGCCGATTCCAAGGTCTTGAGGGCGCTTAAAATGCCATAGATGTGACCGAAGGTATTTTCGCCGGAAGAACCGATGCGAACCGTGGTGTAAAAACCATGATACTGCGCCTTTTCCTTTGCGGAGCTTCGGCTTTCCGGCGACGCCTGCGTGACATTGCCCAAGATGATCTGCAAAAACGAAGCGTGGGGATCGGGCAGATATTTGGGCAGCGTGGTGGGCGCGTAGGAGGGGCCGAACACAATTTGCAGCACCATTTCCTCACCGTCCCGTCCTGCGGCCATCGCCGCAAGCCCAGCCCGGATTACCGAGGTAGAGATATCTGTTCGGAGCGACAGCGTGGGCTTGGTTGTGCGCAAGCGTTTAGCTGTGCCGATGGCGACCCGTGTTTGCTCAGGGGTATCATAAAACTGGATGTGCCCGTGGGCGCGGAAGACCTTTTCCAAAATACTTATATATTTCCAATCCGCGCCCAGCAGATAGCGGACGTGACCGCCCTGGCCCCGCGCCTCCCAAATGAGGGGTACATGCGGCACATGAGAGGCGAGATGGGTCAAGAGATCGTGGACGTCCTCAAGCTCGAATTTCCTGCGCCAGACGATTTCGCGCCATACAAGATTGTCTATTTTTCGTTTCATCATGCCCACTCCTTTTTGGCTATTGTACTTTGTTTTTGTACAGCCGATAGGCAATTACCACGGTGACTACAACGCCCGCGATGATGAGCAGAATCCACCAAATCTCCTTGATGTAGGCCACCCCCATCCGCAAGAGAAAGGCGGAGAGGGCGAACATAGCCGCCCATTCGAGCAAGCGAACAATCCATTTCTTTGGCTGGTTTTCCACGGTTCATCACGCCTCCTCCCTGTGATTTTTGTCGCTGGGAACGGGATAGCCCTGAATTACAATGTCGCTGTCAATTTCATTGCCCCAGACCAGAAATCCGGGATAGCGCCTGCGCGCGAAAAGCTCGATATATGCCCCGGGGGAGAACCGTTTGACAATTTCGTGAAACTCCTCCGGCTTATGGCTGTGGTCTTGCACCGGAGCGAACATCCAAGTGGGTTGTGATCTGAACAAAATCTCAGGTTTGCCGCGTGTCCCCATGAGTACATGCTCGGTTGTATTGCGCAAGTAGTTTCCAAGGCCAAGCCGGGGCTTGCACCATGTCATAAGTGAGCGGGGGGTATAGCCATAACCTTCCATGACATCATAGGTGTCACGGAGCGCCGCGTTGGTCGTCCATATCCATAAAACCGAGTCCGGCTTCATCAGATCGGCAATGGGCATGCCCTTGATCCGATCCAGCGGCATCAGGTCATAGTGCCTACAGGCTCCACGGCCAGCCCCAAGCTGTTGGTGGCTCCACGGCGGATCCATGATCATGGTGCCGAATTTTTCCTGCACAAATTTATTCATAAAAATCTTCCTTTCTCGCTTTCTCGCGCCTTTTGCCGACAGTTAACCTCAGACCATTTGACATTTGAAAACTTAACCGCTTTCAGCTTTTGGAGCGATTCGATACCCACGAACAGAGGTCAACTGCCATTTAAGGGGGCGTGTTGCACGCCGTTGTTTTTATTATTCCAGATGGCTATTTTGGTACCTCGCAGCCTCTCGCAACATGGTTTTGCAGGCATCCATTGCCTCGAACTTCATCCCAATCTGCTCTTGGTAAAGCCGAGAAGCTTGGGTTCCCATATCATCTTGTCGGACGACGGTATACGCCGTTTGGCTCTCCAAGTTCCGGAGCGCCGCCGAGTTTCTGCGCTGTTCTTCCTTGAGCCTGCGAATAGCTTCTGTATGCTCCCTGTATAGAACAGCTGCAATCCCACAAAGGGCGGCTCCAATAACGCATGCAAAGGTAATCACTGTAGGCATATCCATATCTACCACCTCACAATCCGGTTGGCCGTGCTCGCGACAAATGCGTCCACGATCATCTTGTGGCGCTGCTCGCTCAACGGAGCCTGCTGGTTGCAGTGCATCTCCACGATGGAGATCAGCATGGTGTTCTGCAGTGCGTCAATTGTAAGCAGCGCCCGGCATTGGTTGGACAGAAATTCTTTGGTGAGTCTCTGTTGGGTCGGTTTATCCGCCGCCGCATAGAGCATGGCGGAATTGATTTGGCCCGCCGGATACGGTGTTATCGCCGTACCCCTGACCGGAGCAATACTGGTGTTTGCAAAAAAATCATCGTTTGGCATGAGTTTTTCCTCCTGTTATTTATTGTTTTTTGCCGGTGTGAGCACCGGCGCTTCAATGGTTCCCGTGAGGCGCACGGTTTGGCCGCCGTAGTGTGTAGCAGCTTCCGCAAAGACCGGGGCGAGCCGTCCCTCGATCACGGCTTTGTAGGAACGCACCGTCAAGGCGTTCTCAGACATGGACGCAGTAACCAGAGCCTGCAGGATGGGTGAAGCAATGTAGGACAGTTTGAGTCCATATTCCGTCGCGGTGGTGAGCACTTGTTTCGCGAGGATTTTAACTTTCGCTTCATCGCTTAGTGTTTTTAACTCAATGAAGCCTCCCATCCTGCTCGCGATTTCCCTGAGCACACCGGCTTCCACAAACCTTTTACGCGCCAATTCTGTTTCACGGTAAATGCGCTGTGTAATGTCAGTGGCCTCGTTCTCCGGGCTTTTTTCGCTGTAGCTGACCTCAATGGCATCGTTTTCGTAGCGGATATCCTCAATCTCATCCGCCGCTGCGAAGCCGATCCGTTTTTTCGCTGATCCGTTCAGGCGCTGGTTGGAAGTGAAGACGAAAATTGAGTGGCGAAAATTGTACTCACGCGCGCCGTTTGCAAGCTGCCGGTTGGCGGATACTCTGCCTTCGTCAATCGCCGCCATCATTACCCGCAGCACAGCAGGATGGGACTTCTCAATTTCGTCCCACACGAGCACGGAATAAGGATTATTGACCACCGCTTCGAATATGGGCGGGTCGCCGTATCCCACATATCCGGCCTCAGAGCCGGTCAAGCGCGCTGTTTGATGCTCGGAAACCAACTGATTGCAGTCTGTCCATACCTCTGTATATTGGTGTGGACAGAGTTTGGACAGCACCTTTGCAATCGCTTTTGCAAGCTCGGATTTGCCGACACCGGGCTCTCCATACAGGTAAATGGATAGAGGCTTGGTTGGGGTTTTTTTGTTGCAGTGCAGAGCTATCAGGTAGGCAACCGCTTCCAACGCCTCGTCCTGGCCAATCACATGTTTTTTAAGCTCCCGCAGGACAGTTTTGTAGCTGACTGGCGCTCTTGCCGCCTTTTTTGGCACCTTTACCTCATCCATCTTTGCAACGGAATCGACGTCATAATCTTCTGTAGCCGAGTCCCTGGTATTTGAGGGCGTATCTGTTCGAGGCGGCGGTGGCGGCGAGTCATTACAGACCAATTCCCTGATAAAATCCAACATCATGCTAAATTCCCTATAAAAAACAGGGTCTTGGGAGCATAGGTGCGTCATCGGCGGATAACTGCCGGAGTAGCGGACTGTCGGCTCCAGCGCCATACAATAGCGGCTGTTTTCTTTGAAGAAATTAAGATCGACATAGTTTGGTTTACATAGGGCAAGCGGCCCGAAGTTTGGAAATTTAAGTTTCTCCCGGAGCCTTAGCCCATCCATTTTCCGTTGGAGCTCGCGAGCGTTTGCGTCGGATATGTTTGCAAGTTCTAGTGGATTCATAGTTGCGTAATCAACTCCTTTTGCATAGTTTTGTTATGGAAGAGAGACAGCCCGCGCGTGGGCTGCACGCGCGGACGCCGCTCTTACGGCTTCGGGATGCTTAGTGGAAAGTCCCGGGCGGAATTTCTCCCTGACGGCCAACACCGAAGGTTCCTTCGGATATCTGCCCCTGCTTAAGTTTCAACATTTGGTTTCCTCCTCTCCGATTTGGATGGCCTTTCATGAAAGGTGATGCTCGTCGACACCCAGAGCATATCAGAGAGAGGTGGGCTAATTTCAGAACAGAAAAAAAGATAATAAAACAGAAAAATTGCCGGTGGTTTTAACGCAAAAAATGCCGCCAGCAGATTGCTGACGGCAAGGTATTTCTTTCCTAAACCCACGGGGAGTGGTATAATTTTATCAGTTTAACCTTTTTCTTAATAAGGTGGTGGTGATGTGGCCGAAAAGATAACTGAACAAAAAGTCACAGAGGTGCTTCAGGATATTCGCAAGGCTGGGGTTTTCTATAAAGATTATGCGTGGGAGTTGATGAGCTTACTTGAAGGTAAGCACATCTGGTCTGCCAAGCAATGCGCCTTGTATACGCTAAAATTGGTGCAGACCTTTGTTCATAATCAGCAGGAGCGGGAAACCCTATTGGCCGCCTTCGGGCTGTTAAGAGGTTATGAATATATCGAAGGCATTGAAGCAAGGCGTGAAAAGTATTATCGCCATGCCCTTGCGGAGCACAAGTTGAAGACGGCTAAAACCACTCTGCAAAAACGCGAAGACGGGATTATTGAACGACTAGCTGCGAAAATTGTGGGTCTTGTCAAGAATGAAGCGTTTTATTCATTTTCAAACCATGCCATTGATGCTGATTATGAATGGGAAGAGGATGGTCCGGATATAGATATCCGGCTGGAAATCGATTTACCCTTTCCCCGTTATCGCGACGAAAGTCCGGTGCGGTTTCCTTTTAATAATCTGCCCTACAACCGTAACCTATACTTCACTGGCCGTGAAGATAAGCTGGACGAACTATCCGCAAACTTTTTCAGCACGAAATCGTCCATGCAGCTGCAGACCATTTCCGGCATGGGCGGCGTGGGAAAATCACAGCTGGCGCTCCAGTACGCCTACAATTACTACGACGACTATGATAGCGGCATCTTGTGGCTGAATGCAGAGACGCTGGAAACTTTATCGCAATCCGTGACTGATCTTTTAGAAAAAAAGGGTATTGCAGATAGCGGCAAACAAGCCCATCAAGCCTTTCTGTCTTGGCTGGAAAACAACCGAAATTGGTTGCTCATCTATGACAACGTCGAGGATTACGATACTATTCAAGCTTTTATGCCGAGGAGCAACACCGGGCATATATTGATTACCTCACGAGTTGCCAGCGCCTACAAAGGCGGGACTCTGATTGAATTGCCTGTGTTTCCAGAAGAAACAGCAGTATCTTTTTTACACAATCGTACCCGTATTAAAGATAATGAGGGGGCAGAAAAACTTGCACGTCGACTGGGATATTTCCCATTGGCGCTGGAACACGCTGCCGCGTATATCATAGCGGTACCCAATATGAATTTTGAGAGATATCTCCACCGGTTGGAGGAGTTTGGCGTGAAGGTTTTGGATAAGCCGATGGAGCTTACAGATTATGCCCGAACAATCCGCGAGACGTTAGAAATCTCAATTGAAAGAATACGGGATGCATCTGAAGGATCGCTTGCTCCTAACAGCGCGGAACAATACTTATATCTGTCCGCCTATCTGGCTCCCGATGCAACTGACACATGGATATTTAGACGCCATCCCCAGTTTTTGCCTGAGCCATTGCGAGCACATATCTTTGATGACCTCGCGTGGGATGGCGTTATGTATTCACTTGCAAGGTTTTCACTCATTAAGCCAAATGAAGACTATGGCTATTCCATCCATCGCCTTGTGCAAGAAATTATCCGTGACAACTTGCGTGACGATGTTTTTTGGGTCACTTGTTGCTTTGAAACTTTCTACCGCCTTATTTCAGAGCGCACCACTGTCGCTTCAGATGCGGGAGCGTTCATAGACCTGTCCCCTCATGCGATAGCAGTTGCAGAATATATGGATGCTATGTCTGAGCACCCAGATAAGCGTTTGGCGGAAATGTACCACTGGTTCAGCTATTCAATGGCGATTTCCGACCACTTTATGTATTTCGATAAGAAGCATATGAGCCGAGCGATAGAGATATATGAAGAGGTGTTGGGGGCAGACAATCCCGAGACAGCCGTCGCATATATCTGCATGGCGGATATTCTTGAGCGGAAAGGCGATACGGAGACCGCCAATATCTGGTATAAAAAGGCTACAGCGTCAGGAGTCACATATACCGGTTCAGATCGGGGCTTGTTTTTTGACTGGTTCGACAGAAAATTGCCTGAGCATATCAAGGTAACATAGACATAAAAAGAAAACCGCCGAAGGCTCTGCCTCGGCGGTTTTGGTAGGTGCTATCAAGTTTTATGGTCTTGGGCAGGTGAGCTGCCGGTTCGCTGAAGGTGCGGCTACTACTCCGCAAGGGGAGAAATCAATTTCAGGTCGAGGCCGGACCCTGTGGTTGCCGCCAGTACAATTTCCCTGACATCGTCATGGACGCGCCCATCCGACTGAATCAGGCACGCCAGATATTTTTGTGTAAAAGCAATTTTCCCAAAGACAAGAAAACAGCATAAAGATACAGATTTGTCCACCAAATCAGAGGTGGGGAATCGGCCGTGTTGGCCGTTCTCCCGGCAGGAGAGCCAAGAATGCGAGCCGTAGGCTTGAATGCTTGGCTCTCCTGCCGGGAAGCCTAAACAGCGGCCCGATTACCCAGCTTGCCGGTCACCAAACAGAATTTCCAGCTGACTGTACACCTGATCCGAATTTCGACAACGAGCCGTCCAGTGTTCGACAATGTTTTTAGAGGCCAGATACAGAATTTTGCGCAGGGAATCATCGTTGGTAAAAGAGGGCTTGTTCTTGGTGATTTTTCGGAACTGCCGGTTGAGACCTTCAATGATATTGGTTGTATATATGATTTTCCGTATCTCCGGCGGATATGCGTAGAACGTGGACAGGATATCCCAATTCTCCTCCCAGCTTTTGACGCAGGAAGGATACTGCTTGCCCCAGGTTTCCTTGAAGGCCATGAGGTTGGAGAGAGCCTCCTCCTCTGTGACGGATTGATACACCTTTTTCAGATTAGCCATCAGGGCCTTGATATCCTTACAACTCACGTACCTGGTGCTGGAGCGAATTTGGTGAATGATGCAGCGCTGAATCTGCGCCTGAGGATATGCTGCTGCAATGGCTTCTCGAAAGCCGTTGAGACCATCCACACAGAACAGGTAAACATCCTTCACATCGCGACTTTTCAGGTCATTGAGCACCCCGGCCCAGAACTTTGCGCTCTCGTGCTGACCGATCCAGATACCCAGGATATCCTTCCTGCCATCGGTGTTGATGCCCAGCACCACATACGCCGCCTTGGTGACGTACTGGTGGTTTTCCTTTACCTTGTAGTGTATGGCGTCCAGGAATTCAAAAGGGTACACCGCATCTAATGGCCGATTCTGCCATGCCGTTACCTCCGGCATGATCTTTTCACTGATCTTGCTCACCAATTCCGGCGAAATTTCCACATCATACAGCGCCTTGATCTGTTCCGCGATATCCCGCTGCGATAACCCGCAGGCGTACAGACCGATGATTTTCTCCTCCATGTCGTCCGCGTTGCGGTCATATTTGCCGATGATTCCAGGCTCGTATTCCCCCTTCCGGTCACGTGGAATGCGAATATCCACCTCGCCAAGCTGCGTTTTTACCGTCTTTTTCGAATACCCGTTCCGGTAGTTTTTCGACACTGTGTTTTCGCTATCATCCGACACGCGCTCGCTTTTTTCGTAGCCGAGCTTTTCCTCCAGTTCGCACTCCATTACCTGCTGGAGCACATCCGCGAACATCTCTTTCATCGCGGACATCACATCCGCTGTGTTCTCGAATTTCTGGCTATTTACAAACTCTTTCATCATTGTTGCTGGTGTTTTCTCCATGAATTACTACATCCCTTCAGTCAAGTTTTTCTCTACGCAGATTCTTGTCCGAAGGGATGTGCCTTATTCACTTTTACACAAGATTTTCGGCGCTCTCCGGCAAGAGCGAATCCACTCCTTGATCCGGAATACCAGATAGAAGTGACGCAGACCGGTGAGATTCCGAACCGGATTGAAGTAGAGATTCCGGGCTTTGAAACGCTCGGCCCGGATGAGTTCACGGTAGTCGTCACGGCATATGATTGCTTGAATGATGATGCGATTGACTCAGCTGAAGTTGGTATGGTTGGCGTGATTCAGCCGCCAAAGACCGGTGCGATCAGTATTCTTGGCATTACGGTGTCACGTGCGGATTATCTGATTACGGGACTGGTCGTATTTGTGTTTGCAGTCGCTTTTGCATTGTTCTTGCTTGGCCGCCGAAAAAAGACGATTCGCTAAAATACAATAAATGAGTTAAACTATTATTAACAACATCGTGCCTTCAAAAAGGACGCATACACGATGTTGTTTTTTATTCTTCACTGTGTCGCTCGATTATTCATCATTCGGTTGAACCGTAAACAATCAAAATAACGACACGCTTAAATATGCCCGATCCAGATCATCCTGCGCCACACCGAGATAGCGCCGGGTGATTTCATAGCTGCTATGGTTGTATATCTCCATAATAACCACGGGTGACACCTCACTGCTCGTCCACGCATGGTATCCCCATGACTTTCTCAGGCTATGGCAGGATATCTTCCCGCCAATCCCTATCTTAGTGGCGGCGTCATGGATGATCCGCCACGCCTGCATGCGGCTGATCGGTTTACTGTTTTTGCGGTTGTTGGAAAAGATGAAACGGTCTCGCCGGTGTGGGTAATATAGATGAAGCGCATGGATAACTTGTTCATTTAATGCGATGGACTTCATTTTACCTGTCTTTTGCTCGATTATTGTAATGCGGGATCGGAATGCCCCACGCTTTTCATCATAAACATCATCCCAAGTAAAAGTAAGGATGTCGCTGATCCTCAGCGTCGTGCAAGCACCCAATACTACCATCACATGATTGCGGTACTGCTCGCGCTCCAAGAAATATTCTGCAAGCGCCTTGAGTTGTTCTTTATTTCTGATTGGTTCTGTTGCTGCCATAAATATGAAAGCCCCCTTGTCCGTCCGTAATGTGTGGACGGAAAGAGAGCAACGTTACATTTTATATCTTTTGTAACTATTTTACCATAATACGAGGGTTAAATCAAGATTTCATCATGGCTTTATCCAATTGGTCGTATCGAGCTATTTTGCGTTCGAAAAAATAGACAGTCGCTGCATCAGCTCATATCTTTTTGTATTTTCTGACGATAAAGACAATGGTTTCGATTATGACAGTTAGGATTAATGACAAGAATACCATTCTCAGAAAAACTAATTCTGTAGGCAGAGTATTAAAGCTATACCAGCCAACAGCCCCAAAAATACAAAGGGTCACTAACCAAGAGGCAATATATGACACGACAAGATCGACAACCCTTATGCTTTCATTATTGGCAGCGTTACACTTTGCTTTATTGGTTTTTTTTTGATCTTCACTCATAATTCATCCTTACATTGTTATTTATCTAACTCTTGCGAACGTACCGCCATCTGTACCTGTTCGTTCCCAGCGGTTTTGCGAATGGTTAGTCCATAGATGGTAGTCGCCAGTGTGCTGCGCTACTTTATAATTATAATACGCCTGATTTGTACCCCACGCCATAGCTTTAGGGTCTTTGCCAGTAACAAATGCTGTATGATCCCAGCTTCCATCAGAAGACCAATCTCCAGCTATAAAGTCGCCCTGCTTAATAACTGAGCTGAAGGATGCATTGTTCTTTGTCTTGTATGTTATTCCCATATATCTTGAGAAAACATCGGCTACTGTCCAAGACCTTGAATGTGTATGAGTTGAGCCGTTCTTCTTGTGCCACCACCCAGAAAATTCACTAGTATATACTACCTGCCTCACTCCAGATGCCTCAAGGATTTGCGAGGCAAAGTTCGTACAGTCACTACCGAATGAATAATATGTAGGCGTGTTTCTATTGGTAGCATGGGCGGCTGCGTAGTTTACCGCTGGCGTAACATTGATTGACACTTTAGCACTGATTGGTACGATTATATTTTCTGCTTGCTGTGCGATTGGAGCGTAATATGGGAAAAGCAGCCCGAGCTCGACTATGTCAGTATTCTTAGCTGCTGAAATACCGCTTTTCGTGTTAAGTTTTTTCTCGCTAATATATTTCATGATTTGGTCGTTTGAATCTTTGTTTTCGTAAATATCAAAGAATATCCTTAGCTTTACGAAGTCTTCATTTGATTCGTTTAACTCATCTGTGGGGATTGTGAATAAATCGTACATCTTCTCCCTATATTCCATCCAGTTTGAGCCGTTAAGCGGTAAGAGATTGTATTTCGTAGACAAGATATCCAAGAGGTCGGATGCCTCTGACTTAATGTTTTCCAGAGCTTGCTGTTGATTTGAGAATGTGCAGTACAGAAGATTATTCTCGCCATTGATATTCACATACTTATTGTTAGTTATTTGCCCAATATTGGTTAACCTCGGTGAGGCGCATTGGCTTTTTTCTTCAGTTGACAGAGAAAGCTTCTCGTACACCGCTATATTATCGGTATAGCCACTTTTTTCGTCTGTGTTCGTTGCGCTTGCGGTAAAACCCAAAACTGGGCTTATCGTAGCTGCAATTGCGATCGTTACTAGGACTGATTTTTTCATTTACCTCCTACTTTTTATAAACGTCTTACTTTGCCGCGATTGAAATGATCACAGCAAAATACGCTAATACAAGTATATCAGCAACTTCCCAGCTATGTAAACTAAGAAAAGTGGGTGGAAAAGGTGACGGATGATATATTCTGTAACATCCGCGGGAATTGATCCAGACTACCTGATTGTGTGAGGCGTTTTTTCGCCTGCTCTGGTATAATTTATAGATTACACAAACTTTTTTCTAAAAATATAAAACCAAAACCATCCGGCATGCATCTCTGTGGCAGAACCGGATTTTTTTGAGCAAAGGGGGCAACTCATGAACGACTGGGAAATCACGCTGGTGACGCAGGCGCAGACCGGCAACACCAAATGCTTCGAAGAGTTATATGAACTCTACCACAAAAAAGTATTTGCCGTGATCCGCACAACGGTAAAAAACCGTGCCGATGCCGAAGATATTCTCCAGCAAACATTCCTCTCCGCATGGCGCAATCTCAAAAACCTATCCAACCCGGCGGCGTTCAATACGTGGGTACAGCGGATTGCCATCAACCACTGTTATGAACTGCTGCGCAAAAAGAACATTGCTATTCTGCTTGATTCGGAAAGCGAACTGGATAGTATTGTGGATGATGCTTCCGATGAACTGATCCCCGCCGTATATGCTGAGCAAGAAGATTTGCGCGTCCGGCTGGGGCGCATCCTTGAAGATTTGAGTGAGGTACAGCGCCAGACCATTACCCTGTTCTACTTCAGCGAACTAAAGGTTGAGGAAATCGCGGAGATCATGGCATGCAGTGCGAACACTGTTAAGACCAGGCTATTCCTTGCACGGAAAGCCATCCGCAGTGAGATCGAAGAGCAGGAGCGCAAGTCCGGCCAGAAGTTTTACGGCATTGCCGGGATTCCCATGCTGCCATTGGCACAGATTCTTTCGCAGCAGATCGAGGCAGCGTCCTTGTCTGCTACCGCATCCAGCGCCATCTTGGGGAGCGTTACTTCTACCATCGCCAGCGAAGCGGCTGTGGCGGCGCAAGTGGCAGCGGAGGCTGGAAGCGCGGCAAGTACCGCCTCTACCGCTGCTTCGGCCAGTGCGGGCGCGACAGCGGCAAAGGCAGGCATTCCTCTGGCGGCGAAGATTGTTGCTGGAGTTGTGGCTACTGGGTTGATTGCAGCCGGGATATTTATCCTGCCGCCCATCTTAAGCCCGGAAGAATTGCCGCCACCGATAATTGCGAGCGAGAGTGCCTCGGACGAATTGCCAAGCGATAGCGCTGGTGAAGAGGTTCCTGCTGAAACATCATACTACGATTCCCTCAGTGACGAGCAAAAACAGCTGCTTTCTGAGTTGGAGGCCGCGCTTCGAGGCTCAGACTACGAGACGGCGCATGGCATCCAAAGTTCATCGGAGTTTCACGCACTGTGCGACGCAATACCGGACTGGGGCGGCTTTTGGTACTACCCGGATGACGAGACAAGCGTGCAAGTCTATCGTGGTCAGGGAGATACGAGCAGCTATGAGATGGCGCTCTTTATTGGCAGCGGCGGAAATGGCAGTTACCGTTTGGGGAGATATGCTCCGGGTGAGGATATTTTTTACTCGCTGAGCGAAACAACCTACTCGAACGGCACAGCCAACGGGCCATTCGTCACGCATTTTTATTTCCATGATGAAGCAAACGGTGAAAAAGCATGGCATCGTTTTGAAGGCAATCTGGTTGACGGCGTAGCACAGGAGCCGGTCAATGTGTACAAAGAAGGCGAGCCTTTCGGCCACAGCAGGCCGGAGAGCCATAGCTGGTGGCCAATGTGGCCGGAAGAATAAGACGTAAAACGGAGGAAAACATGATGTGGAAACGAATTTTTGCGGCATTACTCTCATTTCTTATGACACTTACATTGGCTGCTTGCGGTAACTCTACGATGCCGCCATCCGCAAGCGAAAGTGATTCCTCAGTGGTAGATAATGGTGGAGACTCCGCTGCGAATGTGCAGTCGATAACGCCAAATGAAACGCCGCCAGAATCCGAGCCCGTAAAAGACATGGAACTCCCTGATGATTTGAGCCAATGTGCGATAGGCGATTCATGGGCGATTTATTCGCAAGGCTTTGAGCCAAAGATCATAAAAACCTGTACAACGGAAAACGGCTTTATTACCCTTTCTGTGCCGGAGATTTCGGATTCGCTAAAACAATTTGCAAAGGCGCACGGATACTCATACATCATGGAATATGCGGAAAATACATCAACCGGAAACTTTTTTGCTTGCTTGATGTTTTATAAAGAAGTCTGCAATTTGCGCTATCAAGACATCGCCATGGGGCTTGGATATGTGCTGGATTATATGCCCAATCGTCCTGGCTTTTATTTTACAGTTTCCCAATTGGGGCTGGGAAGCCCTCAAATAAACGAGGGAGCATATTATATGTACTATACAAAAACCACTGCGGACGATGGAAGCGTCGCCCTCCGAGGGGAAGACGAGTTGTTCAGCAGCGCACCCTCCTTTGCGGATTATATAGGATGGGGGTATTCAGAAACATCCTTATATCCGGACGAAGATCGTATTCAAACGGTCATACAGGCTTTGGAAACATCCGAGGACTTGATGGCGAAATACGGCAAGCAATAATGAGGCTTCGGTAACATGTGTGGAAGAATCAACGCCCCGGAAGGGCGGGTTTGAGAGCAGAACAGGACAGCATGACCATGGCGAGCATGTTGTCGTAATTGCGGAAGCCAAAGGCCATACGGATGACGAGTTTAATCTTGTTGTTGATGGCCTCCATACGGGCGTTGGATAAGCCGTGTTTGGCGGAGGCAACAATGGAATCGAAGTTGCGCTTAATCTTCAGGCGCAGTTCCCGGAAGGCAGGAATCCGACACCGCTGTGCCCATGCCATCCACTCACGCAGCACATCGGCAATCTCATCTGGGCCAGCCTTGAGGGCCAGCCGCAGATTTTCTTTCAGCAGGTACGCCCGGTGGAGAACTGGGTTCGCCTCGACCAAAAATTGTAGTTGCGCCTGCTGTTTGTCGCTCAGATTCTCCGGGTTTTTCAGTAGAGCATAGCGAATGTTTTTAACGGTCTTGGCCTTTGCTTTTTCAGGGTTTGCAAGCTCTCCTTTTTTTGGGCGGCCTGTGCTGCGCTTAGGCACCGCCTTGGCTGCCTGATGCGCCTCGGCCCACGCTTTGCGGCGTTCGTTATCCAGCGTTTCTGTGGCCCAGGATACCACATGAAATGGGTCCACGCAGCGCTCGGCATTCGGGCAGTATTCCTCTACGCAAGATGCAATCCACCGCGCCCCATCGGCACTCACACAGCGGATGGATGCCCTTTGTTCAGGCCTCAATTGCTCGAAGAATCCGCTGAGTACTTCCTTGCCATATCCAACACTGCACCAGATGACCGAGGCCGTTTCGTGGTTGATGACCACCGTCATGTATTTGTGCCCCTTCTTGTAACTGGTCTCGTCTATCCCAATGTTGACAAGCCCATCAAAGCGTGACACGTTTTGCCTTTCCATCTCACGGTACACCCGCCCGCAGATGCTGCCAACCGTGTGCCACTCCACCCGCATCAAAGTTGCAACTACGCTTTTGGATGCATGGGTGGCAAGCCATGCCACTGTCTCCTCAAAGTGCCGGGTAAAGCCTGATTTATGCCGCGCCCAGGGTGCCGAAGCGGATACCACCCCATGCTCCTTGCAGGACACTCGCGGCATCTCGCTTTCGATATATACCTTCATCGTCCCCGCGTCAGCGCATCTCCATCGGCGAATACCACGACCACCGTCGTACCGGTTTGCCTTGCGGTGGCATATCCCGCATCGGCACTGCTCTCGTTTTGTTGGCCGGGCACTTATCACTATTGCATTAGCTTCGGTGTCCTCGTATATGGTTTCTATTACCATTTTCTTGGTGCCGACTAATGGCTGAATAAGGCCTTTAATTCGCATTTTGGTCTCCCGCTTCCATGATTTCTTTGACGACACTTAGAATCATGGCAGAAACCTTGATGCTATACGGCCTTATTCAGTTTTTATTACCCACACATGTTACCGAAGAGCCGCAATAATAATAAAATTACTTTGAAGGAGCAAAAAAAGATGAGAAGAATAACGGCATTTTTAATGATGATAGCCATAACGATCTCTCTGACTGCCTGCGGCAGTGGCAGTCCATACAACGCACCCGCTATGGTTCCGGCAGAGGGCGAAAACAGCTCATCCGTCGGCGCACCGGCGGTTTCTACCCCGGAGCCGGTTGAAGAATCTGAGCCGGACATTATCGAACCGCAGCTAGAACCAACCGCTGAACCGAATGCCGTAGAGGGGCTTATTGCCATGAGCGTTACGACGGGCAAAGAATATAAATACAATAATGCTTTCTGCAGAGAAACCACAATTATCCTGACCTCAATCGACATGGAAACGGGTGCGACCCATGATGTGCGCACCTTCACAAACACGAATACCCGTGATTTTACTATTGATTTTGATTTCGCGTTTGACCCGGTTAACTCCCTGCAAAGATTCGATGAGGGCTTTGACAGGATGGTTGCCTGCAGAAGAATGCCTGACGGCTCGGATCATGTGGGTTTTGTGGACAGCAACGGCGTGTTTACCGATGTTTCCGCCCTTGTAACGGTTCCCGCCGGAGATTTTGGCGGACTTATCAAACATACATATCCGCGCTTTGGCCCTGACGGTTACTTCTATTATCGGGATCAATCTAACGGCGGAAGTCCCCTCTACCGAATAAATACAAACAATGCAATGACGCCCGATGCATTGGAATTGCACAGTGAAAAAGTATCGGTAGACTACTACTTCATTCAACCGGATGGAAGCGTCATTGACGGATTTAACGTCCTCTATTACAGCCCCTCCATGACGCACCGTGCACCCGAGTATATTTCCGCGTGGGTAGACGATACAACCTTTGTGGGCGGAGGCTACAAAAGCGACCTAATCTATAAGTACACTGCTTTAACCGATGAAGAGTGGAAAAACAAAGGAGGGGCTCCTGTGCATGCCTATGCCGACCGCACCGCTCTTGTGCCGGATATCAACAATCGGGCGAACAGCCATGCGCTTGTATCGCCGGATAAGAAAACCGTGGCATTCCTTTCCAGGTTGACAAGCGGCTCAGACCGGACTCCATATTTATTTACCGTCCCCCTTGATGGTGGCGAGCCGGTAAAAACAGATGTTTCTTATGTATTCAACTATCCCGTAAACGTATCTGACGGCAGTTATTCTTATAGAGGCTTATTGGCATGGATGCCGTCAGGAACATAATTTGCGGCAAAAGAAATTCATTGATGATATATATCGTGTAATTTTGCACCCTGAGCATGCTTTCATTGGTGCATTATTACATTTTGAGGGTGCAAGATGGGTGCATGAACAGATTGCCCGAGTGTAATCGTGTACTCATGGCTAAGTCCCGAAACAATAGATCAAGGTCATTTTAACGCTTTTTGCTGCCCTCAATGCCCCCATTTTGGGCTTGGAACAACAAAAAACCCCTAGAGACTAGGGGTTTTCTGCCCTTTGAAATTGTATCAAAGGTGACCTCTTTACATGGCGGAAGCGGTGGGATTCGAACCCACGTGCCCTTGCGGACAACTTGATTTCGAGTCAAGCTCGTTATGACCACTTCGATACGCTTCCAAATATTAAATTTCCATATATCTCTCGGATAGAACAGGCTAAAAAATACGCTCTATTCGATTGCCGGGAGATGGATAAACCCCGATATATCAAGGTTTCTGACTACACCACTACTGTTTGAACTGCTACATTTCGAGTGCGGCTCGTTATGACCACTTCGATACTTCTCCTACTATTTATCTTCAACATCAGCTCAAAAGCCACCTTGGAATAAGGGAAGAACTGATGGAAAGAACGAATTAGGCCTACTTCCAATGACCAAATAATACTATATCAAAAAAAACGAAAAGTGACAACAGTTTTTCATTCTTATTTAATGATTCTTTAGAATACCTCGTATTCCTGCATTTTTTTGAACACGCGACCGCACCATTTGCCTGAAATCACAGTTGTTGGAGTCACCGATTCATGATAGAATTAGAGTGTTCATTTTAACAAATATATGTCACAGGGAAAATGGGGGAGCTATGGAAAATAACAACCAAGAGATATGGCAAAGATTGGATTTTCTGGAGCAGAGAAGCAGGCAGGCAGCAGAAGAGCAGCGGAGAGTTTTAGAGGAGATGCAGGAGTTAAGAGAGCTCCTTATGGCACCGCCGTCTGAGACGGTGCAGGAAGTAAAATCACTTGAACCTGCGAGAGAGCAGTCGCATGCGTACCCGGCAGGAACAGTCGGGAATCCAATCTATCGCAGGATACCCGTTGCAGAGAAGGAAAGCCATGAATCAGTCGTTGGTAAAAATGTTATGGGGATATTGGCGGCTGTGCTGGTATTGCTCGGGTTGGCATCCCTGGCAGTATTGATGTACAACAGAATTCCGGAAATCTTCAGACTGCTGTTCATCTATCTGCTCAGCTTTATCCTGTTAGGCTGGGGACTTTGGCTGCATGGCAGGAGAAGCAGTGTACCCGCGTATTCCTTGATGGGCTGTGGTACAGCCGGAGTGTTTCTGGCAATTCTGGTATCAAATCTGGTATTTCATATCTTTGGAAACTGGGTCATGTACATAGTACTTCTGGTGTGGAGTATGGGAACCGCGGTATTGTCACGCTATCTTCAGTCTGTGGTCTTTCGCGCAATCTGCCAGCTGGGAATCCTGATTGCAGTCTTTCCGGGAATTGCGCAGCTTGAGAGCCTTTCTGAGATGGTCCCAGTTCTTTTGTTTTGCACGCTGGCATTTGCTGCCTGCGAAGTTTTGCAAAAGCGGGAACAGTGGCGCCATGCGGGCTTCATGATCCTGATGTTTACCTTTTGGTGTGTGGCATGGGCGGATACATCAACGCTGACCCTAAGACAGCCATGGGCCGCCTATCTGCTACCTGTACTTGGCATCTTACCCTTGCTGACCTTTTATTTCTGGAACTGCTACCGCATCGATCAGAAAGCGTACCAAAAAGGGAAAAGCATTCTGACGCTGCTTGCAGCAACGCTGCTGTGCTTCTGGAGTGTGGGAGGCTTTTTATCGAGTATACAGGAAGAACGTTTAAGTATGCTGGTTCTGGTGGTTCTGCTCGTGGCTGTCTTGTTGGGAGTTTTGCTGATGAAGGCATCGGCGGTGGTTGAAAGCAGTATGCTGTTACCTTTGTTTGCGGTATTGGCAATTGTGCTCCCCAAACTGATAGAGGTGCTTTTTGCTGCCCCATTCTCAGGGCTTGCGCTTCTGATTGGAGTCTTACTGCTGCTATATCATGTGAGAAAACAGAGTGCGTATCTGGCGGGTGCGTTGCTGCTTATGGCCTATCATCTGGTACTGATTGTATGTGCAGGGACGATTCCCATCTGGCTTACCTGGTATTCCTGGACGCGCCATATGGATTACAGGCTGGACTGTCTGTTGCTTTTACTGCTTCTTATGGCAGAACTTGCCGCAGGCTTTTACAGAGGACGTACCAGGCAGGCAGCACACAACAGTATCTGGCAGTCGGCACTTATGTGGATGCTGGCCGTTGTTCTGCCATTGTCCGTTTCACGCTTTGGAGGAACCTTTGCAGCGGGGGTCACTGCTATACAGATCTATGTAGTTGTACTGCTGGTAATGGGAATCAGCAGCCAGCAGGGAAGCCAAGGTCTGGGGTTGAATCCGTTTAGGATAACAGCACAGGATCCGGTTATCAGAGCAAACCTTACCATTTTATTGAATATTGGCTTTCTGTGTACTGCCGGAACCCTTATGTATGGGAGAATGGGGCTGGGGGCACACGTATTGCTCAGCCTGTTCTATCTGCTTGCGCTCGTATGGGAACTGCCGGCGATACTTAAGTATTCACAGAAGGAGGCGCCGGTCGGCTGGTATATTGGTATTAAGTTTAGTATTGCTGTACTGAGCCTGGTGGCATCGTTCGGTGTGGCAACCGGGTATCCGTATCTGTACAGCCTTATTTTGATGGGAACAGCAGTCGTGTGTATTGCAGCCGGATTTTGGCAGCTAAGCACAGGACTGAGGATTTATGGACTTGCGGCAGCTATGCTCGCAGTACTGAAACTGGTGACATTTGATATTCGTAATCTGAATTCGCTCATTCGAGTGCTCGCTTTCCTGCTGGGAGGCGCGGCCTGTTTTGCCATCAGTCTGCTCTACAACAGAGCAGCCAGACATATGGCTAAACCAAACGAAGCGGAGGAATCACGTACGGATCGACAGACTGAATAGGAGGCTACTACAAGAATGGAAAAAAGAATGAAAGATTCAATGACAGAAAAGACATTTTTACTTATGCCGCGTCATAGCAATGCGAGTGATATGCTCTTTGGAGGGCAGCTCATGGAATGGATTGATGAGATGGGAGGTATCGTATCCCGCAGGCACTGCAACACAGAGACGATTACCGCCTCGGTAGACCAGCTGAATTTCCAAAAAGGTGCGTCTATTGGGGAGATGATTGTATTAATCGGTCGGATGACCTATGTGGGACGCACCTCTATGGAGGTCAAAGTCGATACATACGTGGAGAGAATGGACGGTAAACGCTACCAGATCAATTCAGCATACCTGGTTATGGTTTCCATTGATAAGGAGAGAAATCCACTGCCTGTACCATCGCTCTTGGTAGAAACGGAGACGGAAAAAGAAGAGTGGGAAAGCGCCAAAAGACGTTATGATCTGCGCAAACAGCGTCGGATCGAGGGATTCTAAGAGGAGCCGCCAATGAAGATGTTTCATCTGTCGGATTTACATATCGGCAAACAACTGCATCATTATAATTTAAAAACGGATCAGGAGCATATATTAAAAGAAATCATTCAATATGCCAAAGCAGAAACACCGGATGTTATCGTAATTGCCGGAGATATATACGATAAATCCATTCCTTCCGCAGAAGCTGTGACAGTGTTTGATGCTTTTTTGACGGGGCTTTCGACAGCCCTGCCATCGGCAGCCATCATGATGATAGCCGGTAATCATGACTCTTCGGAACGCCTGGAATTTGCGAGTGGTCTGTTAGAGAACCACCGCATCTATATTGAGGGGATTCCGCCCAGAACCAAGGACGAGTATATCAAAAAAGTGACGATTGAAGATTCGTACGGACCGGTGCATTTTTATCTGCTGCCTTTTTTAAAACCAGGCTATGTGCGCCAGATATTTGACGAGCCGGTTGAAAGCTATTCGGAAGCGGTTCAAAAATTGGTAGAGCGGGAGTCCATTGATGAACAGGCACGAAATGTATTGATTTCGCATCAATTTTATACAGGAGCAGGCAATACGACGCTTACCAGTGATTCAGAGATGGTTCGAGTCGGTGGGCTTGATAATGTAGATACCGGATGCCTGCAGCCGTTTGACTATGTGGCCTTAGGGCATATACATACGCCCCAGTCGATTGGACGGGAACAGATTCGCTACTGTGGTTCGCCGCTGAAATATTCTGTTAGTGAGCGCGCACAGGAGAAATCGGTCACAGTGGTTGAACTATATGAGAGAGAACATCCGGTTGTACTGCGGACATTGCCGCTGCACCCGCTGCGTGAAATCATCAAGAAGACAGGCAGGCTGCAGGAGATTCTGACCGAAGCGAAGACAGAGGAGCGGGAAGCCTATATAAGTATTGTCCTGACAGATGAAGTGATTCCCGCAAACCCGAAAGAACAATTGCAGGCCGTATTCTCAAATGTACTTGAAATACAGGTAGATAACGCACAGACCAGAAAAATCGAAGAAGGTTATACGGAGGAAATCAAATTGGAGGACCCGTTGACAACGTTTCAGGGATTTTTCAGGGAGATGCAGGGGCGGGATCTTTCAGAAGCAGAATATCAGATATTGTTGGAAGTAGTGGAAGCAGACAGAGAAGGTGATGAGATATGAGACCACTTCGCTTGGTGATGTCGGCATTTGGCTCCTATGCGGACAGGGAAGAGATAGATTTTTCACAGGTGACTCAGGGGATTTTCCTGATTACCGGGGACACAGGTGCCGGGAAAACA
Source organism: Lachnospiraceae bacterium (assembly GCA_047975025.1). GTDB lineage: Bacteria > Bacillota > Clostridia > Lachnospirales > Lachnospiraceae > JBKECY01. Next base: position 27,239 of record JBKECY010000053.1, read on the forward strand.
ACAATTTTCGATGCGATAACATATGCGCTGTACGATCAGACAAGCGGCGGAAAACGCGACGGTGCCATGATGCGCAGTCAATATGCACTGCCGCAGACGGAGACCTTCGTTGAGCTGACATTTTCCTATCGTGACAGAGAATATACGATTCGCCGAAATCCGGAATATGAGCGCGAATCCAGAAGAAAAGGTGCAGACGGCCAGCTTAAGCTGACGAAAGAAACGTCCTCAGTGACACTGCTGCTGCCGGATGGCAGTGAGTTCATGGGCAAGAAAAAAGAAACGAATCAATACATCCGGGATATCATCGGGCTGGACGCAGACCAATTTAAGCAGACAGCCATGCTGGCACAGGGCGATTTTCTGAAATTGCTGCACGAGGAGTCCAGAGAGCGTAAAAAGATACTGGCTAAGATTTTCCCGGCAGACTGGTATCAGTCGATTCAGAAACAACTGAAAGAAAAAGCAGATGCATTACGGGATGAACTTCAGCTTGAGACACATGATCTGCGCAATGAACTTATGCATGCGGAATTGGTTACGGACAGTGCCCATACGAAGAGCTGGGAACACCTGTTGAGCCTCCAGGCACCACCGGCGGATCAGTTGTCTGAAATTCTGGAGCAGATCACACAGGAAGCAGAGGCTAAGGAAGCGGTGCTGCAGGCGGCAGAGACCAGACAGCAGGCCGCCATTGATGCCATACTAGTCGAGATCGAACAGGCAAATCACATGAATGAGTTACTGCAAAGACGTGCACAGACACAGCGGGAAGTAGAGGAGCTGGATGCCAGGGCAGCAGAGCAAAGGACGAAGCAGGAACAGCTCGAAGCGTCTGTACGAGCCGAAAAGGCAGCGGTGTTCGAAACAGCGTGGCAGGAAACTGTACAACAGACGGCGCAGGCACAGCAGGAGCTCGCAGAGTTAAAGACACGAATCGACCAGCTGCTGTCACAGGAAGCACAGTACAAAATTGAAGCACAGCAGGCACAGGAGATACTGACCGCACAGGAAAAGACACTGGTTGCGGAAATCAACGCAATTACGCAGGAACTGCCGCGCTATGATGAATACCTGACAGCACAAAGCGAAGCTAAGAAGCTGTCTGACAAAAAAGAAGTATTAGACAGCCAGCTAAAAGCGCAGGAGGAGCAGCTAAAGAATCTGGAGACAGAACTTCTTGAAAGCCGCAGACAGCAGACGGAACTGGCAGAGGCTCCTGTCCGCAAGGAGCGTTTTGAAAACGAAGTAAAGGAACTGATACAAAAATTAAGTGATCTAAAAGAATTGGGAGCCAGTGTCGCTGCGTTAGATACATTACAGGAGAAGTCGAAGCAGACACTGCGGGACTGGGAAGAGAAAAAAGATACTGCCGAGAAGTGGCAGCAGCAATACAAGGTGCAATACCAGAGCTTTTATAATGAACAGGCCGGTTTTATGGCAGAAACGCTGCGCGAAGGGGAACCCTGCCCGGTGTGTGGCTCTCGCAGTCACCCAAGTCCGGCACCGTTATCCGGAGAAGCAGTATCGCAGGAAAGTCTGGAAAAGACGGAGCACAGTCGCGCTGCGGCTGAAAAAAAACGGGATCAGGCGTATACTGTCTGGCAGTCAGCGAGTCAGGAAGCGAGGGCACAGGAGGAATCCGCCTATCGGCGCCTGGAGCAGTTGCTGGGACAGAGGTGTTCAGATTATACCCAGCTGAAACAGATTCTCAAAGAAACACATACAATAGTACGGGATGCATATCGCAAAAGCAAACGGCTTCTGGATCAAGCCGACGAACAGTCCTTGCAGCTGCAGGCAGCGCGCAGTCGTGAACAGGAGCTGGCGCAGAGAAAAGAGCAAGAAAGCACCAAGCAGCTCCGGCTGCAAAAGGAACACAGTGACACATCGAATGAATGGCATGCGTCGAAACGCATGTTAGAGAGTCGCTTAAGTGCGCTTACATTTCCTGCAAAGGCTGAAGCCCAGCTAAGAAAGCAGCAGTTGGAAGAACGGTATTCGAAGATAAAGGCTGAAGCCGAACGGACGCGAGACCGGTATACACAACTGCAGACACAGCTTTCCGGTAAACAGGGAGAGGAGAAAAGCAAAACAGAGGTCCTGTTGCGTTGGACGAATGAGCAGGAAAAAGCCGGGACAGCCTATACACAGTCGCTGGCAGACCTGCACTTTGCAACCCCGCAGGAGTATAGGACTGCCAAAGAGAATCTGCCCTATAAAGCCCGCTGGCAAGAGGAACTGCAGGAATATCAGACGCACAGGATTCAGTGTCTGGCGACATTACAGACACTGAACGAAGCTGTGGCAGGTGCAGCCAGCATAGACCTTACTGAAAAAGTGGAGACCAAGGAGAGGCTTTTAGCAGAGAAAGACGGACTCCAGGAGCAGAGTAAAGTGGCCGCAGCCCGTCTGCGTACGAACTGGAGGGTGCTAAAGGCAGTGCATAGTTACCGCCGGCATCAGCAGCAGAAGCAAGAGCGTTATACGCTTCTCAACAATTTGAACCGTACGGCGAATGGTACATTGGCACAAAACATCAAGATTGACTTTGAGACGTATGTGCAGCGCCGCTATTTCAAGCAGATCATTCAGGCGGCGAACAAGCGCCTGCGTGTGATGAGCGGTAATCAGTTTATTTTGCAGTGCAGAGAGCTGGAAAGCTCGAGCCGTCAAGGAGAGACAGGACTTGACCTGGACGTGTTTAATATGGTGAATTTACAGACACGTGATGTCAAGACACTTTCGGGCGGTGAGTCTTTTATGGCGGCACTTGCGATGGCTTTAGGGCTTTCGGATTGTATAGCACAGACAGCGGGGGCCTTGCAGCTTGACACCATGTTTATTGACGAGGGGTTCGGTTCTCTGGACGATGAAGCTCGGATGGAGGCGATTAAGGTGCTGGGTGAGCTGGTGGATCAAAGCCGGCTGATTGGAATCATATCGCATGTTAACGAATTGAAAGAGCAGATCGACTGTAAATTAGTGGTACAAAAAACAGAGAAGGGAAGCCATGTCGCATGGTCCTGACAGAATCATAAAGGCAGGTATACAAAATGATATATTATATTTCTGACTCACATTTTTTCCATGAACGTTTGAATTATCATGTGGATAACAGAGGTTTTGCTTCTGCCCATGAGATGAACGAGACAATGATAGCACAATGGAATCATAGAGTGACGCAGGACGACAGGGTCATAATCTTAGGGGACTTTTCCGTAGGAAGCGGCACACAGACAAATGAAGTTTTGGCACGTCTGGCCGGGCATAAGTGTCTGATCTCAGGTAACCATGATGCTTACCTGGACGATGAGGCATTCGATACGTCACTCTTTGAATGGATTCGGCCCTATGAAGAAATTTCAGACGGGGGGAAAACAGTGGTTGTATCGCATTACCCTATGATCTGCTATCATGGCCAGTACCAGCTGGACACAGAGCACAGACCGCTGTATTATATGTTATATGGACATGTACATGATACGGTCGACCAGCAGCTGGTCAGGCAGTATCAGGCAGAGACTCGCAGAACACCGTATTATGCGGGACTGATTCCCTGTCATATGTATAACTGTTTTTGTATGTATTCTTCCTACGTGCCTTGGAGCTTGCAGGAATGGGTACAGTATCATGAAAATGCACAAGTATAGGAGGTAACGTATGAATCAGACATTACAAGTCATCGAAAAAAGATATTCCTGCCGCCACTATTCGGATGAAATGCCAACGAACGAGCAGTTGGAACATATCACACGAGCCGCTTTATGTGCTCCTAGTGCTGTGAACCGCCAGCCTTGGCAGATCGTTTTGGTAAAGAATAGAGGTCTGATAGATGAAATACAAGAGGAAGCGATGAAGATTCTCTCACAGATGGAGGATCCGACCGGCTACAACAGAATTATGGAGCGCGGCGGTCTGCTGTTTTATAATGCGCCCTGCATGCTCATAATTGCCCGCCCGGAGGATGGTTCCTTGGGTACCTCGCTGGATGTTGGTATCGTAAGCTCCCATATTGCGTTGGCAGCTGCGGCGGAGGGGTTAGGCAATGTCATCTGTGGCTTTGCGGCTCTGGCATTTGCCGGAGATAAAAAAGAATATTTTGAGAAAAAACTGGGATTTTATGATGGTTATGTCTTCGGTATGTCCGTTCTGACCGGCCATGCGCTGCAAACAGCCAGCCCCCACACACCTGATGAGAGCAAGCTTAGCGTCATAGAATAAAGAAAGGCTAATTCATATGGAAATGATAAAAAAGTCGCCGGTTAATTCCCTGATTGTGATTGCAAATGTGATTATGTTCTTAGTTGCGGAAGTTATGGGAGGGAGTACCGATACACAGGTTTTGATACGGCTGGGGGGAGCCAATTCGCAGTTGATTCTGCAGAATGGAGAGTACTACAGGCTGTTTACCTGCATGTTCTTGCATGCCGGGTTATCTCATCTGATCAACAATATGCTGGTACTGCTTATTATTGGCGATAATTTTGAACGAGCCGTAGGTAAAGTGCGCTATCTGCTGATCTATCTGGTCGGCGGAGTGGCAGCCAGCTATCTGTCGTTTTGGATTGATGTTAATCTCACAGGCCAGACGCAGGTGACTTCAGTCGGGGCCTCCGGCGCGATTTTCGCAGTGATCGGAGCCATGATCTATATTCTGATTATCAACAAAGGCAGACTGGAGAACCTGACGACAATACAGCTGGTCGTTATGGCGGCGTTGTCCTTGTACATGGGATTTAGAAGTGCTACCGTTGACAATGCGGCGCATGTGGGCGGCCTGCTTGCCGGCTTTATACTGGCAGTGATTTTTTACCGAAGAAGCACAACAATTAAAATAGCACAGAAGAGAAGAAGGAGACAGTAGTATGAGTGATTGTATTTTTTGTAAAATTGCCGCCGGTGAAATACCGGCAGCTACGTTATATGAAGATGATCAGTTCAGGGTCATTCTGGACGTGGCACCGGCAAGTAAAGGGCATGCGCTGATTCTGCCCAAAGTACATGCCAAAGATCTATATGAACTGCCGGATGCCGTTGCCGAACAGGTGCTGCCGCTGGCGAAGAAACTCAGTACTAAAATGGTGCAGGCCCTGCAGTGCGAGGGCTTAAATGTCGTACAGAATAATGGAGAGGCCGCCGGACAGACGGTGTTTCACTTTCATGTACATCTGATTCCCAGATACAAAGACGATACGGTTAAGATTGGCTGGAAGATGGGGACACTTGATGACACACAGAAGGCACAGCTGCTGGACTTGCTGCAGTAACTGTGCCTGTGTACTCAATTTATGCCTTATGTGTTTCCTCGATGAGGCGGCAGATCAGCGTAATCGAATCGACCGAAGTACTCTGCTGCATGGTGTCCGTATAGGACTGTCTTGTTTCATACAACTTGCGTATGGCGGCAAGCAGGGTATCCGGTGTGACCTCTTCTTCTTCGAGCACCAGACTGTATCCTAGTTTCTCGAAGGAGCGGGCATTTAATATCTGGTCGCCGCGGCTGGCATTGGCTGAAAGAGGAATCAGGAGATTGGGCTTATTAAGTGCCTGAATCTCACAGATGGCATTGGCGCCTGCCCGGGAAATAACCAAATCTGATAAGGCGAACAAATCAGCCAGTTCTTTTTTGATATATTCGAATTGCCGGTAGCCCTGTAAGCCTTCCAGTGCCGGATCGGTCTTGTCCTTGCCGCATAGATGAATCACCTGAAACTCCTGAAGCAGTGCAGGCAGGATTTCGCGGATACTTTCATTGACAGAAGAAGCGCCCAGGCTTCCGCCGATCACCAAAATGACAGGCAGCGCTTCTGTGAATCCGGTGAATTCAAGCGCCGCAGTGCGGCTTCCCTGCATCAGCTCCTGCCGGATGGGTGTACCGGTCAGTACGGCCTTATCGGCCGGTAAATGTGCCTTGGTTTCCGGGAAATTACAGCAGATTTTATCAGCTGAAGACAGGCAGAGACGGTTGGCCAGTCCGGGGGTCATATCGGATTCATGCAAAATGACCGGTACTTTTTTCTGATGCGCTGCAATGACGACAGGGACTGTGACATAGCCGCCTTTGGAAAAGACAATATCCGGTGCGAGCGACCGAATCAGCTTGCGCGCCTGCGCATAGCCTTTGAGTACCCGAAAGGGGTCGGAGAGGTTCTTGAGATTGAAATAGCGACGCAGCTTGCCCGAGGAGATACCATAATAGGGAATGCCCTGTTCCTCAATCAGTTTGCGTTCAATTCCATCGGTAGAACCGATATAAGAAATCTGATATCCCAATGCAGTCAATTGGGGAATCAATGCAATATTAGGTGTTACGTGGCCGGCAGTACCGCCGCCGGTAAGCAGAATGTGCTTCATAGTTTTCCTCCTGAAGGTAATTGTCAAAAGTATGTCTGTATTTCCGCCACCTGCGGGTAATGCGGCAGACCTGCTTTTGTAAAATACTATGCACTGTTATGAAAAAAAAGTCAAGCGAAGGAGATACAAAAATGCAGATAGGATTTTACGGAGCCACACACGAAGTGACCGGAAGCTGCTATATGATGCAGGTCGCCGGAAGTACGTTTTTGATTGACTGCGGCATGGAGCAGGGACCGGACTATTATGAGAACAAACCATTGCCTGTCACAGCGAAAGATATTGATTTTGTGCTTTTAACACATGCACATATCGATCATTCCGGCAATCTGCCCCGTCTGTATGCAGAAGGCTTTACAGGGCAGGTCTACGCGACCTATGCAACGGAGAGTCTGTGTGATATTATGCTGCGGGATAGTGCCCACATCCAGATGTTCGAGGCAGAATGGAAGAACAGAAAGGCCAAACGTGCCGGACAAAAGGAGGTACAGGCAGCGTATACGATGGAAGACGCGCAGGGAGTTCTGGAGAATTTTGTCGGCTGTCCCTATCATGAGCGTATGCAGGTCGCCCCTGGGGTCGCAGTACGTTTTACTGACGCAGGACATCTGCTGGGCTCGGCGAGTATCGAGGTGTGGGCGCAGGAAGAGGACAAAGAAGTTAAAGTTGTTTTCTCCGGAGATATTGGTAATCTGAATCAGCCGTTGATCTTAGATCCGGTCTATATTGATACGGCAGATTATGTCGTAATGGAATCCACCTACGGAGAGCGCAGTCACCCGGAACGTCCGGATTATGTCCGGTCACTCGCGGCGGTCATCCAGGAGACCTTTGACAGAGGCGGCAATCTGATTATCCCATCCTTTGCTGTGGGCCGCACACAGGAAATGCTGTATTTTATCCGGCAGATCAAAGAACAGAATCTGATCAAGAAGTATCCGGATTTTCCAGTGTATGTGGATAGCCCTCTGGCGGTAGAAGCAACGACGATCTTCGGAAAATACGGGCAGGAATGCTATGACGAAGAAGCGGTCGCACTGCTGCAAAAGGGCATTAATCCGATTGGATTCCCCGGCCTTAGAACCTCGGTGACCAGCGAGGATTCAAAAGCAATCAACTTTGATAAAACACCTAAAATCATTATTTCTGCCAGTGGGATGTGTGATGCGGGACGCGTTAAGCATCATCTAAAGCATAATTTGTGGCGGGAGGAAAGCACAGTTTTATTCGTAGGATATCAGGCAGTGGGAACGCTGGGACGCAGTATATTGGAAGGTGCACAATATGTGAAGATATTCCAGGAAGAAGTCAAAATACGGGCTAAAATAACCCAATTAGAGGGTATCAGCGGACATGCGGATGATAAAGGATTATTGGCATGGGCGGGAAGCTTTCAGGAAAAGCCCCGCAAAGTCTTTGTAACCCATGGAGACGATCAGGTGACGGATGTCTTTGCCAGACGCTTGACAGAGGAACTGGGGTATGAGACATATGCACCATACAGCGGCACAGTTTATGACCTGCTCTCCGGGCAGTTCGTAGTGGAAACTAAGGGCGAGCTTTTGCAGAAGAGAAAAGAAGCTGCCGGGAAAAAAGAATCAGCAGTCTATGCCGGGCTTATGGCCGCAGGACAAAGACTGCTGGAGGTCATCCGTCATAATCGCGAAGGCGCGAATCAGGATCTTCGTAATTTCACGGAAGAGATTGAACATCTGGCTGAGCGGTGGGAACGCTAGTTACTAGCGTGCTTCCTTTAAAGCCCTTGCCAGCTGGTCTGGACAGGAGGTGCCGCGGAAACCGCAGGGGATACCTTCCAGGCGCATAATCGCGTCTTCAATATCCATTCCTTCTACCAGACGAGCCACACCAAGTGTATTACCGGCGCATCCGCCTACAAATTTGACATCCGTTACTTTGCGGTCCTCAGTAAGATCAAATTCAATGGCCTGAGAACAGACTCCTTTAGTTGTATATGTATGCATACTTGTATACTCCTTTCTATAAAACCAAACCTATTATAGCAAAAATAATAAAATCTTTCCATTAAAAAAAATATTTGTTATAATTGATGGGAAAGGAAAGGTGGAAGTATGAATAAAATTGGTATCATCGGTGCCATGGATGAAGAAATTAATCAACTGATTGAAGTATTGGATCATGACACAGTGACGGTCAAAGCACAAATGGAATTTCATGAGGGGCAGCTCGAAGGCAAGCCGGTCGTACTGGTGCGCTCCGGTATCGGAAAAGTAAATGCCGGAATCTGTGCACAGATACTGGCAGATGTTTTTGACGTATCCTGTATTATCAATACGGGAATTGCCGGAGGAATGCGTGAAGAAATACACATCGGCGATATTGTGATATCAGAGGATGTGCTGCATCATGATGTAGATGCACAGGGTTTTGGATATGAACGGGGGCAGATCCCGCGGATGGATACACTTTCATTTCCGGCGAACCGGCGACTGATTGAGCTGGCAAGACAGATTTGCACACAGGTGAATCCGGAAATACAGGTATTTGTAGGGCGCGTACTGACAGGCGACCAGTTCATTGCAGAGCAGGCACGCAAGAAAGAAATTCAGGAGTGGTTCCATGGGGATTGCACTGAGATGGAAGGCGCGGCGATTGCACAGGCAGCCTATTTGAATCAGCTTCCGTTTGTTATCATCCGGGCCATTTCGGATAATGCGAACGAGGAAGCCACAGTGGATTATCCTACGTTCGAGAAGCAGGCGATTCTGCACAGTGTAAGGCTGATTAAAGGTCTGGTACAGGCAATTTGACATCTATATTAAATTCACATACAGAAAGGAGAGTGTAATACCAAAGGGATTACACAGTAAACATGATGGCAGATATTACATTTAACTATGCAAGAGCACAAAAATTCATCAGTCCGGCAGAAGTGGAGGCTATGCAGAAAATTGCGGAGGCGGCCAAAGAAGAGCTTTTAGGACGCGCGGGACAGGGAAAAGACTTTCTGGGGTGGATTGATCTTCCGGAAGACTACAACAAAGAGGAGTTTGGCAGAATTAAGCTGGCCGCACAAAAAATCCAGAGTGATTCTGAGGTGCTGCTGGTAATCGGTATCGGCGGTTCATATCTGGGAGCCAGAGCAGCCATAGAATTTCTGCGTCATCCATTCTATAATTCGATTACAAAAGAAAATCGGAAAACACCGGAGATTTATTATGTAGGCAACAATATCAGCTCAGATTATCTGACAGGGCTGATTGAAGTTATAGGAGACAGAGATTTTTCTGTCAATATGATTTCTAAGTCCGGTACGACGACGGAGCCTGCAATTGCATTTCGTGTATTTAAGGAAATTTTGGAAGAAAAATATGGAAAAGAAGAGGCGGCCGGCAGAATTTATGCAACAACGGACAAAAGTCGTGGTGCATTGAAGAATCTGGCAACTGAGAAAAAATACGAAACCTTTGTCGTACCGGACGACGTAGGCGGCCGATTCTCAGTATTGACCGCAGTAGGCCTGCTGCCCATCGCTGTCAGCGGCGCGGATATCGACGAATTGATGAAGGGCGCTGCCAGAGGCCGCGAGCTCGCACTCTCGGATTCCTTTGAGAAAAACCCGGCGCTTCAGTATGCGGCACTGCGTAACATCCTGCTTAGAAAAGGCAAGACGGTTGAAGTTCTTGCAAACTACGAGCCGGCGCTGCATTTCGTGTCTGAGTGGTGGAAGCAACTGTATGGTGAGAGTGAAGGTAAGGATCAAAAAGGTATCTTCCCGGCAGCGGTTGATCTTACAACAGACCTGCACTCTATGGGACAATATATCCAGGATGGTGCCCGTATTCTGTTTGAAACTGTGGTCAATGTTGAAAGCCCTGCGTCTGAAATTGTCTTAAAGGAAGAAGCAGTAGATTTGGACGGCCTGAACTATCTGGCCGGAAAGAACATAGATTTCATTAATAAAAGTGCTATGAATGGAACGATTCTGGCGCATACGGATGGTAACGTTCCGAACCTGGTGGTAAATGTACCTGCCAAGTCAGAATACTATCTGGGACAGCTATTCTATTTCTTCGAATTCGCCTGCGGCGTGAGCGGCTATATTCTGGGAGTCAATCCGTTTGACCAACCGGGTGTGGAGAGCTACAAGAAAAACATGTTCGCTCTGCTGGGCAAGCCGGGATTTGAAAAAGAACGCAAGGAGTTGCTGGAACGACTCTAAAGTCTATTCCTCGATGACCTCGAATTCCATATAGTCGAAATCAATCTGTTCGACAAAGCTGTCCTGATAGAAGCGTGTCTTCGCATGACGCTGGAATTCCCGGATCGTAGAGTCCAGCCAGATGGGATTGCCCAGATCGAGCTCATAACAGGTGGCTTCCAAAGCGTGCAGTACCTTCTGTGTTCTTGTGTCAGTGGTGTCATCTGTGATGACGGTGTCATTCACCAGTCGGGTGTCTTTGAATAATTTACTCCAAATTCGCATTGGATGTTTCCTTTCTTTAATCGTGGATTCTACTAACTATACCACAAAAGAAGAAGCAGTGGAAAGATTATCTTTCCCTGCCTCTTCTTTTTTTCATGCCGGTAATGATGAGGGTTCTGGCACGTATGACTTCTTCTTTTGTTGCATCCGGGGTATCGGCAAGTGGATATGACAGATTAAGTTCCTCATACTTGCTCTTCCCCATCGTATGATAGGGTAGCACATCCAATGCCCTGATACAGGTAAAACCTCCGAGAAAATAGCCCAGATCCTCGAGGGCTTTGGCATCATCCGTAAGTCCGGGAACCAGGACATGACGAATCGTGACCTTGGTGTGGAATTCTTCTAAAAGATCCAGGAAATGAAGTACGGGATGATTTTCCAAACCTGTAATCTGCTTATGAGTTACAGGATCAATATGCTTGATATCAAGCAGTACAAGATCGGTATAGGACAACAGTTCCTTGATCTTGGCATAGCGTGCAGGAACTCTCGAGAACACAATACCTGAAGTATCAAGACACGTATGAATATTGCGCTTCTTTGCTTCCTTGAAAAGCTCCAGCAGGAAATCAAGTTGCGCCATGGGCTCCCCGCCAGTGGCGGTAATACCACCGTTGCGATAAAAAGGCTCATTCTTCTGATATAGCTCAAATAGATCTGCGGTCGTCATTTTTTTGCCTAATTCGAAAGACCAGGTATCCGGATTGTGACAGTAAAGACAGCGCATGGGGCAGCCCTGGAAGAAAATCACCAGGCGTACCCCGGGGCCGTCTACTGTACCAAAGCTTTCGATCGAATGGATATAACCTTCTAACAAGTTACATCTCCGCGTGGAAAGTTCTGGAAATCAGGTCATCCTGCTGTACTTTCGTCAGTTTAATGAAATTAACTGCGTATCCGGATACGCGAATCGTTAACTGAGGATATTTTTCGGGATGTTTTTGTGCATCGATTAATGTATCCCGGTTCAGTACATTGACATTTAAGTGATGTCCGCCTTCTTCTGAATAGCCGTCAAGTAAAGTGATTAAGTTTTCAATTTGATTATTATTTGCCTGCATAAGTATACCTCCTGTGAAATTCCATTTCTTAATAGTAGTAAAAGTAAAATATTATTTGTGCTGTCGCTGCATGTACAGCCGTATTAGTCGTTAAATACCCGGTCGAGGCCCTCTGTCAGATTAGGAATCTGGCAAGAAGCGTCGAAGCACTCCAGTTCCATGTCAATATCGCCCACGAAGATTTGGTCATCCTTGCCCAGGGCTCCCGGAATAATCGTAAATGTATTGGAGATACCATCCTGTGCATCCTCAAAAGGCAGCTTGGCAACAGAAGCCAGGGAAGAAACAGCACCATGTGAATCACGTCCATGCATTGGGTTAGCACCGGGTGCGAACGGTTGTCCGGCCTTACGTCCATCCGGTGTCGAGCCGGTTGCCTGTCCATAAACAACGTTCGAGGTAATGGTCAGGATGGAAGTCGTTGCCACACCGTCTCTGTAGGTATGGTTGCCTCGTACGAAGCCCATGAAGGTGGAAACCAGTTCATTAGCCAGTGAATCCACGAGGTCATCGTCATTACCGTATTTCGGGAAATCACCTTCAACTTCATAATCCACAGCGAGTCCAGTTTCGTCACGCAATACCTTGACTTTGGCATATTTGATTGCAGAGAGTGAATCGGCCACAACTGAAAGTCCGGCGATGCCGGTAGCGAACCAGCGTGTGACTTCACGATCGTGCAATGCCATCTGGATTTTTTCATAGCTGTATTTATCATGCATAAAGTGAATAATGTTAAGTGTATTCACATAGACTTCTGCGAGCCATTTCATCATGTCCTTGTAGCGGTCCATGACTTCGTCATAATCCAGATAGTCACTGGTAATCGGGCGGTATTTAGGTCCTACCTGCTTCTTGGAAACCTCGTCTACACCGCCGTTAATTGCATAGAGCAGACATTTTGCGAGGTTGGCACGAGCGCCGAACAGCTGCATTTCTTTGCCGACACGCATCGAAGATACGCAGCATGCAATCGCATAGTCGTCACCGCGTTCAATACGCATCAAATCGTCGTTTTCATACTGAACCGCCGAAGTTTCGATAGAAGTCTTGGCGCAGAAGCGTTTGAAATTATGCGGCAGTCTCTTGGACCACAGAACTGTCAGGTTCGGTTCCGGTGAAGAACCTAAGTTGTACAGCGTATGCAGGTACCGGAATGCTGTCTTCGTGACCAGATGACGACCGTCAAGTCCGACACCGCCGATGGACTCTGTGACCCAGGTAGGATCGCCGGAGAACAGGTTGTTATATTCCGGTGTACGTGCGAATTTAACAAGACGCAGCTTCATAACAAAGTGGTCAATGAATTCCTGCAGCTCTTCTTCCGTTACCAGACCGGCAGCCAGATCACGCTCTGCATAGATATCAATAAAACCGGCAGTACGTCCAAAGGACATCGCAGCACCGTTTTGCTCCTTGATTGCGGCCAGATAGCCGAAATACATCCATTGAATTGCTTCCTGTGTCGTTGCCGCAGGACGGGAGATGTCAAAACCATAGATCTCACCGAGCTTCTGTAAATCCTTGAGTGCACCGATTTGCTCTCTTAATTCTTCCCGGTTACGGATTACATCTGAGTACATAACTGTGCGTGTGCTGTTCCATTGCTCTTCCTTATCCTCAATCAGGCGGGCAGTGCCATAGAGTGCAACCCTGCGGTAGTCGCCGATGATACGGCCCCGGCCGTAAGCATCCGGAAGACCGGTGATAATGTGAGAAGAGCGGCAAGCCCGCATCTCAGGAGTATAAGCATCAAATACGCCGGCATTATGCGTTTTTCTGTGAGTTGTAAAGAAGTCAACAACTTCAGGGTCCAGTGTATAGCCGTTGTCACTGGCTGCTTTTTGAGCCATTTTGATACCGCCGTAAGGCTGCAGTGAACGTTTGAACGGTTTGTCTGTCTGGAAACCGACGATTTTTTCCTTATCTTTGTTCAGATAGCCGGCACCATGAGATGTAATCGTAGATACCAGCTTGGTATCCATATCCAGCACGCCGCCTGCCTCGCGTTCTTGTTTGGACAGATCCATGACCTGATCCCACAGCTCTAATGTAGTTTTGGTAGGACCTGCCAGAAACGAATCATCTCCGTCGTAAGGTGTGTAGTTGCGTTGTATGAAGTCCCGGACATTGACCTCTTTGGTCCAGGATCCAGGTGTAAAGTTAGTCCATTGTTCCATCATGATAATTCCTCCTTATATCAATAGAGATTTGTCAGATTTTTACGAAAATCAATGACAAATTTAGTACCTGTTATAATGATAACAAATCCTATTATTAAGTCAATATACGGAATGTTCTAAATTGTAAACACAGGCGTATGTACTAAAAAATGTGCAAATCCGAGGAAAACGCTTGTATTTATGAGATTGCAAAAAAAGCTGGAAATTCAGCCCAAAATCAATACTTGCACCAGATGGGAAATTGCGATACAATTGCGGGGCAGGGGGAAACACATCCCTTGGCAGAACTTGAGAAATACAGTTATGAAAGCTGAGAGGAGAATATGTATGAAGGAACAAGATACAACGAATCAGACAGAAAGTGCAGCAGGGCATCCTAATTTCAAAGTGGAGCCTCACGAAGCAAGTCATATAAAGAAAGTGATTGGTGTGGTAAGCGGAAAAGGAGGCGTGGGAAAGTCGCTCGTTACCTCTTTACTCGCAATAAGTGCACAGAGAAGCGGCTGTAAGGCAGCCATTCTGGACGGCGATATTACGGGACCGTCGATTCCCAAGGCTTTCGGACTGCATACCAAGGCACAGGCTGTGGAGGCAGGGATAGAACCGGTTATGACTGATACCGGTATCGCAGCAATGTCTTTAAACCTGCTGCTAGATCATGAGACAGATCCTGTTGTATGGCGAGGGCCGATTCTGGCTGGTACCGTTAAGCAATTCTGGTCTGATGTTATGTGGGGGGATATCGATTATATGTTCGTGGATATGCCGCCGGGTACGGGAGATGTACCGCTCACAGTATTTCAGTCGCTGCCGGTAGACGGTATTGTTATCGTTGCTTCCCCGCAGGAGCTGGTGTCCATGGTCGTAGAGAAATCAGTGAACATGGCAAAACTGATGGGAGTTCCGATTCTGGGGATGGTTGAGAATATGAGTTATGCAATCTGTCCAAAATGCGGAGAGAAGCTGCATTTGTTCGGAGAAAGTCATGTAAGTGAGATTGCGAAAAAGCATGAAATCGATGAAGTGGCACAGTTACCGATCGACCCGCAGATTGCCGCAGCCTGTGATGCCGGAGAGATTGAATATATCAAAGAAGACCGGCTGCAGGAGTTCTTTCAAAATATTTCCGGAAAAATAAGCAAGTAAACAAAAAAAACGAAGGAGAACCGTAGAAATGACGACGCAGACGGAGACGGTGCCAACAGAAACAAGATCCTGTGAACCACGTTTGGAAAGAAAGGCTTCCCTCGATGTGCTCAAATGTCTTTGTGCCTTCTTGGTCGTATGTCTTCATACCTGGGAGGGGAATCAGATCGCTTACTTTTTTATGCCTTTGGAGCGTGTGGCTGTCCCCCTGTTCTTTATGATGTCCGGATTCTTCTATACCGGCAGCCGGATGCGTGGGAGCGCCGGCAGAAATATTGTGCGGATATTGAGCCTGCTGCTGCTTTCAAATCTATTCTACCTGTTCTTTATGATACTGCAGAACCTGCTGCAAAAACAAAGCCTGGCCGCCTATTTTGCAACGCTTTTTCAAGGGGAGAGCCTGCGCTCCGCCCTCCTGTTCTCGGCATCGCCGATTGCGGGCCACCTGTGGTACCTGTCGGCACTTTTGTATGTGCTGTTGCTGCTGTATGTTCTATATAAGAAGCGTATCATGAAATATCTCTATGCACTTATCCCTATCTTACTTTTGGGGAACCTCCTAGCAGGCAATTATGCCAAAGTGTTTACTGGGACCGGATATCCGATTTATTATGCCAGAAACGCACTTCTGTGCGGTCTGCCATTTTTTCTGATTGGACTGGGGCTGTATCATCTGTATGGGAAAGGTGAGCGCAAGCTTCCGTCATGGCTTCTGCTAGCCGCGGGGACCGCGTTCTTCGCCGCAGCTTCACTGCATGAAAAATACCTGCTGACCCGAGCGGGTAAGAATTCCAATGAAGACTTGTATGCCAGCACCATTTTTCTGTCGGTCTTTTTGTTCCTAATCTTTTTGAAACGTCCGAATCTGGGACAAAATACGATTGTTGCAAAAATCGGAAGAGAATTATCACTTTTGATTTATATTCTGCATGTGCTGGTTCGCGAAGCGGTGAGCCGCATAGCTGAAGTATTGGGGATTTTTGACTTTTATTCCAAAATCGCTTTTCTGGTGGTGTTCCTGCTGACTGCGATTCTGGCAGCCCTGCTGCACAAACTTACCATACTGCGCAAAATAACAGGATGAAGTCTTTGACTTTACACTTTTCTTAAAATACTTTATACTGATACGAGGTACTAAGCACTTTGCCCGGACGCAGGCGCTTTAGGAGCTGCTGCGGCTCGGCATGCCACATAAAAAGCGCAGGAGGGCGTATGATTTCTCAAGAAGAATTTATGGAACTGCTAGATGAGATATCTGGAGAAATACCGTCTGAAATCTTTCAAGGGTTAAACGGCGGTGTGATACTGCGGCCTGAGGAAAAGCTGCATCCGCAAAGCCAGGGGAATGATTTGTGGGTTCTGGGAGACTACAACAGGAACCAGATGGGGCGTTATATTAATATATATTACGGTTCTTACAGCCGCGTCTACGGACATCTGGAAGGGGAGGCGCTCAGAAAAAAGTTGAGGCACACCCTGCTCCATGAGTTTCGTCATCACCTGGAGTCACTGGCAGGAGAGTATGATCTTGAAGTTGAGGATGCTATACAAATCGCTAAGTACAAGCAAATGTATACAACAAAGCAGGAAGAAAAATATCAGGACAATGAAACTGACCACTAGAGGAGGTATTGTGAATTTATGATTAAGTTACACGAAGGAGGCGTCTACTTACGCGACAGGGAGATTGTATCAGAAGCTGGACAGACTTTTTCGCTTACACAGGAAGAAGCCAGAAAAAATACGATAGCATACCGTATTTTGCAGACGCATAATACAACACAGGATATGGAACATCTGAAAATCAAATTTGATAAACTGACATCCCACGATATCACATTTGTCGGGATTATTCAGACAGCAAGAGCTTCAGGTCTGGAACGGTTTCCGGTGCCCTATGTACTTACGAACTGTCATAACTCGCTGTGTGCCGTAGGCGGTACCATCAATGAGGATGACCATATGTTCGGACTGACCTGTGCCAAGAAATACGGCGGTGTTTACGTACCGCCGCATCAGGCCGTGATTCATCAGTATGCCAGAGAAGTACTGGCAGGGTGCGGCCGGATGATTCTGGGTTCTGACAGTCATACCCGGTATGGTGCACTTGGCACAATGGCGATGGGGGAAGGCGGTCCTGAGCTGGTCAAACAGCTGCTGGAACAGACATATGACATTGATATGCCAGGAGTAGTAGGCGTATATCTGACAGGTGAGCCGATTCCTGGGGTAGGTCCGCAGGACGTGGCACTGGCCATCATCGGTGCCGTATTTGAAAACGGCTATGTTAAGAATAAAGTCATGGAATTTGTAGGACCGGGCGTACATAACTTAAGTGCTGATTTTAGAATCGGCGTGGATGTTATGACCACAGAAACCACCTGTCTTTCTTCTATATGGGAAACAGATGAGAAAATCGAAGAGTTCTTTGAGATTCATGGACGCAGTGAAGAGTATAAAGAGTTAAAACCCGGAAAGCTCACTTACTATGATGGCATGATTGAAGTGGATTTGGGAAAAATCCGTCCTATGATTGCTATGCCGTTTCACCCGAGCAATACCTACACGATTGATGAAGTGAATAAGAATTTAAAGGACATTCTGCATGAAGTGGAAAAGAAGGCAGCGGTAAGTCTGGGCGGCTCCTTTTCCTATTCCCTGCAGGATAAGATTGTAGATGGCAAGCTTTATGTAGAACAAGGTATCATCGCAGGATGCGCCGGTGGTGGATTTGAGAACATCTGTGATGCGGCTGATATCCTAAAGGGAAGCAGTATCGGAAGCGGAGCATTTACCTTGAGCGTATATCCGGCCAGTATGCCGATCAATATGGAAATTGCCCGAAATGGTGTGATGACCACCCTGCTTGAAACAGGTGCTGTTGTCAAGACGGCATTTTGCGGTCCTTGCTTTGGAGCGGGAGATACACCGGCAAATAATGCATTTAGTGTGCGTCATACGACCCGTAACTTCCCGAACAGAGAAGGTTCACAGATTCAGAAAGGACAGATTTCCTCGGTTGCCCTGATGGATGCACGTTCCATCGCCGCAACAGCCGCAAATCAGGGCTTCCTGACATCGGCAGAAGAATATACGGGGACCTACTCCAAGCCCAAATATCATTATGACGCTGCTATTTATAGCAATCGTGTCTTTGACAGCAAAGGAGTTGCAGACCCGGAAGTTGAGATACAGTTTGGCCCTAATATTAAAGACTGGCCGCAGATGCAGGCACTTAGTGACAATCTGCTCCTCAAAGTGGTCTCTGAAATACATGATCCGGTCACAACGACAGATGAGCTGATTCCTTCGGGAGAAACCTCTTCCTATCGTTCGAACCCTCTCGGACTTGCGGAGTTTACGCTTTCCAGAAAGGACCCGGCATATGTAGGACGTGCGAAAGAAGTCAAGGCGGCGGCCGAGGCACTCGTACAAGGAGAAGACCCGGCGGCAGTACTTTCTGAACTGGCTCCGGTATTGGCTGCGATTCGTGAAACGCTTCCGGAAGTTGATGTGAAGAATCTGGAACTTGGCAGTACAATCTTCGCTGTAAAGCCGGGTGATGGTTCGGCACGTGAGCAGGCAGCGTCCTGCCAGAGAGTTCTGGGCGGATGCGCTAATATTGCAAATGAATACGCCACGAAACGTTATCGCTCCAATCTGATCAACTGGGGTATGATTCCTTTTGTGATTGATGCAAAAGAGCTGCCGTTTGCGAATCTGGACTATATTTTAGTTCCGGGGATTCGAAAAGCGATCCAGGAGAGCGCTTCTGTCATGACGGCCTACGTAGTCAAGGATACACTGATTCCATTTGAGCTGTCACTTGGCTCTCTTACGGATGATGAGCGAGAAATCATTTTAAAGGGTTCTCTGATCAACTTTAACCGCAAATAGTATTTACGAAAGTAAATTGTATACGTGACTTTAGTAAAGCTTCTGCAGGATGCGCCTCATCCTGTGGGAGCTTTTGTTAATTTCAGGAAAAAGATTGTCAAAAAACAAACAAATCTTTAATTGCGTGCACAATTTATACAAAAAATAATATAAAACTGTTTAAAAGGACGAAAAGCATTTAATGTGTTGACAAAACAAGGCCTCTCTGCTATGATTACTTCAAGAACAAACAATATATAGTTTATTACCATATAAGATTTGTTCAGACACTTGAAACTCATTCAATTAACAGCATATAGAAGCAGTGTTGAATGATTACAACCGAGATTGGAGGTATAGTCCAATGGGAAGTAGATGCAGCTAACAGCAACATGAGCGTGGGAATACTTTATAAGTCCTGTAAGAAGAACCAGACGCACAATGTTAAGTAACAGTAAAAATCAAAGTAAGATGGAAGTATCTGAACCGATTGAAAAGTGCAGTTGGTATATAGAAAAAAAGTACTCATGTTGACATTTTCCACAAACCTAAGATATCGGCTTTTGTGTTATATGTAAAGAAATGTAACCAAAAGAAATAACAATGAATTCTAAGATCAAAACCGCAGGTACTACACATATAGATGTGAAAAGGTGAAACAGGCAATACCTATAGTAACTTTCAGAAACTTTATCAGTGCAGTCCTAAATGACAAAAGCAAATGCTTAACAGTACAATAAAATGTATTGGAAAAGTCAGAAGGCAGAGAAAAGAGAATTCAGAAATTAATTTTGATACCCATTGCAATAACGAATGGATAGAAACGATATATTAGAAGAATATTTTATTTACAGTAAAATATTATTAAGTCGTACATCCGTATTCATGTATGACCCTATAAATCTTCTAAAACAAAATCTTATGTAGGCAAAAGCATACAACTGTAAGCAAAAGCATACGACCGTAGGCGAATAGCATACAAACAAGATACTACACAGGAGGAAGAATTGAATCATAACTCTTAATAGAACAGTCGTTTTGAAATCAGTGAAAAATTCCATAGGTAGCAAATAAATTTATTGAACTAAAGGAAAGTTTTAACAGATAATTTTAATATTGATGTTGGGATTACTTTTAAAAATCCAATTTGATAATGATTGTAATGGAATTTAGTAAGGATTAAGAGAAGCGCATATAGTACAAGAGATATGATACATTACAGCGAATGGCTCATAGAAGGAAAAGAATAGAGCAAATTCGAGAATGGAGAAAAAAATTGAATATTGAAGAAATATAGGCGGCTGTCATTAATGAAAAAATAATGATGGTCGCCTAATTTTTGTGTTTGCCCCGGGATTGACATATGCCGGGACTTAGCGTATCATCTTGTCGACAGTGAAAACATAAATCGACTGTGCGTAGGAGGAATCAAATGTATCATGACTTGAAGATTTTGCTGGAGGACCAGCATGTTATCGTATTACATAAGCCAGCGGGACTTGCAGTGCAAAGTGCCCGAATTTCCAGTATGGATCTTCAAAGTCAGGTGAAGAATTACCTGAATCAAAAAACTGAGAATTATAACGGATACCTGGGGATAATTCATAGACTCGATCAACCGGTAGAGGGCGTCGTTCTATTCGCTAAGACTGCTTTTGCGGCGAAGGAACTAAGTGCCCAGATCACATCAGGCCGTATGCATAAGATCTATCTGGCCGGCGTACAGGCCAAGCCTTCTGTAAAGTCGGGGCGTTTAGAACACTATCTGTTAAAAAAGTCCAAAGAAAACTGCTCTATGGCAGTACCGCCCAATACACAAGGGGCTAAAAAGGCACTTCTGGAATACACCGTATTGCAAAGCAAAGAAAATGAGGCGCTGCTTCGGATAGAATTGCTGACGGGTCGGCATCACCAGATTCGTGTGCAGCTTTCCCAAGCTGGTATGCCAATTGTCGGGGATACGAAATACAGTATGGACGGCTCTGAAAACCCTGATGCGCACCTACTGGCACTGTGCGCCAGTGAATTGCGTTTTGCCCATCCTAAGACGAAACAGGAGCTGCACATTTCTGTGCGGCCGCAAAATCCTTATTTTACCAAATTTGACCTTTCAACAGAAAAAAACTGAAATTTTTTAATGAAAAGTATGTGAAATCACTAGACATATTGACGAATAGCAGTATAATATGAAGTATATGTAATAGAATTGTAAAGACTTGGTCAAAGGTAATGAGGAAAAGTAAATGAAAAAGAAAATGTCATTGATGTTGGCTGCACTTCTGGTGCTGCTGCTTTGTACGGGTTGTGCGAGCCGTTCTATTGTTGAGACAGAACAGGCGCAAGCATCCAGACTCGACAGCAAAGTTGAGACTACACAGGCAGAAGAAAGCACGCAGCAGGCGGCTACACAGGAAATTCCGATTTCGATTGATACGGATTTGCCGGTAAAAGCTGGCGCTAAGATGATTGTAGTGGCAAAATCTAAAACAGGGGTTTATTGGGAAACACTGCGTACTTATATGAAAGAAGCGGTAGCAGCAGTGAATGAAGCGTATGGATATACGGGCAGTGATAAAATAACAGTTACGTTTGAAGCACCGACGGATGCTTCGGCCGTAGATGATCAAATTAATATTATTGATTTGGCACTTGCTGAAAATCCGGCGGTTCTGTGCGTATCACCCATTGATAAAGAGTCTTGTCAGGCACAGCTTGATACAGCCAGAGATAATGGAATCTCTGTTATATTGTTTGAATCTGGCCTGGATGATGCCGATGAGTATACGTATACCGGAACGGATAATCAGGCGGCAGGCGCTCTGGCAGCAGAGTATCTGACGAAGGCTGTAGGAGAGACAGGTACCGTTGCGGTACTTGCCTCACAATCCCTTTCCCTGAATACGGAACTTCGTTTGACGGGATTTGAAGAGAAGGCAGCTAAGATGTGTCCCGAAACCACGGTACTTTCTTTGCAGGGAGCGCAGGAGGATTTGACATTTGAAGAGTCCCTGGAAGAGTTTTTCAGTAAGCATCCGGACATAGACGGAGTCTTTTGTACAGATGAGGCAGCGGCCAATGCGGTACTTGCCTTTGTGCAGGCCAATCCGGAGTATGAGATTGAAATCGTAGGATTTGATGTCGGCAGCACACAGCTTGAGGCTGTTAAGTCAGGTGAAGAGCTGGGCATATTCGTACAGGATTTAAGGAAAATTGCTTATGAGACAATCTATGTAGCAGCAACAAGCGCGACAACCGATACGAGTGTGGATGCTTCTGTGGAAGACACGCAGATACTGACAGATGCAATCTGGGTGGATGCGGATTCGCTGGAAGATGCAGAGGTTGCACAGTATCTATATGAATAAAACTGATTTGTAAATCGAAAAAGCGTTCTGCGGCATGTGCCGTCGAACGCTTTTTCTTATCTTGTCAAATGAAATTGTTATTGGCCGTAATAGGAGAGGAGATACAGCTCTTTGATCTCTGCAAGCAGAGGGTATCTCGGGTTGGCTCCGGTACATTGATCATTAAATGCCTGAAGTACCATATCGTCTAATGTTTCTAGGAAATAGGCTTCGTCTACATCATACGCCTTGATGGTCGGTCTGACTTCTATGGCTGCTTTGAGTTCCTCAAGTTTTGCAATCAGCTGCTCTACGACATCCTGATCCGTTTTGCCGCTTAGGCCGATGTATCTTCCAATCTCAGCGTAACGTGCAAGTGCTTTAGGATACTGGTATTGTGAAAAAGTACCCATCTTGGTTGGAACATCCGTAGTGTTATAGCGTATCACATTTGTAAGAATTACCGCATTGGCAATACCATGTGGCAGATGGTGGAAAGCACCAAGCTTATGAGCCATCGAATGATTGATTCCCAGGAAAGCATTGGCAAAAGCCATACCGGCTAGGCAGGATGCATCTGCCATCTTGCATCTGGCTTCGACATCTTTGGCACCATATTTGTAAGCGCGCGGCAGATAGTCAAATACATTTTTGATTGCTTTTAACGCAAGACCATCGGTGTAATCGGTTGCCATAATAGAAACATAGGCTTCCAGTGCATGCGTCATAACATCAATGCCGGAGGCTGCTGTCAGTCCCTTGGGCTGGTCCATCATATTGTCTGCGTCAATAATTGCCATGTTCGGCATGAGCGCATAATCTGCCAGCGGCCATTTGACACCTGTATCCTGGTCTGTGATGATTGCGAAAGGTGTGACTTCGGAGCCGGTTCCGGAAGAAGTAGGAATTGCTACAAAGTAAGCTTTCTCCCCCATTTTCGGGAAAGTATAAACTCTTTTTCGGATATCCATGAAGTCCATCGCCAGATCTTCAAAGTTGACCTCAGGATGTTCGTACATCAGCCACATGGTCTTGGCTGCATCCATAGCAGAACCGCCGCCAAGTGCGATGATACAATCCGGCTGGAACAGCTGCATGGCAGCGGCTCCGGATTTTGCGCAGGCAAGTGTAGGATCGGGTTCTACCTCATAAAAGCAAGTATGCTGAATCTGCATCTGATCGAGCTGTGCTTCGATTGCTTTTGCATAACCATTTTTGTATAAGAATGTGTCTGTGACAAGAAAAACTTTTTTCTTGTTCAGCACGTGCTGCAGCTCGTCTAATGCCACAGGAGTGGAGCCCTTCTTAAAGTATACCTTTTCGGGAGTTCTAAACCAAAGCATATTCTCTCTCCTCTCAGCAACAGTTTTGATATTGAGCAGATCATCCACGCCCACGTTGTGTGAGACTGAGTTACCGCTCCAGGTACCGCAGCCCAATGTCAGGGAAGGAGTCAGCATAAAGTTATATAAGTCACCGATACCGCCATGAGAAGATGGGGTGTTGATCAGAATACGGCAAGCTTTCATAGCAGCTTCGTAGGCGGAGAGTTTCTCTGTTTCAGCGGGATTAATGTAGATCGAAGCCGTATGACCGATACCGCCGTCGTTGATCAGCTTTTCTGATAGGCGGATAGCGTCTTCGAATGTCTTGGCCTTGTACATTGCCAGTACAGGTGAAAGCTTTTCGTGTGCGAACGGCTCGCTAAGCTCGGCGGATTCTACTTCACCGATCAGGATTTTGGTGGTAGGCGGAACCTGGATTCCTGCCATCTCTGCAACGGTAGAAGCAGACTGGCCAACGATCTTGGCATTTAATGCGCCGTTGATCAGGATTGTTTTGCGAACCTTATCAAGCTCGGTCTTGTTGAGGAAATGGCAGCCTCGATCTGCAAATTCCTTCTTCACTGCGGAATAGATGCTTTGCAGTACGGTGACAGACTGCTCAGAGGCACAGATGACACCATTATCAAAGGTCTTGGAGTGGATAATGGAGTTTACAGCCATTTTGACTTCCGCAGACTCATCAATGATGACCGGTGTATTGCCGGCACCTACACCAATGGCAGGTGTTCCTGAAGAGTAGGCCGCTTTTACCATGCCCGGACCGCCGGTAGCCAGAATGACATCCGAGTCACGCATAATCTGGTTCGTTAGCTCCAGTGAGGGGACATCGACCCATCCGATGATTCCTTCCGGAGCACCGGCTTTGACTGCGGCTTCCAATACCAGCTTTGCGGCAGAGATGGTCGCGTTCTTGGCACGTGGATGAGGACTTATGATAATGGCATTGCGGGTTTTTAAGCAGATCAGCGCTTTGAAAATAGCCGTAGAAGTGGGGTTGGTCGTCGGAATGACCGCACCTACAAGCCCCATCGGTTCAGCAATCTTGCGGATACCGAATACTGTATCTTCTTCAATGACGCCACAAGTCTTGGTATATCTGTATTTGTTATAAGTATACTCTGCGGCGTAATGGTTTTTAATGACTTTGTCTTCCATGACACCCATGCCGGTCTCTTCAACAGTCAGCTGTGCGAGAGGGATACGGGCTTTGTTCGCTGCCATGGCAGCCTGAAAAAATATTTCATCTACTTGTTCCTGTGAAAATGTTGCGAATTTACGTTGTGCTTCTTTCATTGCTGTCATTTTGGCCGCGAGTGCGTCCGGAGTGTCGATTACCAAGGGTATCGTGGGTCCTTTATCAGGCATAAGTGCTTCCTCCTTATTGTTAAAAAAATATCAAACTTACGGTAATTATAGTTGACGGCTTTTAATTTGTCAATAGTTTAACAATGAAAAGGAAGAGGGAAAGAAAAGTCTGTACGTTATTACATATTATGCGGCAAAAACAAGACATTATAACCAAAAAGCACCTGTAAAAACTTAGTAAAGTTTTTAGCAGGTGTTTGGAAAAAGTTGCAATTCTTTTAGCGTGCAGCACGCTTTCTATCTCGTGGGTCGAGCAATTTCTTGCGGATACGAAGTGTGGAGGGTGTGATTTCCAGAAGCTCATCGGTATCGATGTACTCAAGTGCCTGCTCCAGACTTAAAACTCTGGGGGGGGACAGCTTCAACGCTTCATCGGCAGAAGAGGAACGGGTGTTGGTCAGATGTTTTGTTTTGCACACATTCAGTTCAATATCTTCTACTTTAGCATTTTGCCCAATGACCATACCACCGTATACTTTTTCACCGGCACCGATGAAGAGAATACCACGATCCTGAGCGGAGAAGAGCCCATAGGCAACGGCAATTCCGGATTCGAAAGCAATCAAAGAACCTGATTTGCGGTACTGAATCTCGCCTTTGTAGGGTCCATAGCCGTCGAACACAGTATTTAGAATTCCGTTTCCTTTTGTAATGGTCATAAAGTTGCCTCTAAAACCAATCAGTCCCCGGGAAGGAATGGCAAATTCCAAACGGGTAGTGCCATCACTGGCCTGACTCATGCCCTGCAGTTCGCCCTTACGCTCGCTTAAATGCTGGATGACGGAGCCGGAAAAATCTTCAGGCACATCCACATAGGCGATTTCCATAGGTTCCAGACGCTCACCGCGTTCACCGGTCTTGTAGAGAACCTCAGCTTTGCTGACTGCAAATTCATAGCCTTCGCGGCGCATATTTTCAATCAGTACGGAGAGGTGAAGCTCACCACGTCCGGATACTTTGAAGCAGTCGGCTGCGTCCGTATCCTCCACACGCAGACTGACGTCGGTATTTAACTCTCGGAAAAGGCGTTCACGTATCTGCCGTGAAGTTACGAATTTTCCTTCGAGTCCGGCCAGCGGGCTGTCATTGACCATAAAATTAATCGCAATCGTTGGTTCTGATATTTTCTGGAAGGGGATGGGGTCCGGATGATCCACATCGCATAGGGTATCTCCAATATGAATATCTGCTATGCCGGAGATGGCTACAATGGCACCGATGTCTGCCTGTGTCACTGCTTTTTTCTGCAGACCGTCGAATTCATAGAGCTTACTGATCTTGACGCGCTGCTGTTTATCGGGTTCATGTTCGTTTACAACTACAACTTCCTGGTTGATTTGTATCTTACCGTTATCAACCTTGCCGACACCGATACGCCCCACATATTCGTTATAGTCGATCGTGCTGATTAGTACCTGTGTGCCTGCCTCCGGATCACCTTCCGGTGCCGGAATATAAGACAGAATAGTTTCAAACAGCGGAGTCATGTTGTCCGGCGCATCATTTAAATCAGAGATGGCATAGCCGGATTTGGCGGATGCGAAAATAAAAGGACAGTCGAGCTGTTCATCCGAGGCATCCAGATCCATCAGAAGTTCAAGCACTTCATCAATGACTTCGGCAGGACGCGCCTCCGGACGGTCAATTTTGTTAATGCATACAATGACATGCAAATCCAGATCCAGTGCTTTGCGTAGAACAAAGCGGGTCTGAGGCATGGCACCTTCAAAAGCATCCACGACAAGAATCACACCATTGACCATCTTCAGAACACGTTCTACCTCGCCGCCGAAATCAGCATGTCCGGGAGTATCAATAATGTTTATTTTTGTATCTTTATAGTACACAGCAGTGTTTTTGGCTAAGATGGTAATACCGCGCTCACGTTCAATGTCATTTGAGTCCATGACACGTTCCTGAACCTCCTGGTTCTCGCGAAATACACCGCTCTGTTTTAAAAGTTCATCCACCAATGTGGTCTTACCATGATCGACATGGGCAATTATAGCCACATTACGGACATCTTCACGTTTCGTTTTCATACGTATAATCAAATCCTTCCTGACAAAATACTAAAGTATCTGCAACCTTTCTAGTGTATCATATTTTTCACGAATTACAAGAAAAAAGAACGGAATGTCGTGCGGTAATTGATTTTTTGGGTAAAATCATGTAAAATGGAGTAAAAGTGCGTATGTAATCCATATAAGGAGTATATGATGAAAACTGAAATGATCGAAGTATATTGTGGAAATGGCAAAGGAAAGACGACATTAGCACTAGGCGGCTGTATGCGTGCGGCTCTGCAAGGACAAAGTGTTATCGTAATTCAGTTTCTGAAAGGAAAAGAGAGAAAGGAACTGGATTTTCTGGATGAGATGGATATAGGAATCAAGCTCTTCAGATTTGAAAAGTCGCAGAAGTATTATCAGGATCTAAGCGAAGAAGAGAAGCAGGAGCAAAATGTCAATATTATCAATGGGCTGAATTTTGCGCGTAAAGTCATTGTTACACAGGAATGTGACCTGCTGGTACTGGATGAAATTCTGGGGCTTATTGATCTGGGAATCGTTACGGCACAGGAAGTGATTGATGTTTTAAAGGCCCGCGATGACAGTATGCGCATCATACTGACCGGCACCAATATGGACAATGAATTGAAAGAAATTGTGGACAGCATTACTACGATTTCTACGGAAAAAACGAAGCAGTGAGAGCGCTTGTATGTGGTTTGACAAATAATAGTAAAGATGATATAGTGTAACTAATCAAGAAAATAGAGGTCGCGACTTTTATCAGTATCCTATGGGATGTGCCAGACACGTGAGAACACAGGAGAAAGGAAAAGACGCCGAAAGAATGGAATATCTGGAATTTTATTCTTGGGCATATGGTTAAGAATCATATGACTGTCATCAACTGATGGGGTGCTATTTTTCGAAGAAATATGAGATTTGCGTTTTCTTTGGAGGTAGGATTGACATCCGCCTCTTTTTTTGTTGCTGAATTTCTTTTATGCAGGAATGCATAATGTAATGTTATAACTTATTGAGTGTCTATCATAGGAGGAAAAGCCATGGCAGTATTTACAGGAGCAGGTGTTGCTATTGTCACACCGATGCATGCGGATGGAACGGTTAATTATGAAAAGTTAGAAGAACTGATTGAATTTCAGATCAATCACAAGACAGATGCTATTATTATTTGTGGTACGACAGGAGAATCGTCTACGCTATCCCATGAGGAACATTTGGAAGCGATTCGTTTTACCGTTGAAAAGGTGGCCGGACGCATCCCAGTCGTTGCGGGTACGGGCTCTAATGATACACAGACAGCCATTGCAATGTCCGTTGAAGCAGCCCGGCATGGAGCAGATGCACTGCTGGTAGTTACACCTTATTATAATAAGGCAACACAAAAAGGTCTGATCGCACACTTTACGGCAATCGCCGAAGCAGTGTCAATTCCTATTATTTTGTATAATGTTCCAAGCCGCACAGGGTGTAACATTGCTCCCGAGACTGCAGTTGCGCTGGCACGTAATGTAAGCAATATTGTAGGAATTAAGGAAGCATCAGGTAATATTTCACAGGTGGCCAAACTGATGTCACTTGCGCAGGGCTGTATAGATTTGTACTCGGGAAATGATGACCAGATTGTACCGCTGCTATCTCTGGGTGGTGTGGGCGTTATTTCAGTACTCGCTAATGTTGCACCAAACCAGACGCACAGCATGGTTGCTGAATATCTGGCAGGGAATGTAACCAAAAGCACGCAGCTGCAGCTTGAAGCAATCGAATTAATCGATGCACTTTTCTGTGAAGTGAATCCTATTCCTGTGAAAGCGGCACTGAATCTGATGGGATGCGAAGTTGGAAGTCTTAGAATGCCGCTTACGGAGATGGAGCCGCAGAATCAGGAACGACTGGCGAACGCACTGCGTAACTACGGGATTTCCCTGGCATAGGAGGTAGAACATGATCAAAGCAATCATGCATGGATGCAACGGACATATGGGGCAGGTGATTTCCGGGCTGGTGGCAACGGATACTGCCATTGAGATTGTGGCCGGTGTGGATATTAGCGGAGAACAGAAAAATGAGTATCCGGTATTTAAATCGCTTGCGGACTGTACGGTACAGGCCGATGTCATTATTGATTTTTCTTCGGTCAAAGCCATAGATGCACTGCTGGCTTACAGCATCGGCCAAGGAGTTCCTGTCGTGCTGTGTACAACAGGATTAAGTGCAGAACAGCTTGCTCAGGTGGAGGAGGCCAGTCACTCTGTGGCAGTGCTAAAATCAGCCAATATGTCACTGGGCGTTAATACATTGCTTAAGTTAGTGGCAGATGCAGCCAAAGTACTTGCAGCTGCGGGATTTGATATGGAAATTGTGGAGCGTCATCATAATCTCAAGGTGGATGCGCCGAGCGGTACCGCATTGGCGCTGGCAGACAGTCTGAATGAAGCGATGGATCACACATATCATTACGTGTACGACAGGAGCCAGGAGAAGAAGAAAAGAGATGCAAAAGAGATTGGAATCTCAGCCGTACGCGGCGGCTCGATTGTCGGGACGCATGAGGTGATTTTTGCCGGGACAGACGAGGTGGTGGAGTTCAATCACATTGCTTATTCCAAAGCCATCTTTGGAAAAGGTGCGGTGGAAGCAGCCAAATTCCTGGCGCATAAGCCGGCTGGATTTTACCAGATGCCAGATGTCATCGCCGCTACGCAGGCTTAGCCGGAAAGGGAAGTTTCGTACATGAGATTCAGACCATGCATTGATATTCATAATGGTAAGGTAAAGCAGATCGTAGGTTCTTCTTTGCAGGACAGCGGCGACCACGCTGACTCCAACTATATTTCTGACAAAGAGGCGGCCTATTATGCTGCACTGTATAAAGCACATCAACTGTCTGGCGGTCATATTATTATGCTGAATGCAGCAGCTTCGGCATATCACGAAGCGACGAAACAGCAGGCATTACAGGCGCTGCAGGCATACCCCCAGGGCATGCAGATCGGGGGCGGCATAACGGCAGATAACGCACAGGAGTATCTGGATGCCGGAGCAAGTCATGTCATTGTGACCTCGTATATCTTCAGGGAAGGCCGTATTGACTACGAGCGACTCAGAGATATGGCAGAGCGCATCGGAAAGGAACATCTGGTTCTGGATCTTAGCTGCCGCAAGAGGGAGGATGCCTATTCGATTATGACAGACCGCTGGCAGGTTTTTACGGACACCGTCGTGACACATGAACTGTTATATGAGTTGTCGGGCTACTGCAGCGAGTTCTTAATTCATGCAGTGGATGTGGAAGGCAAGACACATGGAATCGAGACAGAGCTGGTGCAATTTCTGGCACAGCAGGAGCACATTCCAATTACGTATGCAGGCGGGATCTCGTCGCTTGCGGATCTCGAACTGCTTAAAAGGGCAGGCAGGAACCGACTGGATGTCACCATCGGAAGTGCACTGGATTTATTCGGGGGTTCTTTGAAGTTTAATGATATTATTGCCAAAATATTTTAAAACGAACAGGAGTCTGGTTAATGAAAAAAGAGTATGATGTAATTGCACTTGGAGAGATGCTGATTGATTTTACACAGTATGGGAGCAGTGAGCAGGGCAATGGTCTGTTCGAGGCCAATCCGGGAGGAGCACCCTGCAATGTGCTTGCACTGTTATCAAAACTTGGGAAAAAGACTGCGTTTATCGGCAAAGTCGGGGCGGATCAGTTCGGTTATCTGCTGCGGGATACGGCAGCGAATGCAGGAATTGATGTTTCACAGATGAAGTATGATCAGAAAGTTCCGACGACACTGGCCTTCGTTCATACCTTTGCAGACGGAGACAGAGACTTTTCTTTTTACCGTAGTCCGGGAGCGGATATGATGCTGACGGCAGAAGAGCTTGACCTTACATTTCTGAATCGGGCCAGCATCTTTCATTTTGGAACACTCTCTATGACGGCACAAGGAGTGAGACATGCAACGCAGACCGCCGTAGAGTATGCACGAAGTCAGGGACTGCTGATTTCCTTTGACCCTAATTTCAGGGAGCCGCTGTGGGAAGACCCCAAGGAGGCTAAGACCTGGATGCGCTATGGACTTTCCATATGCGATGTGCTTAAAATTGCCGATAACGAAGTGACCTTTCTTACCGGAATCGAGGACTACGACCAGGCGGTTGAGAAGCTGCGGGAAGAATATGATATTCCGCTCATACTGCTGACACTTGGCCGCGACGGAAGTCGTGCCTACTATAAGGATCTGCGTGTGGAGCAGCCGGGATTTGTCTGCGATACCATCGAAACAACAGGAGCGGGAGATACCTTCATGGGGACGGCCTTATATCACCTGCTGCAAAGTGAGATGACGGCTCTGGATGAAGAGAAATTAGAGCAGATGCTGCTCTATGCGAATGCAGCTGCAGCACTTGTGACAACGAAAAAAGGTGCCATCAAAGCAATGCCTGCCTGGGAAGAAATTGAAGCCCTGGTGCAGACGGGACGCACAGAAAAGACTTCATAAAAAAAGCATGTAAAAGCAGAGTAAAGTATGCTATAATAGAGTTACTATAAAAAAGTAAAGGGGCTGATAATATGAATTTCATTATTAGTGGCAAGAACATTGATGTAACGGAAGCTTTAAAGACAACGGTGGAGGAGAAACTCGGAAAACTAGAACGTTATTTCACCCCGGAGACAGAAATTATCGTAACACTGAGTGTTGAAAAAGAAAGGCAGAAAATCGAAGTAACCATCCCGGTCAAGGGAAATATCATCCGTTCGGAGCAGGTAAGCAATGATATGTATGTATCAATTGACCTTGTGGAAGAAGTGATTGAACGGCAATTACGTAAATATAAGAATAAAATTGTTGATAAGCATAAAGCACAGGGCAATTTCCAGAAAGCATTTATTGAGAAAGAGTACGAAGAGGAGGATGAGGTTAAAATCGTCCGTTCCAAGAGCTTTGGAATCAAACCAATGTACCCGGAAGATGCATGCGTACAGATGGAACTGCTAGGCCACAGCTTCTTTGTATTTTATAATGCGGAGACAGAGCAGGTCAATGTAGTATATAAGAGAAAAGGTAATACATACGGGCTGATTGAGCCAGAGATTTATTAAGCAGAGCAGGAAAACTCATCCCCTGGAGGGATGCGAAGACAAAACACAAGAAGAGCCGGCAACGGCTCTTCTATCTTTTGTGAAAGGACCGGTGTGTCTGCTGTACGGATAATTAATGAAATGTTCATTGTCTAAAGTATAATAAAGTGGTAGAATGGATTAGAGTTTTTACTAAATTAAGTGTATAGGAGTGAATAAATGAGCCTTATATCAAAAATCATAGGTACGCATAGTGAGCGTGAAGTGAAGCGCCTGCTCTCGGAAGTAGATAAAATCGAGGCAATGCGTCCGGCGATGCAGCAGTTAAGCGATGAGCAGCTGCGGGACAGAACACGTGAATTTAAGGGACGCCTTGCAAAGGGAGAAACACTGGAAGATATTTTGCCGGATGCGTTCGCGACTGTTCGTGAAGCGGCGAAACGTGTGCTGAATATGGAGCATTACCGGGTACAGCTGATCGGAGGAATCATCCTTCATCAGGGACGTATCGCAGAGATGAAGACAGGTGAAGGAAAGACTCTTGTTTCCACACTTCCTGCCTATTTGAATGCGTTACAGGGGAATGGTGTTCACATCGTTACGGTCAATGATTACCTGGCACATCGTGATGCGGAGTGGATGGGGAAAGTTCATGAATTCCTGGGTCTTACAGTCGGTGTCGTATTAAATGATATGAAGAATGATGAGCGGCGTGAGCAGTATGCCTGCGATATCACATACATAACAAATAATGAGTTGGGATTCGATTACCTAAGAGATAACATGGTCATCTACAAAGAGCAGCTTGTACAGCGAGATCTTGTATATGCCATCATCGATGAGGTCGATTCGGTCTTGATTGACGAGGCCAGAACCCCTCTTATTATATCGGGACAAAGTGGAAAATCCACGAAATTGTATGAAGTCTGCGACATACTTGCCAGACAGCTGGAGCGTGGTGAGGCAAGTGGCGAGATGACGAAGATGACAGCCATCATGGGTGAGGAAATTATCGAGACAGGTGACTTTATTGTCAATGAAAAAGATAAAATCGTCAACCTGACGGAGCAGGGTGTGGAAAAAGTCGAGAAATTCTTCTCTTTGGAAAACCTGGCTGATCCGGAAAACCTGGAAATTCAGCACAATATCATTCTGGCACTTCGTGCACATAATCTGATGTTCAAAGATCAGGATTACGTGGTAAAGGATGATGAAGTACTCATCGTAGATGAGTTTACCGGACGTATTATGCCGGGACGCCGCTATTCAGACGGCCTGCACCAGGCAATTGAAGCCAAAGAGCATGTTAAAGTAAAAAGAGAGAGCAAGACACTGGCAACGATTACCTTCCAGAACTTCTTTAATAAATATGAGAAGAAATCAGGTATGACAGGAACCGCTCTTACAGAAGAAAAAGAGTTTCGTGATATCTACGGAATGGACGTTATCGAAATCCCGACCAATGTGAAAGTACAGCGTATCGATCAGGAAGATGCGGTGTATATGACACAGAAGGAGAAATTCGGTGCTGTTGTAGAAGCGATTATTGAAGCACATGAGAAACAGCAGCCGGTACTGGTGGGTACGATTACGATTGAAACCTCTGAATTGATCAGTGCGCTTCTAAAGCGCAAAGGCATTCCGCATAACGTGCTGAATGCGAAGTTCCATGAGAAAGAGGCGGAGATTGTCGCACAGGCAGGTATAGCGGGTACTGTTACGATTGCTACGAATATGGCAGGTCGTGGTACGGATATTAAGCTTGACGATGTGGCCAGAGAAGCAGGCGGTCTTAAGATCATCGGTACAGAACGTCATGAATCAAGACGTATTGACAACCAGCTGCGTGGTCGTTCCGGCCGGCAGGGCGATCCTGGTGAATCCAGATTCTATATTTCACTGGAAGATGATTTAATGCGTTTGTTCGGCTCTGACAGACTGATGGGGATTTTCAAAGGTCTTGGAGTTTCTGAAAATGAGCAGATTGAGCATAAGATGCTTTCCAAATCTATCGAGAAAGCACAGATGAAGATCGAGAGCAACAACTATGGAATCCGTAAAAATCTGCTGGATTATGATCAGGTCAATAATGAGCAGCGTGAAATCATCTATAAGGAAAGACGCCGCGTACTGGACGGAGAAAGCATGCGTGATTCGATTTACAGCATGATTACAGATTTTGTGGACGGTGCGGTAGACAGTGCCTTTTCTGATGATGTAAGTTCAGAAGAATGGGATCTGGTAGAATTCGGTACGGTATTCTATCCGGTGATTCCGATCAAACCAATTAATTCGGAATCTGTGAAGGGCAAGAAACGTGATGAAGCCAAGCATATGCTCAAAGAGCGTGCAGTGAAGCTCTATGAAGTCAAGGAATCTGAATTTGCAGAGGCAGAGCAGCTGCGCGAACTCGAGCGTGTGATCCTGTTAAAGGTCATTGATAATAAGTGGATGGATCATATTGACGATATGGAGCAGCTGCGCCAGGGAATCGGTCTGCATGCTTATGGGCAGAGAGATCCGGTTGTCGAATACAAAATGAACGCGTATGAAATGTTCAACGAGATGACAGATTCCATCCAGCAGGATACGATCAAGCTTTTGTATCATGTAAGAATTGAGCAGAAAGTCGAACGCGAGCAGGTTGCAAAAGTAACGGCAACAAATAAGGACGACAGTGGTCCGAAGAAACCGCAGAAACGGCAGGAAGATAAGGTGTATCCGAACGATCCTTGCCCTTGCGGAAGTGGTAAAAAATACAAACAATGCCATGGCAGACGATAGTCAGCCGGACAAGCTAAGAGGTCTGGACTCATGTTGGAATTCATGTGTGTTCAGACCTTAGATTTGAAATAAAAAAACGAAAGAAGGTGAAGCAGTGGTTGAATTAGATCAATTCAAAAGTATTTTAAATACATTTTTAGAACCATTAGTGGAAGTGAGGGATTCACTTTGACCTCGCTAACAAAGAAAAGCGAATTCAAGAGATAGAAAGAGAAATGCAGGCACCGACGTTCTGGGACAGTCCGGAGCGTTCGCAGAGCCTGTCACGAGAATTAAAATACCTGAAAAACGACTGTGCTACCTATGCCGAACTGCAGACGTATGTAGACGATATCGGAACACTGATTGAGATGGGCTATGAGGAGAATGATGCATCCGTAGTACCTGAAATTGGAGAGATGCTGGATGAATTCCGCTCGAAATTTGATGAGATTCGGATTCGCACATTGCTGTCTGAAGAATACGACAGAGATTCGGCTATTTTGACACTTCATGCCGGAGCCGGCGGTACCGAGTCCTGCGACTGGTGCAGTATGCTGTATCGCATGTATACCAGGTGGGCGGAGCGCAAAGGCTACGAGCTGGAAGTGCTGGATTATCTGGACGGTGAAGAAGCAGGTATTAAATCAGTCACATTTGAAGTAAAGGGAGAAAATGCATACGGTTATCTTAAGTCTGAGAAGGGAGTTCACAGGCTTGTTCGTATTTCCCCTTTTAATGCAGCGGGGAAACGCCAGACTTCTTTTGTATCCTGCGATGTCATGCCGGATATTGAAGAGGATGTGGATATTGAAATTAACGATGATGATCTTAGGATCGATACCTATCGCTCCAGCGGAGCCGGCGGACAGCATATCAACAAAACCTCTTCCGCCATACGTATTACCCACCTTCCGACAGGAATCGTCGTACAATGCCAAAACGAGCGTTCCCAGCATATGAACAAAGACAAAGCTATGCAGATGTTAAAAAGTAAGCTGGCCTTGCTAAAGCAGCAGGAGCAGGAGGAGAAGCTCTCCGGCATCCGCGGAGAAGTAACGGACATTGGCTGGGGCAGCCAGATTCGCTCCTATGTAATGCAGCCGTATACTATGGTAAAAGACCACAGGACGAACGAAGAAACAGGGAATGTCAATTCTGTACTTGATGGTGTCATTGACCTGTTTATAAATGCATATCTGAAATGGAAAGCTCTTTCGAAAAAAAGCTTGCCTAACTAAATTAAATGTGTTACTATATCTCCCAGGGACAAACAAATGTATTTCCTGTGAGAACAAAGAGGTGGTTATGGATCGCGTGGATACGAAGAAGAAGTATTATGTGGTACGGGAGAAAGCAATCCCTGAGGTGCTGATTAAAGTGGTAGAAGCTAAGAGTCTGCTGGACAAAGGAAAAGTAGAGACGGTGCAGGAAGCCACAGAACTGGTTGGCATCAGCCGCAGCTCCTTTTACAAATACAAAGATGATATTTTTCCATTTCATGAAGAGACCAAGGGAAAGACAATTACATTTATTATTCAAATGGATGATGAACCGGGGCTTTTATCTGATGTATTGAGGATAATTGCCTTTTACCATGGGAATATCTTGACGATTCATCAAAGTATACCAATCAACGGTGTGGCGAGCCTTACGCTCAGCGTGGATATACTACCGGGAACGGGGGATGCTGCCGCTATGGTCGAGGAGATTGAAAAGCAGCATGGTGTACATTACCTGAAAATTTTGGGCAGAGAATAAAAGAAATGAAAAAAGTATACATGGAGGGTAAGATGGTAAATATTGCAGTATTAGGGTACGGAACAGTTGGAAGCGGTGTAGTAGAGGTGATTCGTACGAATCAAAGCATCATTAATACTAAGGCAAAAGAAGAAATTAATATTAAATATGTGTTGGATTTGCGTGATTTCCCCGGAGATCCGATTCAGGATAAGATCGTACATGACTATGATACGATTCTGCAGGACCCGGAGATTAAGATTGTTGTCGAAGTTATGGGTGGTATTGAGCCGGCATACACCTTTGTGAAAAAAGCGCTGGAAAGCGGCAAAAGTGTCACGACGTCTAACAAAGCACTGGTGGCTAAGCATGGTACGGAGCTTTTGAAAATTGCAAGAGACAAGAACATTAACTTCCTGTTTGAAGCCAGCTGCGGTGGCGGTATTCCGATTATCCGGCCGCTTACGTCTTCACTGACGGCTGATGAAATTGATGAAATCACCGGTATCTTAAACGGTACAACGAATTATATGCTGACCGAGATGGACGAGAAGAATGTTGATTTCGATGCGGTATTAAAGGATGCACAGCAGAAAGGATTTGCAGAGGCAGATCCGACCGCGGATATTGAAGGACATGATGCCTGCCGCAAAATTGCTATTTTGTCTTCTCTGACCTGGGGACATTTTGTGGATTTTGAAGATATTTACACAGAGGGCAT
The DNA here is from genome assembly GCA_047975025.1 of Lachnospiraceae bacterium. GTDB lineage: Bacteria > Bacillota > Clostridia > Lachnospirales > Lachnospiraceae > JBKECY01. The sequence continues at coordinate 64,731 of JBKECY010000053.1, forward strand.
TACGAAGATAACAACCGACGATATGTTGTATGCCAAACATCTGGGACTTTCCATTAAATTACTGGCGACCAGCAGGAAAAAAGGAGATACATTCAGTGCTATGGTGGCACCGTTCCTTGTATCCAAAGAAAGCCCGTTATTTAGTGTCAGCGGTGTATTTAATGCCATCTTCGTGCATGGAAATGTATTAGGGGATGCGATGTTCTACGGCAGCGGCGCAGGTAAACTGCCTACGGCCAGTGCAGTTGTGGCAGATATTGTGGAAGCAGCCAAAAACCCGGCAGCAAATGTAATGGAAGGCTGGGATGCAGAGAAACTTGCCCTGATTCCAATTGAAGATGTGGAAAATAAGTTTTTCGTCAGATGTAAGACGGAGGATCAAAACGTTCTGGCACAGATCAAACAACTGTTTGGTGAGCCGGACCTTATAACGCTGGAAGCCCTTACGGGAGAAGCGGCCTTTATTACGGAAACAATGACAGAGAGAACCTTCCAGGAGAAGGCTGCTCAGCTGGGACAGATTATTAGTAGTATTCGCGTGAAATCATAGGTGGGACAGATGAAATATATTGTAATCTTAGGGGATGGCATGGCAGATGAACCCATTCCCGCATTAGGTGATAAGACACCGATGGAATATGCCTCCACACCGGCCATGGATGCCTTGGCAAAGCTTTCTGAAGTTGGACTGACAGCTACCATACCGGAGGGGATGGCACCCGGCAGTGATACAGCGAATCTCTCTGTGCTGGGCTACAATCCCAGACAATACTATACAGGGCGTTCTCCCTTGGAGGCGCTGAGTATTGGTGTGGAGATGGGAGAATCGGATGTGGCGCTGCGCTGTAACCTTGTAACTGTTACGGAAGATTCGGACGTCTATGCAGAACAGACGATGGTAGACCATAGTTCCGATGAAATCAGTACGGAGGATGCTGCCATATTGCTGGCGGCGGTAGTTGCAGAATTTAAAGAGGAAGATTTTTCGTTTTATACTGGCACAAGCTATCGTCATTGTCTGCTGTGGAAAAACGGCAGAGTACTGGAATTAGCGCAGCCGCATGATATTCTGGAGCAGAAAATAGAATCCTATATTACCCAGGAGCCATATCTGCGCTATATGCAGGAGAAAAGCTTTGAAATCTTAAAGAACCATCCCCTGAATGCCAAGCGCAGAGAGCAGGGTCTGCATCCGGCGAACAGTCTGTGGTTCTGGGGTGCGGGGACTCGCCCGGCACTGGATTCTTTTGACAGTCTGTATGGCAAACGAGGTGCCATGATTTCCGCAGTCGACCTGCTCAAAGGAATTGCGGTGGGAGCAGAGATGGATACGATTCTTGTGGAAGGTGCCAATGGCGGCCTGCATACGAACTATGAGGGCAAGGCACAGGCAGCAGTCAAAGCGCTCACACAGGATGACTATGATTTTGTATATCTGCATCTGGAAGCACCGGATGAGATGGGACATCAGGGCAGTGTAGAGAAAAAAGTGCAGGCGATTGAGAATCTGGATTCCAGAATCGTAGCAAATGTTAAGAAGGAATTGGATGCTGCGGGGATCGCCTATAGGCTTTTGATTATGCCGGATCACCCGACCCCTATTAAATTCAGAACACATACGAGCGACCCCGTACCCTATCTGCTGTACGACAGTACAAAGCCACAGGAGCATACGTGGAAGTATAACGAACGGGAAGCCAAAGCAGGAGGCGTGCGTGTGCCGAATGGATGGGATATGATGAAGCATTTTTTTGATGCCTAGTCTGAAGAACCGGCATGCAGCAGTATACAATGAACACTTTATACAGATTGTCGTAGTAAAGTGCAAAATGACCAGGAGGGAATCATGTTAATTGTCAAAAAATTTGGTGGTACATCAGTTGCCAACAAGGAACGCATCATGAATGTGGCACAAAGATGTATCGAGGATTATAGAAAAGGAAATGACGTAGTCGTTGTCCTGTCAGCTATGGGAAAATACACAGATGAGTTAATCTCAATGGCCAAGGATATTACTGACAAGCCGCAGAAGCGAGAGATGGATATGCTGTTCACCATTGGTGAGCAGATGTCGGTATCTCTTATGGCGATGGCCATGCACGAAATGGGAATACCGGCGGTATCCCTGAATGCATTTCAGGTGCCTATGCGTACAACGCGTACGTACGGAAGCGCCCGTCTTAAGAAAATCGAGACAGAAAGAATCAGAAACGAGCTGGATAACAAACGAATCGTCATTGTGACCGGGTTTCAGGGAGTCAATCGATTCGATGATTATACAACACTTGGCCGCGGCGGTTCAGATACGACGGCGGTAGCGCTGGCAGCAGCACTTCATGCGGATAAATGTGAAATCTATACGGACGTTGACGGTATCTATACTGCAGACCCGCGTCTGGTGCCAAATGCCAGAAAATTATCTGAAATTACGTATAACGAGATGCTGGATCTGGCGACGCTGGGAGCCGGTGTACTGCATAACCGTTCGGTAGAAATGGCAAAAAAATACGGCGTACCGCTGGTCGTACGCTCTAGTCTGAATAATTCGGAAGGTACAGTTGTAAAGGAGGAAACGAAAGTGGAAAGAATGCTGATTAGTGGAGTGGCACTGGATAGAGATGCGGACCGAGTGGCCGTTATAGGACTGAAAGATGAACCGGGTATTGCATTTAAGCTGTTTGATACACTGGCTAAAGCCAATATCAATGTTGATGTCATTCTGCAATCCATTGGTCGTGATGGCACTAAGGATATCTCATTTACAATCAGCGATGGCGATATCGACGAAACACTTGCCATTCTTGAAGAAAATAAAGCAAGACTTACCTTCGAACGCATCGAAACAGAGACCAAAGTGGCGAAGCTTTCCATCGTAGGTGCCGGAATGATGAGCAATCCGGGCGTTGCTGCCAAGATGTTCGAATGCCTGTATAACGAGCATATCAACATCAACATGATTTCTACTTCTGAAATCCGGGTTACCGTTTTGATTAATGAAAAAGATGCTGAGCGGGCAATTACGGCAGTTCATGAAGCCTTCGGATTGGCTGAGGCATAGTCTAAACGAAATAAAAGAGAAGTCTCGGGCAGCCGCTGCTAAGACTTCTCTTTTTTCATAAGATGGATTAGGATAACGGGGACTCTTCTTGTGCAGTGACAGGATTGTCAAGCTCCCCTGTGATATCCAGGTAAAAGTATGTTATACTGGTCTGCAGATAAGGATGCAGCCAGATATAAATCAGTCCGCAGGTGACGACTGCCAGCAGGTTCCATCCGATAAAACTTAATAAGAGTAAAAACAGGCGTCCCTTATGCCCGCGCAAGAGCAGCACACTTTCTTTTAAGGAGGCAAAGCCGCCCAGTGTATCGTGATCGGCCAGCAGCTGTGTATAGAAGTAAAAGAAGAGGTTCATGAAAAAGGTTATCACGAACAGCAGCGCCGTAATGAGCAGCAAAGTTGTATCAGGTGTATACGTTTCTCCTGCCGTCAGTGCAACGAGAGCGTCGCTTAACAGCAGTGTGACTGTATAGGAAGAGGCCGTAGACAGCAGGGTCAGAGGAATACTAGCCAGGATAACACGATCAGGATGATGTTTGAAAAAGTAAAATACATCTGAGAACTGTACTTTTTTCCCACGCGCAAGATTCAGATACAGATAGGATTCACCTGAGGTAAGGACGTATAGCACGAGTGTAAGAATTACAGAGGTAATAAGCTGCATGCCGATGGCATAGGTGGAACTTCCGGCCGTCAGCAAAGAGAAGATGACGGAGATGGCTATACTGAGTGCTTCAATAAACAGAAAGACTAGTATAGGATACTGCAGCTGTTCGCGGAGAGAGTTCATGGCTAACCGTTTGTAAGTAGGAATAGTTCTTGTCATAGTAGGCACCTTTCTTTTATTTGATGCCATTATAGCATAGTTTTCAGATGGAAGTATAGAAAAGTTTATAAAGTCTAGGAGAGGTATGTAAATTGCAGAAAGCATTCGATGAAAATACACATGTACAGAAAAATAGAATGCGCTTAGCAGTTCTGCTGCTTTTGGCAGCGGGACTTCTTATGCTGGTGCTGCTGGAATTCGTATGGTATCGCTTAGGTGTCCCCTGTATCTTGTATACATACACTGGATTTTACTGCCCGGGATGCGGTGGTACAAGAGCAGTGCATTACCTGCTGGAAGGCCGCATCCTCCTGTCTTTCATCTATCATCCGCTGGTGCTATACAGCATCCTTGTTCCCGCTGCATTTGTACTCACCAATCTAATCGACAGGCTAAGCGGTCACAAACTAAAAATCGGCATGAAATACCATGACAGGTATCTATATATTGCCCTGCTTCTGATTCTTGTGAACTGGATTGTCAAAAACATACTGCTGCACGCAGCAGGCATAGCATTATAAAAAACAGAGTCCCGGGCGCCAACTCAAATGAGGCGGATCAGGGACTCTGCTTTTTGATAGTAGCTGAATATTAGAATAAATTATCCAGATAATCATTATAAGTATCATCATAATATTCGTAGGAACCGTCATTATAATAATCATAAGAACGCATTCCGGAAAAAACAAAGGCGAAAGAGAAAATCATAATGATAATGCCTAAAATAAAGGCGGCAATAGACAGACCAAGCCCAACCTTAGCGGTTGTTTCCATCTTGGAGTTGGTCCGGGAAACGAAGGCAAATATGATACCCAGGATGCCCAGAATAATTCCCGGTATACCCGAACAGCACATCAGTACAATGGCTACAATGCCCAGAATCAGAGAAGCTATCGCCATAGAATTCTTCTTAGGCGCAGGAGTGGGCTGTGTATTGTAATAGGTGCCCTGTGTATTGTAATAGGTGCCTTGTGTGCTCGCAGCAGGATAAGGAGTATAACCGTCCTGATCTGGCGAGGCTGTTTCCGGTGTAGCTGTTTCTGGTGCTGCTGTTTCCGGTATGGTTGTTTCGGGTGGCGTAGTATCATAAGACCCATTTGTGTTCTGTGTGTTATCACTCATAAAGATACCTGCTTTCTTTAGATTTTTATAGAAATATTGTATCATGAGGCGCAGGCGGGCGCAAGCGCATATTGGAATCATCTTATGAGCTTTTTGTGATGGCGATTTTATATTGACAAATGCGAATTGCGTTGTTACAGTATCATAGATGAAAAAACTGGAAAGAGGAACAATATGAATATCAATCAGGCAATCAGTGAAGAATTACAGGTACAGCTATGGCAGGTGGAGGCGGCCGTCAAATTGATCGATGAGGGAAATACGATTCCCTTTATCGCCCGTTACCGCAAGGAAGTGACAGGCACACTCGATGATGAACAGCTCAGAACGCTTAGCGAACGTCTGACGTATCTGCGGAACCTTGAGGAAAAGAAAGAACAGGTACTTCATACCATTGAAGAGCAGGGAAAACTGACGGAAGAGTTAGAGGCTCAAATCAAGGCTGCCACAACACTGGTTGCAGTGGAGGATCTATACAGGCCGTATCGTCCTAAACGAAGAACCCGCGCCACGATTGCCAAGGAGCAGGGACTCGAGCCCCTCGCTGTACTGCTCTGGGAGCAGCAGCTGACAACGCCGCTTACGGAAGCCGCACTTCCGTTTGTAGATGAGGCGGCCGGAGTTGCCAGTACAGAAGATGCGATTCATGGGGCGATGGATATCATTGCCGAGCAGCTGGCAGACGAAGCACAATTCCGTACATTTATCAGAAACATCACAATGAATAAGGGACGGATTTTGTCTGAGAAAAAAGAAGCCGACGAGAAGGGCATCTTTGAAATGTACTATGAATTCGAGGAGGCTGTGTCCCAAATTGCCGGGCATCGCATACTCGCGTTGAACCGGGGTGAAAATGAAAAGGTACTTACCGTTAAGGTGGAAGCACCGGAAGAGGAGATTCTGGCATATCTGACAAGAAATGCACTGAAAGCGGATAACCCCTATACAAATGACGTAATCCAAGAAATCGTGGCAGACAGTTACAAACGTCTGCTGGCGCCCTCCATAGAAAGAGAAGTGCGAAATGAACTGACGGACAGGGCACAGGACGGCGCCATCACTGTATTTGGTAAAAATCTGAAGCAGCTTCTGATGCAGCCGCCTATTATAGGGCATGTCGTACTCGGATGGGACCCTGCCTTTCGGACGGGCTGTAAGATTGCTGTCGTGGATGAAACAGGCAAGGTGCTGGATACCACAGTGGTGTACCCGACGGCACCTACCTCGGACACAAAGATACGACAGGCTAAGGATACGATTCATAAGCTGATCAAGAAACATCACGTTACCTTGATTTCACTGGGGAACGGCACAGCATCGCGTGAATCGGAAATGATATTGGTCGAACTGCTAAAGGAAATTCCGGAAAAAGTACAGTATATTATTACGAACGAAGCCGGAGCCTCTGTATATTCGGCGAGCAAGCTGGCTACGGTCGAGTTCCCCGCATTCGATGTGGGCCAACGAAGTGCGGTGTCTATTGCCCGTCGCCTGCAGGACCCGCTGGCGGAGCTGGTCAAGATAGACCCTAAGTCCATAGGTGTCGGCCAGTACCAGCATGATATGAACCAGAAGAAGCTGGGCGAGACATTAGACGGAGTAGTGGAAGATTGCGTGAATAAAGTAGGGGTGGATTTGAATACGGCATCGGCCTCCCTGTTAGAAAAAATCTCCGGTATCAGCAAAGTGATTGCCAGAAATATTGTGGATTACAGAGAGGAAAACGGCCGGTTTACAGATCGAAAGCAGCTGCTGAAAGTGGGGAAACTTGGGCCAAAAGCATTCGAACAATGCGCCGGATTCGCCAGAATCACAGGCGGGAAGAATCCGCTGGATGCGACCAGCGTACATCCGGAAAGCTATGCGGCAACGGTAAAACTTCTCAAAAAGCTTGGGTATGAGCCGCAGGATATCCTGCACAAAGAAGTGACGGATCTTACAAGGAAAATTGCTGCGATACCGCACCTGCCGGAGGAACTTGGCATCGGTGAAATCACGTTGACGGATATTGCCAGAGAACTGGAGAAGCCGGGGAGAGATCCGAGAGAAGAGATGCCTGCTCCGATTCTGCGCACAGATGTCTTGGATATGAAGGATCTCAAGGAAGGTATGGTACTCAAAGGTACCGTACGAAATGTAATCGACTTTGGCGCCTTTGTCGATATCGGGGTGCATCAGGACGGGCTCGTCCATATATCACAGCTGACGAATAAGAAGTTCGTTAAGCATCCGCTGGAAGTAGTCAGTGTGGGGGATGTTGTGGAAGTGCGTGTGCTTTCGGTAGATGTGCCTAAAAAAAGAATCGCACTTAGTATGATTTTACAAGTGGAAGTCGCAAAACGGTAATTTTTATCATTTTAAGATTTTTTTCATAATCAGGCTTGACAAAAAACTATCAAGCGACTATGATAGCAATATAACTAAATAATCTTCGGGGCAGGGCGTAATTCCCTACCGGCGGTATAGTCCGCGAGCCCATTTGGGTTGATTTGGTGCAATTCCAAAACCGACAGTATAGTCTGGATGAAAGAAGATACGGTAAGTATGTAATCTTGGTCCCAAGCATTTTGCTTGGGATTTTTTATTGAAAAACTTCTTCTTGCCCGAACCATTCACAAAAAGGAGACGAACATGAGTGAGGAAATTCTAAAACAAAGTTTTACAAGTAAAGTAACTAAGACCAAATGGATTACACAGATTGGCATGATGTCAGCGGTGGCATTCCTGATGGTAGTGGTATGCCGGATTCCTATCATTCCCGGCATTGAGTTCTTGAAATATGAGCCCAAAGACGTCATGATTACGATTGCCGGCTTTATCCTGGGACCGCTTGCGTCCCTGCTGATCTCTCTGATTGTATCATTTGTCGAGATGGTGACGATCAGTGAGTCCGGGCTGATCGGCATGCTGATGAATGTACTTTCCACAGTGGCATTTTCCTGCACAGCGGCATTTATCTACAAGAAGAAACGTACGATACTCGGTGCTGTATCAGGACTGGCGGTTGGCTGCATTGCCATGACAGCCGTTATGCTGGCATGGAATTATTTCATCACACCGTATTATATGGGATATCCAAGAGAGGCGATTGCAGCTATGCTCGTACCGATTTTCCTGCCGTTTAACCTGATCAAGTCGGGACTGAATATGGCATTGGTACTCCTGCTGTACAAGCCAATTGTTACCGCACTTCGCAAAGCAAATCTGGTTCCGGCCAGCGCGGATCTTCCGGGCAAAGGAAAGAAGATACTTGGAGTTGCACTTGTCTCAGGGCTGGGCGTGCTCAGCGTCGTCCTGCTGATTCTATCAATGCAGGGAATTATCTAAACAGAAGTAATACTGGTATACAAAAAAAGAGTGAACTTAGAGCAACCTATACAGGAACCCATGACCGCTGATGCGTTCATGTGTTCCTGAACGTATGGGGGGAACCAGAGTCGTACAACAGTCATGACCTAAAGGAGTATGTATGGGAAAAATCAATGAAATCGGACAATTGACACAGACACCGTATATCAACGTGTATGCGCTAAAGTGCATTAATAAAAAAGGAAAGGCCGGCAATTACTATGTGGCCTCAAGAGCCAAAAACGTAGAAGAATTAAAAATCAGCAGCAGGAAAAATCAGGCTGACGGTGTCGTTATTTATGCGTTGTACGGTGCAGCGCAGGAACAGGTCGTATTAATCCGCCAATACAGATATTCAATTGATGACTATATTTATGAATTCCCTGCCGGATTAAAAGAACCGCATGAGACGGACCGGGAAACTGCCGTACGCGAGATGCGCGAAGAAACAGGGTTGTCACTTGCGCCAATTTCTGTAGATGCTTTGTACGAACGCCCCTTCTATACAACAATTGGAATGACAGATGAGTCCTGCAGCATGGTGTATGGGTATGCAGCCGGAGAAATTTCTTACGACCGACAGGAAGAAAGCGAAGAAATTGAAGTAGTGCTCGCCGACCGTCAGGAGGTGCGCAGAATCCTAAGCGACGAGCAGGTATCTCTGACCTGTGCACATATGCTGATGCATTTTCTGTACGATACGGTTCCTTTTGATTTCATACAGCATTGAAAAGGGCATGGAAAAAGAGCAAAAAAAAGGCAAAAATCTTTACAAAAAGCGCTGGGGAAATTACAATAGAATTACTTGGGTGCGAGGCACCGATGAGCTCATCAGGTCTGACAGGAGGTTTTTGTGAAAGCATGGGAAAAAAATGTTCGCCGCGTAACACCGTATACACCGGGAGAACAGCCAAAAGAAAGTAATATCATTAAACTAAATACGAATGAGAATCCGTATCCGCCGGCACCACTGGTTCTGGAGAAGCGTTTCTCAGTGGATGCGGAGGGCTTGCGCAAGTATCCGGACCCTACGGGCGATGTGCTGCTTCAGGAAATCGCGGCATTCTACGGTCTGCCTGTGGAATGCGTATTTGCGGGGGTAGGCTCCGATGATGTACTGGCAATTGCATTTATGACATTTTTTAATTCGGGAGTTCCGATATTGTTTCCGGATATTACATATTCTTTTTATGATGTGTGGGCAGAACTTTTCTCCATACCCTACGAACGCCCGGCCCTGGATGCGGATTTTCGGATTGTACCACAGGATTACCGCAGGAAAAATGGTGGGATTGTCATTGCCAATCCGAATGCGCCGACAGGAGTAGAACTGTCTTTGCAGGAGATTGAAGAGATCTTACAGGCCAATCCGGATGTGATTACCATCGTGGATGAAGCCTATGTGGACTTTGGTGCCCAGAGCGCCCTGCCGCTGATTGAAAAGTATGACCACCTGCTGGTCGTACAGACAACGTCCAAATCCCGCTCGCTGGCAGGCTTGCGTATCGGGTATGCGATGGGACAGGCACCGCTGATCAAATACTTAAACGATGTTAAATATTCCTTTAATTCTTACACACTCAATCAGCCCTCGCTGCTTTTAGGAGCCGCTTCTTTCAAAGACCGGGAGTATTTTGAGAATACGTGCCGCACTATTGTTGAAACCAGAGAGTGGACGAAAGCACAGATGAAAGAGCTGGGATTCTCATTTGAAGACTCCAAGGCGAATTTCTTCTTTGTAACGCACGAAAGCTGCAGTGCCCAAGAATTATTTGAGGCATTGAAAGCGGAGAAGATTTATGTACGCCATTTCAATGCTTCGCGGATTTCGAATCATTTGAGGATTACAATAGGAACGAAGAGTGAAATGAATACTCTTCTGTCTTTTTTACGCAGCTATCTGCAAAAAAAATAGCCAGGCAAAAGCGCATCTGAAGTTCCCGGCGGGAACGAACAGGATGCGCTTTGTAGTTTCATATGGTAGCAAAGAGCTAAGAAAGCTGTGAAGTGCAGTTGGGGCAGCGGGTAGCATCCACAGCAATGGAAGTCTTGCAATAGGGGCAGGTTTTCTGGCTGGGTGCCGCTTCTTTCTTGCGGGACAATTTGTTCATCCCTTTTACGACCAGGAAAACAACAAATGCCATAAGCAAAAAGTTGATGACAGCCGTTATAAAGTTACCGTAAGTCAGCATAGGAGATGTCTCGGCGCTGCCTAGCCGGATGGCCCAATCAGTGAAATTGATGCCTCCGGTGATGACACTGATTAACGGCATCACCAGGTCGTTGACGAGAGAATTGATGATAGCCTGGAAAGCGGCTCCGATAATCACACCGACTGCCAAATCCAGAACACTTCCCCGGTTAATAAATTCTTTGAACTCACTAATGAACCCTTTTCCCTTTTTTAATGCACTTTGATCGCTCATAAAATCCCTCCTTGATCTGCTTTGTCATATATACCAGGCTGCTACTATAAAATAAACAATCTTATTATAGCGCATTTTTTGACTGAAATAAAGTGGAACTATTTTGTTTGCTTTTACCGAATTGTAAAATCAGGCAAATCAAATACTTTCATCTATGTAGTGTCGGTAATCCGTAGGTGTTTTGTGCATATATTTGTGAAAGACCTTCGAAAAATACAGGTTGCTCTCGAACCCGACCGAGTGGGCGACCGCAGCGACCGTAAGCCGTGTGTCTTTGAGCAGATGGCATGCCTGCTCGATACGGTAGCGGGTAAGAAATTCCTTAGGAGAGATTCCAAGCTTGGTCTGAAATGCCCGGAACAGACTGCTGCGGCTCACTCCGGCATGTTGGGCAATTGCTTCGATTGTCAGGGGATAGGAGTACGTGGTCAAGATATAGGCAATGGCGGTATCGACATAATCCGGAGTCACGCTTTTGGCAAGCGCGGCTTTGGAAGAACCCCCAATGAGTGTGGACAGCAAGGTGTACAAAGAGCCGGTCATGGCGACTGCCTGAGCCAGCGAATGTTCCTGGGGCCGGTAGATGTCCATCATCTGCGCCGTAATAAGGTCTGTGGGAAGCTTCTGGTACAGGCAGGGGGCCGACTTGGTAAAATCGGTCGCCCGCAGCAGCGGCAGTGCCTCAGTTCCGTTAAAGCCGACCCAGGCATACTCCCAAGGCTCTTCGTAGTCGGCATAATACAAGACCTCGAGTTCCGGATAAATGAGAAATGTATCGCCCGCCCGGAGCCGGTAGGTAACTCCGGCGACCTGATAGCATCCGCGGCCTGCGATGACATGGTGGATTAGATAATGGTTGCGCACGCCCGGGCCCCAGCTATGGCCGGGTGAACATTTCTGCCGTCCGACATTATAGACGGACAAGGAGCGCAAAGACTGCTCCTCCATAACATTGGATACTTTATATTCCGAACTGTTCATAGTGGCGAAGCCCTCCTTTGCTTTCATGATTCTGCTATTGGTAGCATAGCATTTCAGGAACTATTCTGCAACATTATTACATATATTAAAGAGAAAAGAGTATATCATATCTTATATAATTCTACTATAATAATGTCATAAGATACAGGTAAGAGTCCAAAGGAGGCAGGAGTACAGTGAGAGAAAAATTGGTAGAAGAGTTTATAAAAATATACGGGGATGCACAAGAGGTGCAAATGTTTTTTTCACCCGGACGCGTCAATCTGATCGGAGAGCATACGGACTATAACGGCGGACACGTGTTCCCATGTGCGCTTACACTGGGAACGTATGCATTGGTACGGCTCCGCAGCGATACAAAGATGCTGTTTTACTCTCTGAATATACCGTCAGCCGGTATTGTAGAAGCGGATACGAAAGATGTGAATTACAAGGCAGAACGTGGCTGGGCGAATTATATGCTGGGTGTACTCTGGGCGCTGCAGAAAGAAGACTATACGTTCGCACATGGTTTTGAACTGCTGCTCTATGGAACGATACCCAATGGTGCGGGCCTCTCTTCGTCTGCTTCGCTGGAAGTCCTGATGGGCTATATTTTACAAGAGATGTATGCGCTGACGGCACTTGACAAAGTCAAAATCGCCTTGACCGGTCAGTATGCGGAGAATCAATACATTGGCATGAAGTGCGGTATTATGGATCAGTTTACGGTAGCGATGGGGCAGCGGGAGCATGCCATCTTCCTGGATACGGCCACATTGGAATATCAGTACGTACCTGTGAAGCTTACGGGGATGAAGATCGTGATTATCAACAGTAAGGTCAAGCATTCGCTGGTAGACTCCGCATACAACGAACGCAGAGAACAGTGCGAGGAAGCGCTGGAGGACCTGCAAAGCGTGGTGCAGATTGCATCGCTGGGAGAGCTTGACGAAGCGGGATTCGAGGCGCACAGTCATGCCATCCGAAATCCAATCGCGCGCCGTCGAGCCAAACATGCGGTGTATGAGAACCGCAGAACGATACGGGCGGTCGAGGCGCTGCATCGTGACGATATCGATACCTTTGCAGAGCTGATGAACGAAACCCATATCTCACTGCGCGATGATTTTGAAGTCTCCTGCAAAGAAATTGATCTGCTGGTAGAGCTGGCGCAGCAGCATCCGTCTGTCAAAGGAGCGCGGCTGACAGGCGGTGGATTTGGAGGCTGTACAGTCAATATTGTAGAGGAAGAAGGACTCGAGGAAGTGCTTGCAGATATCAAGGAGAAGTATACCAGTGCGGTGGGAATCCTGCCGGAATCTTATATTGTGGAAATAGGGGATGGTGTGCATCGAATCACAGAGTAGTGTATTGACTTCATACAAAATGAATGATACAATCAGACACAAGTAGTATATTTTATGAGCGGGTCTCCTTTGGCTACAGCCAAGGGAGAATAATAAGGAAATCGGTGTAAGACCGATGCAGTCACCTCTACTGTAACGTGGACGACAAGACAGAAGCCATTGATGCCTGTACGGCATTGAGAAGGTGTTTTGAAGGATGAAGCGGAGCCAGGAAACTTACCGCGAAAAAACGATATATTCCTGGGATGAAGGAGTAGAGTTTTTTTGTTGTGAAAAAAAGCTCTTGCCGGGATGGCAAGGGCTTTTTTGGCGTTAAAACCACACTGCGTTGTCACTTAAATATCTGCGATAGGACAGGGAGGACGTACAAAAAAGGAGCGGAAGAGATATGATGAAAAAGAGGAAAAGGGCAGCCCAATGGTGCCTGTATGCATTGCTTCTGGCAGTGCTGTTTATGGTGTCTGTAATTGAAGTCAGGGCGGAAGATGCGGCGGCACCGGCAGTAATAACCACCCTGGAAGACGGTATGACAACTAAAAGTGACAAGCTCACCTTGAAACAGTCTCATGAGTAAACACAATGTAAAGCGTAAGATCCTTCCTGTGACAACAATGGTAGGTCCTGTGGTGCTGTGGCTGGCTTTTTTCATCGTGATTCCACTTTTGTATGTGTTTGTGATTAGTTTCTGCTCAATTGACCAGTACTATAATATACAGTTCAGCTTTACCTTGGAAAACTATAAAAGACTTTTGGATCTGAACTATCTGCAGGTATACTTACAGTCCTTTATCATCGCGCTGCTTTCTACACTTATATGTATTGCCGTCGGTTATCCGTTCGCATTCTGGATTTCCCGAACCTTGAGCAAGCGCAAAGCACTTCTGTATATGCTGATTATCATCCCATTCTGGACTAATTCACTCATTCGTATCTATGGATGGAGAACGTTTCTGGGAACGAATGGCTGGCTGAATTCCTTGCTGCAGAACATAGGGTTAGTGCAGGAACCGGTAGAATTTCTCTTCAACTGGGGCACAACGATTTTGGGAATGGTCTATTGCCTGTTCCCGTTCATGGTACTTCCGCTGTATACGGCGATAGAGAAATTAGACCAGAACCTGATTGAGGCATCTTCTGATCTGGGAGCAAGAGGGCCTATGACTTTCCTCAAGGTCATCCTTCCGCTGACGTCAAGCGGTATTTTCTCAGGGTCGATCATGGTATTTATTCCTTGTCTGGGCTACTTCTTCGTATCAGATATTCTGGGAGGCGGAAATGCAGACGTCATAGGTAACCTGATTGAGCGACAGTTCCAAAGCGGAAACAACTGGCCGCTTGGAGCCGCCCTGTCAATTATACTGATTGCGGTGACGTTGCTGCTTGTAAAGCTGTATCAAAAATGCGGCGGCGACATGGAAAATCTGGGGGTATAGCATATGAGAAGACAAACGAAAAAAAGAGCAAAAAAAACAGTCAGCATAGTCTGGTGCTCCCTGGTATACCTGTTCTTGTTCCTTCCGATTATTGTAATTGTAACAAATTCCTTCAACGCCACGACCTCTAAGCCTTACTTAAGCTGGAAGGGATTTACGCTGGACTGGTATGTCAAGCTGTTTCAGAACACATCGCTGCTTGAGTCCTTTGGCAATACAATGGTGGTCGCAATCATAAGCACTCTGCTGGCAACGGCCATTGGAACTTTGGCAGCGGTGGGAATGTACAAATATAAATTCAAAGGCAAGACAGTCATAGACGGGCTGTTGTACATCCCGGTAGTAATTCCGGAGATTGTCCTGGGTATTGCATTGCTGACCTTGTTCGCCAAGACGAATATTCCCAGAGGGTTGCTTTCCCTGGTTCTGGCACACGTGACATTTTGTGTTCCCTTCGTAGTATTCAATGTGCGAGCCCGGCTATCAGGGTATGACACGTCCATTGAAGAAGCATCGATGGACTTCGGCGCCAACCGAATCAAGACGTTCTTTCACATTACGCTGCCCGTACTGGCACCCGGAATAGGCGGAGGTGCATTGCTGGCATTTACATTGTCACTGGATGATGTAATCATCAGTTACTTTACGAACGGACAGACCAAGACCTTCCCCCTGAAGGTCATGGAAAGCATCAAAAGCGGTGTATCACCGGACGTCAATGCATTATCAACACTGATTTTACTAGGTACGATTATACTGGTGGCACTTACGCAGACCGGTTTGTTGAAAAAGAGGAAATGAATAGAGGAGGTAAGAAAATATGAAGAAATGGCTTAAAAAAGCAGTAGCAATTACAGGCAGTGCAGTATTGTTAGGTGCATCCCTTACCGCTTGCGGTTCGGGTGGTTCGGACAGCGCGTCCGGTGACAACGGCACACTGAATATCTTTGTATGGACAGAGTATGTACCGGAATCAGTGGTTTCAGCCTTTGAAGAGGAAACAGGAATTAAAGTCAATATGACGACCTTTTCTTCGAATGAAGACATGCTGGCCAAGCTGAAATCGGAATCTGAGGGAACCTATGATATCGTACAGCCCAGTGACTATATGGTTGAACAGCTCATTGCACAGGATATGCTTGAAAAAGTAGATACGGAAGCGCTTACTAATTTAGATAACATTGGAGAAGCTTACAGAAATCCATCCTACGATCCGACTGGAGAGTATTCCGTACCCTACCTGGGTGGTGTAGGCGCGATTGCAGTCAATACGGATAAAATTACAGATGAGATTACGTCCTATGACGATTTGTTCAAAAGCGAATATGCGAACAGTCTGGTAGTCTTGGATGACTTCAGAGCGACCATCGGCATGACAGAGCGAAGCATGGGACTTAGTATGAATGAGACTGATCCGGATACATTGGCAGAGGTCAAGGATAAGCTGCTCACATTGAAAAATAATATTAAACTGTATGATAGTGACAGCCCTAAATCAGCTCTGATCTCAGGTGACTGCGTACTTGGATTCTGCTGGAGTGCTGAAATTGCGCTGGCTATGGAAGAAAATCCGGCAATTGAAGTCGTCTATCCTTCAGAAGGAGCGTTCTTATTCCTGGATAACTGGTGCATACCCACAGGCACGAAGAACTATGACAATGCCAATAAATTCATCAATTATATGTTAGAAGCCGAGACAGCCAAGGCAGTGGGAGAAGAATTCCCTTACCTAAATCCGAATACGGCAGCCGTAGAACTTCTGGGCTCAGATTTTTCGGATAATCCGGCTAAGAACCCACCGGCAGAGGTTATTGCCAATGGCGAATTTGTACAAAATGTTGATACGGATACCATTAAGATTCTAGATGATATGTGGACGGAACTGAAAAAATAAGATAGCACAGAAAAGAGGGTAACGATGGAAATCAAGAAATTATTTATTGACGGTGAATGGACACAGGGAACCTCCAATGAAGTAATTGATGTAATCAATCCGGCTAATGGCGAAGTCTTTGCTCAGATGTATGCGGCTTCTTTGGAAGATGCACAAAATGCCATTTTGGCAGCCAAGAAGTCATTCTATGAGACGCGTACATGGAGAGATACGGACGCACAGACCAGAAGTGATCTGTTATTAAAAATTGCGGATGCCATTGAGGCGAATCTGGATGAACTGGCACTTCTTGATACCTTGGATAACGGAAAGCCATTAAGAGAAGCCGAGGGCGATATCAACGACGCCTTGCATACATTCCGCTATTATGCGGGACTGATCAAAGCACCTTACGGCGGAGTCTACGATGTAAATGATGCTTTCGGACCGATGCACTCGTATACAATACATGAGCCTGTGGGTGTCTGCGCGCAGATCACACCTTGGAATTACCCCATGCTGATGTCCGTCTGGAAACTGGCACCTGCACTTGCGGCAGGCAACAGTGTGGTATTTAAGCCAAGCCGCAAGGCATCTTTGTCGACCATTCGTCTCTTCGAACTGTTCGATGAAGTCGGACTGCCCAAAGGAACGGCCAACCTGCTGTTAGGCGACGGAGAAATCGGCTCCTTACTGGCCGCCAGCGATGACGTGGATATGGTGACTTTCACAGGAAGCACCCGGGTTGGACAAGGTCTGCAAAAGCTGGCCGCCGGAAATCTGAAAAAGGTCGGCCTGGAATTGGGCGGTAAATCACCGAATGTAATTTTTGCAGATGCTGACCTGGATGGCGCTGTTGAGTGGGCGATGATCGGAGTCTTCTTCAATCAGGGAGAAGTGTGTTCGGCCGGTTCCCGTATTATTATTGAAGAATCTCTGAAGGATGAGTTCGTCCGCCGCCTGGCCAAAAAGGCCAATGCCATGACGATAGGTGACGGCAGAGATAATCCGGATATGGGGCCGCTGATTACCAAGGAACATATGGAGCAGACGTTGGCGTATATTCAAAAGGGAGTTGACGAAGGCGCAACACTTGTGTGCGGTGGAACACGTTATACAGAAAATGGATGCGACAAAGGCTATTTCGTCAGACCTACCGTCTTCGATAACTGTACTTCGGATATGACGATTGTAAGAGAAGAAATCTTCGCGCCGGTCGTGACCATTCAGACCTTTAAGACCGAAGAAGAAGCAGTAACGATGGCTAATGATACGGAGTACGGACTTGCAGGCGCCGTATTTACCTCTGATATTTCTCGTGCGATTCGTGTAATTAAAGAGATTCGCGCAGGAATCACCTGGATCAACTGCTACAATCCGACGTTCAATGAAGCACCCTGGGGCGGTTATAAAATGAGCGGTATTGGCAGGGAACTGGGAGTACATGGACTGGAAGAGTACCAGGAAGTAAAACAGATCAATATCAATCTGGCACCCGGTGTTCTTGGCTGGTATGAAAACTAAAAGAAGCAGAATCTACTCATATGAAATCATAAACAACATAAAACATGAGTGTATATGGTTCTTAGGAGTAATAGAAAAAAGCATACAAATGATTTATAATAATGACAAAAGTAAATGCTGGAGGTCCTTATGGAGTATTCAAAGGTACAGGAAGAATTAAAGAGAGTGCTGGGGTATATACACAGCGACAGTTTAAGCGATGACGAGAAGGCGACAATGACAAAAGAGACAGTTGACTATTTTGACAATTACGTCAGCCCTGGGTGGCTTAAGTATCGTAAATCTGTATCTACGAACTCAGCAACACTTGAGTGGACAGACCATGACAGTGTGGTAAGCGGACTTTACGGAGAAGAGTTTATCGATTGTCTGGGCGGTTTCGGAATCTATACGTGCGGACATAGAAATGAAGAAATTCTGGAGACGGTAAAGGCGCAGCTGGATCATCAGGCGCTGCATTCACAAGAGCTGTTAGACCCGCTTAGAGGGTATCTGGCAAAAGCCGTAGCCGGCATCACGCCGGGAGATCTGCAGTACTGCTTCTTTACGAACGGTGGTGCGGAAGCTGTGGAAATGGCTTTAAAATTGGCCAGAATTGCTACCGGAGGCCGCTGGTATATCTCTACTGTGGGGGCATTTCATGGAAAATCCATGGGTGCGATTTCAATGGGAGGTAAGAATACATATCGTGTTCCTTACACACCTATGGTGCAGCAGGTACAGCATGTGGAATATGGCAATGCCGAGGATGCGCGCAAAGCAGTCCGTAACCTGGTGGCCGTAGGCGAAAAAGTAGCGGCAATTATCGTTGAGCCGATTCAGGGCGAGGCAGGAATCATTATTCCGCCCAAGGGATATCTGGCAGAGCTTAGAAGCATTTGCGATGAATATAACATTGCACTGATCTTTGATGAGATTCAGACAGGTATGGGACGTACAGGTACTTTCTTCCGTTGTGAAGCCGAAGAGGTGGTTCCGGATATCATGACCTATGGTAAAGCCTTTGGCGGCGGTATTATGCCAATCACAGGCATCATCTGCAGACCGGATATGTGGACAGATGAGCTGGTAGATAATCCCTGGTTATTAGGTTCTCCGACCTTTGGAGGTAACCCGGTCTGCTGCGCGGCAGCACTTGCTACGATCAACTATATGATCGAGCATGACATTCCCGGACAGTGCAAGACAAAAGGTGAGTTCTTAAAGGCTGGCCTTGACAAGCTGAAAGATAAATATCCGTCGCTCATCGATGATGTACGTGGTACAGGCCTGATGCTGGCAATGGAATTCTGCAACAGTGATTTTGGATATGAAGTAGCCAAAGGAATGTTCGCACGCGGCGTACTAACAGCCGGAACTCTGGTCAATGCCAAATGTATCCGGTTTGAGCCGGCAGCGGTCATCACGCAGGAAGAGATGGAAGCCGTACTTGTAAGATTGGAAGAATCTTTAGAAGATGCTAAAAAAGCGCATAATCTGTAAAAATCCATAGTATATACACAATGACTCTTATAGGTGGAGCGTTACCCGAAAGGTAGCGCCTCCGCCTTTTGTGTCGTATACCTCGATTTTGCCTTTGTGAAGCCGGATGATTTCGTCTGCAATGCTCAACCCCAGTCCGAAATGTTCTTTGGTATGGCGGGAGGCTTCGGCGCGGTAAAAGCGCTCGAAGATGTGTGGTTTATCAGTATCCCGAATGCCCGGGCCGGTATCGGAAATCAGCAGGTAAAGTTTTTTTCTTGTGTTTTCAAGTGTCATCGTGATGCTGCCGCCAGCCGGAGTATAGCTTATGGCATTGTCAAGCAGAATACTAAGCAGCTGACGTATCCGTTCTTCGTCACAATAGCATTTTGGAAGTTGCTCTTCCGGAAGAATGACGGACAATGTAAGCTTTTTTTCTGCTGCCACACACTCATAAGATTCGTACAGACGGAGAAACAGTGTGTCGATTTCTATGCTTTTAGGCGTATAGAACCAGTTTTGGGAGTCGGCGTGGGCAAGGGAAAGCAGGTTGTCAATCAAGTGTGACATACGCGTACCTTCGCTGCGGATGACTTGACGAAACGTATCGGATTCTGCTTTTGTGGCATAGTCCAAGGCTGAAATATTGGACAAAATGACAGTAAGCGGTGAGCGCAGCTCATGTGACGCGCTTGCGATGAACTGAGCCTGCTGGATACGGCTTTCACGTATGGGACGCAGCATGCGGCGTGTGAACAGCCAGGCGAATATCGTCAGAAGTAAAATGAAGAAAATACTGATTCCCGCATAGGTCAGGCGCTGACGGAGCAGCTGCCCATGCAGGCGGTCCAGCGGGTTCAGGATAATCAAAGCCAGGGTGCCGTTTTCGCCCGGGATTTTGGCCACGCAGACATTGTAGCCACGATGTTTTTTATCCGTTAGTGTAAAAGCTGCGCTCTCTGACAATATGCTGTCAGTTGCCAAATCGTTGATATCGAGAGCATAGGATTCTTGAGCGGTACGTGCAGCCAATGCAAACAGTGCAGTGTGTTGGTCATCGGCGGTCAGTGAAGTATACAGAAAGGTAGAATTTGCATCGTAGAGTCTGAAAAAGAAGTTATAAGAGGCCTCTGTTTCCAGAAGCCAGCTGTGAGACAGCACAGTCTGTTTTTCGAGATATTGAATCGAAGCATTGGCATTGCCAAGAAACGAAAGATAATTGGTTTCTTTCATTTGTTGTTCAGACACTATGAGATAGGCGGCTGAGAGCCCCAGCAATATCAGGCTGGTCGTAACAGCACAAAAAATAGTGAATTGACGATGCAGTTTTTTGAGCATATCATCCTCCGTTTCCCAGCCGGTATCCGATACCACGAATGGTCTGTAAAGAGAGGGGGCTGTTTACACTTTTTAAACGGCGCCGAAGAAAGTGAATGTAGTTGTCCAGATTGCCGTCCTCCACCTCACCGTCAAGTCCCCAGATTTTGGAGAGCAGGGTATGGCGAGGCAGCGTCTGATGAGGGTTTCTCAGAAAAAACTCAAGCAGATCTGCCTCTCTTTTTGAAAGTGAGCAGGAGAGTCCCTGATTGGTCAGCACCTTTTGCTCCCGGTCGAATGACAGACCGGATAACTCAATGGCAGTACCTCCCTCCCAGCGATGCGGGCGTCTGCAGATACTGCGGATACGTGCCAGAAGTTCTTCCATGGCAAACGGTTTTACAAGATAGTCATCCGCTCCGTTTTCAAGACCCGCTACCCGGTCAGAAAGCTCTCCGAGTGCGGTCAGAAGTATGACAGGAGTCATGCCGCCCTTGTTTCGCAGCTGCCGGAGTATCTGCAGACCATCGATGGAAGGCAGCATTCGATCCAGTAAAATGACTTCATACATGCCCAGCATTGCAAAGGCAAGTCCTTCGTCTCCGTCGTGACTGGTGTCTACTTCATAGCCTTGCTGTTCTAACTGGAAGCGGACGGAAGCACACAGTTCCCGGTCATCTTCGATCATTAAAATTCGCATATTCCCTCCCTGATACAAGATTGAACCAATAGCCTTTGAGGATAGTATACCATAGCTGAAAATGCAATTCCAGATTTAGAGGATGTTTAGAGAATAAGATGGTATGATAGAGATAAGAATCAGTATTGAAGTTAAGGGGGGGGGGATGTAAATGAAATCGTTCGTAAAAAGAATTCTGCCTATGTTCCTGGTGGCTGTATTGTGTGTGGGAATGCTGGCAGGATGTCGAAGCGGGACAGAAGCATCCGAAACACAGAATACTGGGATGGGCAGGTTTGTTGAGTCGGAAGTTCCCCTGCCGGAGCATACGCAAAGGCTCTTAGCGGCGCAGCAGCTTGCGGAGGGTGCGTTGGGAGTTGTGGCGGCAGCAAATGCAGGGACAAATACTTTTTGGAAAACGTATAATAATGGTATAGACTGGACGCGGGTCTTCGATCTGGACGAAGGAGAAACCGCTATACGCAGTGCCGCAATCAGCAGCACAGGAGAGGTATACGGTATTTCTAAGTGGAGCCAACTAGAGAATACACAGACCACCTATTGGAAATTCGATGCAGTAGGGAACAGGACCCAATTGCAGGTTGGCCTGCCGAACAGTGAGAGCCGGGTGCTGGAGGAAATGAAAGTATCAAGTGACGGACAGCTTTTCGCAGCAGACAACCGTGGTATAATCTATCACATACGGCCGGAAGACGGCAGTATTGTAATGACCTATGAAACAGGAGAGCAGTATATGGACTCCTTTTTCATACTCGACGGTACCCTGCTGATACCTGGGTGGCTGAATGTTTTTCAGTATGATATTGCAACGGGAGAACAAACGGAGCCCAATCAAGCCCTGTTAAAGTTCTGGGAACAGAATCGGATAGCACGTACATCCAGTTCCCTGGATTTCAGCAGCAAGGTCGCTTTTGCTACAGGTGACACTGCATTGCGGTATTTTTGCGATGATTCGGGAGTCTATACCTATTCTGATACGGGCAGCAGAATAGAGCAGATTGCAGATACGGATCTTACAAGTTTGAAGAGCCCCGATATCATAGACTTTCAGGAAATGATTGTGAGCAGCGAGGAAGAGTTCTGGATACTTTGCAGTGAATTAAACCGTTCTCATCTGTATCAGTATGTCTATTCCAAGGAGATACCTACGAGACCGAGTACGGAGATTAAGGTCTATTCTCTTTACGAGCATGCGGAACTTAGACAGGCGATAGCCTCCTTTAGAAAAAACAATCCCAATCAGTATGTCAGTCTGGAAATTGGAATGGCAGCAGAGGGGATTACAGTGCGTGACGCGCTTAAGACACTTAAGACAAATATGCAGGAAGCAGCGGGTCCTGATATTCTGATACTGGATGATATGCCGCTGGAAGCTGCTATGGCGCAGGGAGTGCTGGCCGATCTGACAGATTTGGTAAATGAAGTGGAGGGGCAGGATGGTCTGCAGGAGAGTGTAAAGGGCGCCTATGCTAAGGAAGGACAGATTCTGGCAATTCCAACGGGTGTAAAGCTCCCCTTCATCGAAGGAGAGAGCAGTGCGGTTGCACAAGTTACAGATTTTACCGCGCTTGCGGCTGTCATAGAGAAACTACGAAGTGAAACTTCTCAGAATGAGATTCTGCAATATCCAACATATTATAATGGAGCCGGAGAAGATTTACTCCAGCTGTTTTATTCCTATTGTGTCAATGCATGGATGCGGGAAGACAGAACGCTGGATTCGGAAGGATTGGCTGTGTTTTATGAAACGATTCAGCAGATTGGGGCAATAGAGAACCCGCAGCGAAAAAACACAGAAGGGGCGGGAGAGCCGCTGTGGCAGGCAGGCTATTTGGATAACAGGGGGTTAGATGATTGTGTCATGGATTATGTATTGGAGGATACGGTACTTAGCGTAGGCCCGGTAGGCGGAATAGAGTCCTATGCGATACTTTTGGCGGTTAATAAGGAAAGAGAAGATCTTTCGCTGCGATTGTTGCAAGGACAAGGGGAAGCGGTCTATCTTCCGTCCATGATTGCAGGCATCAATGCACAGAGTAAAAACAAGGAACAGGCGGCAGAATTCGTAGCGCATTTACTCTCAAAAAATGTACAGATGGACAACAGCAACAGTGTATTTCCCGTCAATCTGGAGGCTTTGGAGCAGATGCTGGGAAAGAAGGGAGGAAGTGAACTGGGGCTTAGCAGAAGTACGACAGATGAGCATGGGGTTGAAAAGTCAATTAGCATCACAGTGCAGCCGCTGGAGAAAACAGAAAGCGAAGAGCTAAAAAAGATACTGCGTTCGGTGAAAGAGGCAAGTTACCAGGACAAGATCTTAGAAGAGATAATACTTACACAAGGAAACAAGGTGCTGGAGGGGAGCCAGTCGGTAGACGAAGCTGTGAAGACGGCCGTACAAGAAGCAGATGCATATCTGGACGAATCAGGTAAAAGGGATTGACAAAACCTGACATTTATACTATTGTATTAGTTGAGTAATACAAATGGTCAACTATGGAGGGGAATATGATTCGAGTTAATTCAGTGACGAAACGATATGGGAAGATGACAGCAAACCAGGATATTAATATGTTGGTCAAACCAGGGGAACTAACCGTCCTTTTAGGGCCAAATGGTGCAGGCAAATCAACCTTGATTAAATGTATTTGCGGACTGCTTAGATTTGAAGGTGAAATTAAAATTGCCGGGAATGATAACCGCAGTATACAGGCACGAAAAATGCTGGGCTATATTCCGGAACTGCCGGCTATGTATAACATGCTTACGGTCTATGAGCATCTGGAGTTCATTGCCAAAGCCTATCGATTAAAAGATTGGAAGCCTTGGGCAGATGAACTGCTGGAGCGCTTTGAACTTGCGGATAAAGTAAAAAAACTGGGCAAGGAACTTTCCAAAGGAATGCAGCAAAAAGTCAGCATTTGCTGTGCTTTGCTGCCCAAACCCAGAGCGATTATCTTTGATGAGCCCTTCGTGGGCCTGGACCCTCATGCGGTGCGGGAGCTGAAGAACTATATGAGAGAAGCACGTGACGAGGGGGCGGCGCTCATTGTCAGCACGCATATGATTGACAGTATGGAAGAAAGCTGGGATACCACACATATTATGATGCAGGGTAAGATTGAAGCGACCCGAAGACGGGATGAGATGGAGGCCGATGAAAAGCTGGAAGAGCTGTTCTTCGAAATCACTGAAGGCACGAAAGATGAGGCCGATGAGGTACTGACGCATGAATAGAAGTATCTTTTATCTGGCCAGAAAAACCATAAAAAATCAGCTGCTGCAGATTAAGACGCATCCGGCGAAAGCCGTTCCCTATCTTATCTTGGTGGCAGTTATGTTATTCTCCTTGCTGCCAAGTTTCTTCGGAGAGGGTGCGTCAGCCGAGTCCATGGGGACACTGGACAGCAGATGGCTTAAGCTGGGGCTTTTTGCCTATTTAATGCTGTTTTGGACCATGAGTATTGCCAAAGGTCTGGAAAAAGGAGCAAGCTTTTTTGATATGGCCGATGTGAATTTCCTATTTGTGTCACCGCTGAATCCCAAAGGAATCCTGATGTACGGACTGGCAAGGGAACTGGTGCGTAATGTTCTGGCGGGATTTTTTATCTTGTTCATGGGCGCCTTCCTGAAGTCTTCATTTAATATATCCTTTCCGGGACTGTTGTTGCTGCTGTTGTTTTATGTCATCGCCCAGCTGCTGATGCAAATCATGGCTGTGGTCATCTATACCTATACAAATCAGCGGCAGACCGCTAAGAAACTGGTGATTGCGCTGGCACTTGCCGTATGCGTGCCATTACTGGTAACGATTGGAACCTCGTATATGTCATCAGGAGATATTGTGGCAGCGGCGCTGACCGGGATGCAGTCGGAGGGGCTGTGGTTCATACCGGTAGCAGGTTGGGCAACGGAAGGTGTGTATGCATTACTTTTTGGAGGAAACACAGTATTCCTGACAGCAGTGGCGGCGCTTGCAGCCTTTGTTGTGGTCTTTTTACTGTTACTGTTCCTTGGAAAAACCGATTATTATGAGGGCGTATTGATTGCGACGGAGACCGGATTCCAGAAAAAAGAGGCAGCGGCTTCCGGTGATCTTCAGAAAATGACGGCAACGGACAGAAAACTGAAAATTCGTGAGAACGCAAAGATTTGGGGCGAGGGAGCAAAAGTGTTGTTCGGCAAGCATATGATTGAGAGCACCCGAAGTGCCCGTTTCAAAATCTTTGATGTTTCCTCCTTAGTTATTATAATCACAGCCATACTGGTCGCGCTCTTTAGCGGAGATGGCGGCGGTGGCGGTACACTACTGGTCATCATGGCAATTTTGATGTATGTGCAGCTGTTCATGATCGGTACGGGGCTGGGATTAAAGGAATTATATATGCATTATATTTTTATGATTCCGGCAAGTTCAATCACTAAACTGCTCTGGAGCAATATGGAAGTTGCCATCAAATCTTTATGCAGCTATTGCATTGGTTTTGTGGCAGTGGGAGTTATTTTAAAGAGCAATCCGCTGCATGTGCTGCTGTGTATTGTAACTTCCTTTTGCTTTGTATTGGTGTTGCTTGCAGTCAATCTTCTGTCAATGCGGTTGTTTACCAATATGATCAATCAGGGAATTCTCGTGATGCTTTATATGCTTTCTGTCATTTTAGTGATGGCTCCGGGGGTCGCAGGAGGTGTGATTCTGGCTGTCGTATTGTCCAATGCGGCCAGCATACCGGCAGCATTGCTTGTGCTGACCGGCTGGGAGCTTCTGGCCTCTCTCATCTGTTTTTATCTGGCGCGTGGAATCCTGGATACATGCGATATGGAAGTCATGCCTAATAAAATGAAATAACAATGAAATAATTGGGTGCTGGTTTTAGAAAAACTTAATTATTATCTCATTTCGTTTATGTTATAATCAAAAAAAGAGATAACGAAAGAGAGGTGCTCTTTATGAGTGATTATGATAAGGATAACCAGTCGGATGAACTTCAGAAGTCTGATACAGATATAGTCGATGAAACAACAACAGAAGATGATTCTAAGCAGTATGAAAAAGTGTGCATGCTGTGTCGCCGGCCGGAGAGCAAGACCGGTCCGATGATGAGTCTTCCGAATCATGTGTTTATCTGCAGTGATTGTATGCAGAGAAGTTTTGACAGTATGAAGAACAGCAACATCAATTACAGCGACCTGATGAAAATGTCCAATATGATGGACATGAATGAATTGCAGTCGCAGATTCCCAAAAAGCAGCAGGTCAAGAAGCGTGCACCCAAGGAAGAAGTGGTCAAAGCCGCCATTGATATTAAGGATGTACCGGCTCCACACAAGATCAAGGCTTCTCTGGATGAATATGTTATCGGTCAGGATCATGCGAAGAAAGTCATGTCGGTTGCCGTATACAATCACTACAAACGTGTAGCAACGAACACAATGGAAGAAATCCAGATTGAGAAGTCGAACATGCTGATGATTGGGCCGACCGGCTCAGGCAAGACCTATCTGGTCAAGACGTTTGCCAGAATCCTGGATGTCCCGCTTGCAATAACGGATGCCACATCCCTTACCGAAGCAGGTTATATCGGAGATGATATTGAAAGCGTTATTTCCAAGTTACTGGCTGCAGCAGATAACGACGTTGAAAAGGCAGAGCGGGGAATTGTATTCATTGACGAGATCGATAAACTTGCGAAGAAGAAAAATACCAACCAGAGGGATGTCAGCGGTGAATCGGTACAGCAGGGTATGCTAAAGCTTCTCGAGGGAAGTGAAGTGGAAGTGCCGGTGGGGGCCACCAGCAAGAATGCAATGGTTCCGCTTACAACGGTCAACACACAGAATATTCTGTTCATCTGCGGCGGTGCTTTCCCGGGACTTGACAGTATTATCAAGGAGCGTTTGAACAAACAGTCTTCCATAGGATTTCAGGCTGACCTTAAGGACAAGTACGATGGAGATGAGGCGCTGCTGGAAAAGGTGACGGTAGATGATATCAAGACCTTTGGCATGATTCCTGAGTTTATTGGTCGTCTTCCCATTATATTTACGCTTAGGGGATTGACAAATGACATGCTGGTACGTATATTAAAAGAACCTAGAAATGCGATTCTTCAGCAATATCAGAAGCTGTTACAGCTAGATGAAGTGAAGCTGGAATTTGATGATGAGGCATTGGAGGCAATCGCGAAACGTGCACTTGAGAAGCATACAGGTGCCAGGGCACTTAGAGCAATCCTTGAGGAACTGATGCTGGATATTATGTATGAAATACCGAAAGATGATAATATTGGCCAAGTAATTATTACAAGAGAGTATGTAGAGCAAAGAGGCGGTCCGCAGATAGTTCTAAGAGGTTGATCTGGGAAGTAAGAGCAGTGGATAACAGAGGTTAGTAAGGAGGCGAAGAGTATGTCAGATGATTTTTTTAAAGATCTTGGGGATTCAGTCAGCAGAGTAGCAAGAAACCTGGGTGAGAAGACAGAGGGCTTTATAGACGGACAGAAAATACGCAACAAAAGTGCGACACTCCAGCGTGAAGTTGACAAGAAGTTCAAGGAGATGGGTACCATCCTGTATAATCGTTACGTAGGCGGAGAGATCATTGATGAAGAATTAGCGGATATCTGTGATCAAATTACGCGGGATAAAGTTGAGATTGCAAAATGCAAAGAGGACTTGGCGAGTATTAAAGGCAGGACAGTCTGCCCGGCCTGTGGACAACAGGTAGATAAAGGCGCAGCTTTTTGTATGTTCTGTGGTGTAAAGCTGGATGAAAACGATGTCGAGGACGCAGAGTTCGTCGATGAAGAAGACAGCAGTGAAAGTGGAGAAACAGAAGAAACCGAAGCCAAAACGAGCGACGAATAGGAGACAGTATGCCATATATTTTGATCAGTCTGGGTGCTTTTTTACTGGATCATCATGTCAAAGAATATACGAATACGCATCGGCTGCAAGGCGAGACAGAAAGTTATCTGAATAAGAAAATTGTCTTGCGTAATCTGCATAACCCTAATGGGGCTCTGGGTATCTTCAAGAATCATAAAGAAGATAAAGAGAAGCTTACCTTTGCGGTATTACTGGTACTGCTCTGGGAGTTCATCCGCAGCCTGCTTGGCAAGGGCAGTAAAGCAGAAAAACTGGGGCTGGCACTGCTTCTTGGAGGCGGTTGGTCGAATTACTATGAGCAGAAGAGCAAAGGGTATGTGACCGACTACGTTAGTTTTAATGTGAAGTTCGAGAAACTGCGCAGATTGGTATTTAATATCTCAGATTTCTTTATTATGGCGGGCGCACTTATATATGCAGTTGCCAAAGTAACAAAAGGGTTTAAAAACTCATAAAAGATTCTAACTACGAAAAAGACAGAGGCGTCACCGCTAGTGGTGACGCCTCTGTCTTTTGGCCTTTATGGTCAACTAATAATTATGCTTATTTAAAATCAAAAAGGAAAGGCTTAGGTACGTTCTGGACTGGAAAGAATCCAGATTAATGCGCGTAAGCTCCATGATTCTGTCCAGCCTGTTCAGGAAAGTACTTCTGTGTACGAATAATTTGGCGGCTGTCTGTGCAGCATTAAAGTGACATTGAAAATAAGTCCACAAGGTCTTGTAGTACTCGGTCTGTGATTTAGAATCATGTTTCTTCAATATTAATAATGATTCTGCACAAATCTGCGGTGGAGAAAAGGAGCCGATTCCATGAAGCAGCAGATAATCAAACGCATAGTCATTAAAATGCAGATACCAGAACATAGGGTCTTTTTTACTGCCCAGCTCCAGTGCAATATTAGTCTGGCTCAACGCGGCGTTCAGCTGCACAATCCCCTTAAACAAACGACTGATGCCGACAATCAGCAGACTTTCCCGCAGAAAGTAGACAAGCTCCTGATGGAAGTCACCTGTATTGTTTCTGGTGTAGCGTGTACTGTTCATAAGTACAATAATGTTATGCTCGTATTCGATGGCATAGGTGTAGTCCCAGAGCTGTTCAATCTCAGGACAGATATATTTGGCATACAATTGTTTGTCATACCTGTGATTCGGACGAAACTGAAACAACTGCAGCTCATCTTCTTCGCCCCACTCGATTTTATTGAGTGCATCCTGCCATTCATCCAATGGAACGGACTTGCCCTTGAAGTGGTTTTGCAGCAGTACATGAAAGGTACTGCTGGGAAAATCATTCAAACGGAATGAGCCGTAGCGGGCATAAAGCTTCTCAGCATACAGAGAAATCAGCAGCAGAACATCTTCCTGGTATTTACGGGTGCTTTCGGGCACAGGACACAGACTTGAGATTTGTCCGATCCGTTCACCCTGGTAGAACAGGTTGATATTCAAGAACAGATTATCATCAAAGGTAAAGGTAAAAATATCGTGTTTGGCTTCTGTACGGCTATATTCCGGATCGGAGATCAGTGATAAGGCGTAGTCCAGTGGAATCGAGTTATTGGAGTCCACAAAATGGTCAACCAATGAAAAATCATTTGATGACTGACTATAAGCCACATACATAAAATAGCTGTCCACGATAGAAACCGGATAGGAGATGATAGGATCGCAGAAATCGACCAGATCTGTAAAGCTGCGATTTTCGTATACGATTTCATTCATAGAGATTTCCCAGTGGTCGAATACTGCAAATATATTCTGCAGAGTATTTAAGATATTTTCGAAGGAAGATTCGTTTTGGACCTGCAGAAAATCCACATTTGTAATACAATATGTAGGGTCAGGTGCGCCGACAGTAATGAAGATAGAATCCGCACATAGTCCCGGATCCTCCAGAATTGCGGGGATCGTCTGGGAACTGCATAACACCACATGACCATGCAGATTTGCAGAGGTACTGTAAATCATGGGACGGTCTACTAAAATGTTGCATTTATTACGCGATATGATTTTTACAGGCAGCTTTTGCTGGAGCTGATAAAGCAGTATGTTGAAAGTCAGTTTCATGTAAGCTTCCCATCCTTTCCATTCATACCACAAAGTGTAGTGCATACCAGATAAAAAGTCAAATGTTTCGTCAGTTTTCCTAAAAAAAATACAATTTGACAGCGACTTTTTTTGTTTCTGCTTTTTGTGGAACAAGGTTGAATATTCCATCTTTTTGTGGTACACTTGCCTATGGTATTTAGGCGGAATATGTAAATTTACAGGTGAGTTTGCATAGATGAAAGGAAAAGCAGAGTATGAAAGCATTTCTAATTTTGGAAGATGGACATGTGTTTGCAGGGACGAGCATCGGAGCACAGCACGACGTGATCAGTGAAATCGTTTTTAACACTTCCATGACGGGGTATCTTGAAGTAATGACAGATCCTTCCTATGCAGGGCAGGCAGTATGCATGACGTACCCTTTAATAGGAAACTATGGAATTTGCCGGGAGGATCAGGAATCAAAGAAGCCTTGGATTGACGGATATATTGTAAGAGAATTATCCAGACTGCCAAGTAATTTCAGGAGCGAAGATTCCATACAGCATTTCCTTACAGAACATGATATAACAGGCATTGCAGGTATTGATACCAGAGCCCTTACCAAGCTGTTGAGGGAAAAAGGAACTATGAATGGTATGATTACTGTGAATGCGCAGTATGATATAGACGGAGTCATAGCCGGACTAAAAAAGTATTCTACCGGCAATGTGGTGGAAAAAGTAACGGCTGAGCAGAAAACAGTGCTGCCCGGTGCCGGATGCAAAGTGGCTTTATTGGATTTGGGCGCGAAGAATAACATTGCGGATTCACTGCACAAGCGAGGCTGTGAAGTGACAATCTACCCCGCACTTACTAAGGCAGCCGATATTTTTGCGGACCGCCCGGACGGCATCATGCTGTCGAATGGCCCGGGGGACCCCAAGGAGTGTGTATCCATTATTGCCGAAATACGCAAAATGTATGAGTCGGATATCCCGGTCTTCGCCATCTGTCTGGGACATCAGTTGATGGCACTGGCTACCGGCGCCGATACGCATAAATTAAAATACGGTCACAGGGGCGGAAATCATCCTGTCAAGGACCTTTCTACCGGCCGGGTCTACATCTCGTCTCAGAATCATGGATATGTGGTGGATACGCAGACGCTGGATGCGGCAGTTGCTTCGCCTTCCTTTGTCAATGTAAATGACCTCACGAACGAGGGACTTACCTACCACAATAAGAATATATTTACGGTGCAATTTCATCCGGAGGCATGTCCGGGGCCGGAGGATACAAGCTATCTCTTTGACCGATTCATAACGATGATGGGAGGGACGAAATAATGCCAAAGGACGCTACGATTAAAAAAGTACTGGTACTGGGGTCAGGACCGATTATTATAGGACAGGCGGCAGAATTTGACTACGCAGGTACACAGGCTTGCCGTTCTTTAAAAGAAGAAGGAATCGAAGTCGTATTGCTCAACTCGAATCCGGCGACCATTATGACGGATCAGGATATCGCTGACCGGGTCTACATTGAGCCGTTGACAGTTGAAGTGGTAGAACAACTGATCTTAAAGGAAAAACCGGACAGTGTCTTGCCGACGCTGGGGGGACAGGCAGGACTTAATCTTGCGATGGAACTGGAGGAAAGAGGGTTTTTCACGCAGCATGATGTGCGCCTGATCGGTACGACGGCGGCAACCATCAAGAAAGCAGAAGACCGTCTTGAATTCAAAAATACAATGGAAAAAATCAATGAGCCGATTGCTGCTTCTCTCGTTGTAGAAACCGTGCAGGAGGGTGTTGATTTTACGAAGACAATCGGCTATCCTGTTGTACTGCGTCCTGCCTATACATTAGGCGGCAGTGGAGGAGGCATCGCCAAGAACGAGCATGAACTCCGGGAAATCCTGGAAAACGGGCTCAGACTTTCCAGGGTCGGCCAGGTACTGGTGGAACGCTGTATTGCAGGCTGGAAAGAAATTGAATATGAGGTAATGCGTGATAGTGCAGGCAACTGCATTACTGTTTGTAATATGGAAAATCTGGACCCGGTCGGAGTGCATACGGGAGATAGTATCGTTGTGGCTCCGTCACAGACACTGTCCGACAAAGAATACCAGATGCTTCGTACCTCAGCGCTTAATATCATTAACGAATTGAAGATTACGGGTGGATGTAATGTGCAGTACGCACTTCATCCAACGAGTTTTGAATACTGCGTTATCGAAGTAAATCCTCGTGTGAGTCGTTCCTCGGCATTGGCATCTAAAGCAACCGGATATCCAATTGCAAAAGTAGCGGCGAAGATTGCACTGGGTTATACACTGGATGAAATTCCTAACGCAATTACCAAGAAGACATATGCCAGCTTTGAACCTATGCTGGACTATTGTGTTGTCAAGATTCCCAGACTGCCCTTTGATAAATTTATTAGTGCTAAGCGTACACTTACCACACAGATGAAGGCAACGGGAGAAGTCATGAGTATCTGCCACAACTTCGAGGGGGCGCTCATGAAGGCAATCCGCTCTTTGGAGCAGCATGTTGACAGTCTGCTCTCTTATGATTTCAGCCACCTTTCAGAGGAAGAACTGTTAGAACAGCTGGAAGTAGTGGATGACCGCAGAATCTGGGTGATTGCAGAAGCGGTGCGCCGCAATATCAGTTATGAACAGATTCATGAGATTACCATGATCGATGTATGGTTCATTGACAAGCTTGCCATTTTAGTTGAGATGGAACAGGCGCTGGCGACCCAGCCGCTTACGGAAGAATTACTGCGTGAGGCCAAACGTATTGAATTTCCTGACCATGTGATTGGAGAATTAGCTGGTATGCCGGCTGTCCAGGTCAAGGAACTGCGCAATACCTACGGAATACAGGCTGCGTTTAAAATGGTGGATACATGTGCGGCGGAATTTGCGGCGACGACGCCCTATTATTACTCAGTGCATAGTGGCGAGAACGAGGCAGTGACAACTACGGATAAGAAAAAAGTGTTGGTACTTGGCTCAGGTCCGATTCGTATCGGACAGGGAATTGAGTTTGATTTTTGTTCTGTACACTGCACATGGGCATTTGCCAAAGAGGGATATGAAACAATTATCGTAAACAATAATCCCGAGACGGTCAGTACAGACTTTGATATAGCCGACAAGCTCTATTTTGAGCCGCTGACACCCGAGGATGTTGAGAATATCGTCCTGAATGAAAAACCAGATGGTGCTGTGGTACAGTTCGGCGGACAGACCGCAATCAAACTGACACAGGCACTGCTTGAAATGGGAGTCAAAATCCTTGGTACCTCTGCAGAAGATGTAGATGCAGCGGAAGACAGGGAGCTGTTTGACCGGATTTTGGAAGAATGTAAAATCCCGCGGCCGCAGGGCAAGACAGTGTATACCGTCGAAGAAGCCAAAGCAGTGGCGAATGAGCTTGGTTATCCTGTGCTGGTCAGACCCTCCTACGTTTTAGGCGGTCAGGGTATGCAGATTGCCATTAACGACAAGGACGTTGAGGAATATATTACGATTATCAACCAGATCGCGCAGGAACATCCCATTCTGGTCGATAAATATCTGGTCGGCAAGGAAATTGAAGTTGATGCTGTCTGTGATGGTGAAAATATATTGATTCCGGGAATTATGGAGCATATTGAGCGGGCCGGTATACATTCCGGAGACAGTATCTCGGTCTATCCGGCGCAGAGTATCTGCCAAAAAGCGATTGATACGATTGAGGAATACACGAAGCGTCTGGCGCGGTCTTTACACGTTCTGGGACTCATTAATATCCAGTTCATCGTATGTGACGAGGAGGTATACGTCATTGAAGTGAATCCGCGTTCCAGCCGTACGGTACCGTACATTAGTAAAGTGACAGGAATTCCCATTGTTCCGCTGGCAGCCAAAGTGATTCTTGGATACAAACTGACGGAGATGGGCTATACACCAGGTTTGCAGAAGAAAGCAGACTATATTGCCATAAAAATGCCTGTGTTCTCCTTCGAGAAGATTATGGGAGCTGATATCAGCTTAGGGCCGGAGATGAAGTCCACAGGAGAGTGCCTGGGTATCGCTGAAACCTTTAATGAGGCATTATATAAAGCTTTCTTAGGTGCCGGAGTCAAACTTCCGAAGCATAAGAACATGATTATGACAGTGAAGGATGCGGATAAGCCGGAGGCGGCAGAAATCGCCAAGCGTTTTGAGAAAATCGGCTACAAAATCTTTGCGACCAGAAGTACGGCCAAAGTATTAAAAGAAGCAGGCGTTAAAGTCATTCGGACGAATAAGCTGGAACAGCCGTCCCCGAACCTGCTGGATCTCATACTGGGACACAAAATCGATCTGGTCATTGATACACCATCTCCTGGTGTGGAAAAGGCAAAAGACGGATTCTTGATTCGCCGAAATGCCGTCGAAACCGGAGTAACGGTACTGACGTCTATTGATACGGCACAGGCACTGGTCATGAGTCTGGAAAATACGGATGTAAATGATTTGACATTAATCGATATAGCTACCATTTCAAAAAAATAGAACGCGGGTTCTTTGTGAGTGGGACTCTTTTGCCAAGGGTCTCACTTCTTTTATAAAAAAGCAGCGGTAAAGTAGCCGTACACACAAATGGAAGGAGATGTATATGGGGTTTCTGGAGTGGATTAAAGTAATCTTTTTAGGGATAGTCGAGGGAATTACGGAATGGCTGCCGATCAGCAGTACGGGGCATCTGATTCTGGTAGATGAATTTATCAAGCTGGATGTCAGCACAAAGTTTTTTGATGTGTTCCTGGTGGCAA
The DNA here is from genome assembly GCA_047975025.1 of Lachnospiraceae bacterium. Lineage (GTDB taxonomy): Bacteria > Bacillota > Clostridia > Lachnospirales > Lachnospiraceae > JBKECY01. The sequence goes on from JBKECY010000053.1 coordinate 99,882, forward strand.
TTCAGCTGGGCGCTGTGATTGCGGTCGTGGTGCTGTTCTGGCATAAAATCTGGCCGTTTCAGAACAAGCGTCAGGAGGAAGGGCTGGTTGAGCGTTACGTTAAAGTGGATAAAATTGTTTTATGGCTTAAAATTCTTGTGTCCTGTGTGCCGGCCATTATTATTGGAATCCCATTTAATGATGCCATAGAGAAGTACCTGAACAATTATATTGTTGTGGCCTTAATGCTGATCCTTTACGGTATTCTCTTTATTCTGATTGAAAATAGAAACAAAAGGAAACGCCCGAGAATTCGCCGTCTGGAAGATATCAGCTTTCAGCTGGCTTTGCTCATAGGTGTATTCCAGGTGTTGGCAGTCGTCCCGGGAACTTCCAGATCCGGTGCCACGATCATTGGTGCAATCCTGCTTGGAACCAGCAGAACGGTAGCCGCTGAATATACATTCTTTCTGGCAATTCCGGCAATGTTTGGTGCGACTTTATTGAAATTTATTAAATACGGTGCTGCCTTTACCGGACTTGAGATCGGTATTCTGTTCGTCGGTATGGTGGTAGCTTTCGTTGTTTCAATCGTTTCCATTAAATTCCTTATGGGTTATATTAAAAAGCATGATTTCAAAGTGTTTGGCTGGTACAGAATTGTATTGGGAATCATAGTGCTTCTCTACTTCTTTATTAAATCAGTTGCGCTGGGAGCCTGATCAGGAGGTATGACATGTCAGAGAAATACATAATGGCCTTGGATCTGGGGACTACGAGCGCACGCTGTGTCCTCTTTGATCAGGAGGGAACCGCATGCAGTTCTGCACAAAAGGAATTCACACAATTCTATCCGCAGCCGGGCTGGGTCGAGCATGATCCTATGGAGATCTGGGCAACACAGTTGGGCGTTGCCCAGGAAGCATTGGAAAAGCAGAGAATCAGCGCAGGACAGATTGAAGGCATTGGAATTGCGAACCAGAGGGAGACAACGGTTCTGTGGGAGAAAGAAACCGGAATGCCGATTTATCCTGCCATCGTATGGCAATGCAGGCGTACCTCTGAGCGGATCGAACAGATGAAACAGACGGATATGGCACAGAAAATTACAGCGAAGACCGGTCTGGTTCCGGACGCCTATTTTTCGGCCAGTAAAATCGAATGGATTTTACAGCATGTGGAAGGCGCACTTCAAAGAGCAGAGCGGGGAGAATTGCTGTTTGGAACGATGGACACCTGGCTGATCTGGAACCTGACACGCGGACAGGTATTTGTGACGGATTATACGAATGCATCCCGCACGATGCTTTTTAATATTCATACGATGGAATGGGACAAAGAGATTCTTTCTTACTTCAAAATCCCGGAATGTATGCTGCCTAAGCTATGCCAATCCAGTCAGATTCTTGGCACAACGGATTATTTTGGCGCGCCGGTGAAGATTGCGGGGATGGCGGGAGATCAGCAGGCGGCATTGTTCGGCCAATGCGGTTTTTCCGAGGGCGATGTGAAGAATACGTATGGTACCGGATGCTTTTTGCTTATGAACACCGGGGAGAAGGCGGTAACGTCGCATCATGGCCTCTTGACGACACTGGGAGTTGCGGCGGACGGGCGGCCATGCTATGTTCTGGAGGGAAGTGTGTTCGTAGCCGGAGCCGCCGTTCAGTGGCTCAGAGATGAATTGCAGATGATTGACCATGCGGCTGATACACAGGCCGTCTGCCAGTCGGTTGAGGATACCAGAGGGGTCTATATCGTACCGGCTTTTACCGGGCTGGGAACACCCTACTGGAATCAGGATGCCCGGGGAACGATTGTGGGTCTGACGCGCGGAGTAGGAAAAGCGCATCTGATTAGAGCTACGGTAGAGTCAATAGCCTATCAGGTATACGATATTATTTCTGAGATGGAGAAAGATGCCTGTATCTCCTTGAACACGCTTCGTGTCGACGGCGGAGCAGCTGCCAATGATTTCCTATTGCAGTTTCAGTCGGATTTGCTGGGGGCAGATGTGATTCGACCGCAGTATATTGAAACTACGGCTTTGGGAGCCGCGTATCTGTCCGGTCTGGCAGTTGGATTCTGGAACTCGGCAGAGGACATACAAAAGAACTGGGCGATGCAGCATAAGTTCGAGCCCAGGATTAGCGATGAATTACGAGAACAGAGACGGCGTGGCTGGAAACGGGCTGTGCGCTGTGCCATCCACTGGGCACAGGATGAAGACCAGAGTATCTGAAAAATAGCAGAGAAACGCAAAATAAAGGGAGGTATGATGCAGCACATGGCTGCATCGTACCTCCCTTGTAGGATACACTTATTTAAGAAACAATCACAGTTCCTGCTTTTCCCAGATACCCCGCCTTGGCATTGGCAATATCTGTAATGACTGTTTTGCGGTCGTTTCCTTTGGATACAAAAGAAATACCGGCTTGTATTTTCGGCAGCATAGAATCCGGCGCAAAGTGTTTCTCATCAATGTACTGCGCAGCTTCTTCGACAGTGATGGTATCTAACAGCGTTTCATCTGGCTGCTGGTAATTCAGTGATACTTTCTCAACACTCGTCAGAATTAAAAGCATATCTGCATCAACTAGTTCAGCTAGCAGGCCACTGGTCAGATCCTTTTCAATTACAGCACTGGCACCTTTAAGAGTAGTAGCCTGTTCCATGACAGGGATACCGCCGCCACCGGCAGCAATGACCACCTGTTCGGCAGAAATCAAGGCTGAGATAGCATCTATTTCAACAATGGATTGAGGCTTGGGGGCTGCTACAATTCGGCGGTACGAATTGTCAGAGATCTGTGTGACATAGTTCCCTTTTCGTTCTTCTTCCTCAGCTTCTTCGCTGTTTAGGATACGGCCGATTACTTTGACAGGTTCTGCAAAAGCATCATCGTAGGGATCGATGACGACCTGAGTCAAAATGGTGCTGACCGTTTTGTAAATCCCTCTGGAAATCAGTTCTGAGCGGATGGAATTCTGCAGATCATAGCCGATATATCCCTGACTCATGGCAGAGCAGACAGACATAGGGGCAAATGTATAATCCGGATGGGTTTTGCCAAATTCGTTCATGGCGGTGTGAATCATTCCGACCTGTGGGGCATTGCTGTGCGATATGATGATTTCAGCTCCCTCTTCAATCAGATCAGCAATGGCAACAGCGGCTTTCTCAGTAGCTTCTTTTTGCTCTGGAAGACGGGTGCCTAATGCTTTATGGCCAAGGGCGACGACGACTCTTTTTGTACTCATAGTTTGGTCCTTCCTATTCGTGTGTATTTTAAATAACCTCATATACAATGTGATGGTATGTATGCTCAGACCGTAAGAAGGATGGAGCTTACATTTTGCGTGCGCCAGACCTTAAGAGGGACAGAGCACACACTACGCATGCTCCAGACCTTAAGAAAGGATAGAGCACACACTACGCATGCGCCAGACCTTAAGAAAGGATAGAGCACACTACACATGCTCCAGACCTTTCTTAAGGTCTGGAGCTAACGTATCGGTAAAAATGAATACTCGCTTCGCTCGTGCTCATTTTTCTTCCGATACGTTACATTATAGTTGTTCGAGGGAAAAAAATCAACAAGGAAAAAAGCGGCAATCTACGTGTTTACGTTGATTGCCGCTCCTTTTGAGGGGGGGAGATAGAGAGTGGTTATTCATCTATCCAATTACGATTATAAAGGATAAATGTGTGTAAAATATGTACACATTATAAAAGAAACGGAAAAGGTATTAACAAAGTCTAAATTAGAATGAAGAATACATAGCTGTATTGCCGAGCCGCCATACGTATGTTATAGTAACGATACTTTTCGAAAAGTATATCATATCTCGGCCACTTCGGCCAACAATTTCTTAGTGTAACAAAAGAAAAATGTAAGGAGGAACATATTGTATAAAAGGAATATAAGTTGTATTTGTCGGGCGTTCATTTTTGGAGCGGCCCTTATGTTCATGATGCTTTCAGGCGACACAAGGGATGCTCTGGCCGCAGCAGACAAGACCGGGGTGGAAATCACTTCATCCGCAGAATGGGTAGATGAGGCTGCGGGGAAAGCTACGTTGAAATTACAGCTGACAGGAATGGAAGATGTTTTGAAATATCAGAATGCGATTCGGGTGATTCCTGTGTTGGATGTGACGGATTCTATGAGCTGCTGTGATACCCCAGACCACTTGCAAGCGGTGCTTATGCATCCGGTGACGAGCTTTGAGCACTATACGCAAATCTGGGAGCAGCAGATTCTTCCGACGCTTCCGGATAGGGAGCAATATACGGCGATGGGGCAAGAGGGGGTTGAGCATTTATATCTGCCGCTGCCTGCATCGGTGGATCCAACGGCAAAGGCCCGGCTCATCTGTGTATCTAATGCAAACACAGATACACTGCCGTTTACAGATCCTCGGGGATGGCAGATTGTCTATGTGACGGAAGATCAGTCGTTGCTGGCTGGAGTGGAAGCGAAAAATGTTTCAAAATTGGCGCATACAGCCCGGACAGAAGAGGGGGGGCGCTTCCCGATCGGACTGATGCGCAAGTTGGAAGAACGTACAGCACTGCTTTACAGAAGAGGCAAAATCGCGGCGTATGGATGTCTGAAAAGTCGCATGGAACGTCTGCTGGAAGAATATGAAACTTTGTTAGGAATGATTTTTGAACAAAAAGGAGCGATGGTGTGTCCGGTAGCTTTTGCGAGCGGCTATGCAGTCGGTTCGTGGACGGATCAGCCGGATGAGGCGCTGGATTTTATCAGGAAACAGGAATACCTTGTACAAAAACCGGAAGAACTTGATCCACTAAGCGGAACGAATCATGAGGCCGGTATTCAGGGCGCCATACAGGCGCGCGCTTCGGTAGATGCAGAGGAGAAAGTATTTGTGTTCTTTTTGACAGACGGCGAGACGAATGTTGGATATGCACATGATGCAGAGGGCAATGCGGATTATCAGCAACTGGATGTGCACAGTCACCGTCAGCCAGAGGAAAATGCCTCCATGAATCACCAATTCTCGCTATGGGCACAGCAGGAAGCACAGGTACTTCAGGCGGATACGGTAGTTTATAGCATGGGCTATGGCTATGGTTCTGAAATGAATGGGGAGGTGCGCGAACTTCTGCAGAATCTGGCCTCAGCAGACGGATTGTTTATGGACAGTTCACAAAAGGAATTTGACTCACTGGGCAAAATGTTTTCCACTGCGTTTCGCGATGTATTGCAAAAGGCCAGCCAGGTTCAGGTAAGTACATATATTTCGGAATACTGGGATGTGGATACATCGCGTGCGGTTCCGGATTCACAAATCGATACGGTCCAGATGACAAATCAGCAAGGTGAGGAAGATCATATTGCCAAAATTACTTTTCCAATACTTAATACTTTAGGAAGAGAAGATTCAGAGAGCATCGAAATTCCGTTACAGCTTCGGGAGGCATACAGGTCGGTCGCTGTGACTACGGAATATGCGACGAATCAGGACTTTCCGCTTAGAAAGGATCGTGAGAGGGAAGGAAGCTATGTAGAATACATTCGTCCGGATCAGACGCAGGCGGCTGCCTATGCCCCTACACCGCGTCTGATTGTACGGCCGCAGGGGGCTTCGTTCACAGTGAGAAAAACAGCCGGACAGAAAGTGGTAAGTGCCGGAGATGCCGTACGCTATGAAATCACTGTTACCAATACCGGAAATGCATTGTTACGAGAACTTCTGGTAGAAGATTGTTTTGAAGATGAACAGATAACAGGCTATTTTCTGCCGCATAGAGGATGTACTGCCGGAGAAAATGGAACAATCCTCATAGACGAAATTGCACCCGGCGAGACGGTAAGCCTTGCGTTGCAGGCTCTTATTCCTGAAACGTATACGGGAACACTTGAAAATCGTGTTGTTGTCAGAGGCAAAAATCCGGCCGACCCTGAACAGGAGCTGGTGGAAGAGGCATTGGAACATATTGAAGTGACAGAAAAAAAGGCGGATTTCAAAGTTGAAAAAACAGCGGACAAGAAAATTGTATCGCCAGGAGAAAAAATCATTTATACAATCCGAATTCAAAATACCGGAGAGCGTACGCTGCACTCAATCCTGACAACAGATAAATTCAAACAAGAAGGTATTAAAGTTCGTTTCCTCCCTCAAAAAGGAATCACGCTGTCTGAGGACACCTCAAAAGTAACGATTGATGAAATCCGGGTGGGAGAAGAAAAGAATATTCAGGCAGAATTGCTGGTGCCTGAAGACTACACAGGAGATACAATCGTAAATACAGTTGTAGTCGAAGGGGCGAAGTTAAGTCAAAGTGCCAATGTCAGCGTACAAGTCAGACCCAGGGTGATGCAGCGTGCTCTTGACAATGCGGCCACAGCTTCTCCAACGGTATCTGTCCCCGCAGTACCCACAGCCTCCCCAACGGTATCTGTCACCGCAATACCCACTGTATCTATAGCTGCTGTGCCGCAGACTCCGACTGCGTATGCTGCCAAAATTGCTAAAAGTGTTGTGACCGGAGATACACGGAATCTGCTCTTTTGGATTTGCCTCTGCGCCTGTCTGGGAGCGGGTATCGGAATCGGCGTGCTGGTTATAAAGAAACGAAAGTTCTGAGTGCAAAGACTTGCGGCAGAAGCCTGCAAAGACTGTAAATCCAGTGTGATTTCAAGCCCCTCTTAAGAGATTTTTAAGAAAAAGCCGGATTGATATATTTGCCTGAATATGGTATCCTTATATACAATTCAATAGCAAAAGATTCATGAATTGAGAGGGGATAAAATGAAGGTAGCAGCTTTAGTCGAAAGAATAGAATTCACCTGTATACAAGGTGATTTGAATAGGGAGATTTCAGATATTTCCAACGATTCCCGTACAATAAAAAAAGACTCTCTTTTCTTTTGTATATGTGGCGCTGTTTCGGATGGTCATGCGTTCATTGAGGAAGTGGTTGCCAAAGGAGCAGCGGTTCTGGTAGTAGAAGAAGAAACAGAAGTCCCTCCAGAGGTGACGGTGATTAAAGTGGCGGATTCGCGATACGCTATGGCGTGCATGTCCGCCGCTTATTTTGGCTATCCGGCAGAGAAGCTCAAAGTAATCGGAATCACCGGAACGAAAGGGAAGACCACCACGACGTATATGGCAAAATCAATTCTGGAAAATGCCGGGTACAAAGTTGGACTGATCGGAACCATAGAGACAATTATTGGAACTGAGGTGATTCCTGCTACGACAACAACTCCCGAGTCGATTAAGGTGCAGGAGTATTTTGCACGTATGCTGCATGAACAGTGCGATGTGGTCGTGATGGAAGTATCATCACAAGCGCTCATGCTTCACAGGACTGCTGGTTTTGAGTTTGAGCTGGGTATATTTACCAATATTGAGCCGGATCATATTGGGCCTGCAGAGCACAAAGATTTTGATGACTATCTTTCTTGCAAATCCATGCTCCTTAAACAATGCAAAGTAGGGATTGTCAACCGGGACGATTCTCATTTTGAGCGCATCATCCAGGGGCATACCTGCGTACTTGAAACCTTTGGCTTTTCGCCGCAGGCGGATCTTAGGGCAGGCAATGAACAACTGGTATATCGGCCGGGGTATCTGGGGGTTTCATTTGAGGTTAGCGGACAAATGCATCTTGCGGTAGAGCTTGATCTGCCCGGACGGTTCAGCATCTATAATGCGCTGACAGCCATTGCAATCTGCCGTCATTTCGAAGTGGCGGAAGACAATATTCTAAAAGCACTCAAATCAGCTAAGGTAAAAGGACGTATTGAGATCATAAAGGTTTCAGATGAATTTACGCTTATGATTGATTATGCGCATAATGCGATGGCATTGAAGAGTCTTTTGGGAACACTCAAGGATTACAGGCCGCATCGGCTGGTATGTCTGTTTGGGTGCGGCGGCAATCGCTCTAAGTCACGCAGGTACGAAATGGGAGAGGTTGCAGGACAACTTGCAGATTTTACGATTATTACTTCCGATAATCCCAGATTTGAGTCTCCGCAGGAAATTATCGATGATATTAAGACGGGAATCAATAAGACGGACGGCAAATACGTGGAAATCATTGATCGCAAAGAAGCGATTGCATATGCTATTTCCCATGCCCAAAGAGGAGATATTGTGATTCTTGCGGGCAAAGGCCATGAGGATTATCAGGAAATAGAGGGCAAGAAGTATCCTATGGACGAACGGGTGCTGATTGCACAGATTTTAGCAGAACAGGCGGTGTAAAGGTAGAATATGTATGCAAATGTCATAGTGGATATTGTTCATGAAAAACTGAATACGGTTTTTACTTATCATATCCCGGAACGGCTGCGCCTCTCTTTGCGTGTCGGAATGCAGGTACAGGTGCCGTTTGGCAAAGGCAACAGGCAGATCACCGGTTATGTCATTGAACTTACAGAACAAACCGCATATGATGAAGCGAAGATGAAGGAAATCCTGGATATTAGAGCAGGCTCAGAATCCATAGAGGCCAAACTGATTCAGCTGGCAGCCTGGATGTGCAGCCGATATGGTTCTACCATGATACAGGCACTTAAGACGGTGCTTCCGGTCAAGAACAAAGTGCGCACGCAGGAAAAGCGAATGGTCACATTGGCAGTTACGGCTGCTGAAGCTGCAAAGGTGCTGGACGTGTATCGCAGTAAGCATCAGAAAGCGCGGGTGCGTCTGCTGGAGTACATGATACAGCATCGGGAAGAAGAGTATTCCCAACTCCTCAAACAGCTGCAGATCTCAGCACAGGTCATTGGAGCACTGGCAGAACAGAAGCTGCTTTTGATTACCAGCGGAGCAGAGTCCCCCTTGCAGTTTGAGGACGAAACCGAATCTTCAGGCTCGGAGCTGATGAGCGATGCACAAAACGAGGTGTGCCGAAAGATTGCAGAGGAATGGGCGCTGCCGGTGGGCCGTCCGGTTTACGTGCGGGGTGTGACGGGCAGTGGCAAGACACAGGTGTATATGCAGTTAATTGAAGAAACACTTCAAAAAGGGCAGCAGGTTATTTTACTGGTGCCTGAAATTTCTTTGACTTATCAGAATCTGAAAAGGTTTTATACAAGATTTGGAAGCAGAGTATCAGCGCTTAACTCTCGCCTTTCACAAGGAGAGAAGTACGATCGGTTCAAGAAGGCAAGGGAGGGGCACATAGAAATTATGCTGGGCCCTCGCTCCGCCTTATTTACCCCCTTTCCAAATCTCGGACTCATTATCATTGACGAAGAGCATGATATGGCATATAAAAGCGAAACCACACCAAGGTACCACACAAGAGAGGTGGCCATCCGACGAGCAGAAATGGAAGGGGCACATGTACTTATGGGGTCAGCAACACCATCGACGGAGGCCTATACGAAAGCACTGCATGCGGAGTATAGGCTGCTGACACTGGAAGAGCGTTTTGAGAACCGTCCGCTTCCTGAAGTCAGTATTGTTGATATGCGAGAAGAGCTCAAAAGCGGCAACGCATCCGTCATTAGTGAAGTCTTAGAAGCCGAAATCACACTGCGGCTGCACAGAAAAGAACAAGTGATGCTGTTTTTGAATCGCAGAGGATATGCCGGATATGTTTCCTGCAGAGCATGCGGCTACGTGGCCAAGTGTCCGCATTGTGATGTGTCTCTTACCGCACACAATCATGGGAAACGGGTGTGTCACTATTGCGGTTATGAAACCGCTCCAAAAGCAACATGTCCGATTTGCGGTTCTCCCCACTTCGGGGGAGTCAAGGCGGGGACGCAGCAGATTGAAGCAATCGTGCAAAAGAAATTCCCGCAGGCCAGAATTCTTCGTATGGATTATGATACAACGCGCAGGAAGCATTCGCATGAGCAAATCGTGGCAAGCTTCGCCAGAGAAGAGGCGGATATTTTGATTGGGACGCAGATGGTCGTCAAAGGACATGATTTTGCCAAGCTGACACTGGTGGGGGTCTTGTTGGCGGATTTGTCTCTAAATCAAGGAGATTACAGGGCCGCAGAAATCACATTTCAGCTGTTGACACAGGCCGTCGGCCGGGCCGGCAGGGGCGAGGTTGCAGGCAAGGCGGTGATTCAGACCTATCTTCCGGAGCATTACAGTATTACCACAGCCGCCGCGCAGGACTATGAAGCTTTTTATACGCAGGAAATTGCATTTCGCAGCCTTCTGGGCTATCCTCCGGCATCCAATCTTCTGGCGATTCATGGCAGTTGTACACAAGAGCCGCATCTGGGTGTTGCAATGGAATATTTGAAAAAGTACGTCTGCCGGGTGTGCGATGATTCGAAATTGCAGCTGATTGGGCCGGCAGAAGAATCGATTGCCAGAATAAATGATATTTATAAGAAAGTTATCTATCTTAAGCATGCAGAATATGATATATTAGTCAGAATAAAGGATAAAATTGAAGCCTATATCCGAATTAACAGCGGATTTAAGAATATAACAATACAGTTTGAGTTTAACTAAAGGAGAGAAGAGATGGCGCTAAGAACAATTCGAACGGAGGGGGATCCGGTGTTAGCTAAAAAAGCAAAGCCGATCACTAAAGTGGACAGTAAAATAGAATTACTTATCGAAGATATGTTTGACACTATGTACGATGCCTATGGCGTGGGGCTGGCAGCACCGCAGATCGGAATCTTAAAGCAGATCATTGTAATTGACATAGGTGAAGGACCGCTCGTACTGATTAATCCGGTGATTGTTGAGCAGGATGGCACCCAGACCGGAGACGAAGGCTGCTTAAGCGTACCGGGAATGACAGGTACAGTCACACGACCAAATCATGTTAAGGTGAAAGCCAGAGATGAGAACTTCGAGGAGATCGAAATTGAAGGCACCGGATTTTTAGCAAGAGCTATATGCCATGAGTACGATCATCTGGAAGGTAAAATGTATACGCGTCTTGTGGAAGGTGAACTACGTCATGTATATGAAGAGGCGGTGGACGAATGAGAGTCATATTTATGGGAACACCGGCATTTGCCGTTGATACATTTGAGCAAATCATTGCAGCAGGCCATGAAGTCGTTGGCGTTGTGACAAGACCGGATGCAGCACAGGGGCGGGGCAAGCAGATTCGCCAATCCCCGGTCAAAGAGGCTGCGTTAAAGCATGGACTGCATGTATTACAGCCTGCCTCAGCGAAGGACGATGCGTTTTTCGAAGCCTTACAGTCGCTTGCGCCGGATATTATTATTATTATATCCTATGGACAGATCATACCGAAGCGAATCTTGGATTTGCCGCGATTCAAGTGTATCAATATCCATGCTTCGCTGCTTCCGGCTTACAGAGGGGCGGCTCCCATTGCCTGGTCCATACTGGATGGTAATAAAGAAACCGGTGTGACGGTGATGGTTGTGGATACAGGACTCGATACAGGTGATATGATTGCCAAAGCAACAGTGCCGATTGAGCCGACAGATACGAACGGAACGCTTTTTGACAAACTCAGCGTTGTTGGAGCGAAGCTTTTAATTGAAACGCTTCCCACAATAGAAGACGGAAGTGCTGTCTATGTGAAACAGCCGGAAGACAGTACGACAGAATATGCCAAAATGATTACCAAGGAAATGGGAAATATTGACTGGAGCATGGAGGCACCTAAGATTGAACGCTGGATTCGCGGACTTTCACCTTGGCCGAGTGCATATACATTTCATAATGGAAGGACTTTGAAAATCTGGAAGGCATCCGTAAGCCCGGAATCACATAAAGAGGAAGCGGGCACTGTGGTTCAGGTGGACGCACAGGGAATTCATGTTGCAACAGGTGCAGGAACTCTGTGTATTGAGGTACTGCAGGCAGAGGGGAAGAACAAAATGGAGGCAGATGTTTTCCTGCGCGGTTATTCGATCCGACCTGGAGACAGATTCGTAAGAGAAAAGGAGTGATCCCATGTTGTTTGGAAATGCATACAATTACTATTTTGATCCCACGATTATTTTATTGCTTATAGGTCTGGCAATTACCTTAATTGCTTCGGCAAGGCTTAAGGCTACATTTGCTAAGTACAGAAAAGTGCAGAGCCGTTCAGGTCTTACCGGTGCACAAACGGCAGAAAAAGTATTACATTCTGCAGGAATCTATGATGTTCAGATTGTCTCAGTGCAGGGAAGCCTGACAGATCATTACGATCCTAGAACCAGGCGGGTCTGCCTGTCAGATGATGTGTATTCCAAAACATCGCTGGCCGCTGAGGCTGTCGCGGCTCATGAATGCGGACATGCGATTCAGCACAATGAGAATTATGCGCCGCTCAACATCCGCAGTGCCATCGTTCCGGTCTGTAACATCGGTTCCAGTCTGGCATGGCCCATCTTTTTTATCGGCCTGCTCACCTCGATTCAGGCACTTTTGTGGCTGGGCGTGATTTTCTTCTCGGCAGCAGTTGTGTTTCAGCTGGTGACACTTCCGGTAGAATTCAACGCTTCATCGCGAGCGCTTAAGCGTCTGGTAACGACAGGAATCGTCACAGAACAGGAAAATAAAGGGGCAAGAAAAGTACTAACGGCAGCCGCGTTGACATATGTTGCGGCGTTGGCGGCATCAGTATTGCAATTGTTAAGACTGCTATTGATTGCAGGAGGAAGAAATCGTGACTAATGGCATAAATACCAGGGCTTTGATATTAGAAGTGCTGTTGGAGATTAACCAGGAAGAAGAATATAGCCATATTGCAATCGGGAATGTGCTGACAAAACACCAGTTTCTGCCCAAGCAGGAGCGCGCCTTTATTGCAAGGGTCTGTGAAGGAACGGTCGAACAGAGAATTTATCTGGATTATGTCATTGAACAGTTCTCTAAAGTGCCGGTCAAAAGCATGAAACCTGCGATTCGGGAAATTATGCGAAGTGCAGTCTATCAGCTGGTATTCATGGATTCGGTTCCGGATTCTGCCGCCTGTAATGAGGCTGTAAAGCTGGTGCAAAAGAAAGGGTTCTACAATCTCAAGGCATTTGTTAATGGAGTGCTGCGCAATGTAGCCAGAGGACTTGACAGTGTGCAGCTGCCGGACAGGGCTGATACGACAGCCTTTTTGTCCGTTCGCTATTCTATGCCGGAATGGATTGTGGAAAGATGGCTCTCCACGTATGGAGCAGAAGTGACAGAGAGTATTTTAAGAAGTATGCTGCTTGAGAAAAACACGACGTTTCGCTGTACTCAATACCAGAATTCAACGGAAGAAACATTGGCGAATCTGCGGAGTCAGGGTGCGGTCGTTGAGCAGGCGCCCTATCTTGCAAACGCCTATTATCTGAAGAATTTCAGCCATCTTATGTCATTGCGTGCCTTTATTAACGGAAAGATCCAGATCCAGGATATAAGTTCCATGCTGGTGGGAGAAATTGCCGATCCAAAGCGTGGGGACTATGTACTGGATCTTTGTGCAGCGCCTGGCGGCAAAGCACTGCATCTGGCAGATAAAATGCTGGGGTTTGGCACCGTAGATGCCCGGGATATCTCGGAAAAGAAGGTCGAGCTGATTCGGGAGAATATGGTGCGGGTCGGAGCCATCAATGTGTTCCTGCAATGTAAAGATGCGAAAGAAGAAGACACAGAGTCTATTGAAAAAGCAGATATTGTTCTGGCAGACGTTCCTTGTTCTGGTCTTGGTGTTATTGGTAAGAAACCGGATATCAAATATAAAGTGACCCCTGAGAAAATTTCCGAACTTGTGATACTGCAGCGCCAGATTCTGACACAGGCTGTGAAATATGCAAAACCCGGCGGCAGGATTATCTTCAGTACGTGTACAATTTCACGTGAAGAAAATGAGAACAATCTGGTGTGGATGCTGAAACATCTTCCGGTCCGCTTAGAGAATATGGAGCCTTCGCTTCCCGAAGAACTGCATACGAAAACAACGCAAAAAGGATATTTGCAGCTTCTGCCGGGAATTCATAAGACGGACGGCTTCTTCATAGCGAATCTGGTGAGGAAATAGTATGGAGCCAATGGATATACAATCACTTTTGCCGGAGGAACTTGAGGCGCTTGTCCTTGAAGCAGGAGAGAAAAAATACAGAGCTGGTCAGTTGTTTGAGTGGTTTCACAAAAGGCTGGTCATGGATTACGCTGAGATGACAAACCTGCCGCAGCCATTCAGAGAAAAACTAAAAGCAGGATTTCCTTTGAAGAATCTTCAGATGGCGCAGGTTCAGGTATCCGAGGCAGATGGTACACGCAAGTATCTGTTTCGGCTTTTTGACGGAAATATCATTGAAAGTGTATGCATGACATATCATCATGGGAACTCGGTATGTATATCGACACAGGCAGGTTGCAGGATGGGCTGCACTTTTTGCGCATCCACACTGGATGGCTTAAGCAGAAATCTGCTTCCCTCTGAAATGCTGGCGCAAATTTATGCCATTCAGACACATACACAGCAAAGAGTGACGAACGTAGTTGTCATGGGAACGGGAGAACCATTAGACAATTACGAGAATCTGCTTCGCTTTGTTCAACTGCTGAATCATGAAAAAGGGTGCCGCATAAGCCAGAGAAATATTACGGTTTCCACATGTGGATTAGTACCGCAGATACGACAGCTGGCAGAGGAAGGACTTCAGATTACGCTTGCACTGTCACTGCATGCCGCAACACAGGCAAAAAGAGAAGTGCTTATGCCAATTGCGAAAGCCTATAATCTCACAGAAGTCATGGAGGCCTGCAAGGAATACTTTGCAAAAACCGGCCGTCGGATGACGTTTGAATATAGCCTGATTGAAGGAGAAAACGACTCTGCGCAAGATGTCCGGGAGCTGGGAGAGCTTCTAAAAGGATTGAACGCACATGTCAATCTGATTCCGATAAATCCTATAAAAGAGCGCGAATACCAGCGGCCAAACAGGCAAAATGTTGAAAAGTTTAAAATAAAACTTGAAAAATATGGAATTAATGTTACTATAAGAAGGGAAATGGGGAGCGATATAGACGGAGCCTGCGGACAACTTAGGAAGAGATTTTTTGAGCAGGCGGAAAGCGAGAAACCATTATGAAAACCTATGCCGTAACGGACATTGGAAGAAAAAGACAAGTGAATCAGGACTGCGTGTACATAACGGAAGAGCCGGTTGGTAACCTGCCGAATCTTTTTGTTGTGGCAGATGGAATGGGTGGACACAATGCGGGAGATCTGGCATCTAAGTACGCTGTTTCCATGCTGGTACAGGCAATCCGGGAGGATGCGGATTATCTGCCGGTGAAAGTGATACGACACGCGATTGAGTACACAAATCACATGCTGATTGAAAAAGCTTCGGAGGCGGAAGAATATGCCGGGATGGGGACGACACTGGTCGTTGCTACTGTCGTAGGTCAATATGCTTACGTAGCGAATGTTGGAGACAGCCGATTGTATCAGATCGGTGAAGAAATCACGCAGGTGACATTGGATCATTCGCTGGTACAGGAAATGGTGCAGATGGGAGAGCTGGCTGAGGAAGATGCAAGACTTCATCCGGATAAGAACATCATCACCAGAGCAATAGGGATGCAGGAGATGGTCGAAGTAGACTTTTTTGATCTGCATATTGAGGAAGGAGATACACTGCTGATGTGCTCGGATGGCCTTACGAATATGGTCGCAGACGACGAGATACATAAGACGGTGTTTCAGGAACAGCCACTTGAATCGATAGCGAAGGCACTGGTAGACAAAGCAAACGGAAATGGTGGAACGGATAATATTGCAGTCGTTTTGATTCGGCCATTAGATGAAGAGGTGAGTATATGATAAAAGCGGGAATGATTATAGGGGAACGATATGAAATCATCGGAAAAGTTGGCTCCGGTGGAATGGCGGATGTCTTTAAAGCGAAGGATTTAAAGCTCAACCGTTTTGTGGCGATTAAGATTTTGAAACCGGAATTCAGAGAAGATACAACCTTTGTAAGAAAGTTCAAAACAGAAGCCCAGTCGGCGGCCGGACTTACACATCCCAATATTGTGAATGTGTATGATGTTGGTGAGGACAATGGCACACACTATATTGTGATGGAGCTTGTGGAAGGTATCACACTCAAGGAATACATTTCCAAGAAACACAAATTAAGTGTCAAAGAGGCAACCAGTATTGCCATTCAGGTTTCCCTGGGATTACAGGAGGCGCACAGCCATGGCATTATCCACAGAGATATCAAACCGCAGAATATTATCATATCTACTGAAGGCAAGGTCAAAGTAGCTGATTTTGGAATCGCAAGAGCAGCTTCTGCCAATACAATCAGTTCGAATGTAATGGGGTCAGTACATTACAGCTCACCGGAGCAGGTACGCGGTGGTTACAGTGACGAAAAAAGCGATATTTATTCCTTAGGTATTACTTTATACGAGATGGTAACAGGTGTGGTACCTTTTGATGGAGATACCACAGTTGCGATTGCAATTAAGCATCTGCAGGATGAAATGGAGCTTCCGAGCACATATACACCGGATCTGCCCCATAGTTTAGAGCAGATTATTATTAAATGTACCACGAAAAGTGTTGATCGCAGATACCAGACGACCTCAGAACTGATCGAAGATCTGAAACGTTCACTGATGGATCCGGAAGGAGATTTTGTTTCCATGGTTCCGCTTAGCAATATGTCGCCTACGGTTATGATTTCAGGAGGCGAGCTTGAGCAGATTAAGAACAGTGCCAGAACAACACCGAAAAAAGACAGTGATTTAAATGAAATAGATACCTCCTATTCTGACGAAGAAGAGCAGGAAGAAGAGGATGAGGACGAAGAGGAAGAAGAAACAGGCGGAATCAATCGCAAACTGGAAAAAGCCATGACCATTGGAGGCTTTATTATCGGTGCGATTATTATCTGTATCCTGTTGTATTTTATTGCGCAGGCGGCCGGTCTGATTGGATCAGGAAGCAGCAACAGTGATTCGGATGCAAATGCGACAGAGACACAAGGGACAACAGAACAAGTCGAAGTTCCCAGCATTGTTGGATTGACAGAAGAATCAGCGAAAACAACATTGAATGATCTGGGTCTGGGTCTTAAATTTACGGAAGAAGAGTATTCAGATACAATTGAAGCAGGGCTTATTTCCTCACAGGAAACAGCAGCCGGAACACTTGTAGATACGGCAACAACGATTAATTACAAATTAAGTAAAGGTCCGGCACAGACAGTGGTACCGGAAGTAGCCGGAATGTCACAAGGTGAAGCAGAGCAGATACTAAATGAATTGGGACTGGTAGTATCGACTTCTAAAGAGTTTAGCGATACTGTTACGGAAGGAAATGTAATTGCGTCTGATCCGACGGCAGGTACGACGGTTGCTGTAGGGTCTGCAATCACGATTGCCATCAGTATGGGAGAGCAGTATGAATCCTTTAGTGTACCAAACGTTGTGGGACTGGCACAAGCTGATGCCAAGACGCAGCTGGCAGCGCTGGATGTAACGGTTACGTCAGAATATAGTGATACGGTTGCAGCGGGTGTTGTAATAGCACAGAGCATACCGGCGGATACAAGAGTAGACAAAGGTTCTGCAATAACAATTTCAGTAAGTTCCGGGCCGCAGGCCACAACGGCACCGACTGCGACCGCAGAGCCCGTTGATTCAAATGAAATCTGGAAGTGTACGCAAACAATAGATACCCCAACGGATTATGCGGGCGGTCAGGTTCGTCTGGAACTGGTTCAGGTGGTTAATGGGGCAACGGTAACGACGATAGTTCTTGATGGTGGAGATATTACATTCCCCTATCAGTTAAACATTACCGGTGCGGCCGGTGTGACAAGCGGAGATCTATATGTATCCGAGTTGGTCGGAGAAGACTACACGTCACTGGGTCATTATCCAATCACCTTCTCAAAAGTGGAGAGTTAATGCAGGGAAAAATCATTCGCGGTATTGCCGGTTTTTACTATGTGGCGGTGCCGGATGGCAGAATTTATGAATGCAAGGCCAAAGGGATTTTAAGAAAATTACACACAAAACCACTGGTAGGTGATAATGTTGAAATAAAGGTGTTGGATGAACCGGATCAGAAAGGGTCACTCGAAACTATTATTACGCGCAGGAACGAACTGATTCGTCCTGCCGTAGCCAACATTGATCAGGTGCTGCTTGTGTTTTCGCTGTCAGAGCCGACACCAAATCTCAAGTTGCTGGATCGTTTTCTGATCACAATGGAGCAGATTGAACTGCCGCTGTATATTATTTTTAATAAATCGGATCTGGTTGATGAAGCAGCGGCGTCAGCCCTTTCGCAAATTTACACGGATTGCGGCTACGAAGTGCTGTTGACCAGTGTGAACAAATTGGAAGGGATTGAATGTATCAGCAGCCTGCTGGTGAATAAAACGAGTGTACTGACCGGAGGCTCCGGTGTGGGAAAGTCCTCTCTGATCAACCTGCTGCAGCATGAAGTACATATGCAGACGGGAGAAATAAGTAAAAAGCTTGGACGGGGGCGTCATACGACACGCCATTCAGAACTGATCAAGCTACAGGAAGATACTTACATTTGTGATACGCCGGGATTTAGTTCATTTTATATCAGTGACCTGGAGCCGGAAATGCTGCGTTTTTGCTTTCGGGAATTTCGTCCGTACGAAGGGCTGTGCAGATTTCAGGGATGCACGCATACACATGAGCCTGCTTGTGCTGTGAAAGAAGCAGTAGCGCAACATAAAATCAACGAGATGCGTTATGAGAATTATGTGGAGTTTTTTCAAGGATTAAAGGAGAAAAGGAGAAAATATTAGCATGTATCAATTATGTCCTTCTATTTTATCCGCCGATTTTAACAGATTAGGCGAGCAGATTTCTTTGTTGGAAAATCTTGGTGTGGAATGGCTGCATATCGATGTGATGGATGGTGACTTTGTTCCGAGCATCTCATTTGGCATGCCGGTTATCAAATCCATTCGCAAGGAGTCAAAGATGTTCTTTGATGTGCATCTGATGGTGACAGAGCCGGAGCGCTATGTCCAGGATTTTGTGGACAGCGGAGCGGATTTACTGACAGTGCACGAAGAAGCCTGTGCGGATCTTGCGTCTTGCGTGCGAAAAATCAAAGAGGCGGGTATTAAAGCCGCTGTATCAGTGAAGCCGGACACACCGCTTGAAACCATTCAGGAGATATTGCCGCAGCTTGACATGGTACTGATTATGTCAGTTGAACCTGGGTTCGGCGGGCAGAAGTATATTCCGTCATCAACACAGAAGATTAGAGATCTGAAACGGATGATTGATGAAGCGGGGTGTGTAACCCAGATACAGGTTGACGGCGGTATTAACGAAGAAACTCTTGTTGAAGTGCTGGATGCCGGAGCAAACATTATTGTAGCGGGCTCCTATGTGTTTAAAGGTGATATCGCAGCCAATGTACAGGCAATCCAATCAGTTATGGGGCGTTACGAGTCATGAAAAAAGAGCATGTGATTATAGTAAGCGGGGGCACTATCGATTCGGATTTTGCCCTTGCTTTTTTGGAAAAAAGCAAAGAATATACACTGTTTGCCGTTGACGGAGGCTTGGATTTCTGCTATCGCCAGAAACTTGTGCCTCAGTATATCGTAGGCGACTTTGACAGTGCTGACAGCTCTCAGCTGGCAGCATTTGAAGAACTTGGAAAAAGTACAATGATTCGTCTGAATCCCGAAAAGGATGATTCGGATACCCAGCATGCCATGATGATGGCACTGGACAGGCAGCCCCGGCAGATTACTCTGCTGGGGGCAACCGGCACCCGGTTCGACCATACGCTTGCGAATCTTGCGCTCTTGCTGCTGGCACAGCAGCGGGGAGTTTCGGCAGCCATCATAGACAGTCATAACCATATGACTCTGCGTGACCGGGATTTCAAGCTTGAGAAAAGTGAAGCTTTCGGAAACTTTGTTTCATTCTTTTCCTACGGACACAATGTAGAAAATCTGACACTGACAGGGTTCAAATATCCGCTTACGAATCATCTGCTGCAAAAGTCTGATGCAGGGCTTACGGTGAGCAATGAGATTGTCAGCCGGGTAGCGGAAGTTAGTTTTACCAAAGGGATTCTGCTAGTCATCATGAGCAAAGACTGACTTGCGCACTCACCGGCAGTATGCTAAAATCAGAAAGATAAATTATAACGGAAGGACATAAAAGATGAAACTAGGAATAGTAGGGCTGCCTAACGTAGGCAAAAGTACGCTGTTTAACTCACTGACGAAGGCAGGCGCTGAATCAGCGAACTACCCTTTTTGTACGATTGATCCGAATGTAGGAATCGTTACAGTACCGGATGAGCGATTAAAGCTTCTGGGGGATTTCTATCATTCTAAGAAAGTAACACCGGCGGTCATTGAGTTTGTGGATATAGCGGGACTGGTCAAAGGCGCTTCGAAAGGAGAAGGCCTGGGGAATCAGTTTTTGGCAAATATCAGGGAAGTGGATGCCATTGTACATGTGGTTCGCTGCTTTGATGACCCAAATGTGGTTCATGTAGACGGTCAGGTCGATCCGCTGCGTGACATAGAAACAATTAATTTCGAGTTGATTTTTTCTGATATAGAAATCCTGGACAGAAGAATCGCCAAGACAACGAAACTGGCCAAAAATGATAAAGAAGCCGCAGCCGAACTTACATTGCTTACGAAATTAAAGGCATATCTTGAAGACGGCAAGCTGGCGATTTCTTTTGAACCCGAGACGCAGGCAGAGGAACTGCTATTTGCATCGTACAATCTGCTGACTGCCAAGCCGGTTATCTTTGCGGCAAACGTCGATGAAGCCTCATTGGCAGATGACGGAGCAGAGAATCCTTATGTGGCACTTGTCCGCAGTTATGCCAAGGACTATAAAAGTGAAGTGTTTGTAATCTGTGCCCAGATTGAGCAGGAGATCGCAGAGCTTGATGAAGATGAGAAGAAAATGTTCCTTGAGGATCTTGGTCTGGAAGAATCAGGGCTGGAGAAGCTGATTGCAGCGAGTTATCAGCTGCTGGGCCTCATTAGTTATCTTACGGCAGGAGAAGACGAAACCAGAGCATGGACCATTCAGGTAGGCACAAAAGCGCCGCAGGCAGCCGGTAAGATCCATACCGATTTTGAGAGAGGGTTTATCAAGGCGGAAGTGGTGAATTATCAGGATCTGCTGACATGTGGTTCCTACGCAGGCGCAAGAGACAAAGGATTGGTACGAATGGAAGGAAAAGAATACATTGTTAAGGATGGAGATGTAATCCTCTTTCGATTCAATGTATAAGGTGATGAGATGAATATGTCGATAGCATTTCCTAATCTGGGAATTGAATTGGATTATGTGATCAAATCCTTTAAAGTATTTGGATTTGAAATTGCAATGTACGGTGTTATGATTGCGGTGGCTATGCTGCTTGGTATCTCACTTATTATGAGAGAGGCTAAAAAGACAGGACAAAATGCAGATTTTTATCTGGATTTATCGATTATTACACTGGTGTTTGCAGTGGTAGGTGCCCGTATTTTCTACGTTATTTTCTCATGGGATGACTACAAAGATAATTTGCTCCAGATTTTTAACACCAGAAATGGCGGTCTTGCGATTTATGGCGGTATTATTGCCGGAGTGATTGTGGCGGTTGTCTTTACCAGAATCAAAAAACAGCCGGTCTGGAGAATGCTGGATACGGTAACCCTGGGTCTGGTACTTGGTCAAATCATTGGGCGATGGGGGAACTTTTTCAACAGAGAAGTCTTCGGGAACTATTCCAATGGTCCGCTGGCAATGCGTCTGCCGGTAGATGCAGTACGTCCCGGAGAAATCACAGCTTTGATGCAAAGTCATCTGCAGACCATTGATGGTGTGGATTACATACAGGTGGCACCGACGTTTTTGTATGAGGGGCTTTGGAATACGGCGTTGCTGATTCTCCTGTTAGTATACAGGAAGCACAAAAAAGTACAGGGAGAGATCTTTTTCCTCTACCTGATTGGCTATGGTGTGGGACGCTTCTGGATTGAAGGAATACGTACGGACCAGCTTTGGATTCCAGGAACCCACATTCCGGTCTCACAAGTGCTCTCCGTATTGCTCGTCCTTGCGTCGATTCTATGTATTATCGTGAAGAGACGGAAGAATACAGCGGAAGCTGTTACAGAAGAAATGGAAGAAGAGAAAGAACAGACAACAGAAGAATCATAGGAATACATGCAGGAGGACTCCCGGTTTTGGCCGGGGGTCCTCTTTTCGTTTCCAAAACTGCTGCTTATAGAAATAAAAAAAACACAAAAAATAGGTTGTCTTTTATAGGTAAATAGGGTAGAATGGACACATAAGTGGTAAAAAGTGGGTAAAAGTGGCATAGAGTGGTGGGAAATACCGCCTACGGCCATGAAAGTGTATTTTGTGGGGAGAACAAAATACGCTCTGAAGGAAGGTGACTTTCATGTTCATGGGAGAATACAATCACACAATTGATACAAAAGGCCGGCTCATTGTACCTGCGAAACTGCGCGAAGATTTGGGAGAAAAATTCGTGCTGACCAAAGGGTTGGGCGGCTGTTTATCGATTTATCCCATGGATGAATGGGAA
>JBKECY010000068.1:0-19895 GCA_047975025.1 Lachnospiraceae bacterium
GACTGGGTATTAGCAACGGTTACTCCTGTAATAGCATAAGATGATATTGTCACCTTGCTAGCAGGCGGAGTACTGTCAAGTGGATACGGCACAGGGAAAATAATGCATGCCGTAAATAAGCTCTCGGTCTGGCCTGTATCTTCCTGATAAATGTGCCCGACTCCATGTCGTGAGACTGTGCTACCGTATCCTCGCATTGTGTCAAGAATTATCAGAGCCTGTCTTGCATCCAAAGCATAACCTGCCGCGGTAGTGGTTAAGTTGTTGGCAAGGTTTGCTTTAGCAAGTTTTTCATCCTGCAATTTCTTTCCCATAGCTGCTGACAGAGGTCTATCTGCCGCGGTAGTGGTTAAGTTGTTTATGATGGCCGCAAGAGGATAGACCGTCTTCATTTTACTTTCAACTGAGTTTAAATTGACTCCATCCATCCGTGTGTAATACAAGAGCATCTCATTTTCAGCTGCTCCCTGTCGCAAGGCTCCAGTTGTAAGTACCGGAAGATTCGCGGCAGGCGGGGAGGTGTTCGAATCTCCAGTAAACGGTGTCCCTTTTACGATAGCTAAATTTGCTTTTTCCTTTCCGTCATTCATTAATTCATAACGCATAACTATTGCATCAATCCTCTGTATACCCTGACTCGCTGACTCAATTACAATCTGCTCTGATGTACCTGGGTTCATAATGATGTGCCGCCCTTGCATCACAAGGCAACCATCATATATCGTTATTGTATTTGTGTCCGTAATGAGCGCCTCGAACATATTCCCATTCACTAAAACATATTCTTCTATCCCAATTATGCCGGCATACAATTCCCCGTCCTGAATGCTACTTACATGAGGGGCTCCAGTATAACCTGTTACTAATTCAACACTCATATTTTTATTCTCCTTTTGTCTTGTATTCTGTTGAGTATTTACCATCCTGCAACTTTAATATCTTTCGGATAATAGGTTTTGTTACTACTGTTTCTGTTATCTTATCCCGACCGGTAACATAATCCCCAACATTCAGCTCTTCGTCTTGCACAGTCACTGTCATATCCTTGTAGTTCACCAGATCCAAAAACTTTTTTCGCCCCTCCTCTTCGAGTTTGGTAACATTTGCAGCGCTGCTATTTTCATAATACTCAATCCTTTCAGAAAGCCCGGTGTAATACTTCGTTGTAACAATGCCATTAGTAGGGTGCCAGTATAGGTGAACTGTATCTCTGTATCCATCGGTCTGAATTGTATTTTCCTTTCCCAGGCACCACAAATGATTAATGCCGGTTCGGCAGTCTCGCACAGTAAGATTCACCCTTCTATCCTGCGTGTACTCAATTGTCTCTGAAAGATTAGTCTTTGGCTTGGCCATTACTTGTACAGCAAATGGATCCCCCCGGATAACTCTTATATCCAAAGTAGCCTCAGCAGATTCAAGCATACCAATGAGACCATTTAATACAGTGTCCCACTTCTCGAAAGTATAATTGCTGATTGTGATACCGCTGCTTACATTTGGAACATAAAAAAAACCACCAAGCACTCCGCTGAGCAGTGTCCTAATAATTCCATTCGCTTCACCACTGACTGTCTGTACCTCTCCGTTTTTGAGAGGAATAACCGCCTTAGTAAGCAATCCTCTCCAAGTCATTCCTTTCCAAGTCCTGCGTTTATGGTACGTTGATATATGCACATCTTCTAATATGCCGCCATATTCTGTACCAGGAATATAAAAGAACTGCTCTAACTCTATATCCTTGAATCCTTTGAATTTATCAGATACATATAGGGGTATGACCAGTTCAAAGTCCTCCGTTTCCCCAATATCTATATCAAGGCTATTAATAGCAAGTAGTACCCCCAGTTCATTTCTTGCACTGTCAGCTATAATCACATCCATAGCGGCTCACTCCTTTCATGCATCAAGTGCAAATCAAACCCGAAAAGGGCAGATCTGGTTACAATATTTTCTCCAACTTGAATTTTCTCAAATATGTCATAATTTTTGTTCTGGTTATTGAATTCGTTCCTGACAATCCCAGTTTTTGTATACGCCCTAATAGTTTTATATCGACTATCAATCACTAAGTATTCATTTTCCAGAAGTGAGGTTGCTACTTCATAATGATTATCACCTACTGTGATGGCAGGATTCACACATGGTCCATATATGACCATGCGAAATGCAGACGCAACAAAGTTTGTATTGATCAACATTTTTACAGCTGGGTTTGCTGTGTAATCGTATAAATATGCCTTAGGGTAATCTAGAAACAGAGAAACAACAGGACCGTCTTCAGTTGCAAACACCTGATATAATTTGTCAATGCACCAATAAGGGTATTCTGCCACAACAGTGATTTGATTATCTGACTCTCCGTAGTCTAGATCCCAATCCGCTTTTTCAGACTTAACCACATAACATTCAAGGAAACTATCATTGATAAAGAGTCTCCCAGGCTTAAGGTTCAATAGATCTCTTTCTGTCTCTTCAAAGAAGCTGTTCATTGCTTTATAATATGCTTCCCTACTCTCTCCTTTAATTGTCAATACTGCCGTTCCCTGCTTTATACCCCTGCTAAATGCAGAAATGCTTGCCCCATCCAATCCAGAAGAAACAGTTGTGTATTCCCATTCAAAGTTTGGCAGATCAGAAGACCCTACCTTCAATCGGTAGGGCCACTTCACTAGGTTGATTTTTTTATTTGTGCTACCAGTTACATAGTATATTTTCATGCCATTAAATCTCCTATAACTCTTCCAAGTTCACGCTCTCCCACTTCTACTTTTAAGCCTGCTTTTACAAGTGCATATGCTACTGCGTCTCCGAGTTTTGCATAATCAATTACTTTTTTCGCTTCCTCTGCCGCTGTTGTATCTGCTTGAACTTTTAGATTTGTGGTAACTGCTGCTCCAATTTTAGCGTTAGAGGCCGCAACAGCTGCTTTCATTTTTGCTGATATTGCCGAGAAATCAAGATTTTCAAGCCCCGTACCAGCTGCTTTAGCAAGAATTTCACCGGCAGCAAGTGCGTCTGACTCACTATTCAGTACACCATCCACAAATCCTTCACCTGTAAATTTACCAAGCCCCTCTGTCACCTTAGAGGGAGACTTTATCTTGAGAGAAGTTTTGATTTGCTTTACGATACTATCTGTAAAAGCCTTCATGGTATAATTCAGATCGCCATTGCTGCTCTTGAATCCTTTTATGAAACCTGCTACAGCCTGTGTACCAATGTTCTGCATTTTGGTCTGCAAGGTTCCAAGTGCTTTTATAACACCGCTGTTGAACTCGTTTTCTACTTCCTTTACTCGATCTGCATATGCACTCTTTGCGATACTTGCAGCCTTCTTATTGTTTGTGACATAGCCTTTGTTATATGCTTCGAGTTCCTTTTTGCTCAGAGCGGAAAGCGTCTCTATATACTGTAGTTGTGTACCGGTGTTTGACATGCCGGCAATCTCATCAAACAGATCCTTATCTATTTTACTTTTTAAGGCCGCCAACCCTTTTGAGACTTTATCCATCTCCGCATTATCTGGCACCCAATCGGTCAATGACATCTTTCCGTCTTCATCCAGTGTAAAAAGCTCCCTATCGCCTCTTAGATTGCTCTCAAACTTGTCTTGGAGTGCAGTAATTGCATTGTACTTTGTCTGTGCGGTCGCTTCTAACTTATCTAGAGTTGTTTGCAATGCCTTTACAGCACTATCAGATTTTGCCTGAACCGCCGTAGTAAAAGCATTTAGAGCATTATTTCCAAGTGTTTTGAACGTATTTGCTAGCGTGAGATCATTCTTCATGGTATCTTCAACGATTGTGTTCAATGTTCTCTGCAACTCCGTTTTCATGGTTGCAGTTCCCTTAGTGATCCCGGAATTTACTTTGTTGACAATTAATGTGCCTGCTGAATCAAAATTGCCTGCTTTCACGCGAGAAGACATTGTACTCTTGGCGTTCTTTACGACAGATTTTATACTCTCTGATACCTGTGGATTACCTGCCTCAATGCCATTTGCCAGTGCCGTACCTAGTAAACTGCCCACGTTCTGATTAAACTGATAGCGTTTTATCTCAGCAGTAAGTGCTGCCACAGCTTCGCCGCCCAGCTTCTTTGCCTTTTCCATAGCCTCTGGTACAGACATTGTAACGCCAAGAATAAAGCCATCTCCAAAGAAATCACCGAGCGTTTTAGTCTTCTCAGCTGGAGAATGAGCATCTATTGAAGCCTGCAGAGCATCGACAGAACTTGTACCAAGATTCATTGATGCTTTTTCGGCCTCTGATACCTTGTCATCGATTCCCATGACAAGACCTTCATCAAAGTTTTGTCCGGATTTTCTGGCTTTTCTGGATGGGGAGTTAATATCAAGCCCACTTTTTGAATTAAGACCTGCCTGTGCCCGTGCTCCCAATTCCGCACCGGCCAAGAAAGCCCACTCACCTTTTGCCTTTACCGAATTCCCAAAGGTTTGTCCGAAATTACTTCCCGATCCCGATCCGTCTACACTTCGCGCTCCGGCATCTGCTCTCCCCGCAATAAATGCACCTTGGCTATGAGCATCTGATATATTTTGATTACTTGCTACTGCGGCGGCATACTGATGTCCTGAATTATCACCAGCCGGATCTAAAGACACACTTTCAGCACCTGACTTAGCAGCCCCGGACAATGTCGCACCTGTCTGGTATGATTCTTGCTTTTTACCTGCTATTCCCGCATTATATTCATTTACCTTGCGTGAGCCAGTTCCTTGCGTGTCTGCACTTCCCAGCCCTGTATTGCTGGCATTGGATACTCCCGCCGCACTTTGCTGGCTATTAGGAAGCTTAGAACTGATTCCTAAATTATATTCATCGACCTTTTTGGATCCGGTGGCTCTGGTATCGGCACTGCCTAGGTTAGTGTTTATTGAGTCAGATACTTTTTTTCCAGTCGCGTCCGCTACTGGTTTCTTTCCGGTAATCCCTTCAATCAAGGCCTCAAGAACCTTCCCACCAAAAGATTTAGCCTCTGTTGTTGTATCTGACTGCCCAGCTCTCAAGCCTTCCGTAGCGCCTGGGGCAACATTACTAAAGATTTCCTTTACAGCGCGTGATGGAGAGTGAACTTTCAGAACTGATCTTAAGGCATCCAGGAATGAGCTTCCTGACTTTTCCGCCTCTTCAGCAACGGCATCTCCGAAATCCGTACCTGCTATGGCAGCTTGCAATACCCCTGCCATTACTCCTCGGGTATCCTCAGGAAGTGTTCCTATTGATGCCACAAATGCATCAACACCTTTTTTACCCTCCTCAGTCATGGTTCCGGTAAATCTGGAATTTAGAACTTCCGCTACCATATCTGTGTTCATTTCCTGTATTGCCCCTACCATATCAGGACCGAGATTTGCAAATTCCCCTAATGCAAGCCCTGTTGTACTGGAAACCTCTTTTAGCAGTGCATCAGACTCTTGCAATGTTCCATTTTTCACAGAATCAATGTAACTCTGCATTCCATCCAACGAGGTTTTCATCTGGCTTTTAACTGCTTCCGAGCCTGAATTTGCCACGGTAACCATATTCTTAGATAGGTTTGAGTATGCTGTGCTAATTGCATCAACATCTCCTGTAGCAAGTGCGTCTTCCAAGGCTTCCCAGTTTGCCATTGTTGTTTGCGCCTCGGTAATGGAGCTGGTAAGTTCGTCCATTCTGGATTTGCTTTGGTTATACGCTTCTGTGGTATCATTTACAATACCTAAAAGCTCTACTTCTGCATCGGAAAGCAATGTCTGTACTGTAAGCATGTCCCATGTATGACCGTTTGCGTCAGTGATGCTGCCCGAGGCCTCATCCCATACAGCTTTTCCTGAGGCAAGTGCATCAAACAGGGCTTGTGTTCCTGCACTTCCCAAATTATTTGCACTAACA
Organism: Lachnospiraceae bacterium; assembly: GCA_047975025.1. Lineage (GTDB taxonomy): Bacteria > Bacillota > Clostridia > Lachnospirales > Lachnospiraceae > JBKECY01. Next base: position 5,898 of record JBKECY010000068.1, read on the forward strand.
TAGTCAACAAGCGCAGCAGTTGCACCATCGGTTTGAGTCACAAGTTCCTTAATGGTTGTTGCCATTCCTCCATACGATGGGTCAAGAAGATTTGCCGCAGAGGTCGCTGCCGTCATTGCATACTCATGGTCTTTAATAACTTTCTTGTTAGTCTCTAACTCGGCGGTCATCTGCGTGAGATCTCCAGTAATCAATTCTATGGCCGCCGCATATTCATCTTGAGTATTTGACAGTAAAGTCTGGGCTTTCTGGACTGCCATCAAATTTTCGATAGTGGCTGTCTCTTCTTTCAGCCCGTCTATCTTGCCGTCAATCAGCTGCATTTCCGTGCCGTATGCCGCGTTGAGTTCCCCGAGGATATATGCAACTCTTTCTTCGTTTCCAGCCTTTACCTGCCCGTTCGCATCGACCAAGGTATGGAGTTCATCTACGAGCGCCTGGTTGGCCTCTGATTCTTTTTCTGCCACATCTGTTGCACTCGAGATGCCTTGTTCAATGCCACTCATGGCCGCCTTGAACCTCTCAGCATGGGCTTCTACGGCCTCAGTACTTTCTATAAGATGTTCTTTTGATTCGCGCGCATAGTCAGAAGTTGCAGTGCTCGCAATAACCAGTGTAGCTGCTACTGCTGCAAGTCCGGCCACTATCAGCCCGACAGGGTTAGCCAGCATCGCTGCGCCTAATGCAGCAAAGTCAGTCGCCAATACTTTGGTTACCACAGAGGATATAGTGACGGCTGCATTGTAAGTCCCCATTGCAACCACGACCCCCGCAATAATCGAGACAAACGATGTGAAATTGTCGCCTATGAAGTCTATTGCGCTTATAAGAAGAGGCAAAACCGCTTCCGCAATGCTCCCAATAGCATCACCTAGACTCTTAAACATTTCTATTACATCTTTGATTGCATCATTAAGTCCACCGGATTTCAAAGAATCGGAAATCCCGTTGACCATATCTTTAATCGGCTCACCAATCTCTTTTGGCAACAGATCAGCTATGCCGCTCGCAAGAGCCTTTACAATATCGATTGCGGCATTATAGATTGCCTTTCTATTACTGTAGATTCCTTTCGCAAAAGCTTTTATACAAGATACGGCGGCATTTATCATCTTTGGGGCTTGCTTCGCTGCCTGTACGGTTAATTCGGCGAATATACTACCTGCTTTACTTACAAGCCCGTTTATCCCTCCGCTGCTAAACGCTTCCGTAAGCTGATTAACATAATCTATCGCCGCCTTTGCAGCCTCTTTTAGCTTTTCTGACATTTTGTCATATACAGCGATTGCCAAGGTCTCAGCTGCTCCGCCCACCTCTTCAAGCGCACTTTTAAGGTTGTCCTGCATGGTAGCTGCCATTTCAGCTGCAGCCCCATCACAATCCTTATAGCTCGCGGTAAGTGTAGATAACTTCTCGGGTCCTGCCTGCATAAGAGCCAGCATTCCTGACAATGACTCCTGGCCAAACAGCGTTACAAGAGCATTGTTTCTCTGCTCATCCGTAAGCCCTGCTGTCTTTTCCTGCAGCATGGCCGTCATGTCTGTTAAGGAAATCATTTTTCCTTCGCTGTCAAAAAAACTTAGGCCTAATTCAGCCATTGTTTCCGCCATCTTATCGGTAGGCTTGACTAGCCGTGACATGGCACCTCGAAGTGATGTACCGCTTTGACTGCCCTTGATACCGGCATCGGCCATAATTCCTATTGCAGCTGCGCACTCCTCAAATTCGATACCCATAGCATTTGCAACTGGAGCCACATACTTCATTGCCTCGCCGGTATCTGCTACTGCTGCATTGGTATCTGCTGCATTCTTGGCCAACACATCCGCCACATGTCCTGCATCGGAAGCCGCCAATCCAAATCCACGTAGGGTACTGGCAGCTATATCCGAACTTGTGCCAAGGTCTTCACCGGCGGATGCGGCCAGATCGAGCATGCCAGGCATAGCTTCCATGATCTCAGTCGTGCTAAAACCCGCAGAAGCCAGGTTCTCCATGCCCTCTGCTGCCTCAGACGCACTAAAAGCTGTACTGGCACCTAAATCTATAGCTTGCTGCTTTAATGCTTCAAATTCAGCCCCCGTAGCTCCTGATATAGCTTTGACTCGCGACATCCCAGATTCAAAATCCGTACCAGTCTTTACTACGATTCCACCCGCAGCTACCAATGCCGTACTGACTGCTGCGATAGCGGCCGTTGTAACCTTTAAGCCTTTACTCGCTACACTATTTAAGCGACTAATCCCCTGTTCTATTCCTGAGCTGTCTAAGCCAGTTTCAATTATGATTTTACCGTCAGCCAAAGCGCCCACCTACCTTTTCAAAAACAAAGTAGGCTTGGATGCTACTCTACGGTGCGCCTCTGAACTCTTCCCTTTGTGTTATATTCAACTTTATTCACTGTTTTACAGCGTGGACACTTGATTTCTGCATCCACCTTACTTGCCAGCATCAAGGTAAAGTTACAGTTACTGCATTTTATCTTTTCAATTGCAATCACTCCCTTTACATCAATTCTTTTTCTAATGCACTCGGTTTTCTTCTGCCTTTCTTTGCATTTAACCGATATGCTTTTTTCATTTTTTGATAGAACTGTTTTTGTCCTTTACTCATTTCATTACTAATCTTAACAGTACGGTATCCCATGATTTCGACAATCCGGTTCTTGTCCGTAAGTCCAGACATTAACGCTCGAAACTTCCACCAGTGCATTTCTACATCTGTTAGGTCAATTTGGTACTGATCTAGAAACGCAGCACTGATAAAGTCCGCGTCCTCTTCAAAGCTGTATGCCTGTGGTCCTCCGCTACTGTCTGACTCTTCGTCTGTTCCGCCTCTGTAGAACCAAAGCATCTTTTCTATTGCTTCCTCAGGCGCACTTGGTATCCCGCCATAATACAGTTCTAGTGCCTTTAAGATTTTATTTGTATCGTCTTCCTCTCCCTGCATCAGTGTTTCAAAAGTAATACCGGCACGAAAATCCGTATTAATCGGATAATCAATGCCAGCAATCTTTACTGTGGTAGGAAGTGGAGTTGTTAGGATACTCATTTTTTCGCGCGCCGCTGAGCGCGGTTTGCTTTTTCAGCGTTTTTTCTTGTACGAGCCACAATCAGGTCTGACTGGCGTTTAACTTCATCAACTATAACTTCGTACCAATCCAGATGTGAAAGCATATTCTTACTTTCTCCGCAAATTTTCTGCGCTGCTTCTTCTCCAAAAAGAGTCACAATATAGCGATTCACAATACCACAACTTTTCAGAATCACCTCTTTGCCTGTTTCAGAGCTTAAATCCTTAAGCTCTGCCGCGATAACATTGGCTTCTTCAAGCCTGCCCATATCATCCGCCTCTGCAATATCAAGGTTTAACTGTACTCCATTTACTTCAAACATACTTCCTACCTCCTGTTATTTACACTTCCGCTGTAAAAGCCTTAGTCGCAGTATTAAATTTCCCCAGCACCGGATCTCCAATTGGCTTAAAGTTTCCGGACGCTGTCATTTCTCCATCACTATCCGCAAAATCTGACACTTCAATCGCAACTTTAAACTGACGTGCCTCGTACTCCGTCTCAGTTCCAACCTTCTTATCGAGATCGACACGTACATAATTCGTCTCTGCATCAGCTCCAGTTTTTCTAAGAAGGCCAATTTCACAGATTTTTGCAATTGCCTCTTCTGACACAATCTGATCCGCTTCAAATGGGAAGCTGGAATCATAGCCGGTAATCGAGCTTGACTGGGATGCATCATTTACATACCGCTTTCCAGAAGTCTGTGCACCTGGGGTTTCATCTAATTTCGTGAAACCGGCTCCCATCAAGGCATACGCTGGTGCTTCTGCTGTTCCACAATCCAAATAATCTGCATAACCTCTTCTTTGTTTTATTCCTGCCATTTTTAATTCTCCTTTTCTTTGTAATAAGTTAATACGCCTTGTATCTGATATCTGGCCGTTGTGGCTGTAGTATCAAATACGTACGGCGTAGTGGTTACCTTAATGTCCTTTGCTTCCAAGCCTTGCCTTAGTTCAGGCAAATTGCCCGATTTATTACAAGACTCTATCCAATCAGAAAATTGCTCATAGAACCCGTTATTCTTTAGATTTTCTATCGTATCCCTGTCAAACCGTTCTCGGCTAGCAAATACAAATGCGTATCGGAATACGCCTGAACCGTCCAAGTATTTTTTAACAACTGGATTAATCGGTTCCGTTTCCACAACATATGCTTTTGCCTCACTTCCGAGGGATTCAGCCTCGACCTCCACTGGGAATAATTCTTTCATTTCGGCCAAGTCTGGAAAGCTTTCTATAAACTTAATGATTGCTGCCAGAATGGTATCTTCATTTTTCTTTGCCACTATTTACCTCCTGCAAATTTTGCTACACTTTTTACAATCTCCGGACCTCTTGCCGCCCACATCCTTTTATCCCACTGCTTCCCCCTTAGTCCGTTCCCTTTATTCTCGTAGTACTGCCGGCGGGCATATGGCTGCACGTATTCTATACTGTCAGTGTTTTCAACGGCTGTATCTTTCAGAACGCCTCCTAACATAGGCACATAAGGATCACTTAAGCGCCTGACTTCATGGGTGAAAAAGCGTTGTGCCGCTCCATTCCTGTTCAGACTTCGCTTTAATAGAATCTTGTCAGCAGGGTCTATATTAATGCTAATATGAGGATTAGCCATGTTACTTGCCACCTCCAATCCGAATGTGAGGGTTCAGACCTGTTTGGTTTACAGAAACACTTAATACCTTGAACATATCTCTTTTGTTTGGTATATCTCCGATGCTTTCAATCTCAGGACCTTCCCCTCTAAGAACTATGTTGTCAGTGTCGGCTGTCCATTTCCCTTCTGGATCAGACAAGGTATAGAACTGCTCCGGTGGAACGTAGCCAGTAATACCAGGTATTCGCACGATAAAATCATCCTTAGCATTATTCATGTTCTCCACACCTGCATCAGATGCAGATACCCTGCGGTTTGCAAACCACCACACATTCCTGATGATTGTGCGCTTATACTCCTTTTTCTTTGTGACCGCATTCCACCAAGCATTGTAGATCGTAATATCACTGTTCGTAATCATAATCTGTCCCCCGGTACATTAGAGTAGTTGCGGAGAGAAACACCTTTGCAGCAGCATAGCATATCTTAATCATACGCTCGGGTGTTGCAGCACTCTTTGATTCATAGGTCACTGCATACCCATCTGTAGTTTCTGTTTTGATTGGTCGACCAGCAGTGGCAATCTTAAGCAGTTTATTATCATATTGTTCCTCTGCAACGGCGCAAATTGCCATCCTCACAGCTTCCAGATCAGAGGCATTTAAGTCATATTTGCGTATCCGGCCAAAAGTAATCTGGGATACAAATGCTTCTGCCATCATTACTTCACGCTCAAAGGCAGAATCCGGTATGGTACTGCCTTTGTAGACATCTGTGTAAAATTCATATGTTACTTCAAGTCTTGCCATACCGTCCTCCTACATCATTTCTCTTTTGAATCTGCACTCGCTACCGGCTCTTTTTCATCCACCGGCTTTTCCTCAGGTTTCTTTGGTGCTGCCGGTTTCTTTGGTGCTGCCGGTACCTCTGCTTCTTTATCTAATTTCAGCCCTACTGTTCTCATAATTACCTCCTATGCCTTATGGCTCAAGTAAATTCCCTTCTTTTTGTTCTTATACACGTCAACAATACCGTATTTGCGGTACTTGACCATATAAGCATCTGCATTCTGGTTCTGATCCGGTGAGATCACACTGCCGACCACATGTTTATCATGCTTGATAATCGCAGGCTTATGAATGATCATGAAGTTAATATCCTTTGCGGACGTAGCTTTCTGAAAATGTCCCAACTCTTCACCCGGGGTTTTCCCATCTAATAGGTCAATTGCCGTATAAAAACGGGACTGTGGAACCGACTTCTTGATTGTGTATGCTGCCAGCACTTCCTTTGACTTATATGTCTCTAACATAAGAAGGCTGTTGAGCAGCGTTGATGTAGCATACAAGATTCGACCTTCTTCCGGCACTTCTCCCTCGTCCATTGTATTCTTGGCCTCTAACAAAGCGGCGAGAAACGCATCTGCATTCGCATAAGTTCCATCAACCTTAGAAATCCCAGTGATTCCTGCGAGAGTTGCAAAAGTAAAGGCATCTGCTTCAGGTGCTACCTTCTCTCTTTGAAGAGTAGAACCGGCCATTCCATATGCAAGGTTAAAAGTCTCCTGATCGTCCATCGTATCAACAGAGATCTTTGTACCCCTGTCATAGTTGTATTCTGTTGTCACCCACTCAAGGTTCACAGAGCCATCGGTATAGCCCGTAGTGCGATCATAATCGCCTAGTCCACTAGTGGAAATCTGAGGATACAGAATTTCTCTGGCATTCGCACCAGCTCGGACCATGTGGGGATCTCCCGTCAGGTCAGCTGTAACTGATGCTTTTTTATAGACCTCATCCAGAAGGTCTGTGTAACTTTTTGCTAATGCAATTGTATTTGGCATATTTATTCTCCTTTAGTAATTGGTTCTAACCCCATCACTGCACGCATAGCGGCCAGATTATCCCCTCCAGGATTTCCTCCGCCTCCCAGCGGTGCACCAGGGTTGTTAATAGGTTCGTTATCTCCGAACAGGTATGCCTCCTTTTCTTTTAAAGAATCGAAAGCCGCCTTGATATCGGTATCTTGGTTTTTAGATTGCATTAAAGTATCCTTGTCAAGTAAAGCGATAATCGCCTTAGCATTCTTGCCGCCATACTCTGTAATAGATGCCTCCAGTTTTGCGCTAAACTCCTTCTCGGCCTTTTCGGCAGCATACTGAGCGTCCTTGTCCTTAATGTCCTTCTTTAGATCGTCAATCGTCTGCTGCAGCTTCTCTGGATCTACATCCTTGAATTTATCGAGAGATGTCTGTGCTGTATCAAGCTGTTCCTTGTACTTATCACGTTCTCCCTCGGCTGTGGTCGTTTTTGCTTTTTCTGCAGCAATGTCTTTGCCGTTTTCAGCCATAACACTTTTAATCTGGTCTTCTGTCAATCCAAGTTCTTTTAAGGTTTCTGTTTTCATTGTGTAATTTCCTTTCATCACTTCATAAGTTGTTTTAGGTGCTTAACTATCCACCAGTGATCGACTGTTTAAGGACTAATCAGCTGTCCAGGTACAACAAAAAAGCACCCTTTCGGGTACCTAGCACTATTTAACGGATAGTTCCGAGATATTTTGATCACTTCCTTCACATAAAAATACCACCTCGCAGTATTTGCAAAGTGGTACTATGGTTCTACTATTTCCCATACTCCTCCAGGGCTGCTTCCGTCGCAAGGAGCCGGGTTTATCATTCCATAAAGATAATCTTCTTCACTATCGTCTATTACTCGGTACATGCCATCTTCTTCTACGGCATCATATATTTTTCCGTTTGTCAGCGAATCCACCCCAAAAGATTCACCAATATACTTAAGCTTCATTTTCACAACTCCCTTCGATTTTTTACTTTGGCTCCGTATTGCTTACTATTTCTTTCGTACCAGTGAACATCAAATGAATATTTTTGACTGTTTACTTTCCCGGCTTTCTTTGACCATTCACCTAGTTCTCCGCCGTTAGCCTTGATAAGACTGGGTTCTACACGAAGAACGGTACCTGACCCTTTTCCAGCTATTGTAGTTATGCTTGATACGGTTGTCCCTTTCGGTATAAAGGATTTTTCTCCATTTAGTTCATAAGCTACTTGAGCTTGCAATGTACTTTTTCTTTTAATTATACCACGTGCACAGTCGTTTGCAACTACTTTCCCCAGACCATCAATATAGATTCGTTCTCTTTGCTGGGGGATCTGCATTCGATTGGAGAACGTCGTATATTGGTATAGCTGCTGTTGATATTTGCCCTGTGCAAGAACAATATCATTCGGATCAGCGCCGCCCTTTTGCAGTAGCCGTACCCGTTGCCTTTGTGCCTGCATAGTAACTTCCATTTGTCTTTGCTTCTGTGTGGCCGAATATGCATTATATCCTTTACCTCCCCACTGTCGTTCTATTTGCTCATTCGCTTCCATTTCTTCAAGCTGCCTATCTGTATAGGTCCGTACCGAAACGTCTGGAACAAATGCGTAGTAGTTGTGCCGGCAGTTCACCCCACACAATCCCCCTGCGCTACCTAGTCCACAAACCGTTTCTAGGTCATTCCTGTTGAATACCATACCTCCCCACCAGTGACTGTCACGATGGCCTGCGTGGTATGTTACCTCAAAGTACTCGGTTCCAAGCTTTTCAGCATTGTAATCATTAATCTTTGAGGATAGCTGGTTGACTCCTGTCATTAATGCCCTTCTGGATGCCACTGTAATCCTGTCAGCTCTGCCACTTGCATAATTTACAGTCCTTATACCACTGGCCGTCATTTCCTTTGTAAGTTTGCGCAGCACTGACTGATAATCGAAAGAACCGGTCAGAACATCCATTGCGGCACTATCAAGATTTCTCTGGTAATAAGTTGATAAAGGAGTAAAAGCTTTTCTACCACCCCCTACATCAATGGATAACCCCATTGAATTCGTTATGTTCTTCAAATCACTTTCAGCCTGTTTACCAATAGCATAAGCCCACGACTGCATGATTTCATTGTCAGCGTACGGAATGAAATTGCTATTTACCTGTTCATACAGGCTTTTACTTCTTGTGTAGTCTTTTTCTATAACTTCATCATACAGTTCCCACATTTGTGCATCTGTGGCCTTTAATGTCTTCTTAATTTCAGACTCTATGAATTCAGTAGTATTTCCAAACATTTGAAGCTTTTGTATCTGGTAATCAGCTGTTGATGTGATTTCCCCAGTCTTTCTGATGCGCCGCACAATATCTTCAAGGATTCTGTTCTGTAGATCCTGAAAGTGTTTTTCAGCCAACAGCGACATTTCACTTAGTCTCTCCGGAAGCATAGGCTATTCCTCTATGTCTTCCTGGGCAACCTTCGCTTTCGCCTCTCCCTCTGTCTCTCCATACCACTTCATGCGGTACTCCCAAAGCGGCATAGCCCCCATTGCAACATCCTCCTTGTCCTGCTTGCGCTCTTCTGATTCATCAGTAAGGATCGAATCTTTGAATTCACACTTGAAGTTCCGGGTGGATGTATATTGACCTGTATAAAAGGCGATTGCGTATACCGCATCCTCTAAACAATCCCTAAGATTATCCTGTATAGCCGTGACCAGATTGTACTTCCTCTGTTTGGCCGCCCGTACTTCAGTAGCAGTTTTCTCCACTTCGCTTGTTTTTGACAGATCACCGTACGCAAGACCTACATTGAATTCAATATCCCGCTTGTACTCTTCAAGACCACGGGTGTAAGCTTCATCCCGCATATCAGGAGAAAACTCTTTAAAGAAACCATCCTTATCATCAACATCAAGAGTTTTATACAAGCGCTTATTCAGGCTAGCAAGACCTTCACGCTTGCCGTCTTTCTTCATAGCGGACGGATCTACATGTATCGCCCGCTCTCCTGACTCAAACTCCCAATCAATCCGAGCCAGCTGAACATCAGCCTTTTTGATGATATCTCGGGCACTCTCGTATACTGATATCCCACAAGGCGTGCGGTCAATAGTATTGTGGATAGGTGTGCAGAAATAACCAAAGTCAACACGATCCACCGGATACGCTATTGCTTCTGGGAGATCTCCCCATTCCTCAACATCTGACAGCTGCACCTGCCGACCGATACTGGTAGACGTAGCTGAGTGATATGCCTTGTTTGTGATCAGAAGTCCACCCTTCGATAATTCGTGATACTCGAACCGGGTATAGTAGGATGTGCTGCTTTTTCTTCGCTGATCAATAAAAACGACCTTGATTAGCCGGCCTCTTGAATCGAACTCTACCGGCATAAACTTGTCTGCAGACACAAACTGTACTGAATCAGCTAGGGGCTTTACAATGAAACTACCAAGCGCCAGCCCTTCCTGCAAGTTCTCGTTCAGCTCCCTCAGCACTTCTTTTTCGTATATGCTCTGTACGGTACCATTCGATACGCCAGTCTCCATTTCGTTCAATGAGACATTAGCGAGTTCTCTTACAATGCCCTGTTCCAGTCGTAGTGACTCAATGTATTCAGTACACCAGCTGGCATTCCCCTGATACATGGCAAGCCAGGTCTCTACAGCTCGAACCATCTCATCAGACATGGCAACGTCTTTTCCTATGATTTTTTTAATATCTGTACTTGGAAACATAATATTTCGTATCCCCTTCCATAAGTTCTGCAAAAACATACGCCACCTCTAAAATTCAATGAAGCGCTTCATATCACGCTCAAATGTATACTCAAAGCTATCAAGACTATCAATGTCGGTACTACCATCGTCAAGCCTGACATCCTCCTGCTCCTTTTCATCCCACACTGCATTGCTAAGTGCATCAGTCAATGTATTGCAAGCGTCAGTATAAAAAAATCGACTAACACCCATCAGTCTGACGGTGCAGTCGATTCTATCCTTTATTCTCTCTTTTCTGGCCGACCGTACAATAATCTCAGGGTACTTGTCCTCAATTGCCCGGGATATCCCGCGCCCCAGCACTGTTTCAGCATTATCCCAGTATACATAGTCTATCGGGAGAGTGAATACTCCCATAATTTCCGCAATGAACTCCAGGAGTAATTTATCGATATCGTTGCTATCATACTCGCCAAAGTGCCGCACAGACCGCAACGCAATCAACTCCCTGTATTCCTTTGTCTTGGCTGTTGCAACAAACGCATGACCTGACTTATTGCCGCCAAAGTCAACACCAATTACAACTTCCATGATATCAGACTTTAGTATTTGTCGCACGCCTATATCTTCTGTAATGCGCTCTACCACCTTGCAGTAGTATTTCTTAGGGGCGTCAGCAAAACGCCTGTATATGGCTCCCTCAGCACGTTTCCACAATCCTTTTATGTACCTGTCATAGTAGATTGTGCCTGCATACTCTTTACACAGATTCTCTACAAAGTCTGGATCCAGAAACGGATTATCAAATATTGTGTATGACTGAACGTATTTATCAATGTCGGAATCGATAAAGGTCTTAAGCCAGTGCCCCGGATGTTCCGGGTTGAAGGATCCATCAAAGCAGCTATATGGCTTATCCAAACGAGATTTAATCATCGTGAACACATCGGGGTTCCACTTTGCCACCTCATCACCATAGATATACTTTGCTGATGCTCCCTGAACCTTGGCTACCTGACTTACTTTCTCTGCACCAAGACAATAGACATCTTCCCCGCACACCTTAGCAATGTTACGGCTGTTTATCACTCCCACAACAGCAGGACCATATTTCTCACGCATGGGCAGCAGTACATTTCGTTCAATTGTATCCCTGGACACGCCCATGATGATAACAATACCTTCTTTGCCAATTCTGTCACGGATCCGCATTGGTATTACGGCAGTAACATCAACGTAGGACTTACCTGATCGAACAGCGCCCTCTTTAAGATTCCAGCGGTGGTTCGCATTCGCTATGTAACTCTTCTGTTTCAGACTTAACGGCATCCGCTCTCACCTCTTCTAAGATTTCATCCAGCTTATCTAATGCGTCTTTATTGCCAGACATTTGCGTGATCTCGTACTGCAGCTTCTGGATACGCAGTTTCTGCTCTTCTGTATCACCCAGTTCATTATACTGCTTGACCAGGCTTCGTAATTCCGACTGTGCCCTTGCCTGGGCTTTTAAGAAGTTTGCCTGCTTATCCCAGGCTTGCTGTACTTCATAGCCTGTCCCCGTCACTCCATCAAATGTCATCGCCTTGGTTTTATCGTCTTTATCCTTGACATACATGATCTGCTGCGCTCTCACAATAGCAGCATAAGCAATCTGTATCTGGTCCCAGAGGATATCCAAAGGATCCATAGACATATTGCTCACTATGTCTAATGTCTCCTGCGGTAGATACTTTGCGAACAGGCCATGCTTCTCGGCGTTCTTGTTACCAGGTGGCCCAGTAGCATTCTTGTTCTTAGGTTGCGCTCCTTTTTGTGTACACACTTTTTTATCTTTTGTGTGCACACCTTTTTTATTCCAGTAACGCGTCTTCCATGACTTGACTGTATTCAGTGTCACATCATACTTCTCAGCTATTTGTTTATATTTCAAGCCTTTCTGATAATCCTCAAAAGCTAAATCCCATTTATTCATGTCAGTGTCATGCAAGATCACCACCTCTCATTCGTCGTTTTGTGTATAAGAAAAGACACCCTTGAGTGCCTTTGTGTGTTGTGTTGATTGAACTATGTATTTTTTATTAAATCCAGTATAAATGGCTTAAGCAACTGGATTTCCTTATCATCTATACCATTTGTAAGCTTATATAAAATGGACGTTTTCCATAATTCGTCTAGTACTTTATCTCTAATTTTTTGATACTTCTCATCATTATGCGGTTCAAGAACACAAGGCGCAGAATTGATTTTTTCTATCAATAATCCATCAAATTTCTTTTGCCACCTTTGTATATCCCTAAAAAAAATTGTTCCCCAAGTCGGATAAATTTCTTCTCCTCCTCCTGCTTCAGAAAGAAACAACCTTAGTGTCATCATATATCTGTCTATGAGCACTAAATATGATGTTGTTTCTCTATCTAGATTTGGTTCATGATTTCTTCTGATATCGGCAATACTCTTAGAAAAAGAATTGATTTTCTCAATACTTCCCGTTATTTCCAAATAATACGCTTCGTGTTCTCCTGGCACTCCAAAAAAATTTATGCTACTACCTTTTTCTTTTAGGCTACCCTCTATGTTGAAAATTTCAATCACCCCTGCCATCAATTCTAGTTTTCTAGTCTCCATGAGGGATAATGCAATTTGATCTCCGACCACGTTTTCAAACCTCACTTTTTGTTCTTTTCTCAATTTGGATTTATAAAAAATATGTGTCAAGAAAAAACCAATAATTCCTCCAATAAGCGCTGTGCCTATTGGTACTAATACCTTCAAGATGATTGTTGTTTCCGTCATTTCTATTCCCCTCTCGACATTTCTTTTAATTGTACAACAACGTATATTGTACTGCAATATCAAAAAACACCGATGAAGGAGCAATTCCTTGTATAAACTATACTTTCTCAAAATAATACCCACTAAAACTAGTAATTTTTTATAATCAATTCCTTGTAACGTCGTGGGTTAGTCTTTGTCACAAGGCTGTCCTGCCTGTCAACTTCTATGATCTCATATCCAGCATATAACTTTCGAATTGCCGGGCAGTCGTTGTAAGAGAGAATGAACTTCCCCTTGATGCCGTCAAGAACATCTCTCAGCCGTATATGATCCCCCGGTTGAAATCGGTCAGGATAATATTTCTCCGCTTCGTAATACGGCGGGTCCAGATAAAACAATGCCGGCTCACGATCGTATGTTTTAATCAATCTCGCAAAGTCGACATTCTCTATTACCACCTTATTCAGCCTTCTTGCCACTTCCTGCAGATAGGCGATCGTTTTCTGCATATCCCTTGGCCGCACACCAAACGACCTTAGGTCAGCACCAAAACTCAATTTAATCCTACAGTAGAACCTTGCGGCTCTCTGTATGTCTGTCATTCCTCTGATGTCGTTTTGCTCAAGACAGTCAAAGAACTGTTCTCTTGCCACCAACATCCACTCTAATTCTTTTTGAACAGCTTCCGGATGATATTTCACACACCTGAACAAATTCACCAGATCACCGTTTATGTCGTTATAGACTTCCATCGGCGCGTGCTGCTCTGCATCAAACAATACCCATCCGGCTCCTCCAAACACCTCGATGTATCTGTCAAACTGCTCCGGGAACTGTTCAATGATTTTCTTTTTCAGCAGCTTCTTGCCGCCAATCCAACTAATAAAACTATTCATGTTAACCCTCTTTCTTTAATACTCGTGGGTATTATTTCAAGAAAAGCTAAATGTCCCGCAACAAGCAAGGGCATTCAGTAGAGGGGCGCTAATATATA
>JBKECY010000007.1:0-72286 GCA_047975025.1 Lachnospiraceae bacterium
TGACGATGATTTGCTCCGTTGTGTACCTTGCTTTTCCCATTTTTGTACTGCTCCTTTTTGTTAGTTTATCATATCAAAACTAACTCTTCCACTGGTACAAAGATCGGGGGGCACTCCACTCTCCCTGATCCTCCGTGCGGTATTTTGCAGCTCATCAACTGAAATCTCTCCTTTAAAATATTTTTCTGTAGAAAACTTGAGTTCTCTTAAAACACCCACTCTTGGGTAACCAATAACAGAAGTACGCATATAACACTCTCCTTTGTCTAAATTAACTGTAAACAAATACAAAAGCTCTCCCTTGTATACTGTAAGCAGTGTAACATGGGAAAACTTTTTGTGTTAATACTTCTTTTTTATTGCGCATCATAACTATAATCTATGGCAGATAGTCTATGATATACTTTTTCAGATGCTCCAGATAGCGTTCACTAAAAGGACTAAGTGGCCGACCTGCTGGTATGATATACCCTATTTCCATAATTTCATTACTCTTAAGAGGAACCGCAATAATACTGGTTCCATTCAAATCGCTGCTCAAAATACCCGATGATATAGTGTAACCATCCAATCCAATGATAAGATTGAACAAGGTGGCACGGTCAGTAACAATAATACTTTTTGAACTTTCTTCATTACTATGCAGCTCTTCAGAATAGTAAAATGAGTTGTTAATACCTTGTTCATAGGTCAGTCTGGGGAAGCCGCTTAAATCTTGAAGTGTAATCTGTTTCTTTTTTGCCAATGGGTTATCATGACTAATAAAAACGTGTGGTGCAGCGGTAAACAAGGTTGTAAATTTAAGGTCATTCATGTGAATGATGCGAAGAATGACCTCTCGATTATATTTACTTAAAAATAAGATTCCAAGTTCACTGCGAAACAGCCTTACATCTTCTATAATATCATGTGTCTTTGTTTCTCTTAACGTGAACTCATATTTACTCGCTGCATATTCTTTGACCAATGCAACAAATGCATTGACCACAAAGGAATAGTGTTGGGCTGAAATTGAGAATACCCTGCGTATCATTTCTTTTTGACTATACTGCTGTTCCAAAAGATCTGATTGTTCGATGACTTGCCTGGCATAAGCCAGAAACTTAAATCCCTCTTCCGACAAATAGACTCCCTTGTTATTACGATAAAAAATGATGATATTCATTTCCTTTTCCAATTCCAAAATTGATTTTGAAAGACTCGGCTGCGATACAAGTAGTTTTTGTGCAGCTGAGGTAATGGAACCGCATTCCGCAGTGGCAATCACATATTTTAGTTGCTGTAATGTCATATAAATCTCCTCACTTCTGCAAGCCTTTTGTCATTTTGTTTTCTTAATCTCATAACACGGTAGTATTCTGAGGTTTTATATTTTTGCTTGTTTCTATGAAAGGCGGGGTAATTTCCACCGGATCTAATTCGCACACTACCTCAATCAATCTGACAGTATTATTTTCCCTCGATTGTTTTGTTAAAAACGTCCATTGAATCTAGAATGAGTTGATGGTCATCAAAGTGATTAGGAAGACCGGAAACGCAAATAGAACCAATCACACCGACACCTTCGATATGAATGGGAAACCCACCACCTCCGAATGCGTGTGCCTTGACATCTAGTTTTCGGTCCTCCGGCGTTTCACCGAGATTCTGTAACCAAGCATAGGCCCATAAGGAAGAGTGCTGGTGCAAATCTACGGTGTTATGTTTGCGCTTAAGCCATAGCGCACTATCCGGCATTGAACCGTCTTGAAAAAACTGCGCAACCAGAAGCCCGTTTATTGTTATGGCAATCCCTACCGGATCTTGAAACCTTTTTGCTTGCTCATTCATTATCAGAAGAAGATCAAGTGAGTCTTGTCTGGAAAACTTTGCAAATCGGTATTTTTGTTCCTCTGCTTCACAAGTTTCCTGTAATTTTTGAAAGTCCATAGTCATGTCTCCGATCCAATTATTCTATATGTTTTCTATATACAACTACGCCTATATCATGAACTACACAGACGTTAATGTCAATACATTTTGAAAAGCAATATCGTCAAAATTATAGAATAATAGTATCACTACATCTCCCTTCTTTTCATTTTTTGAACCATTATACAATTAGCATTTTTAACATATACAGGAATATAGTAATTTGTCAGGGCTGTCTTGTGCTGAGTTGAGAGTCTTCGCTATAATTGATAACTTCAACAGTATTTATATCTTCATTTTCTAGGAGCGCAGTAATCTTAGCAGACTCACTTCCATTATTAGTTATAACAGTATTTTTTAAGCCTCATATTCCCCCTCCCGGTACTGTCCTTGAATCTTTACAATAGCATCTTTTGGGGTCAAAGCGCAAACTTCCACTTGCCTTTGCAAAATCTCTTTTTGTAGTTTTGCTTTATTTTGCATTGTTATTATTAAAACAAAAAAACCGCTAACTTTAGCGGTTTTTTGTAGATATCCTGTGTTTGCTAGTAAGCTGAAAATCGGATTTGAACCGACGACCCCTTCATTACGAGTGAAGTGCTCTACCAACTGAGCTATTTCAGCAACAAACACTATTATAACTGATTTCATAAAAAAAGCAAGAAGATTTTTAGTTTTTCTGCACATAACGGAAAATCGCAATAGACATGCCTGCAATTTTCATCCGAAGGGTATACTGCCTGCCATTAGTTTCCTGCTCCCGTACTGTTTTAATACGAGGATTTATATAGCCGCTTCCACCATATCTTGTATGATCACTGTTCAAAATTTCCTTGTATTTCCCGTCAAAAGGTACACCCAACGTATACTCTTCACAAGGAGCTGCGGAAAAATTACATACCACAAGTAACGTATCTTCCACATTCTCAGATTGTCTGAGAAAAGATACTATATTATACTCTGCCGGCATATGTACGAGCCATTCAAATCCCTCTGCCGATGTATCAAGTGAGTAGAGTGCCGGATGTGTTTTGTACAATTGTAAAAGTTCAGACAGGTAGGTCTGCTGCTCTGACTCCAGGGTCGCAGTAAAGGGCAGCATCTTCTTTCCCGGATGAGTAAACTGATACCCTGTCAGCAAACGAAGTGTTGAACCTTTCGCCGGTTCATCCTCTTCAAAACGCTTTGCAAAAACAGCCAGATCCTCAATATCCCTAATCCCTAATGTCAATATAAAGTTCTCATAATATGCGTACACCATACTAAGTGTCAGCTCCTCGTATTGCGCACTTCTCTCTAAAAGCGGTACACTAAAATACTGAAGAATTGATTCTGTCCATCCTCGGTTCCATTTGTAAGTAAATCCTATTGTCTGCGAATCCACCTCACCTGTCAAATGGGGCCAATAGCCATCCTCTTGTGCAATTATCATAACATCTGGCTTTTTCTTGCCCATAATCGAATTCAGATGTTTAAGGAACTCCACTGCCGCCAGGTTCTCGTTCCCGCCATACATATTAGGTGACCACTCCCCTGGAGAGCGTGCATAGTCCAAGTACAGCATTGAATCCACATCATCTAACCTCAATCCGTCAATATGATACTCTTGTACCCAATAAAATGCATTTGTTAATAGGAAATTCTTCACATGCTTGTCTGCATAATTAAAGAAGCGGGTATTCCATAGTGGATGGTAGCTTTTGCTGCTGTCCGGTTCCTCATAGAGCGCTCTGCCGCCGAAGTTCTGAAGGCCACCCTCGGTTTCCGGGAAATGTGCCGCTGTCCAGTCCATAACGACGCCCAGCCCCGCCTGATGCAATAGATTCACAAACTGCTTGAATTCTTCCGGAGTTCCATATCTGGATGTAGGTGCAAAATAACCACAGGTAGCATACCCTCTTGTTGTGTCATCCAGAAATTCCATGACAGGTGCCAGTTCCACATGGGTATAGCCAAATTCTGATGCATACTTTACAATTTTCTCAGCAATCTGTGAATATTTTAAAACGGATTCCTCATCGCAAAAATGCGCCAATTCTGTCTCACATATGGCCAAAGGGGCAGACAACGTATCCGATTTACCGCGCATCTGTATCCAGTCATGATCAGCCCATGCAAACGCATCTGAAACAGGCACCAGACTATAAATCGAATCTTCTGTTACCCTGCGTTGCGCATACGGATCTGCCTTTTTCTGCACTTCTGAACCCCGCAGCAAAATTTCGAAGTAGTATTTCACTCCTGCCTCAAGTCCTGGGATAAACAAATCATAAATACCGCTGCTTGAAATGCGATCCATAAGAAATGTCACTTCTTCCTCATTTGAAAGCCCGCTGTGTTTCAATCGGACACTGACCCTTCTGGCAGTGGGTACCCAGACAGAAAAATAGATACCTTTCGTCGTCCCTACCGTCATAGGATGCGCTCCCATCTTGGAATATAGATTGTAAAAAATCCCCGCATCAAACTGCTGCAATTCTTTCGCCGTATACTGCGCCGGAAAAGCGTAAGGATCGGGATACAAACAAGATGGTGCATCCGCATAATGCACTTCATAATGGTACGAGATTTTCTTCTTACGCTTAAGCAGGCATACGAAAAAACCAGCTTCGTCCTGACACTGCATTGCAATGCGCTTTCCTGAATCATCCAGCAGTAGATCTACCGCCTTGGCCTTAGGAAAGAAGCATTGTACTAAGAGTCCATGTTTTGTAACATGAGGTCCTAAAATCTCACGCGGATACTGCTCTTCAGAATATACAATTGCCTCAATTCCCGGCCAGTCCATAAGTTCAAACAAATCTGCCATACTTTCCCCTCCAAATGCAAAGCTGCACTCCTGCTGCTCATTTCACTCTTGTGTATGTCAATAAATGAATCCACTCTTATCCTGTTACCTATTCTAAATATCAAGAAATATCTCGAAACTTTTTAAGAAGCATATAAAAAACAGCATCTGTTTATAAGCACCGTAAATTTTACGGTGCTTATAAACAGACGCTGTTATTTTCTTCGCTTTACTGATTCTTCGCAGTTTTCTTATGAATGTGCTATCAAATCTACGAGTCGTACGAGCCATTGACTTATACCTCATTTTCATGCTGTACAGCGTTCTAAAAAATTCGTTTCATTTATTTTATCACACGAACTTTAATAACGCCATCAATATCAGCTAATTTCTGCATTACATCATCAGAAACCGGACTGCTGATATCTAACAAGGTATAGGCAAAGTCACCTTTGCTCTTGTTTGTCATATCATTAATGTTATAGCCGCTGTTACCTAATGCCTGCGTAAAGCTGCTAATCATATTCGGGACATTCTTATGCATTACAGCCACTCTGGCCACACTGCTGCAGATTCCCATGGTGCAATCCGGATAATTGACCGAATTTTGAATATTGCCATGTTCCAGATAGTTGCGAATCTGTTTGACGGCCATAACCGCACAGTTTTCTTCTGACTCTTCCGTAGACGCACCAATATGAGGTGTTACAATCGCACCTTCCGCATTGGCAACAGTGGCATTTGGGAAATCAGTTACGTAACGTTTGACCTGACCACTTTTCAGGGCAAGCACCATTTCTTCTTCATCAACTAGTATATCTCTCGCAAAATTAAGTACAATCACACCTTTTTTCATCTTGGCAATTGCTTCTTTATTCAGCATTTTTTTGGTACTTTCAAGTAGCGGTACATGAATTGTAATATAATCACATTCTTTATAAATTTCATCCAACGATCCACTATGCTTAATGCTTCTTGATAAATTCCAAGCCGCATCAATCGAGATAAACGGATCATAACCATATACGTCCATTCCCAGTGTAGTTGCTGCATTGGCGACACGAATTCCAATGGCTCCAAGGCCAATGATTCCCAACTTCTTACCGCGTAATTCAAACCCAGCGAACTGCTTTTTTTGTGCCTCTGCCAGTTTTGCTATATCCGGATTTGTACTATTGCTTCGCGTCCATTCGATACCTCCAATGATATCTCTCGAAGCAAGAATCATTCCCGCAATCACAAGTTCTTTAACACCATTTGCATTTGCGCCCGGTGTATTGAATACTACGGTTCCCTGCTCCGCACATCTGTCGAGCGGTATATTATTTACTCCGGCACCGGCACGTGCAATTGCCAGTACCGACGAGGGTATTTCCATATCTGTCATTTTGGCACTGCGTACCAATACAGCATCAGCTGCGGTAATCTCTTCAGTTTTCTCATAATCCTCTGTAAAAAGCTGAAGACCTGTTCGTGCAATTGGGTTTAAGCATTGATACTGAAACATTATTTTAAATCCTCCTTGTCAAATGTATCTTCTAAATCAGCACCCACTGGAACCATGGGGAATACCTTCAAATCCGAATCAATATGGCAGTCAAGTACGATTGGTTTGTTGAGCGCCAACGCTTTTTCAAGGGCCGGCACAACTTCTTCTTTCGTTGTTACCTTTATGCCCTCTGCTCCAAGTGCCTTGGCCACTGCAACAAAGTCGACATTGTCCTGCAAAACAGTATTGGAATAGCGTTGCCCATAGAATAGATTCTGCCATTGCCGAACCATTCCAAGTACATGGTTGTTCAGTACAATCTGTATAATTGGAATTTCATTGCTGGCGGCAGTTGCGATTTCATTCATATTCATTCGGAAACAACCATCGCCGCCAATATTAACAACCGTTTTATCCGGGCGTCCTGTCTTTGCTCCAATTGCAGCCCCGACTCCATAGCCCATCGTGCCAAGGCCTCCGGATGTAATAAACGTGCGCGGTTCTTTGTATTTGTAATATTGTGCCGCCCACATCTGGTGCTGCCCGACATCTGTGGTAATCACAGCTTCTCCCTTAGTCAGTTCATATAATTTTTCTAAGATATAAGGTCCGGTAAGCTGATCCGTTTCATAGCGAAGCGGATATTTCTTTTCTAGTTCAGCTACATTCTGAAGCCACTGTGTATGTGTCTGCGGCGTGATCTGCTCATTGAGCAAAGTAAGGATTTCCTTAACATCACCGATCAAAGCGGCATCCACCAGCACATTTTTATTAATCTCAGCTTCATCAATATCAATCTGAAGTATATTGGCATTTTTAGCAAAATTCTTAGTGTTCCCTGTAACCCTGTCACTAAATCTTACACCAACTGCAATTAACAGATCACACTTTGTCACAGAGAAATTAGCCGTTTTTGTTCCATGCATACCAAGCATCCCCATATATAATGGGTCTGTTCCCGGAAAAACGCCTTTCCCCATCAGCGTATCGCAGACAGGCGCACCAATTTTATGTGCGAACTCAATCACTTCTTGCTGCGCACCTGAAATCGAAGCACCACCGCCAACGAAAATCACAGGCCGCTTTGCTTCCTCAATTAATTTTACATTCTTTTTTAAAACAGTCGCATTCAGCGGCTTGGTTGTCGATTCAATTTGACGCGGTACCTGAGGCGCATAGTCTCCTTTTGCGGCTGTCACATCTTTTGTAATATCAACCAGAACCGGACCCGGTCTGCCGCTTTGTGCAATATAAAAAGCTCTGCGAATGGTTTCTGCCAGTTCCTTGATGTCCTTTACAATAAAGCTGTATTTTGTAATAGGCATTACCACTCCGGCAATATCTATTTCCTGAAAAGAATCTTTCCCCAGAAGTGGTTTTGCCACATTTGCCGTAATAGCCACAAGCGGAACTGAGTCCATTGCTGCTGTTGCAATACCTGTAACCAGATTCGTTGCCCCCGGACCTGATGTTGCCATGCAGACCCCCACCCGGCCTGTAACTCTGGCATAGCCATCAGCTGCGTGAGCCGCACCTTGTTCATGTGCAGTAAGTATATGTCGGATTTCATTCCTGTATTCATATAAAGCGTCGTATATGTTCAGAATCGAACCTCCGGGATAGCCAAAAACTGTGTCTACTCCCTGTTCTTTTAGACACTCTAATACAATTTGAGCTCCTGTAAGCTGCATTTGTGTTCCCCCTTACTTCGGTATCTCTAAGATCGCGCCACGATTACCTGAAGTAACCATAGCTTCATAACGCGCCAGATATCCAGTTGTTATTTTGGCTTTTCTAGGCTGCCATGCCTCTTTTCGTCTGAGCAACTCCTCATCCGAAACATCCATTTTTATTGACAGATTCGGAATATCGATTTCAATCGTATCCCCCTCCTGAATTAAGGCAATCGGACCGCCGACCGCCGCTTCCGGAGAGATATGCCCGATCGAAGCTCCTCGGGATGCTCCGCTGAAACGACCATCTGTTATAAGCGCTACACTTGAGCCCAGACCCATACCGGCAATTGCAGATGTTGGATTCAGCATCTCACGCATACCCGGTCCGCCTTTGGGGCCTTCGTAACGAATTACCACCACATCACCCGAAACAATCTTACCGCTCTTGATGGCCTCAATAGCATCCTCTTCACAGTCAAACACACGTGCAGGTCCGGTATGCTTCATCATTTCAGGTACCACAGCGGAACGCTTCACGACACCTCCGTCAGGTGCTACATTGCCGCTTAATACTGCAAGGCCGCCGGTTGTGCTAAATGGCTGCTCTATGGGACGTATTACATCATGATCCCGGTTACTGTATCCTTTGATGACCTCACCCACTGATTTCCCGGAAATAGTCAGACAGTCGCGATTAAGAAGGCCTTTTTTATCCAGCTCATTCATTACCGCATATACACCACCTGCTTCGTTCAAATCCTCCATATAAGTATGTCCTGCCGGAGCCAGATGACAAAGATTTGGTGTCTTTTCACTAACTGCATTAGCTTCTTTTATATCAAGTTCCATCCCAATCTCATGTGCAATTGCCGGGATATGAAGCATGGAGTTTGTTGAGCATCCAAGTGCCATATCCACCGTAAGTGCATTCATAATTGCTTCCGGAGTCATAATATCAAGAGGGCAAAGATTTGCCTCCCACACTTTCATAACCTGCATACCCACCTGCTTCGCAAGCCGGATTCTTTCAGAATATACCGCCGGAATCGTCCCATTGCCCGGCAACCCCATGCCGAGTGCTTCCGTAAGACAGTTCATGCTGTTCGCCGTATACATACCTGAACAGGAACCACAGGTCGGACATGCTTTATTTTCAAACTCTAATACTTCCTCTTCCGTCAGCTTACCTGCTGAGAAACCGCCCACTGCTTCAAACATACTGGAAAGACTTGTTTTACTTCCTTTGACACGACCGGCCAACATAGGCCCCCCACTAATAAACACCGTAGGAATATTAATTCTGGCAGCTGCCATCAGCATACCCGGTACGTTTTTATCACAGTTAGGAACCATAACCAAAGCATCGAACTGGTGCGCCATTGCAACAGCTTCAATTGAATCGGCAACCAGATCTCTGGTTACAAGAGAATACTTCATGCCGCTATGTCCCATCGCAATGCCATCACAGACAGCAATCGCCGGAAACATGACCGGAGTTCCGCCTGCCATCGCAACGCCCATTTTTACCGCATCAACTATTTTATCCAGATTCATGTGTCCAGGTACGATTTCATTATAAGAACTAACAACGCCTACTAAAGGACGTTCCATCTCTTCTTTTGTAAAGCCCAATGCATTAAACAGAGAACGATGTGGTGCCTGCTGCATTCCTTTTTTCACTGAATCACTTCTCATAAGACTGCCTCCTTTTATCTAAAATTATAGTATAATCTCTTCTGCTATCAAGTCTCCCATTTGAGAGGTAGAAACTTGCGTCATATGTTCTGACATAATATCTATTGTTCGATATCCTTTTTCCAAAACAGCAGCCACCGCCTTTTCAACTGCGTCCGCTTCTGTATCCAAATCTAAAGAATAACGCAACAGCATTGCCGCTGAAAGAATCGTTGCAATTGGATTTGCCGTATTGCTGCCGGCAATATCCGGTGCCGAACCATGGCTGGGTTCATACAGGCCGAATCTGGTCTCATTGAGACTGGCTGAAGCAAGCATACCAATTGACCCTGTTACCATACTTGCCTCATCTGAAAGAATATCTCCAAACATGTTTTCCGTAAGAATGACATCAAATTGACCGGGATTACGTACCAACTGCATGGCACAGTTGTCGACCAGCATATGTTCCAAAGTAACCTGTGGATAATCCTTTGCTACTTCTTCAACAATTTTGCGCCATAACCTTGAAGTATCTAAAACATTAGCTTTGTCTACACTTGTCAGCTTTTTACCGCGCTTCATGGCTGTTTCAAATCCGCGAATGGCAATTCTGCGAATTTCCTTCTCATTGTACACTAAAGTATCTGTTGCCTCGAGAATGCCGTCTACTGTCTCCGTCTTTCTGTCTCCAAAATAAAGTCCGCCGGTCAATTCTCTGATAATCATCATATCAAATCCTTCACCAATGATTTCATCGCGCAACGGGCAGGCCGCCTGTAGCTGACTATATAAATAGGCCGGTCTTAGATTTGCAAAAAGATTTAATTCTTTACGAATTCCCAGAAGTCCTGCTTCCGGCCGTTTAGCCGGTTCCAATTGATACCATGGAGATGTGGCTGCATCACCGCCAATTGAGCCCATCAGCACAGCATCAGCGGCCTTAGAAGCATCTATTGTTTCCTGCGGCAGCGGAATTCCGTATTGATCAATTGCTGCTCCTCCCAGTAACACTTCTGTAAATTCAAATGTATGCCCGGCAAGCTGTCCTACCTTTTGCAGTGCTTTTCTGGCTTCTGTTACAATCTCTGGTCCAATCCCGTCTCCTGGAATCACAACAATGTTATACTTCATAATCGCCACCTCAAATTTCCATTTTATATTCAGTCTTTTTATCTGTCTGCTATTCTTAATCAAGCCAAACACGACCACCAGGATTTCCGGCGGTCGTGTCTGCACAAATGCACGTCTTCATGCTATTCTGAAATTGCGCTTTCAGCCTTTTCAACTTCAGCTATCGCGGCCTTTCTCATTGGGATTCTGCAATTCTTATTATTACCAAATTCAACTACAACATCTTCTTCAGTCAAATCGATAATAACACCGTAAAATCCACTCGTCGTCACTACACTATCACCAACTGCCATGCTGGCCAGCAGTTCACGCATTTTTTTCTGTTCTTTCTTCTGCGGACGAATCATCATAAAATAAATCAACGCAATCATGACAACGACCCAGACAATCATGCCAGCTCCACTACTTAACCATTCCATCTTCTTGTCCTCCTAAATGACTTGTATCAGCGAATCGAATTTTCGCTATATCCATATACGCTCAAAGTGCGAATATCCCTATTATAATACACAAATATCTTTTTATTAGCAAGGGGTTTTCATTATAATAGCCTTAAATCTTTATAAAATCCTTAATTTATTGCTGACCTTTGAATCCGTCCAATTTACTTTCTTTGAATTTCGCAAAAGAACCTTCTTCAATTGCACCTCTGATTTCTTCCATCAGGGTGTTATAGAAATAGAGATTATGCAGAACGCACAGGCGCATCCCTAACATCTCCTTGGCTTTGAGTAAATGACGTATATAGGCCCTGCTGTAATGCTGACATGCGGGACATTGACAGCCTTCTTCGATTGGCAGGTCATCCAGCTCATACTTCGCATTAAATAGATTCCTTTTGCCCTGATTTGTATACACATGTCCATGACGTCCATTACGTGCGGGGTAAACACAGTCAAAAAAATCAATACCGCGAGCCACACCTTCCAAAATATTTTCCGGAGTTCCAACCCCCATTAAGTAGGTAGGTTTGTTCTGAGGAAGAAAGGGCACAGTTTCTTCCAGAATATGATACATTTCTTCGTGGGACTCACCGACTGCAAGACCGCCGACCGCATATCCGTCCAAATCGAACTCAGAAATCATCCGCGCATGTTCTCTGCGTATATCTGCAAAAATCGCACCCTGATTGATTCCAAAAAGCAGTTGCTGCCGATTAAGTGTATCCTCCTGCTGATTTAGAGACTTCATTTTAATCTGACATCTCTGCAGCCAGCGGGTCGTACGATCCACAGAGTTTTGTACATATTCGCGCGGTGCAGTACTTGGCGGGCATTCATCAAACGCCATTGCGATTGTTGAGGCAAGATTCGATTGTATCTGCATGCTTTCTTCCGGTCCCATGAAAATCTTGCGGCCGTCAATATGAGAACGAAAATACACCCCTTCTTCTTTTATCTTTCGAAGACCGGATAGGGAAAACACTTGAAATCCGCCAGAATCTGTAAGTACCGGCTTTTCCCAATTCATGAATTTACGAATCCCTCCCATTTTTTTAATTGTCGCATCTCCGGTCCTTACATGCAGGTGATATGTATTAGACAGCTGGACTTGCGTCTTGATATCCAGCAGATCCATGGTCGATACGGCTCCTTTAATGGCAGCAACCGTTCCAACGTTCATAAAAAGCGGGGTCTGTACTGTCCCATGAACGGTTGTCAGGGCTGCTCTCTTGGCCTGACCATCTTTTGCAAGTATTTGATACATTTTAAACTCCTTTTTTGTGTAATAATATATTTAGTATACTGTTTTAACGTATAAAACACAAGATTTACTGCAATAAAAATAGTATACCTTTTTAGTAATGTTTATTCTTTTTTAAGTTGTCTTTTACAACCCAATGTCGTATAATGTAACTTATCAGCAGGAAATCAAGCGGCCCCGTCAGGGGACATTTGATTTTACCTGATAAGTTAATGACAGACCTTTAGGTCTGGAATCTATGAGAAGTCTACTTCTCATAGGCATCAGCAGGAAATCAAGCGGCCCCGTCAGGGGACATTTGATTTTACCTGATAAGTTAATGACAGACCTTTAGGTTTGAATAGAAAGTGAAAATTGGTTATCTCTATGGAAAAATACACATTAGGCATTGACATCGGTTCTACAACCGTAAAAATTGCCATCATGAATACAGCTCATGAAATACTATTTAACGATTACGAAAGACACTTTGCAAACATTCAGGAAACTTTGGCTCTTCTCCTTAGAAGAGCTTTTGAATCGCTCGGAGAGATTTCTGTTTCTCCTGTAATCACAGGCTCTGGTGGTCTATCACTTGCAACGCACCTGGATATTGATTTTGTACAGGAGGTTATTGCAGTTTCCACCTCACTAAAAGAATTGCTGCCTGCAACAGATGTCGCAATTGAATTAGGTGGCGAGGACGCCAAAATCATCTACTTTGAAGGCGGTAATGTTGAACAGCGTATGAATGGTATCTGTGCCGGCGGAACCGGCTCTTTTATTGACCAGATGGCTTCCCTGCTTCAGACGGATGCCATTGGACTTAATGAATATGCCAAAGAATATCAGGCTTTGTATCCAATCGCTGCACGCTGCGGCGTATTTGCCAAAACGGATATTCAGCCTCTGATTAATGACGGAGCAAAAAAAGAAGATTTGGCCGCCTCCATTTTCCAGGCGGTCGTGAATCAGACCATCAGTGGTCTGGCCTGTGGCAAGCCTATTCGCGGACATGTGGCGTTTCTGGGTGGTCCATTGCACTTTTTGTCAGAATTACGCAATGCCTTTGTAAGAACTCTAAAACTGGATGAGGAACACGCACTGATTCCCAATAACTCGCATCTATTTGCCGCCATTGGGTCTGCGCTTCATGCCAAAGAGGAAAAGACGCTTCCGCTGACTTCACTGATTCAAAAGTTTGAATCTCCCATTGAGATGGCTTTTGAAGTAGACCGTATGCTTCCTCTGTTCGCAGATGATGATGAATACAAACATTTTGAAGAACGTCAGGCAAAATATAAGGTAACTACAACAGATTTAGCTTCCTATGAAGGTTCCTGCTACCTTGGAATTGATGCAGGTTCCACAACTACTAAAGCCGCACTGGTTGCAGAAGACGGCTCGCTACTGTATTCCTTTTACAGCAGCAATGACGGGAATCCTTTAAAAACTACCATGCGGGCAATTCACGATATATATGATAAACTGCCTTCTTCGGCACATATTGCCTACTCCTGCTCTACCGGTTATGGTGAGGCACTTGTGAAAGCGGCTTTGATGCTGGATGAGGGTGAAGTTGAGACTGTTTCACATTATTATGCAGCTGCTTTTTTTGATCCTGAAGTCGATTGTATCCTGGATATCGGCGGCCAGGATATGAAATGTATTAAAATCAAAAACAATACGGTAGATAGTGTGCAGCTAAATGAAGCCTGTTCTTCCGGATGTGGTTCTTTTATTGAAACCTTTGCTAAATCTTTGAATTATTCAGTACAGGATTTTGCCAAGGCTGCGTTGTTTGCCAAAAATCCTATTGATTTAGGCACAAGATGTACCGTTTTTATGAACTCAAAAGTAAAACAGGCGCAAAAGGAAGGGGCTGAAGTTGCTGACATCTCTGCCGGATTA
Organism: Lachnospiraceae bacterium; assembly: GCA_047975025.1. Lineage (GTDB taxonomy): Bacteria > Bacillota > Clostridia > Lachnospirales > Lachnospiraceae > JBKECY01. The sequence goes on from JBKECY010000007.1 coordinate 14,267, forward strand.
GCCTATTCCGTCATTAAGAATGCTCTCTATAAGGTCATCAAGGTATCTGATGCATCTGAGCTCGGGCGCCACATTGTTGTACAAGGCGGAACCTTCTATAATGACGCCGTACTAAGAAGTTTTGAGCAAATTGCGGGATGCGAAGCCATCCGACCGGATATCGCCGGTATTATGGGGGCTTTCGGAGCTGCTTTGATTGCCCGGGAACGCCATGTCTCCGGTGCCGCAACTACTATGCTTTCCATTGACAAAATTGACTCTCTTGAGTACAGTACCTCAATGGCCAATTGCAAAGGATGTACAAATAATTGTCGTCTGACAATCAACAAATTCACTGGCGGCCGTCAGTTCATCACCGGCAATCGTTGCGAAATTGGTATCGGTAAGCGAAAAAACGAGGCGAATCTGCCTAATCTTTTTGACTATAAATATAAACGAATCTTCTCGTACGAGCCGTTGGACGAAGTGAGTGCTGTTCGGGGCAAGGTTGGTATCCCAAGGGTTCTCAATATGTTTGAAAATTACCCGTTTTGGTATACGTTTTTTACGGAATTGAAATATCAGGTGGTTCTCTCGCCCACTTCAACCAAGAAAATATATGAGCTTGGAATTGAATCCATACCCAGTGAATCTGAGTGCTATCCTGCTAAGCTGGCGCATGGACATGTTTCGTGGCTGATTCACCAGGATGTTAAATTTATATTTTACCCTTGTATACCGTATGAAAGAAAAGAATTTGATGAGGCAGTCAACAATTACAACTGTCCTATTGTAACCTCGTATCCTGAAAATATTAAAAACAACATAGATGAATTAAAAGATTCGGATATTGTATTTATGAATCCTTTCTTTTCCTTTGCCGATGAGAGTGTATTGGCCAAACGTCTGATTGAGGAATTCCCTTCTATTCCAGCTTCAGAGGTAAGACAAGCTGTCAGTCTGGCCTGGCAGGAACAGGTAAACGCCCGGCAGGATGTTATGAAAAAAGGTGAGGAGACCCTGCAGTACCTTAAAGACAATAATAAGCGCGGGATTGTTCTGGCTGGCCGCCCATATCATATTGACCCGGAAATCCACCATGGTATTCCCGAATTAATCAACGGATTTGGATTGGCGGTTTTAACAGAAGATTCAATCTCACACCTTGCCCCTATCGAACGGCCTTTGCGGGTAAATGATCAGTGGATGTACCACACACGTCTTTATGCCTCGGCAAATTATGTAAAAAGCAGTGACAACCTTGATTTGATTCAGCTGAATTCATTCGGCTGCGGTCTGGATGCCGTTACCACAGATGAAGTATATGAAATATTAGAACGTAGTGGAAAGATTTATACCTGCTTAAAGATTGATGAGGTAAACAACCTCGGAGCTGCCCGTATTCGTGTTCGTTCTTTGTTAGCGGCTATTCGCGTAAGAGACGACAAAAAGATGGAACGTACTGTACGGTCGTCAGCTATTGATAAAGTTTCCTTTACTAAAGAAATGCGCAAGAACTATACCATTTTATGTCCACAAATGTCACCGATTCATTTCACAATGCTTGAACGTGCATTTCAGGTTTCAGGTTATAATTTGGTCGTATTACCAAATGACAACAAAGAAGCAGTGGATGTCGGGCTCAAATACGTTAACAACGATGCCTGCTATCCATCTTTGATGGTAGTGGGGCAAATAATGCAGGCGTTGCTCTCTGGGAATTACGATTTATCGAAAACTGCTATCATAATGAGTCAGACCGGCGGCGGCTGCCGCGCTTCGAATTACATTGCATTTATCCGCCGCGCTTTAGAGAAGGCTGATATGGCACATATTCCGGTTATTTCTCTGAACCTAAGTGGTCTGGAAAGTAATCCTGGATTTACCATCACGTTTCCACTGGTCAAACGCATGGTCTACGCTGCAGTGTTTGGCGATATTTTTATGAAATGTACCTACCGGATGCGTCCTTATGAGATTACCCCTGGTACAACGGATCGAATTCACCAGAAATGGGAAGCTGTCTGTATGGAATTCATCAGTCAGAATCGTCCTTCTCACAGACGTTTTAAAGAGCTATGCCGGCAGATTATTGAAGATTTTGATCACATTTTGATTTCTAACGAAACGAAGCCAAGGGTTGGAATTGTCGGTGAAATCTTAGTTAAGTTCCTGCCGGCTGCCAATAACCGATTAGCAGAATTATTAGAGGCAGAAGGCGCTGAGCCAGTCGTACCGGATTTAATTGATTTTATGAGTTACTGCTTCTTTAATCAGAACTTCAAAAGCCAGTACCTTGGTCACAAAAAATCAACTGCATTCTTATCGAATATTGCAATCAAAGGGATTGACTGGGTTCGCGGGCCTGCCAATAGAGCCTTTATAAAAAGCAAACATTTCAGTCCGCCGGTCAGCATAAAGAAAATGGCTAAAATGGCCTCTCCTATTGTATCCATCGGAAATCAGACAGGGGAAGGCTGGTTCCTCACAGGAGAAATGCTTGAATTGATTCACAGTGGTGCACCTAATATAGTTTGTACTCAGCCTTTTGGATGCCTGCCTAATCATGTGGTTGGCAAGGGCGTCATAAAAGAAATCCGACGGCATTATCCCGAATCCAACATTGTCGCTATTGATTATGATCCGGGTGCAAGCGAGGTAAATCAGCTGAATCGCATTAAACTCATGCTGTCAACTGCCAGAAAAAATTACGAATAAAAGAGAATGCCGGACATGTAAAGCTTGTCCGGCATTCTCTTTATATACTGAAAAAACAGTTATTCATAATACTTTCCTGTAAGTTCCGTAACAACAACCTTAAGTACTGCAGTTCCACGCAGCATGTTGTCAGGAATTCGCATTTCGCTTAGGTGAGGTGTGTATTTTTCGACTATCTTATGAAGGATTGTCTTCTTTTCATCCAAATCATCCACGACGGCAGCTCTTCCGGTCACAATTACACTTTCATATTGAGTGTTCGTATCACAGGGTTCACCATTCGCATCCAGCAGAAGACTCTGCATTTCATATGCTGTAAAACCGACTTTTTCATCCCGCAGTATATTATCGATTTTCTGGCCTTTTGGCAGTCCATGAATATAAATACAGCTATCTTCATAAACAAAATGTACCGGAGTATTGTATGGTGTGCCATCCGCATTGAGCGTTGCCAGACTCCCCGTCTGCACCCGTTTCAGCAGGGCATTAACTCGTGTTTCCGATAATGGATGTGTCTTCATTCTATGCTGCATATACTGCTCCTCTCTGGCTTGGCCATACGACTACAATCCCCAGGGTAATTTGTCAATCACTTTGTTGATCAGGTTTCCACCCGGGATTTTACTAAGTTCTTCTGGTGTCGGCCTTGAAATCATAACGTATGTTATCATGTATACAACAACCGCTACTATAATTGCAATAAACAGTGCAATACTGTTCATGTGCAGCAGCATGTAGAGCAGCTGATATACTGCCCATGCAGACAGTCCCATAGGCAGTGATGCCAAAAATGGATTCAGATAGGCACCTCTCCACTTATTCTTATATCCGAGATGCTTTTTGACAGATAAATCATTCAGCACACAAATCAGTGTTGAGTAGGCCAGCATTGCAATCAAGACAGCATAGATTCCCAGATTTGTGGTAAAAAGCAGTACAACTACCAGAATAATATCCAGTCCCAGAGCAATCGCCGCATTCTTCATCGGTACACGTGGTTTGCCAATCCCCTGCATCATTCCATTAGTGATATTTGACAATGAAGTCAGTACCACCGTAACAGCTCCAATCATTAGCAGATAGCCTGCTGTTCCAGTCGTATTTCTAAATAAGAGTGATACAATTGGATGTGCCAGAACAATAATTCCTATCGTGGCAGGTATGGAGATAAACATGGACATCTGTATCGCATCATCTGCAATTTTATTAGCCCCTCGAATATCTTTTTTCGAATACAGCGCAGCAATTTCCGGAATTAATGAAGTGGATGCCGCATTAGACAACGTCATGGGAACATTGATAATTGTCATGAAATATTGTGTGTATTCAGCGCTAAGCGCCGAAATAGCAAGCTCTGAAAGACCTTTTCTTCCCATAATTTCTGAAAAAATATAGCTGTTTAAATAGCCGGATACATTATAAATAAAGGCACTGACAATAATCGGTGTGACCATCATAAGAATCAAACGCAGAATTTCTTTGGAAGACATAATATGACTTCTTTTGTCAGACTTTATGCGCCTTTTTATCGCAGGCTTATTGAGAGAGTACACAAGCAGCATAAATAACAAGGCAACTACAACACCCGCACCGGTTCCCACAGTGCCGCCGGCAGCTCCCCATACGGCAATACTTTCTTCATCAGATGCAGCAAAGCTGCGTATGAAAAGCCATGCTGCCAGCAGACTTACCACCGCATTAAAGATCTGTTCTATGATCTGCGATATAGAAGTAGGAAACATGTTCCTGTAAGATTGGAAATAGCCACGAAACACACCTAAAATACCTGATAAAAAAATCGTCGGTGCCAAGATCCGCAATGCAGGAATTGCACCTGTCATATTACTGGGCAGCATAATTTGTGCCCCAAAGAAACAGAACAACGCGGCAATCCCTCCAACTACAACTACGTATAGTAAAGAGCCCCTGAAAACCCGTTGGGCATTCTTATATTCACCTTTCGTCAGACAATCTGACATAATAATAGATACTGCCTGCGGGATGCTGAATGATGAAATGACCAAAAGCAGGAAATATGCTGTCTGTGCATATCCTGAATATCCCATTCCTACACTGCCTACAATGGAATCCAGAGGGCTTCTGTATAGTACGCCAATAACTTTTGATATGATAGCTGCAATTAGCAAAAAGGATGTGTTGCGTATTAAATTGCTTTTATTACTCATGTTTGATTTCCACCTGTATGTTTTTTGTAAGCCTGCTTATAACTGCCAATCAATGGTCTTACTTCCGTTAGCTTCCAGAAACTCATTGGATCTGCTAAACGGGCGGCTTCCAAAAAAGCCTCGATACGCAGATAATGGGCTGGGATGCGGTGCCTCTAGAATCAGATGCTTCGGGTTTGTCAGCATAGCTTTTTTCTTGCGTGCCGGGCTCCCCCATAAAATAAATACAATCGGACGCTCCTGCTGATCAAGAGCCCGAATCGCAGCATCTGTAAATTCCTCCCAACCGATTCCCTGATGCGAGTTGGCCTGATGTGCTTTTACAGTAAGAACTGTATTCAAGAGGAGAACGCCTTGCTGGGCCCATTTCTGCAGATTGCCGCTTGCAGGTACCGGGTACCCCAGATCATCTTGCAATTCTTTGAAAATATTGACGAGGGACGGAGGAATCTCCACCTCATCTCTTACCGAAAAGCAAAGACCATGCGCCTGATTAAAATTGTGATAGGGATCCTGTCCCAAGATCACGACTTTGACCTCTTCAAGCGGAGTCAAATGGAAGGCTTCAAAGATCTGATCTGCCGGCGGAAACACTTGTTTTGTTTTATACTCTTCTTGTATAGTCATATAAAGCTTTTTATAATATGGCTTTTTAAACTCCGGTTGTAAAGCCTCTTCCCATTTACCACTAATTACTGACATGATAGAACTCCATTCCTACGACTCTCTCATTGGTATGTTTTTAGCTTTCAGATACTGCTTAACTTCTGAAATTGTAAGCTCCTTATAGTGAAATAAGGAAGCTGCCAGAGCGGCATCAGCACCACCTGCCGTAAGTGCTTCATAAAAATGCTCCAGCTTGCCGGCACCGCCGGATGCGATTACAGGAATGGAAGTACTTTGAGCAACGGCATTCGTCAATTCAATATCATATCCATCCTTGGTTCCATCGCAGTCCATACTTGTTAAAAGAATCTCACCGGCTCCCAAAGCTTCTACTTTTTGAGCCCATTCAAGAGCATCAATACCAACATCAATTCTCCCGCCGTTTTTGTAAATATTCCATCCGGAATGATCTGCTCTTCGTTTGGCGTCAATCGCCACAACGACACATTGACTTCCAAATTTATAGGCGGCTTCCTGTATAAGTGACGGTTGGTTAATTGCAGATGAATTGATAGAAATCTTATCTGCTCCCTCACGCAATAATACCTTGAAATCTTCTACACTTCTGATTCCACCTCCCACAGTAAATGGGATAAATACATTGGCAGCAACTCTGCGTACCATATCTACCACTGTATTTCTCTGATCAGATGATGCCGTAATATCCAAAAACACTATTTCATCAGCACCGGCCGCATCGTATGCCTTTGCAATTTCCACAGGATCACCTGCATCCTGCAGATTCACAAAATTCACACCTTTTACCACTCTTCCATCATGAACATCAAGGCAAGGTATAATTCGTTTTGTAAACATTTACCGTACTCCTTTCACTTTGGAAAAATTCTTCAGCATCTGTAATCCCCACCTGCTGCTTTTCTCAGGGTGAAACTGACAGGCAAAAATGTTGTCACTCTCAACAGACGCATGAATTAAAGTACCATATTCTGTTGTTGCCTTGACGATCTCATCGTTTTGTGCTTGCAAATAATAAGAATGCACAAAATAGACATACGTATCTTCCGGTATGTCCTCAAACAAGGTACCATAATTTTGTAAGTGCAGCGAATTCCAGCCCATGTGCGGAATTTTAAGTCCTGGTGTCTGAGGGATTCTCAAAATCTTGCCAGGCAATAGCCCAAGCCCCTCTACACCTGGTGATTCTTCGCTTGATTCAAATAGAAGCTGAAGCCCCAGACAAATTCCCAAAAAAGGTGTTTTGCGGGCAGCAATTTCATGAATAACCGAAACCAGTCCAAATTCATGTAAATTATGCATGGCATCTGCAAAGCTTCCCACTCCCGGCAGGATCACTTTATCAGCTTGCAGCAGTTCCTCTCTGTTTCGGGTAACAAGCGGCTCTTCACCTAATAATACAAGTGCTTTTTCGACACTTTTAATGTTTCCTGCGTCGTAGTCAATTATTCCAATCATATGCATCCTTTCTTAGAAAAAACACTATTCTTATTCTACCACAACTATTTACAAAATACCAAGCTTTTACAATCAAAAAGTGACAAAGGCATCCACACCTTTGTCACTTTTTGATTATTGATTACTCAGCATCTGGCTGCTCAGCACTATATAATGTAACTAATCTGTTTAAGTATTCGTATCTTTCTTTTGCAAAACCTTCAGACTGCTTGAACAATCTGGCCGCTTTCTCCGGATTAGAACGTTTCAGTGCATTGTATCTTACTTCACCGTCTAGGAATTCCTGATAATCTCCTGTTGGAGCTTTACTATCAAGCAGGAATGCATTCTTGCCTTCTAGTTTAAGTTCCGGATTATAACGGAAGTTATGCCAGTAACCAGCTTTTACAGCTAATTCTTCTTCTGTCTGTGCCTTGCTCATACCAACCTTGATACCATGGTTGATACATGGAGCATACGCAATGATCAGTGATGGGCCCGGATAAGCTTCTGCTTCTGCAATTGCCTTAACCGTCTGATTGTAATCCGCACCCATAGCGATCTGAGCCACATATACATAACCGTAACTCATAGCAATGCTGGCAAGATCTTTTTTCTTAACTTCTTTACCGCCGGCAGCAAATTGAGCTACTGCACCGGTAGGAGTTGATTTTGAAGCCTGTCCGCCTGTATTAGAATATACCTCAGTATCATATACCATGATATTGATATCCTGTCCGCTTGCCATGACATGGTCTACGCCACCAAAGCCGATATCATAAGCCCAGCCGTCGCCGCCAAAGATCCATTGTGATTTTTTAGACAGGAATTCCTGATTTTTCAGGATTTCGTTGGCTGCATCACAACCGCATGCTTCTAATGCCGCTACAAGTTTATCAGTTGCACTTCCATTCGTTGCACCTACTGAGAACGTATCCAGCCACTCCTGACCTGCTGCTACTACGGCATCATTTTTACCTTCTTTTACAAGTGCTTCAACTTTAGATTTCAGATTGGTTCTGATAGCCTGCTGAGCCAGCAGCATACCATATCCAAATTCTGCATTATCCTCAAACAGAGAGTTCGACCAAGCCGGGCCGCGTCCTTTTGCATTCACCGTATATGGTGTTGAAGGTGAAGAGTTACCCCAGATTGAAGTACATCCGGTAGCATTTGCAATATACATTCTGTCACCAAACAACTGTGTGATCAGTTTTGCATAAGGAGTCTCTCCACAACCTGCACAAGCGCCTGAGAATTCAAGTAAAGGAGTCTTGAACTGGCTTCCTTTGACCGTTGTCTCTTTGAATTTATCAATTACATCCTGTTTTTCCGGAAGTGATACGGCATAATCATAATTAACCTGCTCAGCCACATTTGCTTCCATGTTTTCCATCGTCAGTGCTTTATTACCTTTTTTACCTGGGCATACGTTAGCACAAGAACCACATCCGGTACAATCATATGCAGAAACCACGATTGAGAACTGATATTCCGGAAGTCCTGTAAGCGGAATAGATCTGAATCCTTCCGGTGCAGCCTCAACCTCTTCTTTTGTCAAAGCGATTGGACGGTTAACAGCATGAGGGCATACATAAGAGCAACGATTACACTGGATACAATTATCACTGTTCCAAATCGGAATATCTACTGCAATACCACGTTTTTCATAGGCAGAAGAACCTGATGGTGTTGTGCCATCTACATAATCTGAAAAAGCAGATACTGGAAGTGAATTACCTTCCTGTGCATTTACTTTAACCTGAATGTTATTTACGAAATCAACAACATCTTTTCTGTTTCCTGTGGCAGTCTTGAACTGAAGCTCACCTTGTTCGATGCTCTTCCAGCTTTCAGGAACTTCCACTTCAACCACCTGTTTTGCACCGGCATCAATGGCATCATAGTTCATCTGTACGATCTTGTCACCTTTTTTACCGTAAGAAGCTTTGGCAGCTGCCTTCATAAGCTCAATTGCATGCTCCTCAGGAATGATGTTCGCCAGTTTGAAGAATGCTGACTGTAATACGGTATTGATACGTCCGCCAAGACCGATTTCTTTACCAATTTTAATACCATCAATTACATAGAATTTGATGTTGTGGTTTGCAATATAGCCTTTTACCTGACTTGGAAGATGCTTCTCGATTCCCGCCATATCCCATGGGCAGTTCAGCAGGAATGTTCCACCGTCTTTTACTTCCTGCACCATATTGTATTTATCAACATAAGACGGATTGTGGCAAGCCACAAAGTCTGCACGTTTGATTAAGTATGTAGATTTAATTGGTTTCTTACCGAATCTCAGGTGAGACATGGTAACACCACCGGATTTTTTGGAATCATAATCAAAATAAGCCTGTGCATACATATCTGTATTGTCACCGATGATTTTGATGGAGTTCTTATTGGCTCCGACAGTACCATCTGCTCCCAGACCCCAGAATTTGCAGTTGATGGTTCCTTCTGGTGTTGTTACCAGTTCTTCACCAAGCGGCAGTGAAAGGTTCGTAACATCATCCACGATACCAATCGTAAATTCCTTCTTGTCCTTGTTATTAAATACGGCTACGATCTGTGCCGGTGTCGTATCTTTGGAACCAAGACCATAACGTCCGGATAATACAGTCACATCTTTAAATTTCGTATCTTTGATAGAGGCTACTACGTCTAAGAACAAAGGCTCACCAAGCGCACCCGGCTCTTTGGTACGATCTAATACAGAAATCGTCTTAACAGAATCCGGAATAGCACTTAACAATGCATCTGCACAGAATGGTCTGTAAAGTCTTACTTTAACAAGTCCAACTTTTTCACCGGCAGCCAGAAGGTAATCCAATGTCTCATCAATTGTATCGCATACAGAACCCATGGCAACAATGACATGCTCTGCATCCGGTGCACCATGATAGTTGAACAATTTGTAGTCAGTACCAATCTTAGCATTTACTTTGTCCATGTATTCCTGAACAATTGCAGGTAATGCATTATAGTACGGATTGCAGGCCTCTCTTGCCTGGAAGAAGATATCTGGGTTCTGTGCTGAACCACGAATTACAGGACGGTTTGGATTCAACGCATTTTTTCTGAATTGGTCGATAGAATCCATATCAACAAGATCTTCAAGATCTGCATAATCCCATGTCTCGATTTTCTGAACTTCATGTGATGTTCTAAATCCATCAAAGAAATTGATGAACGGAACTTTTCCTTTGAGTGATGCACAATGTGCTACCGGTGTCAGGTCCATAACTTCCTGTACGCTGGATTCACACAGCATAGCTGCACCTGTTTGGCGACAGGCATATACATCAGAGTGATCACCAAAAATAGATAATGCATGGCTTGCCAGTGCACGGGCAGATACGTTAAAAACACCCGGCAGCTGCTCTCCAGCTATCTTGTATAAGTTAGGAATCATCAACAGCAAACCTTGAGAAGCGGTGTATGTAGTTGTTAACGCACCTGCTGACAAAGCACCATGTACTGCTCCTGCGGCACCTGCCTCAGATTGCATTTCTGTAACCTGTACTTCCTGCCCGAAAATATTCTTTCTCCCTTGTGTCGCCCATTCATCAGTCGCTTCAGCCATTACAGATGATGGAGTAATTGGGTAAATTGCTGCCACTTCTGAATACGCGTAAGACGCATGTGCTGCGGCATGATTACCATCCATGGTCTTCATCTTTCTTGCCATTGTTTTTCCTCCTTAAAAATATCATACTTTAGTATTTTCCACTAAATACCAAACTTGATTATAGCACGCTTTCTATGGGTTGTCCATTTAAGAATCGTTGATTTCTTGTACATAATCCCATACAAATACAAAAGAAGACACCCCCCTGAAACGGACTGTCTCCTGCCATATGCTGTCACAAAAACTCATATTTATTCTACGGCCTGTCTGGGATCTTCTCTCAATAATTGTAATAGGGTTTTTTCAGATAACATCTGCATAAAAGATCTTTGCACTCTTGCCAGTTCCAAATGTACCCGGCAAATCGCACCCTGACCATCATGATTCTTGCATGGTTTCTCTGGATTAAGACAATCAATAATAAAAAGATTGGGGTCAATCGCCTGGTAGACATCAAGCAACGTCACATCAGCTGCCTCTTCATTAAAGGAATATCCGCCATTTACGCCTCTATAAGCAATGACCAAATTTGAATTTTTCAGTTTATTTAATATTTTATAAGCAAACGGTACTGTAATGCTCTCTTGTTCGCAAATTTCTTTGACACATACTACCGGTTTGTCCGCTAACGCGCGCAACACACGTATTGCATAATCACACTCTCTGGTTATCAGCATCTTCATCACCTTCTTTTATTTATTAACTTATCACTATTATTATTTATAGTCAAGTTTAAATATCTAAAAACAATATATTTTGTTTTAGTGAAAAACTATTGCAAAATCTGTAATATACTGTAAAATTAAGGACTAAAGCAGTCTTGTAATCTTATACAGGATTAGCGCTACATCATAAAAGAAAGAGGTATATCATGATAGCAGCAAGTAATGTGACTCTTCGGATTGGTAAAAAAGCACTGTTTGAAGATGTCAATATTAAATTTACAGAGGGAAATTGCTATGGCCTGATCGGTGCCAACGGTGCTGGAAAGTCTACATTTCTAAAAATCCTGTCCGGACAACTCGATACGACCAGCGGTGATATCGTAATCACACCGGGCGAACGTCTCTCCTTCTTACAGCAGGATCACTTCAAGTATGACAGCTATACCGTTCTTGATACGGTCATCATGGGAAATGCCCGGCTGTACCAGATCATGAAGGAAAAAGAAACCATCTATGCAAAAGAAGATTTCACAGATGAAGATGGCATTCGAGCCAGTGAACTGGAGGGCGAATTTGCCGATATGAACGGCTGGGAGGCTGAATCTGATGCCGCAACACTCCTGAACGGACTTGGTGTCGACACACAATTTCATGACTCTGTGATGAAGGATTTAAACGGAAGTATCAAGGTCAAAGTTCTGCTGGCACAGGCATTGTTCGGCAATCCTGATATCCTGCTTCTCGATGAGCCGACCAACCACCTTGATCTAAATGCGATCGAATGGCTGGAGGAATTTCTTATCAACTTTGAGAATACGGTAATTGTAGTATCTCATGATCGTTATTTCCTGAACAAAGTATGTACCCATACAGCGGATATCGATTATGGTAAAATCCAATTGTACGCTGGAAATTATGACTTCTGGTTCGAATCCAGCCAGCTTCTCGTGAAGCAGATGAAAGAAGCAAATAAGAAAAAGGAAGACAAAATCAAGGAACTTCAAGAGTTTATCTCCCGTTTTAGTGCTAATGCTTCAAAATCCAAACAGGCAACTTCCAGAAAAAAAGCGCTGGAAAAAATCGAGCTTGATGATATTAAGCCTTCCAGCAGAAAATATCCTTACATCGATTTCAGACCCAATCGCGAGATTGGAAACGAAGTTCTGACGGTGGAAAATATTTCTATAAAATCTGAGGGAGAAGCGCTTCTCGACCAGGTTAGTTTTATTCTTAATCATGAGGATAAAGTTGCATTTGTCGGTGCGCAGGAGCTTGCCAAGAGTACTCTTTTCAAAATTCTTACCGGAGAGCTTGAGCCGGATGAGGGAAGTTATAAATGGGGCATTACAACGACACAGGCCTATTTCCCCAAAGACAGCACTGCTGAGTTTGACAATGATCTCACGATTGTCGAGTGGCTGACCCAATATTCCGAGAACAAAGATGCCACATATGTGCGTGGATTTCTTGGACGTATGCTTTTCGCCGGTGAAGATGGAGTTAAAAAAGTCAAGATTCTTTCCGGAGGTGAGAAGGTCAGATGTCTGTTATCCAAAATGATGATTTCCGGTTCTAATGTCCTGATTCTTGATGAACCGACCAACCATCTGGATATGGAATCCATCACCGCATTGAATAATGCACTGATTAAATTTCCGGGCGTAATACTCTTTTCTTCACACGATCATCAGTTTGTTCAGACGACAGCGAATCGTATTATAGAAATTCTGCCAAACGGCCAGATTGTCGATAAAATTGCTTCTTATGATGAATATCTGCAAAGTGATGAATTTGCTAAAAAACGTCATGTATATACGATGAACGAAGAGGATAATTAATTTCTGTACCACAAACCCCCTTGCCTTCTCAGAAATGAAATGGCAAGGGGGTTTTATGTATAAACGATGCTATTAAGAGAATATATAGGATGTCATAGATAAGGATCCCAAAACGCATCCATCCGCAAATGTACTGACTTGATCCTCTTCTCCGGAAGCTCCTAAAATATAGAGCAGCGGAATAAAGTGGTCCGGATACGGTACGGCCTGACGCGCCGAAGCACCTGCTTTCTCAAAATGAATCACTGCATCATCATCTCGCTTTACTATATGCTCTTTGATATATGCGTCGAATTCTTCTGCCCATGGATAGCCACCTGACATATCCCAGCCTACGCGCCCCAAATTATGAACCACATTACCGCTTCCCAAAATCAAAACCCCTTGTTCGCGCAATGCAGCCAGTGACTTTCCAATTTTATAGTGCTCGGCTATGGGCAGGGAGGCATCAATGCTTAATTGACATAACGGAATATCAGCCTGAGGATACATATGGCATAATACGGACCAGACACCATGATCGTATCCACGTCCCGGCATCTTGACCGCCCGCCCGGCAAGAAGACTCTCAATTTCAGTGACCAGTGAGAGATCATTGACGGCTGGGTATTGAATTTCATACAGTTCACTGGGGAAACCATACATATCGTAAATCATCGCAGGCCGTTCATCTGCGGTAATATAGGTCGCATCGGTATACCAATGTGCCGAAATACACAAAATCGCTTTCGGTGTTGGGATTTGACCTGCCACCGCCTGCCAGTCTCTCACAAAATGATTGTCTTCTACTGCATTCATTGGCGACCCATGTCCAACAAAAACCAATGGCATTTTGCTCATCGTCTTCATCTCCTATCTGATTGTTTCATCTATACAATAATTAACTGGTTTTGGCTCTTTTCTGCTTTTCTTTTTTTGCCTTTAATCGAATGTATCGTTTATTTCTCTGTTTTTTAAAAAGAGAAATCACAGAATCAAACAATCGGGTAATTCCCGTTACAAGCAGTGGAGATACCGTCATAAAGGTAAATACGATAATAATCATCGGAAACTGAAGTGATTTCATATTAAAAAGACCAAACAGGACTTCCCCTAAGAGTAAGCCGCCGAAAAACATAATCTGTACCCCATAAATAACAGTTTTTCTATACAGGCTTTTCGGTGGATACACACGACCTAACGCCTCCATATAGGTCCACCCGGTTACAAGGACACAGGCCGTCGCCAGCATTTCATTGGAGTTATAAATGTGCTGGCAAATCTGCATCAGGGCAAACACACAAATTGTGATTGTCAGTGCTGTAGGTAACGCAAGTAACAGAATCCGCCGCACAAATCCTTCTAAAATTCGCTCAAAATTCGCTTCCTTCGCAAGTAAGAAGGTGGGTATGCCAACTGCACAGGCACTGATAATAGACATCTGTATCGGCTCAAACGGGTATGCATCTCCAAAGAAAATCAACAGGAGAGACAAAAAGAAAGAAAAGACCGTCTTAATTAAAAACATGGATGATGCCATCCGGATATTATTAATAACCCGGCGTCCCTGATTCAGCACATGGGGCATCGCCGCAAAATCCGAATTCAAAAGCACAATATTGGCAACATTCTTGGCCGCCTCACTTCCGGAAGCCATGGCTATACTACAATCTGATTCTTTTAATGCCAATACATCATTTACTCCATCGCCTGTCATGGCGACAGTGTGACCATCATATTTAAGAGCCTGTACCATCTGCTTTTTCTGTAATGGTGTTACGCGGCCGAATACGCTGTTATTGTGAACCGCCTCGTATAACTCTTCTTTTGTCTTAAGAGTCGTTGCGTCCACATAATGGTCGGCATTTTTAAGACCTGCTTTGCGGGCGACCGCTGAAACAGTTACCGGGTCATCCCCCGAGATAACTTTAATATCCACACCCTGACCATCGAAAAAAGCCAGAGTTTCTTCTGCGTCATTACGCACTACGTCAGATAAGAGTAGAATGCCGATTGGCTCCAAATCTGCTGGAATTTCCGTATCTCTGTTCTCTCTGGTACTATGTCCCAGCACAAGTACACGAAATCCCCGACTGGCATGCTCAGCACAGGTTTTGATAACCTTGCCATACTTTTGCGTATCAGGAAATAAAAACTGTACAGCGCCAATCAAATAGGTTCCTGCACTGCTAAAACAGGCACCACTATACTTTCTGTCAGATGAAAACGGAATAATGTGGTGCAGGACAAAATCTTCCTGCGGCGGAAAATATTCATGTAATGCATCAAATGTTGCATTATGATCATGAAGAACCGACATCATATTGCCCATAGGAGCAGTCAAATCCCCATCCTGTAACTGTACTACCTCTTCTACTCGTATACTTCCTTCGGTAATCGTGCCGGTCTTATCAAGACATAAAGTGTCCACATGTGCCAGTGTTTCAATACAGAATAGCTCCTGTACCAAGACTTTTTGCTGAGCGAGTTTTAATGAACCGAGTGTCAGTGCAATACTCGTCAGCAGAACCAGCCCCTCTGGAATCATTCCCAGCACAGCAGCCACTGAATTCACAACCGCAGCCTGAAACGTTGCATCAGATAAAAAGTACTGCTTATAGAATACAGCCGCCCCCAGCGGTACAATGATAATACTGACTACTTTTAAGACACCGTTTAAGAAGTTACGCAGCTGTGAATCGTGTTTTCTGAATTCTTTTGCCTCCGCTGTGATGCGGGATACATAATTCTCCCTGCCCACATGGATGACTTCACATAATGCCTCCCCAGCTGTAACAAAACTTCCCGAATAAAGTCCGTCGTTTTCACCTTTTATCAGATTATCCGATTCTCCGGTAATCAACGATTCATTGACTTCAAGACTCCCTTCGCGTATAACAACGTCTGCGGGTACCTGATCTCCCATCCGCAGGCGTATAATATCGTTCAATACTATTTCTTCGGTATCGACTGTTGTCTCAACACTTTCGCGGATGATCCTGGCCTTACTCGTTGTAAGAATTGCCAGATTATCTAACGTTTTCTTCGCACGAATTTCTTGAAAAATACCAATTATAGTGTTGGTAAAAATAATCGTAACAAAAAATGAGTTCTTAACAGACCCAACAGAAATAATCAACGCAAATAATGCAATATTCAAAAAGTTGAAAAATGTAAGTGTATTGTCTTTTATAATCTTTTTATAGGATCTTGGCTCTGGCATTTCATCAATGTTTACCAGCCCTTTTGCCTTTCTTTCGGCAACCTGTTCTTTCGTAAGTCCTGTCACGCTTCACCACCATTTTATTCATTCAGACCAACAACGATTGTTCCGCCACCAACGACAACCTCATCCTTATAGAACACGACCGCCTGTCCCGGCGTAATCGCTCTTTGCGGTTCTTTAAACCGACAAATGAGTTGGTTTTCGTCTGTCATCTGAATCGTTGCACTAGTTCCTCTATGATTATAACGTATTTTGGCTTCTACTTCCAGTTCTTTTTCAAGACAGGTAACAGACATCAGGTTAATTCTGTCTGCGAGCAAAGCATTTTGCATAATGTCCTTGGCTTCTCCAATGACTACTTCATTGGCCATAGGGCGGATTTCTTTTACAAATACAGGATGACCTAACGCAAGATTGAGTTTTTTGCGCTGACCAACTGTATAATGTGTAATTCCTTTATGAGTTCCTATAATATTTCCTTTTGTATCCACATAATTTCCCGGTTCTATGGTAAAGGGAACCTGGCTTTGGATAAAACCGGCATAATCATTGTCCGGCACAAAACAAATTTCCTGACTGTCCGGTTTGTGCGCCACAGGGATGCCAATATCCTCTGCAATTCTACGGATTTCCGGCTTACTATAATAACCTAACGGCATCAGTGTATGAGCCAGCTGCTCTTGTGACAAGTTATATAATGCATAGGTCTGGTCTTTTTCCAAAGTGGCAGATTTTTTTAATGCATAACGGCCATTAGCTAATTGTTCGATCTTAGCATAATGGCCGGTCGCTATATAGTCTGCGCCTATCTCCAGACTTCGTTTAAGCATGGATTCCCATTTTACATATCGATTACAGGCAATACAAGGATTAGGAGTCCTGCCGTTAATATATTCTTCCACAAAGTAATCCATGACATTTTCTTTGAATTCACGTTTGAAGTTCATCACGTAGTAAGGAATATCCAACATGGCTGCCACCCGGCGGGCATCGTCAACCGCACTCAGTCCGCAACAGCCTCCATTTTCCTCTACGCTCTGGTTGTCTTCATCCTGCCAGATCTGCATTGTCACACCTACAACATCATAGCCCTGCTGCTTTAATAGATAGGCGGCGACTGAGGAATCGACGCCGCCAGACATACCAACAACAACACGTTCTTTCTTCATTTTAGTACTCTTCCTCTTCCTCACCATCGTGGATATCTGACTTTGGCTTTTTTAATCCTTTGATTGTGATATGATTCTTTTCAGCATAATCCCATAGGGCCGCATGAATTGCTTCTTCCGCAAGAAGTGAACAGTGGACTTTGACGGCTGGCAGACCATCAAGTGCCTCCATAACAGCCTTATTTGTCACTTGCAGCGCTTCTTCAATACTTTTCCCTTTGACAAGCTCAGTCGCCATACTGCTTGTGGCAACAGCGGCACCACAGCCGAAGGTCTTGAACTTACAGTCCCTTACAATATGATTCTCATCAATATCAAGATAGATTCGCATGATATCTCCGCATTTTGCATTGCCAACGGTTCCTACGCCGCTGGCATTTTCTATTTCCCCAACGTTCCTGGGATTTTGGAAATGCTCCATTACTTTTTCGCTATACATACTAAAGTTCCTCCTTTTAATCAGCTTACACAGCTGTGCTCTGATGCTTTTTCATGTAATCCTCATACAGAGGAGACATCTGGCGCAGGTTATTGACAATTCTATTGATGCTGGTAACAGTGAAGTCAAGTTCTTCTTTTGTGGTCTCCTGACTTAATGTGAGTCGCAAAGACCCATGTGCGATTTCATGCGGCAGGCCAATGGCAAGCAATACATGGGACGGGTCCAGAGAACCGGACGTGCATGCGGAACCACTGGAGGCACAAATGCCTTCCATATCCAGCATAATCAACAAGGACTCACCTTCAATGAACTGAAAACTAATGTTAACATTATTCGGCAGTCTCTTTCCTGCATCACCGTTCAGACGGGCAAATGGAACTTCTTTTAAAATTTTATTTATGAGATAATCACGAAGTTCTATTTCCTTTGCCACGCGTTGTTCGCGATTCGCCAATGATATCTCGACGGCCTTACCAAACCCAACAATTCCAGTCACGTTCTCAGTTCCGGCACGCCGCTTGCGCTCCTGCGCTCCTCCATGAATGAAAGAACGGATTTTAACGCCTCTGCGAATATATAGAAATCCAATACCTTTTGGTCCGTTAATTTTGTGGGCACTTGAGCTTAACATATCGATATGCTCGTTGTCTACATCGATTTCAAGCTGGGTATAAGCCTGTACTGCATCCGTATGAAAAAGGATTTTATGCTCATGTGCAATCGCACCGATCTGCTCGATGGGCTGAATCGTTCCGATTTCGTTATTTGCATACATCACAGAAATTAAGATTGTCTCTGGTGTGATGGCTTTCTCCAGCTCATCCAGTTTAATAATACCATTCTCATCGACATCAATATATGTAATTCTGGCACCACGTTCTTTTTCCAGGTACTCGCAAGTATGCAGGATCGCATGATGCTCTACTTTTGAAGTTATGATATGATTTCCTTTGTTTTTATAAGCTTCAAAGGTTGCTACCAACGCCCAGTTATCCGACTCACTTCCACCGGCTGTAAAATAAATTTCTTCTGGTTTGGCACCAATCGAATTGGCAATCAGCTCTCTGGACTTAGCTACTGCTTTCTGGCTTTCTGCCGCTATTTTATAAATACTGGACGGATTACCGAATATTTCTGTAAAGTATGGCAGCATCGCATCAACCACTTCGGGTGCTGTCTTTGTAGTTGCCGCATTATCTAAATATATCATTTTCTCCATAATCATGTCTCCTACTGTTCACATTTTTGAGAGCAAATCTGCCCTTTCTTTATCATTTCCCTGCTTTCGTCTGCCAGTTCACCGATTGTTATTGTATCTACGGCACGTGCAATACTGTCATTAATCTGTTTCCATACATGTTTTGTCACACAAGTACTGGCATCCCGGCAGGCTTCCTCGCCCTCTCCGTCAGCAGTGATAAGTCCTCTGCATGTTACTGCGTCCAGATCACCTTCCAGTGCCCGTAATGTTTCTCCTACTGTAATTAAGTGTGCTGGTTTTGCTAATTGATATCCACCTCCTGCACCACGTACACTCATAACCAGTCCTGCTTTTCTTAGACTTCTTACCAGCTGTTCCAGATAGCTGTCTGAAATGCTCTGGCGTTTGGCAATACTATGAATAGGTACTGCCTCGTTTTCACTATATACTGCTAAATCGATCAAAGCCTGCAGGCCATATCGTCCTTTAGTTGAAAGTTTCATACCTATTCCTTCCTTCTTGAATTCCGAGTATTTTACTCGGGTATATTGTTACTTTATCACCAGATTAGTTCATTGTCAATACTCCTGCTTTTGTTTTTGAAAAAAAACATATTAAAAAAACAAACAGCTTTTGTCGACAATGCTGAAGGAATGTATTATAATGAAATATGCTGAAGAAATCAGCAGAGACAATAGAAGGAGAAATTGAACTATGGGATTCGAATTCATAACAAAATTACCTACACCAGCTGAGATACGGAGTAAATATCCCATCTCATCTAAGCTGAAAGAATTAAAGAGAAACAGGGATCTGGAAATCAGAGACGTATTCACAGGTGCCTCAAATAAATTTCTGGCTGTCATTGGTCCTTGTTCTGCCGACAATGAAGATGCCGTCTGCGACTATATTTTGCGTCTTCGCAAAGTTCAGGAAAAAATCAAGGATAAGGTTCTCATTATCCCACGAGTCTACACGAACAAGCCACGTACGACCGGTGAAGGATATAAAGGAATGATTCACCAGCCCGATCCGCAGAAGCGCCCGGATCTCCTTGCTGGAATGGTGGCCATCCGTAAGATGCATATCCGGGTCATGGAAGAATCCGGTTTTACCTGTGCAGACGAGATGCTCTACCCTGAAAACTGGCGTTATTTGTCGGATTTACTTTCCTATGTTGCTGTTGGCGCACGCTCTGTTGAAGATCAGCAGCACCGCCTGACGGTCAGCGGCATGGAAGTTCCTGCGGGCATGAAGAATCCAACCAGCGGCGATTTATCTGTAATGCTTAACTCCATCGTAGCCGCACAAGGCGGGCATGAATTTATCTACCGCGGATGGGAAGTAAAAACTTCCGGTAATCCATTGGCACATGCCATATTACGCGGTGCCATGAATAAGCATGGCGAGGCTATTCCAAATTATCACTATGAAGACATTGAATATTTACTTGAGAAATATAAGAAACGGGATTTGCACAACCCGGCTGCATTGGTCGATGTAAACCACTCAAATTCCGGTAAGAAATACAAACAGCAAATTCGTATTACCAAAGAAGTATTGCACAGCCGTAATGTAAACCCTGAAATCTACACCTTGATCAAGGGTGTTATGATTGAAAGCTATATCAAAGGCGGCTGCCAGCCCATAGGAGCTAACCAGGTGTATGGCAAGTCAATCACTGATCCCTGCTTAGGATGGGAAGATTCAGAAAAGCTTTTATATACAATTGCTGAAAATTGTTAGCAAAACACCTCCGCACAATGAATCTCATTGTACGGAGGTGTTTTCATCTAACAGCTGCTCACATTACTTTCTCGGATGTGATTTGCTATACACTTCTCTCATTTTCTGGTTGCCGAGATTAAGATACATCTGGGTACTTGAAATATCAGAATGCCCCAACATTTCCTGTACGCTCTTAACATCTGCTCCATTTTGTATTAAATGCGCCGCAAAAGAATGACGTAATGTATGCGGTGTTATATCCTTCGTGATATGCGCCTCACTGGAATAACTCTTCAATACCTTCCAAAAGCCCTGTCGACTCATGGACTTCCCTGAACAATTGATAAAGAGTTCTTTGCATTCATTCTTTCCCAGTAATTCAGTACGGGAATCTTCCATGTATTTCTTCAAAGATTTTCTGCATAATGAGCCAAATGGTATAATTCGTTCTCTGCCATCCTGTCCGCATCGAATATACTCCATCTGCAAATTTGCATCTGTTGTCTGCAAATTCACAAGTTCGCTTACCCTGATTCCGGTAGCATAGAGTATTTCCATCATACAACGATCACGTATTCCTTTTGCCGTATCCTCTCTTGGCTGAAGAAGCAAACGGTTCACCTCTTCAACTGTCAGAATTTCCGGTGCTTTCTTAATCACTTTTGGTGGTTTAAGTTCCTGCGAAGGATCATTGTCAATCAGCTTTTTTCCTTCAAGCCAATGAAAAAAAGCCCGAATTGAGGCAATATTTCTCGAGATTGTCGATGTTGCAAAGTTCTCTTTCTCCAAATACATAACATAAGATGTCAGACCGATACCGGTCACTTGGAAAACCTCATGTATATTCTGCGTTTCAAAGTAACGAAGCATTTTCTTCAAATCACGCTCGTATGAAATTATAGTGTTGGTAGATGTTTTTTTTGTTTTCTGTAAATAGGTTACAAATTTTTGAATTACATCGATCATATTGCCTTCCCCGTTTCATAAGTCATTGCAATTCACCCTTCAAAAGATATAAGTATTATAATCACTAATTTACATAAAATCAAACCTTTTTTGACTTTTTCTGCATAAGTTCAAAGTTTCTTTTTGCGCCTACTACATATGCACATAATGCAAATCTATAACACAAGATATAGGCTGCTTTTTAACAGCAAAAAACAGCCCGTACATTGTCTAATAAACAATATAGGGCTGTTATTCTACTGATGAATTTATTTCGCGTAATCAGATACGCGACTTTCTCGAATTACATTAATTTTAATCTGTCCCGGATACTCCAGTTCACTTTCAATTTGCTTTGAAATACTACGAGCCAGTAATACCATGTCAGCATCGCTGATTTCTTCCGGAATTACCATTACTCGTACTTCCCGACCTGCCTGAACGGCAAATGATTTTTCAACACCTTTAAATTCATTCGTTATATCTTCCAGCTGCTGTAATCTATTTGTATAAGTATCGAGCGATTCTCGTCTTGCACCTGGACGTGCGGCAGAAATTGCATCTGCTGCCTGTACCAGACACGCAATCAGGGACTCGGGCTCAACATCACCATGATGTGCTGCCACTGCATTGATAATCAGTTTGGATTCTTTGTATTTCTTACATAAATCCACACCGATCTGAATGTGAGATCCTTCGACTTCGTGATCAATCGACTTTCCAATGTCATGCAGTATACCTGCTCGTTTTGCCAGTCGAATATCTGCTCCAACTTCTGCTGCCAGCAGACCTGACAACTCTGCAACTTCAATCGAATGTTTTAAGGCATTCTGGCCATAGCTTGAACGAAACTTCATACGACCTAGGAGCTTCACCAATTCAGGATGGATACCATGTACGCCTACTGACATAATGGCGGATTCTCCTTCTTCGCGCATCGTTGCTTCAACTTCCAATTTTGCTTTTTCCACCAGCTCTTCTATACGAGCCGGATGGATACGACCATCGACAATCAGTTTCTCGAGTGAAATACGAGCCACTTCTCTTCGGATGGGGTCAAAGGAAGATAACACAACTGCTTCCGGAGTATCGTCAATAATTAAGTCAACCCCTGTTAGTGTCTCAAGCGCCCGGATATTACGTCCTTCCCTGCCAATAATTCTTCCCTTCATATCATCATTGGGAAGCTGCACTACCGATATGGTTGCTTCCGCAACATGATCGACCGCACATTTCTGGATTGAGGTTACTACGTACTCCTTCGCTTTTTTATCTGCTTCTTCTTTCGCTTTTTCTTCAAGTTCCTTATACAGCTTTGCCACATCGAACTTTACTTCATCTTCTACGGATTTCAGTAATTGTTCTTTTGCCTGTTCGGAGGTAAGGCCAGAGACTTCCTCTAGCTTTCGTACTCCTTCGTCATGTAATTCTGATACTCTTTTTTCTTTCACCTGTAATTCATTGATTTTCACTGCATAATCTGCTTCCCGCTTTTCTACAGCATCCACTTTCTTATCAACTGCTTCTTCTTTTGATAATACGCGCTTCTCATACCGTTGCAGCTCGGCTCGTCGATCTTTTGTCTCTTTTTCAAACTCATTACGAGTTCGTAAGGACTCTTCTTTGATCTCAAGCTCTGCTTCGCGCTTGTTCGTTTCCGCTGTTTTTAAGGCTTCATCAATTATTGCTCTCGCTTTTGCTTTTGCATTGCCAATATCTTCTTCATCCTGACGGACTTTTTTGGCAACTGCATTTTTTGCAGTAAGTGGAATAGCAATAAGTAACGTGACTATCACAGTGACAATTGCGGTTATTATTGCACCTGTCACAGGAGCACCTCCTTATTAAGTTTTCATTGTACAAATACAACATATTAATTCTATCTTGTTTTGCAGATTATGTCAAGGAATACTACTCTTTTTCTTTGTCTTCAACAGCCGGATTTTCTTCACTCTCTGCCGTTTTTTCCAATTGATAATGCTGACGTACTTTAAGCTCGATTTCCGCTAACATATCCGGATTTTCCATCAGGAACAGTTTTGTATTTTCGCGTCCCTGTCCAATCTTATTGTTGTTATATGCGTACCATGCGCCACTCTTATTCACGATGCCTGTCTCCGCTGCCAGATCCAGAATATCCCCTTCTTTTGAGATACCTTTACCGAACATAATATCGAACTCCGCCATCTTAAAAGGTGGCGCAATTTTGTTCTTAACCACTTTAATACGGGTACGGTTACCCACCATTTCTCCCCCTTGCTTAAGGGTTTCAATTCTACGCACATCCAGACGTATGGAGGAGTAGAACTTCAAGGCACGACCACCGGTAGTTGTCTCGGGACTTCCGAACATAACACCTACCTTCTCCCGCAGCTGATTGATGAAAATCAAAATACAGTTGGATTTGCTGATAACTGCCGTCAGTTTACGCAGCGCCTGTGACATAAGCCTCGCCTGCAAACCAACATGACTATCCCCCATCTCGCCATCGATTTCGGCTCTTGGGACAAGCGCTGCCACCGAATCGACAATGACAATATCAACTGCCCCTGAACGCACCATGGTCTCTGTAATCTCCAATGCCTGCTCGCCGTTATCCGGCTGTGAAATGTAGAGATTGTCAATGTCTACACCAATATTCTTGGCATAGGACGGATCCAATGCGTGCTCTGCATCGATAAACCCTGCAACACCACCACGCTTTTGAACCTCAGCAACCATATGAAGAGCGACCGTCGTCTTACCACTGGATTCCGGTCCATAGACCTCAATAATACGACCGCGCGGAACACCGCCCAGTCCTAAAGCGATATCCAGACTAAGAGAGCCTGTCGGGGATGTCTCAACCTTCATATTTGTCTTCGATTCTCCGAGTTTCATGATGGCTCCCTGACCATACTGCTTCTCTATCTGTCCTATTGCCGCATCCAGGGCTCTTTGCTTTTCATTGTTCATTATTTTTCTCCTATGATTATTATGTTGACACGAACTTATGTTCGCTTTTTATGTATCCATAGTAGTATAAAACGTGGTAAAAGTCAACTTTAATTTTTATGTATTTTATGTATTTGTCATAAAGATTCTGAAAAAATAGCAGGCAGACTGTCTCTGCGTATCATCCTTCCCCCATCAGCCATGCATATAACCCCTCATACTGGGATGCTGAATTCGTCCAGGAAAAATCCTGATCCATTCCCCGGTCAATCAGCTTGTTCCATTCTCTCTTTTTGTCGTAGAAAATACGCTGTGCCTCCCGGATTGTGACAAGCAGTTCATAAGCATAATAATTTTTAAAGCCAAATCCAGTACCACTGCTTTCGTATTCATTATACGGCTCTACCGTATCAATCAGCCCGCCGGTCTCACGTACAATAGGTACTGTACCATAGCGCAGACTGATCAGCTGACTCAGTCCGCAGGGCTCGAACAATGACGGCATTAAGAACGCATCTGCGGCGGCATAGATCTTGTGAGCCATCTCTTCGGAATAGTAAATATTAGCCGATACTTTACCCGGGTACTTCCATTCAAAATGTCTGAACATATTCTCATATTTTCCATCACCGGTCCCCAGAACGACGAGCTGTACTTCATCCTGGCACAGTTCATCAAGTATACATTCAATTAAATCAAGACCTTTTTGATCTGTAAGTCGTGAAACAATGCCAATCATCATGGTCTTGGTATCTGCGGCCAGATTCAGATCTTTTTGCAGGGCAAGCTTGTTTTTTGCTTTCTTTTTACGAAATGTTGTAGAATTATAATTCGTATAAATATACGTGTCCGTCTCAGGATTATATTCATCATAATCAATACCGTTCACAATTCCACGCAGATCATTTGCACGTGCATTTAACAGACCATCCAGTCCCTCACCGTAAAACGGTGTTTTAATCTCTTCCGTATAGCTTTTGCTTACCGTTGTAATTGCCTCAGAAAACACGATTCCGCCCTTTAAATAATTGGCATTCTTATATGCCTCCAGCTTATCCGGTGTAAAATAATATTCCGACAATCCGGTAATCGCGCGTATGGTCTTCACGTCCCATACCCCCTGGAATTTCAAATTATGGATTGTCATAATCGATTTTATGCCGCGAAAAAACTCTCCAGCCTGAAAAGAATCGTGGAGAAATACCGGAATAAGTCCGGTCTGCCAGTCATGACAGTGGATGATATCCGGTCTGAAATCTATGATGGGAAGAATCGACAGAACCGCTTTCGAAAAAAAGGCAAATTTCTCAAGATCCCAAAGTCCGCCATCATAGGGCGCATCTCCCGAGAAATAATACTCGTTATCGATGAAATAAAAGTGCACTCCTTCGTACTCTAATTCCATAATACCAACATAACAATTCTTACCGCCCAGTTCCATATAAAAATGTTCTTTATATTCCAGACTGTCTCTCCATACGGATTTCATACAGACATATTTAGGCAGAACTACACGCACATCAGAATATTCTGTATTGAAGTATTTCGGCAAAGCACCGACCACATCTGCCAACCCACCTGTCTTGATAAAAGGAACTGCTTCAGATGCTGCATATAAAATCTTTTTCATACCTTTTTACCCCCATGATCTTTCTGTTTGTTTTTCACTTCTTCCGCCAGCTGCTTCATTTCCCTTGCATTTGCCTGCACTGTTTCTGTAATACCTGAACCACCTAAAAGCCTTGCCAGTTCGTCTATGCTGTTTTGCTTTGAAAGTCTGCTGATCCGGGTTACTGTTGCCTCTTCCTTGGTCAGCTCTTTTGTTATCTCAAAATGTGTATCTGCCATGGCTGCAATCTGCGGAAGATGCGTAATGCACAATACTTGATGTGCCTGTGCTATAATATGCATTTTTTCCGCAACTTTTTGAGCTGTCCTGCCGCTAATTCCGGCATCTATTTCATCAAAGATAAGTGTATCTATCTCATCTTTATCTGCCAGCATGGTCTTGATGGCCAGCATGATACGCGAAAGCTCACCGCCTGAAGCCACCTGCGACAGCGCCTTTTGCGGTTCCCCCGGATTCATGGAAATCCGATATTCCACAGAGTCACTGCCGTTCTCACTGAATTTCCCTGTGATTTCAAATTTGATAGAAAACTCCACATTCAAAAAATTCAAATCCTTAAGGTGTTCCTTTAGCTCCTGCTCGAATGCGGCAGCACTTTTTTTCCGGCTGTCCGAAAGCACCTGCGAACATGCTTTAAGTTCTGTAACCGCTTCCTTCTCCTGTTTCAGCAAATCCTGATAGGCAATCTCATAGTTTTCCAAATCCTGCAGTCTTTGCTGCTGCGCTGCCTCAAATTGCCTGACCTCTTCATAACCGGCCCCATATTTGGCCTTCAGGGCATTAATTGTATTCAGGCGCTCTTCGATTTGTTCATACTCCTCAGGTGCATAGGAAAAAGAATCGGTATATGCACTCACTTCACGATTAAAATCATTGAGCATTGCGTCAATTTCAAGCAGGCTTTGTTCCAATTCCAAAATCGCAGGATCATAGCCGGAAATCTGCCGTAATTCACGTATACAGCGCCCGATCTGTTCTCCCGCAGCAGAGGGTGTATCATAGCCGCAGCTGTCATAGACCATCTCCAGCCCGGCAACAATATGTTTGCTGTTGCTCAGACGTTTATAACTGCGCTCCAACTCCGCATCTTCCCCCTCCAGGAAATTCACCTGTTGGATTTCTCCCAGCTGATACTGCAGCAGATCAAGTTCACGCTCTTTTTGTATGTCATCCATCTGCATGGCATCAATTGCCGAGCGGATTGCTTTATGGGTCTGATACGCTTTCTTTACCTTTTCCCTATGAAATCCAATCTCTTCTTTGCCATATTCATCAATAATCTGAAGCTGGCGGGAAGGCTGCAGTAAAGACTGATGCTCGTGCTGGCCATGAATATCTAACAGATAACCGGCCGCTTTCTTGACTTCCTGCACCGTACTGCTCATCCCATTGATACGGCAGATACTCTTTTTTTCAGTTACGCGGCGCGAAATCAGTACTTCACCGTCTTCTGGAAACAGCTCCATCTCTTTTAGTGCCTGTACCGTCTTAGTGTCTTCGATTCGAAACAGTAATTCCACCAATGCATATTCCGCATTTTCCCGAATCAGATCTTTTGACATCTTCTGCCCCAGGGCAAGCTGAACCGAACCCAGCAGAATGGATTTACCTGCCCCTGTCTCTCCGGTCAGAATATTAAGACCGGGCTCGAATTCAATATCTGCCTCATCAATCAACGCAAAATTCTTAACATGTAAATTTACCAGCATATAAACTCCTTACACTCTCTCATTTACAAAAAGCGTTATATCCCCTCGATCATCTTTCTCAGTCGTTCCATCACTGCTACCGCATCTTCATTTGATGTGATTGCACACATAATCGTATCATCACCGGCAACACATCCGACAATCTCCGGTATCTTCATGGCATCCAGCGCAGCCGCTGCACTTGAGGCCATGCCCGGTGGTGTTTTGATGACCAGAATATTTTGCGCCACATCCATGTATACAAGTCCATCATGCAATGCACGAATATATTTGGCCGTAATGGATTCATGTACCGTATCAAGCGCTGAATAGACTGAATGTCCTTTCGCATTGGAAATTTTAGTCAGATTCATCTGTCGTATATCTCTGGATATTGTCGCTTGTGTCACAGAATAACCGCTGTCATTAAGCAATGCAGCCAGTTCGTCCTGTGTCTCCACATCATATTCCTGAATCAATTCTAAGATCTTCGCATGTCTGTCCAGCTTCATAAATATCACCTCCTACATATTTCCCATTTTTTGCCTTAGTACTTCAACAAAACTGAGACTATTGAGTTTGATAATCTGC
The DNA here is from genome assembly GCA_047975025.1 of Lachnospiraceae bacterium. Classification (GTDB taxonomy): domain Bacteria; phylum Bacillota; class Clostridia; order Lachnospirales; family Lachnospiraceae; genus JBKECY01. The sequence continues at coordinate 42,902 of JBKECY010000007.1, forward strand.
GTATTTACATCTGCCTGTTCAATTAAAATTCTGTCACCTGTCACCATCGAAACCGTCATATCACCGTCAAATACCGCAATTCCCAGCTCTGACTGACGATGCCGCCCTTCTCCGATTTCAACCATGACCGGATCCGCTGCCGGGATGACAATACTGCGGGAATTCAATTCATGAGCCGCAAGTGGCGTCAGTATTTTCATCTTGGCATTTGGTGCCACAATAGGCCCCCCTGCAGACAGACTGTACCCCGTCGAACCTGTTGGCGTGGCAATAATCACCCCATCGGCATTATAGGAATTCAGATATTCTCCATTGACATAATTAATGAATTTGACGACACGAAGCGGACCGTCACGCGAGATAACAATATCATTGAGTGCAATACCGCACGCTATGATTTCTTCCCCCCGATATACCTTCCCGGTGAGCATCATACGCTCCTCCAGCTCGAATTCATCGCGCATCAGTAAGTCAAGCGCCGAGGTGACGGACTGTTTGTCCACGCCGGCCAGATAGCCCAGCGTCCCCATATTAATGCCGATCAGAGGAATCTGAAGCGAGACGATATCACGCGCAGCCTGCAGCAAAGTTCCATCTCCGCCAAGGACAATGACACATTGTGTCTCAGGCGGGATGGTTGCCGGATCTGTCGCATAGGGATGGCCGTTTGCCACACATCCCACTTTTTTACGCACATAACAGGTTTTATGATTCTCCTGTAAATGATTCACGATTTTTTTTGTCATTTCCATTTCCTGGTCTTTTTCCAGATTTGTAATAATAAAAAAATGGTCCATTCCTTTACCCCTTAGTAAGCTTATCTGTGTTTAATTCACCATGTGCCGCTGCGACCGTACTTTCTATGACCAATTCAACCTTTTCCTCTGCCTGTACCTCACTGTCCTTCGTCAGATGGAGCAGATATTCGATATTTCCTTCCGGACCACGAATCGGTGAATAGTCCAGATGCAGAGGATACAGACTGATACTTCTGGCATAAGACACAATTTCTGCAATTACTTCTTGATGGATGGACGGCTCGCGTACTACACCTTTTTTCCCGACTTTTTCCCTGCCGGCTTCGAACTGCGGTTTAATCAGACAGACGATCTGTGCTTTCTCAGCGAGTAGTTCCCGTACAGGTAACAGCACTTTTTTCAAAGAAATAAACGATACGTCAATCGATGCAAATTGTGCCTGATCCGCAAGATCCGCAGGCTCCACATAACGGATATTCGTCTTTTCCATACAGACGACGCGCTCATCATTTCGAAGCTTCCAGTCCAGCTGCCCACGCCCGACATCAATCGCATATACTTTCCTTGCTCCATTTTGCAGCATACAATCTGTAAACCCGCCCGTAGAGGCTCCAATATCAAGGCAAATACAGTCCGTCAGTGCTATGGAAAAGGCAGGCAGTGCCTTTTCCAGTTTCAGCCCGCCGCGACTCACATAGCGCAGTTGGGTTCCCCTGACCTCCAGATGCGCATCCGGAGCAAACATACTGCCTGCTTTGTCTTCCTTTTGTCCGTTCACATATACATTTCCTGCCATTATGACTGCCTTGGCTTTTTCCCTTGAGGTCACCATGTTCGCTTTGAGCAGGAGTACATCCAGCCGTTCCTTCATGTCGTCTCCTTTATCATCTGTACCACAGAATCTACAGTCAATCCGGCCTTCGCCCGGCCTTCTTTTACCGACGCCTGTGCTATAAAGTCATCAGGAATCGCCAGGATTTTCACCTGGATATGAGGATAGTTACCGGCAATATAGTTCTGTACCTGTTCTCCAAATCCTCCTCGTTTTGCATTCTCTTCTATCGTAATAATTGTAGTATGATATGCTGCCAGACGATCCAGCATTTTGTAATCCAGCGGCTTGGCAAAGCGGGCATTAATAAAGCTTGGATGAATCCCCTCCTTGTGACACAATTGAATTGCCTCTGCAGCCGTCTCTACCATACTGCCCAATGCCAGTACGGCAGTATCCTTCCCCTCTAAGAGCCGTTCACTTTTTCCGTACTCTATCGGTTCTCTCTTATCTTCCAGACCATCGTAAGCCTCACCTTTCGGATAGCGGATCGCGATGGGACCCTGACAGGTTACCGCAAATTTCAGCATATCAGAGAGCTCCCATTTATTCTTAGGCGCCATCACCGTCATATTAGGAATCATGGATAAATAGGATACATCAAAACATCCATTATGTGTCTCTCCGTCAGCTCCCACAATCCCGGCTCTGTCAATTGCAAAAATCACGTGAAGATTCTGGATACAGACATCCTGAATTACCTGGTCAAATGCCCGCTGCAGAAACGAAGAATAGATAGCCACAATTGGAATCAGGCCTCCCAAGGCCAGCCCTGCGGCAAACGTGACGGCATGCTCCTCTGCGATTCCCACATCAAAGAAACGTTCAGCGTATTTATTAGCAAAACGTTTCAGGCCTGTGCCGGTCGGCATCGCCGCACTAATCGCTACGACTTTTTCATTTCTGGCTCCGAATTTCATCATGACCGTAGAAAAGATATCCGTATAGTGCGCCTTGCCTGAATTCGATAAGGGAATCCCTGTCTGGCAGTCGTACGGCGCTGTACCATGAAATCTTTCCGGATGACGTACTGCCGGCTCAAATCCTTTGCCCTTTTGTGTCAGGACATGGATAATCACCGGTCCTTCCACCCTCTTGGCTTCATTTAAAAGCCGCATCATTTGTCTGGTATTGTGTCCGTCTGCCGGTCCCAGATATGTAAGTCCCATATTTTCAAAAAGCATACCCGGGATAATCAGCTGTTTGATCCCCCGCTTGGTATTTCTGATTGCGCTCACAATGGCAGGTCCCGCCTTGGGAACCTTGTTCATGAGTTTCGTAACCCCCATCTTAAGCCCCGTATAAGCTTCTGCTGTACGAAGGCCGCTTAGATACTGTGAAATACCTCCCACGTTCTTGGAAATCGACATTGTATTATCATTAAGAACAATAATAAAATTCGTCTTAAGTTCGGCCGCATTATTAAGCGCTTCATAGGCCATACCGCCTGTCAGAGCGCCATCCCCTATGACGGATACCACACGATAGGACTCCTCTAATAAATCCCGCGCAGTTACATAACCCAGCCCCGCTGAAATGGATGTGGAACTATGTCCGGTATCAAATGCATCACAATCACTTTCACTACGTTTCGGAAATCCACTCAACCCATTCTCTTTGCGCAAATTATCAAACATTTCTTTGCGTCCTGTCAGAATTTTATGTGTATAAGACTGGTGCCCCACGTCCCATATGATCTTGTCCTCCGGCAGATTAAATACATTGTGCAGCGCCATTGTAAGCTCAACTGCTCCCAGATTGGATGCCAGATGTCCGCCGGTACGACTTAAATGCGAAATCAAAAAGTCACGAATTTCCTGTGCAAGTATAGGAAATTCTTCTAAAGGGATTTTCTGTATATCATTTGCCTGTGTAATCTTCTCTAAAACCATAGTGCTGCCTTCCTTATTGCTCATGTCTACTTATTTCTTAAGACCAACGTCTCCAGGAAATGATGTAACAAATCATATTCCCCTTCCAGTGCAGACAAAATGCCAGCGGCTTCTTCTGTCAGCTGTACAACCTTCGCCTGTGCCTCATTGACACTGTGCAATGACACAAACGTCGTCTTATGGTTCTTCTCATCGCTGTGGATTGGCTTACCGAGAGTTTCTGCGGTACCTGTTACATCTAATATATCATCTTGTATCTGAAATGCCAGCCCTGCCAGCCGCCCCACAGACTCCATTTTAGTAATCTCATCTGCCCCGGCTCCCGCTAAGACAGCGCCGATCATCAGAGGTGCCTGCAGCAAAGCAGCGGTCTTTTTCTCATAAATAAACAGTAGTGTAGCTTCATCGATTCTTCCGGTATCATTCATTACGTCGACAGACTGCCCTCCGAGCATACCATGAATTCCGGCTTTGGACGCCATGATCTGCATGGCAAGTGCCACCCGCTCCTCTTTGGGCTGCAGCGAGAAAGCATGGAACATGACTTCATAGGCATAGTTAAGCAGGGTATCTCCGGCCAAAATTCCGACCGCCTCGCCAAAAACAACATGTGTCGTCTTGCGGCCGCGCCGGTAATCATCATTATCAATGGCCGGCAGGTCGTCGTGTACAAGAGACTGTGTGTGAATCATTTCAATGGCTGCCATGAATGGCTCTGCAATCTGCCCTGTACCCTCGAACAATTCAAATGCCAACTGCAATAACAGAGGGCGTACTCTCTTACCGCCGCCCAACATGGCATAGTTTACTGCCTGAGCAAGCTTGGCCGTCGGCCCTTCTTCTTCCGGGAGATACCGTAAAATCACTTTTTCAATATAATCGCGCCGCTTTTGCAATTCTTCATTCCTGTTCACTGGTCACACCTTCTTCATCCAAGCGGAGCATCTTTTTTTCAATATGATCCATCTTATCATTGCAGGTCTGAATCAGTTTCAGACTGTCTTCATATAGCCGAAACGAATCTTCAAGTGAAATCTCCCTGCTCTCTAATTTCTCAACATGCAATGCCAGTTGTTCAAATATTTCCTGTACTGTCTGTTCTTGTTCATGACTCATGCTTCTGCCCCCACTCTTTTCGTACGATTTCATCAATGGTTGCCTGTACTTTTCCATCTGTCAGCGAAATGTGTACAATGTCACCAACTTTAATCTCTTCAATACTCTTAATACTTTTGCCCTGCCCATCCGCAACGAACGAATAGCCTTGCCCCAGCTTCTTAAGAGGGGACAGCCCGTCAAGCTTTTCGATATACAGCTCCAGCTGATGACGGTTCTCAAGCATTCGTGTACGCATCTTCTCTGTCAGGCGCTCCTGCAGGTCCAGCAAATACTGGCGCCGTTCAAGCAAACGGGCAGACGGACTTAAGAAAGAAAGGTTTTTTCTGTATTGCTCCAACTGACTATGGAGAAAGTGTAGTTTTGCATCCATTGCCAGACGCGCCCGTCTCTGGAAAGACTGCAGTGTCTCTTCTATTTTACGGATATCGTCCACTGCTAATTCTGCGGCCGCAGAAGGCGTTGCAGCGCGTAAATCCGCCACATAATCTGTAATTGTCACATCAGTTTCATGTCCGACCGCTGCTATAATTGGCGTTGCACATTCGAACACAGCTTTCGCCACCTCAGCTTCATTAAAAGCCCATAAATCTTCGATACTTCCACCGCCGCGTCCCACAATGATTACATCAACACCATAGGCATCCAGTGCCTGTATTCCCCGTACTATACTTGCTTTAGCAGCATCTCCTTGCACGATCGCCGGATAGAGCACAAGCTGCAGATACGGATTACGCCGCAGTGATACGGTGCTGATATCTTGCAGAACGGCTCCAGTAGGAGCCGTTACGATTCCCAGTGTTTTGATAAATTGGGGGATTGGCTTCTTATATTCGTCCGCGAACATCCCCATTTCCTGCAATTCGTTTTTAAGTGCTAAAAAACGCTCGTAGAGCTCTCCTGCCCCTTCAAGCGTAATGGAAGATGCATACAGCTGATATCGTCCATCTCGCTCGTATACATTTACGGAGCCATTTACCACGACTTTATCACCGTTTTTCATCGTAAAACGCAGACCTTGTCTGGAACCTGCAAACATTACACAATTCATGGCAGATGTTTCATCTTTAAGAGAAAAGTATATGTGCCCGGAAGTATGATATTTGCAGTTTGAGACTTCGCCTCTGACCGAAATTTTATGCAGTACAAAATCTTGTACGAACATGTTTTTTATATATGTATTGACCTGACCCACAGAATATACTGATGTCATATACTCACTCCCTGGCAAGCTTTCCTAAGATACCATTTACAAAAGAATACGATTCATCCCCGCCAAACTTTTTGGCAATTTCTATTGCCTCATTAATTGCAACTTTAACAGGAACCTCATCATCATATAATATTTCGAATCGGGCAAGTCTGAGTATTGTAAGATCCACGCGTCCCATACGTGTTGTCTTCCAGCCGACAGAGGCTTCATTGAGCTGTTCGTCAATTTTTACAATTCGACTTAAGATCTGTCTGGTCTTACCCTCAATATACTGCCGGTCTGTTTCCGAAATCTCCTGCAAACCACCCAGATATAACTCCATCTGTGTTTCCATCTCTTCCGGGGAATAAAATTCACTAATAAAAAGGAGCTTGAAAATGTGCTCCCTGATTTCTCGTCTGCCCATGGTTCCTCCATATTTCCTGTGTTTTCTTTGTAAATCTTTCTGACTTTCAAAATCAGAAAAAGGAAAGTGCTACCTTCCCTTTTCTGATTCCATATCTACATTCACAATGCGGATATTCACGCCACTGACCTGTAATCCGGTCATGTTCTCAATCGTGGATTTGACACGTTCCTGTACTTTTTTACTGGTCTCTAATATATTGTAACCATACTCTATGTTCAAAGCCAGCTCAACAGTCACAATATCTTCTAACACATCAATTTTAACGCCTTTGGAAAGGTTCTTCATTCCCAGCTTTCCAACCAGTTCATTCGTAATATTACCCGCCATAGAGGAGACACCTTCTACCTCTGTGGCTGCCAGTCCGGCTATGTTGGTCACAACATAATCTGCAATCTGAACCTCTCCGAATTCGCTGTTTTCATGTATTTTATACGTGTTTCTTTTTTCTGCCATGCAATTACCTCCTCCATAAGGTCAAATCAGATGCTTTCTTTGGGAGCACTTGATTTCCTTCTGATAAATTATATTATATCAAAAATATATCGTAATGAAAAGGGCAATGTTATTTTTGAAACTCCAGTAATTCCAGCCCTTCGTTACGTTCCAGTGTCATCCCGATACTCCATGCATTTATGAAAAGCACCAGAGGGCGCCCCTTGATATCCTGCACGCGTCTCATATCAGACGTACCTGTGATTTTGCTTACATCAACCGTATCCGGGTTTCCAATCCACCGGATATGTTCATATGGCAGATTCTCAAGTGAAATCTCAATATTATACTCGTGTGTCAGCCGATGTTTCAAAACGTCGAACTGCAGCACGCCCACGACACCTACAATGATCTCTTCCATACCCGTATTCAAATCCTGAAACACCTGTATGGCACCCTCCTGCGCAATCTGGGTAATTCCTTTCATAAACTGTTTTCTTTTCATTGTATCTACTTGCCGCACCCTTGCAAAATGCTCCGGTGCAAAGGTCGGTATGCCTTCGAAAGCAAATCGTTTGCCGGGTACGCATAGGGTATCTCCAATCGAAAAGATTCCCGGGTCAAAGACACCGATAATATCTCCCGCATAAGCCTCTTCCACCACATGGCGATCCTGTGCCATCATCTGCTGCGGTTGTGAGAGCCGCATTGTTTTGTTGCCCTGTACATGAAAGACTTCTTCTTTTGCATCGAACTTACCGGAACAGATGCGCATAAAAGCAATTCTGTCGCGATGCGCCTTGTTCATATTGGCCTGAATCTTGAAGACAAATGCCGAAAAATCCTCGTCAAAAGAATCTTTCACCCCTTCATTGCTAAGCCGCGGCAAGGGCGGTGTCGTCATCTGCAGGAAGTGCTGTAAAAATGTTTCAACACCAAAATTAGTCAGAGCGGACCCAAAGAATACAGGCGAGAGCTTACCTTCGCTTACTTTTTGCTGTTCGAACAGGACTCCGGCACCGTCCAGCAATTCTATTTCATCCTGCAATTGTTCTGCCTGAAGTTCAGAAATATGCGATTTCAACAGGGGATCTTCTAATCTCATACGTTCCTCGATCCCTTCCTTCGTGCCTTTCATCGTATCAGCAAAAGTCAGCACCTGCCCCTCCTGTCTGTCAAAAACGCCACGAAACTCTTTGCCCGAGCCGATCGGCCAATTGACCGGATACGTTGCAATTCCCAGTTCTTTTTCGATTTCGTCCAGCAGATCAAATGTATCACGGGCATCACGATCCATTTTGTTAATAAAAGTAAAGATCGGAATCTGGCGCATAACACAGACTTTGAAAAGTTTCTTTGTCTGCGGCTCCACACCTTTGGAAGCGTCGATGACCATGACGGCAGAATCCGCTGCCATAAGGGTTCGGTACGTATCCTCCGAGAAATCCTGATGACCCGGGGTATCAAGTATATTGATGCAATAATTATCATATTCGAACTGTAACACAGAAGAGGTAACGGAAATACCTCTCTCTTTTTCTATCTCCATCCAGTCAGATACCGCATGACGGGAGGTTGCCTTGCCTTTTACAGAACCGGCCAGATTGATGGCTCCCCCATATAAAAGGAATTTTTCCGTCAATGTCGTCTTACCTGCATCGGGATGGGAAATGATGGCAAAGGTTCTTCTTTTTTGGATTTCTTCTTTGTACTGTACCACTTTGGTATCTCCTTAATTTTTTATAGTAAAGTAACGATCTGTCAGATTTAGCAGTTCCGATTCAAACGGCTCTTCTGCATAAAGCGAAGCACTGTATCCGGGCTCAATCGCAAAGGATGCGTGACACCCATCCGCAAAAGGCAATTCCTTGGTTTCCCTGGAGAAACCATCCCCCGTCCATTTTAAGTAGCTTTCATGCAGTACCCACTGGTCAAAAAACACTGCCGCATCATCCGGCTTTGATAATACAGCACTAAGTGCTTCCGGCGAAAGCCTCTTGGCTAAACGCTGTACATCTACCGCCACATGCTTTTGAATATCAAGCCCTATCGAAAAAGGGGCAACCGCACAGGCGGTATAACTTCCTGAATGACTGATATTATAGCAAAGCTCCGGATGCCGTACGAATGCCGGTTTCCCATGTTCTCCGTAGACCTTTGGCTCACCTTCATACTCAATCTGATAATAGGTTTGGAATACATACGCTATAAACACCGCAGGGTCCTGTTTTTGCCCTGTCCCTCTGAATTTTTTTACATCACCTGTTTCTGCAAAATAAACGATGGCTTTTTGCATATCATTTCTCCCAAAAATCTTGAACGTTCTAATGGTTTTCCCTGGTTTGAAGCAGCAAAACATACTTTTATTTCTTTTCTGGCGCGTGTTATGCCTACATACAGCAGACGTCTTTCTTCTTCTATTGCCTCTTGTGTAACAGCCTTCCTGTATGGAATTGTACCCTCGTTCGCATTTAAGATATAAACCCTGTCAAATTCAAGGCCTTTGGCAGCGTGCAAAGTGGATACTGCAACACCTGTGGGATTCTGTTGCTGTCTGTCGCACTGCTCCTTTAATTTGCGGCTGTGCAATGTAATTTTCTGCTTCCAATCGGCAAGCGTACGGCACTCTTTCGCCGACTCTAGTATCTGGTCTGCGAGATTCAGAAGTTCCTCGGCCAGAATCCTACGGTATCGGGCATATTCATGTAAGAAAGCATCATACCCAATCGCACGACGAATATAGTTGATTGCCGCATAGGGTGACATTTGTGCCAGTCTGGCAAGGTCGTCTTCAAGTTGATCTATCCTCTCACACATCCACTCTTTATCATGATAGGCTTCAAAAAGCTCTTCCAGCAAGATTTTTGGAGTACGTACCACATTACGCGCTATATAACGATTTGGCCTGTTCATGACTCTTAGAAAATCGGCACGCTGTATTTCACCTTGCGCCATGGAGAGGTACGCCATGATATCTTTCGCGATCCAGTGTGAAAACACGGAGGGCAATTGTTCTTTCAGTGCAAATTCAATACCGTGTTCTATGAATGTATCCGCAAGCAGCATGGCTTCGAGATTCGTACGAAGCAGCACCGTACATTCCCTGAGTACTCCCCCGTTCTCACGATATCTCTTTATATCCTGCATGAGATATTCTCTTTGCCTGTGTCCATCCGCAAAAGAAAGGATTTCGACCACCGGGCCGTCCGATGTATAGGCTGTCAGCTTTTTGGCAAACCTGTGTTGATTCTCTTGTATAAGAAGTGAGGCGCTGGCTACAATACTTTGGGTAGAACGGTAATTCATATCCAGCAGCACAGACGCTGCCTGCGGATAATCTTTTGTAAATCCAAGCATGATTCCCGGTCTTGCACCCCTGAAACAATAGATGGACTGATCATCATCTCCGACAACGAACAAATTATCCTGCGGTGCCGCTAGCAGCCGAATCACCTCATACTGAATCGAATTACAATCCTGAAATTCATCTACCATAATGTATTGAAACGTGTCCTGCCATGCCTTTAGAATATCGGCCCTGCTTTGCAGCAGTGTCAGACACTGTTGTAACATATCATCGAAATCCAGCAGTTTCTCCTGTCGGCAGCGCAGCTGATACCCTTGGAAGATGGAGTGAAATGCCTCTTGCGGGCAGCTGGTGCTGTGATAGTCTTCCAAAGACAGCTGATTGCCTTTCACAAAACTGATTTCCTGTGCCAGATCCACGACCAGCTCACCCTCTTCTTTTAAATCAGGCGCATAGGTATACACCAGCTCTTTTAAGAAATGATGTTTCTGCTCATCTTTGAGGATGTTCGCGGCCGTCAGCTTATATGCACTTTTTAAAATCCCATAGAATACCCCGTGAAACGTTCCGAACGTCACACGGGTGCTTCTGCTTTTCTCTGCACTTAAGAAACGCTGCTTCATACTGACAGCGGCTGCTTTTGAAAAAGTCACGACCAGTATATGAATCGGATTTACCTGATCTTCGTGAAGTAATTTCTGAATTCGTTTTGTAATAACTGTTGTTTTTCCGGAACCCGGGCCTGCCAGTACCAACATCGGGCCTGCCTGATGTGCCACTGCCCGCGCCTGCGCCGGGTCATGGTTGAGCTGTGCTTTGTCAATATCTATCATATTCTCAGATGCTAAGAGCGTCAATCGCATTTAGGATACGTTCTACCGATTCTTCTTTTTGAAGTATTTCCATAATTTCAGTCGCACCGGCCGGTGTCATGGCTTTGCCTGAAAGCGCCGTTCTGATCGGCCACATCACATAGCCGGTCTTATACCCTTTTTCATCCGCAAATGCCTTAAGCAGAGCAAACAGCGCGTCATTACTGTAGTCCTCCTGCGCCTGAATCAGTGGCAGAATTTCCTTTAATACCACAAGCGAAGTTTCCGGTGTGGTCTTCATCTTCTTGTGTGTATAAAGTGATACATCATACGGTTTTACTTCTTCAAAGAAGTCCACCATCTCTTCGATATCAGGTAAGATTTCTATCCTTGTCTTGACCATTTCAGCGATTTTTGAAAAATCCAGATCTTTTGAAATCACTTTTCGCAGATACGGCTGTGCCATATCCAAGAACGCGCTACTGTCAAGTGCCTTGATATACTCACCGTTCATCCAGCGCAGTTTGACCATATCAAACACAGCCGGGGATTTGCTGATATGCTGGTAATCAAAAGCTTGTACCAGTTCTTCCAGCGAGTAAATCTCGCGGTTCTCCTGCGGACTCCAGCCCAGCAGCGCCACAAAATTAATAATGGCCTGTGTAAGGAAGCCTTGTTCCAGCAAATCCTCAAACGAGGAGTGTCCGCTTCGTTTGCTTAGCTTTTGATGCTCTTCATTCGTAATCAGCGGACAGTGCACATAGACCGGTACCTCCCATCCAAATGCTTCATACAGCTGGTTGTATTTTGGAGCAGAAGAAAGGTATTCGTTTCCGCGTACAACATGTGTAATGTCCATCAGATGATCGTCAATTACGTTGGCAAAATTATAGGTCGGATAGCTGTCGGCCTTAATCAGAATAAAATCCTCCAGCTCTTCATTTGGCACAGTAATGGCTCCATAGATAGCATCCTGAAACGTTGTCGTTCCACTCTCCGGCATGTTAAAACGTACTACATGCGGCAGTCCTGCGTCTAACTTCGCCTGCACCTCTTCCGCAGATAAATGCAGACAATGCTTATCATAGATGGATATTTCCTTGCCTGAAACCACCCTCTTTAAAGTTGCAAGTCTCTCCTGATCACAGAAACAGTAATATGCTTTTTTCTTTGCAATCAGTTCCTGCACCGCTTTTTCGTAAATCCCCTCTGCATGTCTCTCGCTTTGTACATACGGTCCGTATCCCTTATCCAGATCCGGTCCTTCATCGGCAATGAGTCCCGTCTTGTCTAAAGTACGATAGATAATATCCAGGGCACCTTCCATAAAACGCACCTGATCCGTATCTTCAATGCGCAATACAAAATCACCGCCCCCATGTTTGGCAATCAGGTATGCATATAAAGCAGTTCGTAGGTTTCCCACATGCATCCTTCCGGTGGGGCTGGGGGCAAATCTGGTTCTTATTTTTTTCATTTTTTCTCTCCTGGTTTATAGTATTTGCGGCAATACATCCGAGATATTGCCATGAATGACAATATCCGCCATATCGTCTGTATAATGTGGTTCGTCGTTAATGAGCAAAATCTTGCTTCCCTCAAAGTATTTAATAAATGTTTCCGGTAGAAGCCCCTTCATATTGCAGCCGATAATCAAAAGCACATCCGCCTTTGATACCTCATCTGCCGCTCTGGTCACAAGCGCATTATCAATCTGTTCTCCCATAAGACAGACTTCCGGACGTACGGCTCTGAAGCAGTCCGGGCATTTCACGATGCCACGTGTGTCTTTCATGAGTTTGAACGAAAAATGTTTTCTGCACTGCGGACATATATTTTTGTACACGCTGCCATGCAATTCGATTACATGATGACAGCCGGCTCTTTTGGCGAGGGAATAGATTTCTCGTGTAATGACAGTCTTAAGCACGCCTTTTTTTTCGAGAGCTGCCAGTGCCTTAAGGCCTTTTGACGGTGTTCCCATATTAGCCAGAATCTCATTATGATAGTACTCATAAAATTCTTCCTGACGGTTATTTAAAAAGGTCGAGCTGAAGATTTCCTCCGGTGAATATCCGTATTTTTCTTCGATTTCATACAAATCATCCTGTTCACTTCTGTAATTGACTGTCCCACAGTCAACACTCGTCTTAATTCCCTGCAGACACACAAGGTAGCGACTTTCATTAATATACCGTTTCATCGATTGGAATTGATTCATCCGTCCTCCTTTTCTTCTGATCGCTAAAAGTAATCCTTCTGGAGACGCTCAGCGCTATCCCCATCTCTCCCATCAGCATAATAAGGGCTGTACCTCCATAGCTGATAAAAGGCAGGGTAATACCCGTTGTCGGTACTACTTTTGTAACAACACTAATATTTAAAATGACCTGCAGCGCAATATGGACAAAGATTCCAATTACAAGCAGAGAACCATACAGATCCGGTGCGTTTCTGGCAATGAACGCCAGACGATACAACAGATACACAAACAGCAGAATCAGGACAATTGCACCAAAAATGCCTAATTCTTCACATATGATGGAAAAAATCATATCATTTTGCGCTTCCGGAACAAATCCAAGCTTCTGTGTGCCGTTCCCCAGTCCTTTTCCAAAGAAACCGCCGGAACCAATCGCATACAGTGCCTGCAAGATCTGATAGCCATCCCCCGAAGCAAAATCTTCCGGATGCAGCCACACAAGAATACGCTGGATTCTAAAGGAAGTACTATGTTCAACTGTATTGATCAATACATATAAGGCAATCCCGCCGACGACCACCGCAATGACCGCACCGATCACAAAGGGGGCTGTTTTGGGATGTGCTACAAAGATCAATGCCAAGGTAATTCCAAAAATAATGACTGCCGTACTCAGATTACTCGTACATACCAGTGTCAGAAAAGACTGTGCGCCTCCTAAGGCGAGCAGTTTCAAGCAATTCTGCCAGCGCACGATCTGCTTTCCCATCTTAACTATATAGTAGGCCAGTACCAGTATAACTGCTATTTTGGCAAGCTCGGACGGCTGAAACTGAATTCCTGCGAAACGGTACCAACGCTTAGCTCCATTCACCTCCGTCCCCAGAACGGGTACTAAAGCGAGCAGACCTGCGGTAAAAAAATAGAACAGCAAAGGCAGTGGCAGATGCTTGCGTATAATTCGCGGAAACCATTTGGGCAAGCGCAGCAGCAGATGGTAATCAAACAATGAGATAACTAATGCAAACACTAAACTTGCAACAGCAAACAGGCTCTGCCGCTTGAGGTAACTCATATCATCTCCCTCAATACTGGCCACATAGGCCGTTGTACTGTAAAGCATAACAAGCCCAAAACAAATCAGCAGCACTATGACCGCAATCATGTGCAGGTCATAATATTCGCTAAACTTTCTTCTTCGTAACTTCATAATATAGTTTCTCCAAATAAATCCAAATAATTAACCCCCATTATACCATACTTACTTATGAATCACATATTTTTTTTTGATACAAGACTTTTTCGTTTCCCTATTTTTAAATCTTGGTTGTTATTTATCAGGTTTTCGTTATAATAGAAACGTAAGTAATTGCAGTTGGAGGTTAAACATGATTTTATCAGGACAATCAATCACAAAAACATTCGGGGAAAATGTCATCCTAAGGGATGCTTCCTTCCAAATAGAAGCCGGTCAAAAAGCAGCGCTTGTCGGCAGCAACGGTGCCGGGAAAACCACATTACTCAAAATAATCACCCAGCAGATGCCAGTCGACAGCGGGCAGATTATTTTGGCCAAAGATGCCACGATTGGCTATCTGACACAGCATCAGGAACTGACTTTTGGAAGCTCGATTTATACCGAAGTATTGTCGGTTATGCAGCATATACTGGATATGGAAGAACAAATGCGGCGTATGGAAGCCGAGATGAAATATATCACCGGAGAAGAACTTGAGCGGCTCATGAATTCCTATCAAAGGCTTACGGCACGATTCGAGAATGAGAACGGATATGCCTGTAAAAGCGAAGTCACTGGTGTCTTGAAAGGACTTGGATTCGAGGAATCCGAATTCTCAAAAGACGCCTCTACTCTGTCCGGGGGACAAAAAACACGTATTTCTCTGGGCAAACTTCTTTTGACGAAGCCTGACATACTTTTGCTCGATGAGCCTACCAACCATCTGGATATGGATTCCATTGCCTGGCTTGAAACCTATCTTCTGAACTATCCGGGTGCCGTACTGCTTGTATCCCATGACCGTTTCTTTTTAGACCGGGTCGTTTCAAAAGTAATTGAGATTGAACATGGAAGTATGCTCTCGTTTCAAGGGAACTACTCAGCCTTCGCTCATAAGAAATCGGAATTGCGAGAGGCACAGTATAAGGCCTATATGAACCAGCAGCGTGAAATCCGGCATCAGCAGGAAGTCATCGACAAACTAAAGTCCTACAACCGGGAGAAATCAATCAAGCGTGCGGAAAGCCGTGAGAAGCTGCTCTCTAAAATGGAGGTACTGGAACGTCCCCCTGAGGAGGATTCTTCCATGCGGATTCATCTGACGCCCCGACACACCAGCGGGCAGGATGTGCTCTATGTTGAACACTTGAGCAAGTCCTTTCCAAACATCACTCTTTTCGAGGATATTTCATTTGAAATCAAACGCAATGAACGTATCGCACTCATTGGAAATAATGGTACCGGCAAAACCACAATTTTAAAGATATTGAACGGACTGCTGCCGGCAGATGGCGGTACTTTCCGACTCGGTGCCAATGTACATATCGGCTATTATGATCAGGAACATCACGTGCTGCATATGAATAAAACAATTTTTGAAGAGATTTCAGATGACTACCCAACACTCTCCAATACGCAGATTCGCAATGTTCTTGCCGCCTTTTTATTCACAAATGATGATGTATATAAACCCATCTCTACCTTGAGCGGCGGGGAACGTGGTCGTGTCTCACTCGCCAAGCTCATGCTTTACGAAGCTAATTTTCTGATTTTGGATGAGCCTACCAATCATCTGGACATTGCATCCAAGGAAATTTTGGAAGATGCGCTGACTCATTATTCCGGCACTGTACTTTACGTATCACATGACCGCTATTTTATTAACCAGACGGCCACCAGAATTTTAGATCTGACTAATACAGCTCTGGTGAATTACATTGGCAACTATGAATATTATCTGGAGAAAAAAGAAGAACTAACACAGATTTACGCCCCTGCTGCGGAGCTCACTGCCTCCGAAACAGTATCCGAAGTCAAACTCAACTGGCAGGAGGAGAAGAAAGTACAGGCCGGCATCCGAAAACGCGAGAATGATTTAAAGCTGACAGAGAAAAAAATCGAGCAGCTTGAAGCACGTGATGAGGAAATCAACACGATGCTCGCACTGCCCGACATCTGTACTGACGTACAAAAATGCATCGAACTTTCTACGGAACAACATCAGATCAAAGAGGATTTAGAGCTGCTCTATGAACAATGGAGTGAACTCGCATAAAACGAAGTGCACTATGCAAAACGGCAGCGCCTACGAGAAGTAGGTGGCTGCTAATTTTGTAAACGCAGCTTTGGAACGCTCAATCGTCTCATACGAAACACAGTACGCAATACGTACATATCCCGGGCAGGCGAATGAGCTTCCGGGTACCATCAGTATATTATGTTTTTTGCCCTCGGCGCAAAATTCCACTTCATTTTCTATCGGAGACTTCATAAACAGATAGAAAGCCCCCTGTGGTTTAATGCAGGTAAAACCTAAGGTTGTCAGCATATCATAGAGATATAACCGATTGCGATCGTAATATGCCACATCTACTTTGGCATCGATACATCTTCCAATCACCTTTTGAATCAGCGATGGTGCATTGACTGAACCAAGAATACGGTTCGCAATACCTGCCGCAGTGATAACCGTCTCGGCATCTGTCATTTCGTCCGGAATGACCAGATATCCTATACGCTCTCCCGGCAGCGACAGAGATTTGCTGAATGAGTATGCAATAAAAGTGTTATTATAATACTTTGTTATAAACGGCACCTGTACCTGATCGTATACGAGCTCTCTGTACGGCTCATCTGAAATCAGATAGATTTCCTGTCCGAACTCCTGCTGCTTATGATTCAGCACATTCGCAATGGCCATAATGATATCTTCTGAGTATACCACACCGGTCGGATTATGCGGTGTATTAATAATTACAGCCTTGGTTTTCTGTGTAATACTGTCCGTAAACACATCCATGTCCGGCAGAAAAGTAGCTGTATCCGGTGCCACAGTCACTAACACCCCGTCATAATTTGCCACATACGATTTATATTCAAGGAAGTACGGCGCAAATACAATTACTTCATCGCCGGGATTCAGGATAGTTTTAAGTACGACATTTAATCCGCTGGCGGCTCCTACAGTCATCACCAGGTTATGTGCGGAAAATTTTGTTTGAAATCTCCTGTTAAGTGAATCAGCAACTGCCTGGCGCACATCTTCAAACCCCGCATTATTCATATATCCATGCACATTCAGTGACGGCTCGCTTGACACGATATCAATGATGGCCTGGTTTACTTCCTGCGGTGCAGGTACATTCGGATTTCCGATACTAAAATCGAACACATTCTCTGCACCATATTGTTTTTTTAGCCGGGTTCCTTCTTCGAACATCTCTCGAACTACCGAATTATTCGAAACCATAGGTTTCATCTTTTCTGAAATCATCTTTACTTCCTTCCCGCCTGAATTTAGCTGACTGCCTGCATTCCTACGTGCAGTGCCTTGCAGTTAAGCTCTACGAACTGTGGCTTTACATTTTCTTTTATAATAGAGTCCCAGTCAATCTCTTCTAGTTCCATAGATTTAATGATAGTCCCCAGAAGTACCATATTGGCAGCTTTTTCATTGCCTAATTCCTCTGCCAGTTCTGTTGCGTTGACAACCTTGGGGGTTACATGCTTTTGAATTTCCTCTAGTATATCTGCGGCATATTTCTCTTCACCTGTAATAACGGACATAGAAGGTATCTCAACACTGTTGACTACCAGCTTTCCACCGGGCTTTAAGTAATCCAGACTGCGCAAAGCTTCCATTTTCTCAAAGGAGACAATACTGTCAGCCTTGCCTTTTTCGATGACCGGTGACTCTACCTTTTCTCCATACCGGACCTGTGAGGACACACTGCCTCCCCGCTGTGACATACCATGGATTTCGCTCATCTTGACATCATAGCCTGCCTGCATCAGTCCTAACGTGAGGATTTTACTTGCCAGGATCGTACCCTGACCACCCACTCCGACCAGTAATATACTTTTCGTCATGATCTATCCTCCTTCACAATCGCTTTCTTAGGGCATACCT
Organism: Lachnospiraceae bacterium; assembly: GCA_047975025.1. Taxonomy (GTDB): domain Bacteria; phylum Bacillota; class Clostridia; order Lachnospirales; family Lachnospiraceae; genus JBKECY01. The sequence continues at coordinate 61,023 of JBKECY010000007.1, forward strand.
GCGCACATACATCACAGCCAACGCACTGTGCTCTGTGAATTGACATTTTCTTGGTATCTGCATGATAATAGGTCGCCGGGCAGCCGACCTTAAGACAGGCTCTGCAACCGATACATTTTTCTTCGTCCACGTAGTTCTTCGTAGCAAACAAATCATCAAACTCATCCAAATCCGCTTCCGAGAATTTCTTGAGAACGCAGGGATATCTCGTAATAATCACAGAGGGTTCATCCAGAGTAAGACAGGTATCCAGCGCCTGATCTACTTCTTCGAGATGATTCGGGTCAATAACATACACATGCTTGACGCCGATCGCTCTTACGACTTCTTCAATATCAATGATTGTCGTCGGTTCTCCTTTTACAGTAAAGCCACTGCCTGGGTTTTCCTGATGTCCGGTCATGCCTGTGATTCGGTTATCGAGAATAATATTAACCGTATCGCTTTGATTGTATACTGTATTGATCAGTGAATTGATACCTGTATGGAAAAATGTGGAATCTCCCAGGACACCCACCACCCGCTTCTTCTCAGGTGTTGTATTGAACACTTTCTGTGCTCCATGTCCCAGGCTAAAGCTGGCTCCCATGCAGACAGTCGAATCCATTGCCTGGTATGGCTTGCCTGCGGCGAGCGTATAGCATCCGATATCGCCGCTGATCATAATATTCTTGCGTTTTCCCAAACGGTAGAACAAACCTCTGTGCGGACAGCCGGCACATAGGGCAGGCGCACGCCCTGTCAGTTTTGAACGGTCATATTCCGCCACTTCTGTCTGTTCATTAAGCAGATATTTCCGCAATACATCCGGTGTCATTTCGCCATAGGAAGGAAGTACATCCTTGCCAATACAGGAAATGCCCTGCATCCGCACGAACTCCTCAATATACGGATCATTCTCTTCAATAATATACACTGTTTGAACGTTTTTACAAAAATCCACTATTTTCTGCTTCGGCAGTGGATAAGTAAAACCAAGCTTAAGGTAGGAAGCTTCGCTTCCAAACACCTCTCTGGCATAATGGTAGCATACGCCGGATGAAATAACACCAATCTTAGCCCCATGATCTTCCACCACGTTAAATGGGGATTCTTCACTGTATGCTGCCAGATGTCCAATCCGCTCCTCCAGTTTGACGCGCAAATTACGCGCAATGGCAGGCAGGCAAACATATTTCGCCGGATTTTTCTCCCAGGTCTTCAGCTCTGTATCTGTGCGCTCTTTCAGCTCAACAATTGACTTCGAATGGCAGACACGTGTCGTCATTCTCAAGATAACAGGGGTATCAAATTCTTCACTTAAAATGTAAGCTGCCTTTACCATGTCGATGCATTCCTGTGAATTAGCTGGCTCCATCATGGCAATTTTGGAATGCTTGGCATAATTTCTGTTATCCTGTTCATTCTGGGAAGAGAACATCCCCGGTTCATCTGCGGTCACAATAACATTACCGCCATTTACACCCATGTAGGCCCATGTAAACATAGGATCCGCCGCCACATTCATACCCACATGCTTCATGGAAACGATACTTCTTGCACCTGCAATGGAGGCTCCAATTGCCGATTCCATTGCCACCTTCTCATTCGGTGCCCACTCCGCATATATTTCACTATATTGCGACAAATTCTCCATAATTTCAGTGCTGGGCGTTCCCGGGTAGGCGGAGGCAAAGGTCACTCCCGCCTCAAATGCGCCCCTTGCAACTGCCTCGTCACCTGTTAATAGAACTTTCATATTCTAAGCCTCCAATTTATTTCTAATGGCAAGAATGAAATCCTTGCTGTTTAAAACCATTGGGTTTTCAATGCTCGTTATAAGAGCAAGATCCTTCGTCATTTTTCCGCTTTCAATCGTGGAAAGTGTTGCTTCCTCTAATTTGTCAGCCAATGCCACGAGTTCCGCATTCTGATCCAGTTCACCACGCTTTTTGAGAGCGCCCGTCCATGCAAAGATAGTCGCTACTGAGTTGGTAGAAGTCTCCTCACCTTTCAGGTGTTTATAATAATGACGCTGTACAGTCCCATGGGCCGCCTCGTATTCATACACACCTTTGGGTGATACCAATACAGATGTCATCATAGCCAGTGAACCAAATGCGGAAGACACCATATCACTCATAACATCACCGTCATAATTCTTGCAGGCCCAGATAAAGCCTCCGTCTGCCTTCATTACGCGCGCTACGGCATCATCAATCAATGTGTAGAAATATTCGATTCCCGCTTCTTCGAAGCGTGCAGCAAATTCAGTATCATAAATCTCCTGGAAAATATCTTTGAATCTGTGATCGTATTTTTTTGAAATCGTATCCTTGGTAGCAAACCAAATATCCTGCTTGGTATCAAGTGCATAGCTAAAGGAACTTCTGGCGAAGCTTCCGATGGAAGCATCCAGATTATGCATACCCTGTACGATACCCGGTCCGTCAAATTCATGGATCAGTTCTTTCGACACTGTCCCGTCTGCTGCGGTATAAACCAGTTCAACTTTTCCGGCTCCCGGGATGCTCATCTCAGCGTTTTTATACACATCGCCGTAGGCATGACGAGCTAATGTAATTGGTTTTACCCAATTTTTCACACATGGCTCAATTCCCTTTACCAAAATCGGTGCGCGAAATACGGTTCCATCAAGAAGCGCACGAATCGTCCCATTCGGGCTTTTCCACATGGTAGAAAGCTTATATTCATCCATTCTGGCTGCATTCGGGGTTATCGTAGCACATTTTACCGCTACGCCATACTTCAAGGTGGCTTCGGCAGAATCTACTGTAATCTGGTCATTTGTCTCATTTCTTTTTTCAAGTCCCAGGTCATAGTACTCTGTCTTAAGGTCAATAAAGGGAAGCAGCAGCTCGTCTTTAATCACCTGCCAGAGAATACGGGTCATTTCATCTCCATCCATCTCAACTAAAGGTGTCGTCATTGTGATCTTACTCATATTGTTCCTCCGTCATCCTAAACTGTGGTTATCATGTGCGTATTGCGTTTATCTCTTGGCTTTTAACAGGCAGGACCGAAGCAGCGTTAATGCTGCCACAGCTGCCTGCTCCCGTATCTTCTCTCGCTCTCCTGTAAAATGGAACTCAGATACTTTAACTTTATCATGTATTGCACAGGCAATAAAAACCGTACCGACCGGTTTTGCCGGACTGCCGCCACCGGGGCCCGCTATGCCTGTAATGGATACACATACATCCGTATGAGCCTGACGATTTCCGCCACGCGCCATTTCAATAGCGGTCTGGGCACTTACGGCTCCATACTTTTTAAGTGTTTCTTTGTGCACTGCAATAGTTCGTCTCTTGGCCTTGTTACTATACGTTACAAAACCTTCCTTGAACACTTCAGAGGCACCCGCATGGCTTACCATCTTAGATGCCAGCCAGCCCCCGGTGCAGGATTCCGCAAGTGAAAGAGTCATCTTAAGATTCTTCATCAGCGTAATAATAACATCCGATAATGTTTCATCCTCATCCGAGGTAAAAATGTTGCGGCCAAAACGCTTTTTGAGTTCTGTCAGCATCGGCTTATTAAGTTCTTTCGCTTCCGCCTCACTTTGCGCCTTGGCGGTCACCCGTAAATGCACCTCTCCTGTTTTAGCATAGGGAGCAATCGTAGGGTTGGACTGTGCTTCAATCAAATCAGAAATCTCTGATTCCACCTGACTTTCACCAATACCACAAATCTTAATCATTTGCGAGTAAATAATCTCCGGCTGCAGGCTGCGCAGATATGGAAATACCTGTTCTTTGAACATGGGTTTTAATTCATTCGGCGGGCCAGGAAGTAAAATGACCGTCTTGCCGTCCTTTTCCAATAGCAGTCCCGGTGCCGTTCCGTTGCTGTTAGGAAGTACTTTGGCGCCTTCAATAATAAGTGCCTGCTTCCAGTTATTGCTTGTGGCAACACGCCCCGGATGGTTTTTGACAAATATTTCCAAAAATTCCTCAAGTTTTACCCGCCATGCGGCATCTTCAACAAGCGGAAGATTGAAAACCTGTGCCACCACTTCTTTGGTAAGGTCATCTTTCGTCGGGCCAAGTCCACCTGTGTAGATCAGTACATCCGAACGTTCAAGGGCCGTCTTGGTCACATTTGTCAAACGTGCATCATTGTCTCCTACGACTGTTTGATAATATAATGACAGCCCCAGATCCGCACATTTTTTGGACAGATAGGCTGCATTCGTATTGACAATATTGCCAAGTAAAATTTCTGTACCTACCGAAATCAGTTCAACAATCATTTTTTCCGCCTTTCTATCATCAATCTTGCATTGAAATTACTTTTGAGTTCTTAATCAGATAATCCGCCAGTGACACGATTGTCAATACCAGAGACAGATAGATGAATATCTGCTCCAACACAACGAAGCCGCCGCCTAAATCTAATATCAACAAAATAATCATGAGCATCTGTGATACTGTTTTAAATTTCCCCCAGTAACTTGCAGCAATGACAACTCCATTGTCAGAAGCAACCAGTCTGAAGCCGCTTATAATAAATTCCCGGGCAATGATAATAATCACGATATAGGCCGGAAGCCGTCCTTGGTCCATAAGGCACAAAAGTGCCGAGCAGACCAGCAGTTTATCCGCCAGAGGATCCATGAATTTCCCAAAATCTGTAATCAGATTATACTTTCGGGCCAGATACCCGTCCAGCCAGTCGGTCGCACTCGCCAGACAAAAAATAACCAATACGATCCACTTACCTGCGGCTGCCCTCCACCCGGTCAGCATAAAGATGACCAGAATCGGTACCATAAGCATTCTAAGCACTGTCAGTTTATTCGGTGTATTCATCAATAAGCTCTCCCATCAAATCATATTCCAGCGCTCCTGTGACACGTACTTTGGCGAAATCGCCAGAAACCAGTGTCTGTGAAGCAGCCACAAATATATAACCGTCAACATTTGGTGCATCACCATAGGTTCTGCCCACATAGGTATTCTCTTCTTCAAGTCTTCCTTCCATCATGACAAGCATCTCCTGTCCGATACGCTCCTGTCCTTTGTCATATGAGATTTCCTGTTGAAGTTCCATTAATTCAATTTTTCTGTCTTCCTTGACTTCCTCCGGAATCTGTTCTGAGAAGGAAGCTGCCGGTGTATCTTCTTCTGCCGAATAGGTGAACACGCCCAGACGGTCGAATTCCATCGCATTCACAAATGCCATCAGCTCTTCATGCTGTTCCTGTGTTTCTCCCGGAAATCCTGTAATCAGACTGGTTCTGAGAAACACTCCCGGTATCCTGGCTCTTATATCTGTCACGATAGCGATAAGTTCTTCCTTGGTTGTCCGTCTTCCCATTCTACGCAGAATCTCGTTATTCGCATGCTGTATCGGCAGGTCAATGTAGTTACAGACCTTGGGCAGCCTTGCGATTGCTTCCACAAGCGCAGGGTAAATTTCTTCCGGATAACAATATAAGACTCGTATCCAGACAATTCCCTGCACTTCACTTAGCGCTTCCAAAAGCTGGTGAAGACGTTTTTCCTTGTATAAATCCATTCCATACAGTGTGGTTTCCTGTGCGACCAGAATCAGTTCTTTGACACCGGCCTCTGCCAGTTCCTGTGCCTGGCTCACCAGATTTTCCAGCGGAACACTTCTGTATTTTCCCCGAAGGGAAGGGATAATGCAATAGGTACAATGCTTATCACAGCCTTCTGCAATTTTTAAATAGGCATAGTGGCCGCCGGTAGTCAAAAGTCTGCGTCCCGGAGTCTCAACGCTGACATCCGGCGAGATACAGGTAATCGCTCTATGGCCGCCAAGTGCCGTATTAATAGCTTCGATCAGCGTATCATATGCACTGGTTCCAAGGACTGCATCTACTTCCGGGATTTCTTCGATGATTTCTTCTTTATATCTCTGCGCCATACAGCCGGTCACAATCAGAGCCTTACAAACACCTTCTGTCTTATAAGGTACCATACCAAGAATTGTCTCAATGCTCTCTTCCTTTGCATCCTGAATAAAACAGCAGGTATTGACAACAATAATGTCGGCCTTTTCTTCTTCGTCTACCAGACTGTGTCCTTCTCTTGCCAGAAGTCCCAGCATTTCTTCAGAATCCACGAGGTTTTTATCACACCCCAGGGATACAAATAATACATTCATTTATTCTTCTGCTTTCTCTTGCGTAATCTGCACATCTGCCTCTTCCTGCTGCTCCGCCTGTGCGTCTCCTACCAAAATCTTGATTTTGCCTTTGTAAAGTTCCTCAACAGCAATAGAAAGTGCTTTCTTATCGGTTGTCTCAACCAGAGGAAGCTCCCCGTCAATAATCTGTCTGGCCCGTTTGCTGGTAGCCAGCACAATCGAATACCGGCTTTTAACTACCGGGGGCTCATCTACTTCGATATCTTTATTTACTACCTGCATTAATTCTGAGTATGATGGATGTATCATGTTAAATCTCCTTTTCTTATGAATCCTGATCCCGCAAGCTCTAGGAGCTGCGAGGCGTGTCTATCTAAAAAGCGTACTACGCTGATTATTTAAAGTCTCCCAGTTCATGTCGAATCTGTTCAATAAGCTTCTGGTTCCTGCAAGGCCTGTGCCGCTCTGTTGTTACGATTTGGTGAATCTGCTCAACACAGGTATCAATGCTGTCATTTATAACCAGATAGTCATACGCATTCATTCCCTGCGCTTCTTCAATTGCCCGATTCATACGACAGCGAATCTGTTCATCTGATTCAGACCCCCGCGTGCTCAGCCGGTTCTTAAGTTCCGCACCGGTTGGCGGCAGAACAAACAGCAATACAGCATCCGGCCTCTTTTCCTTGACCTTCAAAGCTCCCTGAATTTCAATTTCCAGTATCACATCGAATCCCTTGGAAAGTTTCTCCTGTACGTATTCCTTAGGAGTTCCATAGTAATTATCTACATATCGGGCATACTCAATCAAAGCATCCGAGGCACGAAGCTGTTCGAACTCCTCTTGCGTCTTGAAGAAGTATTCTCTCCCAGCCTGCTCACCCGGTCTCGGGCTGCGCGTCGTAGCCGATATCGATAACGCATAATTGTCATAGCGTTTCACAAGTTCTTTCATCAATGTCCCTTTGCCTGCTCCCGAGAACCCGGATACTACCAACAATACTCCCTTACACATGCCACTCTCCTTTATCATCCACAGTTTCATTTTGATTGGAAAAACGTTTTGCAATTGTCTCCGGCTGCAAAGCAGACAGGATCACTTGATCACATTGCGTTATGATGACTGCTTTGGTCTTGCGTCCCTGTGTGGCATCTACGATTGTCCCTGCGTTTTTAGCATTTTGTACAAGTCTTTTTACCGGCGCTGTATCCGGGTTAATGACTGCTACGATTTGATTCGTGTTGACAACATTTCCAAATCCGATATTTACTAGTTTTGACACATTTATTCCTCTTTCATTCGATATTTTGTATCTGTTCTCTGATTTTTTCAATTCCTGTCTTTAAATCAATTGCCAGATTAGAGGTCTCAAGATCATTCGATTTCGAAAGAATGGTATTCGCCTCCCGGTTCATTTCCTGTGCAATAAAATCCAGTTTTCTGCCAATACTTTCCCTCGTCTGAAAGGATGACTGCATCGTCTTAATATGACTTTTCAGGCGAACTGTCTCTTCATCACTGCAAATCTTATCTGAAAACATCACAACTTCCATGGCAATGCGACTGCTGTCAAGCTGCGTATCACCCAGTAACTCAGTTACTTTTTCAGTCAACTTTTTCTGATAATTCTCAATAATCAGCGGTTCACGCTCTTCAATACGCTGTACATTATCCGACATAGCCTGCAGCTTATCCAGCAAATCCGTCTGAAGTTCAGCACCTTCTGCTTCACGACAATCATTGAATTTGCGCAACGCTTCCATCAGCGCCTGCTCTAAAGGCTCCCAGAGTCCTTCCGTATCCGTTCCTGCTTCTGTCAGAGAAAAGATTTCAGGAAAGCGAGCCAGCTCAGCCGCCGTTACCTCTCCTGCAATAGCAAATCGCTCTCTTATCGTATGGATATATGTCAGATATTTGGCCGCCAGCTCCTCACGATAATCCAGCTGGAATGCCTTTTCATTAAGGTTTTCTAAAAAAACTGCCACATCCACCTTGCCTCTGGCAATGTGCTTCTTTAAAATGTTACGGATCAAATGCTCAAACATACTGATTTTTCTTGGCATTTTAATCTGTGACTCAAAATAACGGTGATTGACAGAACGTATTTCCACACGTATTTCAACCCCATCTCCCAATTGCTCACAGGAGGCAAATCCTGTCATGCTTCTAATCATACCCCTTTGCTCCCCCAGACCTAAAAAATAACCTGAACGTAACACAAAGAACAAGCCTGACTTTACAAGGAATGTAAAAATCGCCCGACCATTTTTGCGATAATTCAGGTTCAACACCTTTTACTTTGTGTTAATTATAAAACATTATAAAACCCTAGTCAAATCCTTTTTTTTTGCTATAATAAGTTAACAGAGATTGAATAGGAGTACACAATATGGCTTTAGATGGTATTACACTAGCAAACGCAGTATATGAATTAAATAATGAACTTGCCGGAGGGAAAATCAACAAGATAGCCCAACCGGAGCCTGATGCCCTGCTGCTCACCTGCAGAGGGCGCACCGGCAATGTCCGGCTGTACCTGTCGGCAAGCCCTTCCCTGCCACTTTTATATGTGGCACAAAAGAATATGCCAAGTCCCATGACCGCACCTAATTTTTGTATGCTGCTGCGAAAGCATATCGGAAATGGTATTATCAGCTCGATCCGTCAGCCCGGACTGGAGCGCATTATAGAATTTACAATTGATCATTTAAACGAACTAGGTGACCCCTGTCAGAAACTTTTGATCATTGAATTCATGGGAAAACACAGTAATATTATTTTTTGTCACATGGATCGCACGATTATTGATTCAATCAAACATATCTCTTCTCATATGAGTTCGGTACGTGAGGTTCTGCCGGGAAGACCCTATTTTATTCCCCAAACACAGGATAAATACGATCCTTTGTCCGTTACGCAGGCAGAATTCCAAACAGCAGTTGCCGGAAGACCGCTGCCGGCCGGCAAGGCACTATACTCAACATTGACCGGCATCAGTCCTGTTATTGCAAATGAAATCTGCTTTCGCAGTGGTGTAGACCCCTCCGTAAGCTGCACTGCCCTTGGTGAAAAGGAAGTTCTGGCATTATATCTGTCTTTGCTGGAGGTCATGGAACACGTACACACAAGTTCCTATGCTCCAGTAATCATTTTCCGCAATGATACCCCTGTTGAATATGCCCCTTTTCCTTTGCGTCAATACACATCCGAACATGAGCCCCGGTCTTACCCATCAATCTCAGCCGTATTGGAATATTATTATGCGGCCAAGGATCAGCTGACCCGGATGCGGCAGAAATCCACAGATCTTCGAAAAATTGTGCAGACAGCACTGGAACGAAGCCGTAAGAAATTCCAGCTTCAAAAGAAACAATATGCCGACACCGAAAAACGGGATACTTTTAAAATATATGGTGAATTGCTTCATTCCTACGGCTATGGCCTTGAAGAGGGTGCGAAATCACTGGAGGCATTGAATTACTACACAAATGAGATGATTCGAATTCCATTAGATGCCACACTCTCCGCACAGGAAAATGCACAGCGGTATTTTGATCGTTACAACAAATTAAAGCGTACACAAGAAGCACTTACCATACAATTGGAAGAAACACGTCTTGAAATCGAACATCTGGAATCTATTCAGGTGGCACTCAGTATTGCGGCGGACGAGCATGAACTCGCACCGCTTAAAGAAGAGCTGACACAAGCCGGCTATATTAAGCGCAAGGGAGGCGGACGGCAGAAAAAGACGGCACGTCTGAAACCTCTGCATTTTATTTCCAGCGACGGTTATGATATCTACGTCGGCAAGAACAATTATCAAAATGAAGAAATCACCTTCAAACTTGCCACAGGCAATGACTGGTGGTTTCATGCTAAAGGGCTTCCCGGCTCTCACGTTATCATTAAATGCAATAACGAGGAACCGCCGGTTCAGACCTTTGAAGAAGCCGGTGCACTTGCGGCTTATTACAGCAGTGCCAAGGAGGCTCCCAAGGTGGAGATTGATTATATACAGCGAAAACACGTGAAAAAGCCTGCTAAGGCCAACCCCGGTTTTGTTGTCTATTATACAAACTATTCACTGATGGCCGCACCCGACATTTCTAACATAAAACAGGCAAATGATACCACGAACTAAGAGGAGGATCCATCATGAAAAAAATACTTGTCAGTGAATGCTTATATGGCGGCCGTATTGTCCGTTACGATGCGGGAGATGTGACAGAAACAGACTCTCACTTTTTACAATGGAAGCAAGAGGGGCGTCTGGTCGCCATCTGTCCAGAGGTATTCGGGGCGCTTCCCATTCCCCGGCCGGACTCACAGCGTGTAGGGGACAAGGTCTTGACCGGTGCAGGCACAGATGTCACCGCGGAGTATACCACAGGTGCGCTTGAAGCACTGCGCCTCGCTCAGGAACACAAGGTCGTTTGTGCGATCATGAAACAGGACAGCCCTTCCTGCGGCAGTAAATTTATCTATGATGGTACATTTACGGATACCAAAAAGCCCGGTGAAGGATTGGCGGTCGAATATCTGCGCAAAGCAGGCATCAAAGTCTTTGCAGAAGAAGATCTGGATGAGGTTGAACTATATTTGCGTGAGCATGAGTAAGGAAAGTACTCTGACAGAATCCGTACCCCCTCCTTTTGTGCTTCTATCCTATCGTTAACGTAAGCAGTAGCATACAGAGTAGTCAGTCTTGCGATTGGCTGCTCTTTTTCGTGTGTCCTTTTCCATCGTCAAATATTGCATTTCAAAATGTACAATCTGATATCTTTTCTAAAACACTCCATATTATAATATAACTATATTTATATACTTTTCTGCATTTATATTCACCACATTGACCAATTGCCAAAGAAAAAAACCACACAACTTTGAGCAATAATTCTTGAAACGGAGGGAAGAAATATGAAGAGTTTTAAAAAGTTATTAGTGGGATTCGTGTGCGCCTGTATGGTTGTAACACTATTCCCATTCAGTACGCAAGCTGCTAATTTGGGGAATAGCGTATCTGTCAATGACCTGCCCCCGATTTTTGTACCAGTCGCAATGTTAGTAATGACCGGTATCCGGTAGGGTAAATCCTTATCAGCTTGACGACATCGTAACATTTCTTGGTGGATTGTTCAAGGGCGGC
>JBKECY010000009.1:0-5196 GCA_047975025.1 Lachnospiraceae bacterium
CCGCCCTTGAACAATCCACCAAGAAATGTTACGATGTCGTCAAGCTGATAAGGATTTACCCTACCGGATACCGGTCATTACTAACATTGCGACTGGTACAAAAATCGGGGGCAGGTCACCAATTTCAAATATATTATATTAAAGGAGAAAAAATGTTTGCAATTAGAAAGGCAAGACAACTTTCGGAAAATGTGTATCTGATGGATATTGAAGCTCCGAGAGTGGCAGGAAGCTGTTTGCCGGGGCAGTTTATCATCATCAAATTGGATGAAAAAGGAGAGCGTATCCCATTGACTATTTGTGACTATGACAGAGAAGCCGGTACAGTCACAATTGTGTTCCAGACGATTGGCGCAGGAACAACAAAGCTTGCCACATTACAGCCGGGAGATACGGTACGTGATTTTGTCGGACCGCTGGGGCATGCTTCAGAATTTTGTGAAGAAGATTTGGAAACTCTCAAACAGAAGAAATTCCTCTTCGTAGCCGGCGGTGTGGGAGCCGCACCTGTTTATCCGCAGGTCAAATGGCTGCATGAACATGGAATCAGCGCGGATGTCATCGTGGGAGCCCGCAGTAAGGATCTTGTGATTCTGGAAGAAGAGATGAGTCAGGTCGCAGGAAATCTCTATATTACGACGGATGATGGTACATATGGCCGTCATGGGGTGGTAACCAAAGTTATCGAAGAACTTGTCGTAGAGAAAGGTGTCAAATATGATCAGGTCGTGGCAATCGGTCCTATGATCATGATGAAATTCGCCTGTCTTACAACTAAGAAGCTGGGACTGCCAACCATCGTAAGTATGAATCCCATTATGGTAGACGGAACCGGGATGTGCGGTGCCTGTCGACTTACAGTCGGAGACACTGTTAAGTTCGCCTGTGTAGATGGTCCGGAATTTGACGGACACCTTATTAATTTTGATGAAGCTATGAAACGTCAGGCCATGTACAAGACCAGAGAAGGCAGAGATTTGCTGCGGACACTCGAAGCAGGAACCCATCCGGATGACTGCCCGAATGACGCTGCCGATGAGTCGTTGGTAGTGGCTGTGGATGTATGTAATTTAGATGATGTAGAAGTTGAAAAAGTTAATCCGATGAAGAAAATTCCGGTGCGTGAACAGGAGCCTAAGGTTCGTGCGGCTAACTTTGAAGAAGTATGTTACGGTTATAATGAACTGGAAGCCGGACAGGAAGCAACTCGCTGCTTAAACTGCAAGAATGCAAAATGTATCGCAGGATGTCCGGTAGCCATTAATATTCCTGGATTTATCATGAAAGTGAAGGAAGGCGATATTCGTGAAGCCTATCGTATACTTTCACAGGATACGGCGCTTCCGGCAGTATGCGGCCGGGTATGCCCGCAGGAAACACAGTGTGAAGGCAAATGTATTCGCGGTATTAAGGGAGATCCTGTATCAATTGGAAAGCTGGAGCGTTTTGTAGCTGATTGGGCACGTGAAAATGGTATCCAGCCGGCACCTCCTGCGTCTTTGAACGGTCATAAAGTAGCGGTAATAGGGTCAGGTCCAGCAGGATTGACCTGTGCCGGAGAGCTGGCTAAAATGGGGTACGATGTGACAATTTTCGAAGCACTGCATGAGCCGGGTGGCGTACTTGTATATGGAATTCCTGAATTCCGTCTGCCCAAGGACGGGGTCGTAACTCCTGAAATCGAAAATGTCAAAGCGCTGGGTGTTAAAATCGAGACCAATACGATTGTTGGTAAGACAGTCACAATTGATGCCCTCATGGAAAAAGAAGGATATGAGGCGGTATTTATCGGCTCAGGTGCCGGACTGCCAATGTTCCTGGGAATTCCGGGTGAACAGGCTAATGGTGTATTCTCCGCCAATGAATATCTGACGCGTTCCAATCTGATGAAGGCATTCCAGGAGGGGTACGATACTCCGATTTATCGCGGTAAGAAAGTCGCTGTGGTAGGAGGTGGAAACGTAGCTATGGATGCCGCCAGAACCGCGCTGCGCCTTGGTGCGGAGACACATATTGTCTACCGCAGAAGTGAAGCTGAGCTTCCGGCTCGTGTGGAAGAGGTGCATCATGCCAAAGAAGAGGGTGTACTGTTCGATTTGCTGACGAATCCGTTAGAAATCCTTGTAAATGAGGATGGTTCTGTCAGTGGCATGAAATGTGTCCGCATGGAATTGGGAGAGCCGGATGATTCTGGCAGAAGACGTCCGATCGCTGTAGAAGGTTCGGAATTCGAGATTGAGCTTGATACTGTCATTGTAGCCCTGGGTACAACGCCTAACCCATTAATTTCTTCGACAACACCCGGTCTGGATGTCAACCGCAGGAATTGTCTGATCGCTAATGAAGAAACAGGAGAGACCACGAAACAAGGCGTGTTTGCCGGTGGTGATGCTGTGATAGGTGCGGCTACTGTTATTCTTGCCATGGGGGCCGGTAAAGCGGCGGCTGTGGGAATCCATGAGTATCTGACGAAATAATATGAATTATGTATATGTACTCCGCTGCAAGGATGACTCCCTCTATACGGGATGGACGAATCATCTGGCAAAGCGGCTGGAAGATCATAATGCAGGACGCGGAGCCAAATATACACGTGGCAGAGGTCCTGTGGAATTGCTTTATTTTGAGGGATTTGCCAGCAAAGAGCAGGCAATGAAACGGGAATATGCAATCAAACAGATGCCTAAATCCCAGAAAATGGCTCTTATTGAGATATTTTAAATAATAATAGAAGGTACAGTGTTTACTCCTAAGGGGGTGCAGCGCTGTACTTTTTTAAGTACAAAGCAGTAAGGGGATTCTCTATTTTCGGAAATTATGTTATAATATTAACAAAGTGGAGGAAGTATGTAACTGTTGTTGTTTTTTTAGAAAAGGAGAATTTAGTTATGAAAGGTTATGCTATGCTTCGCATCGGAGAAACTGGTTGGATCGAGAAGGAGCGTCCGTCTTGCGGACCTATGGACGCTATCATTCGCCCCCTGGCGCTTTCGCCATGTACATCTGACACTCACACAGTATGGGCAGGAGCCCTTGGTGAAAGAGAGAACATGATTCTGGGACACGAAGGTTGTGGTGTTGTAGAAGAAGTGGGCTCTCTGGTCAAGGATTTTAAGCCCGGCGACAGAATTATGGTTGCAGCAATCACACCTGACTGGAATTCATTAGGAGCACAGGCAGGGTACCCAATGCACTCCGGCGGTATGCTGGGCGGCTGGAAGTTCTCCAACATCAAAGATGGTGTATTTGGTGAATACTTCCACGTAAATGATGCGGATGCCAATCTGGCACATCTGCCGGACTCAATCAGCCCGGAAGAAGCCTGCATGCTCTCTGACATGGTACCGACAGGATTTCATGGTGCCGAATTGGCTGATATTCAGTTCGGTGATACGGTACTGGTTGTTGGAATCGGTCCTGTGGGGCTGATGGCCGTAGCCGGAGCCACACTTCGTGGTGCTTCCCGTATCCTGGCCGTAGGAACCAGACAGGTTTGTATGGACGCAGCCAAAGGCTATGGTGCCACTGATTTTATCAGCTACAAGAACGGCCCGATTGATGAGCAGGTCATGGCGCTTACAGGCGGCCAGGGTGTAGACAAGGCAATTATCGCCGGTGGTGATGTCGAGACTTTTGAGCCGGTTGTGAAATGCTTAAAAGCAGGTGGAAAAATCGGTAATGTGAACTATCTTGGAGAAGGAACCTATATCAATATTCCTCGTGTTGAGTGGGGCGTAGGTATGGGACACAAGCAGATCGTCGGCGGATTGATGCCGGGCGGCAGACTGCGTCTTGAGAAGCTTGCCAGCCTGATTGAATGCGGTAAGCTGGACGTAAAACCATTGCTGACACATAAGTTCAAAGGCTTTGAACATGTAGAAGATGCTTTGATGCTGATGAAAGATAAGCCCTCCGATCTGATCAAACCGGTGGTTGTTCTGTAATTTAGCAGAAGTCAAAAGATTGCAGGGTGGGAGGTCATTGCGGCCTCCCACTACGTATATCCAGATGTAGGAGAAGGCATGAAAATTGTAATTATTTCGGGCTTCCTTGGAGCAGGAAAAACCAGCTTTATCAAGGCTATGGCAGAGAAGACAAAGCGCCAGTTCGTTGTGGTTGAAAATGAATTTGGAGAGCTTGGCATCGATGGAAAATTGTTAAACGAAAATCCTGCATCAGATGATACACAGATGAAGGTGTGGGAGCTGACGGAAGGCTGTATCTGCTGTTCGCTGAACCAGGATTTCGCACAATCTGTGATGACAATTGCAAATACACTGAATCCGGATTTTCTCTTAGTGGAGCCGAGCGGGATTGCCTTGCCCGGCCAGATATTACAGCAATTAAGTAAAATTTCGTATGAGCGAATTCAGTTGGGAGCACCTATTACAATTGTGGATGCATTGCATTATCAAGAAACCAGACGCTCCTATCCGGAATATTTTGACAATCAGATCTATGTGGCGGGAACCGTAGTACTTAGTAAATCAGAGCAGCTTTCTGAAGCGGAGTTCCGGCGGATTCATGATGATCTGGGGCTTAGCGCAGATGTCGAGTTCCCTGAGATTCATTACAGTCATTGGTCGCAGGAGATGTGGCTGTGCATGCTGCAAAAGGAGATGAAGCTGGAGCCGGGACAAGATCCTGCCCGTCCGCAGCGTTCGTTTCGTCAGGGCAGACTCAAGAAAGAAAAAACACCGGAAACGTATAGTCTGTCTTCCGTAAATCTGCATAATGTGGATGAAGTAGAAAGAAACCTGCTGTTACTTTTATCGGGAGCATTCGGAACAATTATCAGATCGAAAGGGTATTGTAAAGTAGGACAGCACTGGTGTCGGTTCGATCTGGTTGCTCCTGATTATGCAATCACCGGATGTGAGCCAATGCAGGATGAACGCATCGTATTCATTGGACATAATCTAAAAAAGGATGCGTTGGAACGTCTGTTTTGCAGATAAATTTGTTAATAATGATAAAAAATGAAAATCATTCTGTTTACTGTAATTTTGTAAACAGAATGATTTTTTTGTACTATTAGTGAGTATAAACAAATTTTTATAAAGTTCATATGTAATTATGACCTGCCCCCGATTTTTGTACCAGTCGCAATGTTAGTAATGACCGGTATCCGGTAGGGTAAATCCTTATCAGCTTGACGACATCGTAACATTTCTTGGTGGATTGTTCAAGGGCGGC
>JBKECY010000010.1:0-15919 GCA_047975025.1 Lachnospiraceae bacterium
TTCACGCATTGCTTTTTTCTGTGGTGATTCCTCTCTTCTTCTTGCCATAAAAAACCTCCAAACTGTTGTAATTATCTTACATCAGTTTGAAGGTTTACACAATCTTTGGGATAGTCCCGAATCGTAGTCCAGCAACTGTCTGCTGGCTACGATTCTTTCTTATGTTTCCCTTAATCCATTCCATGAAAGGAGGGGTATGCCGTTTCTCCATGATACGGTCGGTCGAGGCCTGTAATCTCATCTTCTTTTTTAGCTCGAAGCGGAGAGAAACACCTGGCAACTCCTGCCGCAACCAATGTGCCCGCCGCCGCCCACGCAATTGATATCAGAATTGCAACTGCCTGTCTCCATAATTGTGACGGATTCCCGTAGAAAAGCCCGTCAACACCTCCAATACTGCTTTCGGCAAACAATCCGGCCATGAGACCGCCAAAGATCCCCCCGATACCATGGCAGCCAAATGCATCCAGCGTATCATCAATTTTCAATACATTTTTAATTAAGATAATTCCGAAATAGCAGATGGGAGAAACTAAAAATCCTATAACAACAGCTGCCCAAATTGGCAAAAAACCACACCCAGGGGTAATTCCTACCAGTCCTGCCAGTGCCCCTGTACACGCCCCGACAATCGTCGGTTTCCCTGTACGAAACACCTCAATCAGGGTCCAGCTGAACATAGCGCAGCCTCCGGAAATCATCGTTGCAAAGAATACATGAGATGTCAGATTTGAAGCCTCAAGAGCGCTTCCACCATTAAATCCAAACCATCCCATCCACAATATCCCAAGTCCCAGAAGCACAAAGGGGATATTATGCGGTCGGTATGTATGTGTTTCATAGTCTCTGCGCCTTCCGATCAGCATACACAAAACCAGTCCACTGACACCGGAACTAATATGTACCACATTTCCTCCTGCAAAATCAACTGCTTTCAGCCAACTTGTATCACTCAGTCCCAGTAGTCCCCCATCGCCCCACACCATGTGCGCCAGCGGATAATAGACAATCACCGACCAGATAATGACGAAGATATAGAACGCTTTAAACCGCATGCGGCTGCTCACTGAACCGGATATAATCATTGGTGTAATCAGCGCATACATCAGCATTAAGGCTGAATATGCATAGGTTGAGATTGTACCGGTCATATCATCAATTCCGATTCCATTATGAAATATGTACTTAAAAGATCCAATAATAGGTCCCGAACCTCCGCATGTCATAGTAAATCCAATGGCAATCCAGAGAAACGTCCCAACCCCCATATTAAATATTGAATTCGTCATAATACTAATTACATTCTTACGCCTTCCAAGCCCTCCATAGAAAAAGGCCAGGCCAGGAATCATAAACATGACGAGTGCCGCCGAAATTAATACCCACACTGTATCACTTGCACTAAACATATTTCCACCCCATCTTTCTAAAAAAACAAGGATGTATGAAAAGCTTTACTTTTCAACACATCCTTGTGAATCGTCTATTATATTTATAATGCATAGTTCTCCCACAGGGGCAATGTAAGCCCTAAGTCCATTGATTTTGCATTCTGAAATACTCTGAATGCTTCTGACAGATCATGAATTCCCATTCCAATTGGATTAAAAAATATTTTCTGTGCATCATCTGTACGGCCCGGAAGTTCACCGGTCACGACCTGTCCCAAATTACCGGTGATTGCCGATTCAGGTATAATCTCATCGCGCACAGCCCGCCAGGATACATCCGCCCCGTGATGTTTTACCTGTTTATAATCATCACAATAAATTTGATCTACAAAGGGCAGTGCCTCGGTAGGAGTATCCCAAAAACTTGTTTCAATATGTACCACTCCCGGCTTCCACCATTCTGCATTTATGTAGGAAGAACGTGCCATCGTACCAGTCGCAATAATATCCGATTCCTTTTGCACCTGCTCGGCTGATTCTCCGGCGCAAACTTCAATATCAACCAAGCCTTGCACTTCTTCCACAAGCGCCTCAACATTCTTTTTATTAGGACTATAAATCCAGGCCACTTCCAGCCCTTCCACTGCATTGGCAATACCCAGTAGGTTTGTTTTGCCTATAATACTTGAGCCATAAATTCCAACACTTTTAGCTCCAGGTCTGGCCAGATATTTTGCTGCTACACCCGTAGCTGCACCAGTTCGCATCGCACTGACAAGAGTTCCGTCCATAATTGCCTGAGGCATCAGAGTTTCCGGATGCAGAATAATGATAACAGCATTGGCTCTTGGCAGGTTGAATTTGGATGGATTCCACGGTTTACTGGGAATATACTTGATGCCAGAGGTATTGACCGGCCCGGGCAGACCGCGCGCGGCAAGTTCTTCTTTGTACTCTTCACCTCCGAGCCAGGCTGGCATGGACATAATCCTTCCCAAAGTTTCCTCACTGTCCTCTCCCCCCCAGCGAATGACCGGTTTGGGCGGCAGTATAAAATCACCTTTACCATGAAGGAAAAAAGAACGTTCCGTCGCCTGTAAGGCACCTTTCATATCCAAGCCCCCTGCTTTTACACATACATCCTGTGATAAATACAAAAACTCTACCTTTTCATACATTTGTGATACCTCCTTTTGAAATTTATCTTATTCAACATTATTGCTTTGCTTTGAACCTGTCATATCGCAGCCCACTGATGTCAATCGTAGTAGAAACGCCCTGCATGACTAATTCTTTGACAGCCAGTGCCACAGCCGGTGAGATGCCGAATCCATGTCCTGAAAATGCGCAGGCAATTGTAAGTCCCGGCACCTCATCCACATTGCTTACCACAGGAATACCATCCACACCGGTATCAAAATGCCCACTCCAGTTACGGATAATCTTAACATCGGCAAAGGCAGGGAAGAATCCAATAATTGCTCTAACCAGAGATGGCGCCGTATAGGCTTCTGTCGGATGCCCTTCGTGATTGGATGTAAAATGCTGTAACCCGCTTACACCTCCCAGCAAAAATGAACCATGCTTTGTACGATGTCCGTAAAAATCGGCTTCCGCAGTACCCAGCACCTGATCGAACATCGGCGGAAGCTGTTCTGTCACAAATACCTCCTCATCCTCACGTTCCACAGGAATTTCTATCCCTACGGTATCGGCAATTTCTCGTGAATAGTAACCGGCACAAAGTACTACATGCTCTGCTGCAAATTCACCCTCCGTTGTGCTTACTTTTTTAATTGCACCTCGGACCTTCTTCAGTCCGGTCACCGTAATTCCCGTGATAAAAACAGCCCCATGTTCCAATGCACGCTGATAGTAACCAAATGTCGTAACCAATGGGTTTGCGTAGCCATCGGTCGGGCACCAGCTGGCACCAATCACTTCTTCCGACATATAGGGACAAATTTCCCGAGCCTTGGCTCCGGTGACCATCTCAAGA
Organism: Lachnospiraceae bacterium; assembly: GCA_047975025.1. Taxonomy (GTDB): domain Bacteria; phylum Bacillota; class Clostridia; order Lachnospirales; family Lachnospiraceae; genus JBKECY01. Next base: position 3,391 of record JBKECY010000010.1, read on the forward strand.
TTCAGACCTGCCTTTATATTCCTGTCGACCAGCCCTTGCAGCTTATCGATATGTGCCTGTGTGCGTCCCAGCCGCAGATTTCCTTTCTGCACATATTCCACATCGACTCCCAGTTCCTCTCCCAATGTAGGCCAGACATGTTTGACAGCATGCATCGCCAGCGGCAATTCTCGCACATCACGGGCAGATTGTCGTACACCCCCGGCATTTCGCCCTGAAGCCCCTGCACAAATTTCATTTTTTTCCAAGACAATAACACTGAGACCTTCTCTGGCAAGCTGATATGCACTGGCACATCCCATGACTCCGCCACCGATTATGATAGCGTCAGCACTTCTAATTCCTTTATAGTTATTCTCCATAATCATCCACTCCTCTAGAATCTTCCGTACTAAGTGCCAGTTCACTCATGATTACCGGGCGTACTGGCATTCTCCCTTTTACTTTTCCAATATCGCCCACTGAACACTGCAATTCCGATGCCATAACAGCACGCACAAGACGCTGGCACGTCTGTCCTTGGCACAATCCCATTCCTACTCTAAGATACCTCTTGACCTCCCCAAAGGTTCTAAGTCCTGCATGTACAGCCCTTCTTACATCTCCCCGGGTTACCTCTTCACAGCGGCAGATGAGCATGGCATCATCTGCTCTTTCTATAAATGGTTCTCTTCCCTTTTCTCTAACGATTATTGCCATACCCGGCTCCTTTCTTCGAAGACTGCATATCACTTTTGAAAAATCTGGCTCTTCCTACTTCTGATGCAGGTACTTTCATCACCAGCATGGCTGTTTTATCCATGACTTTTGAATTTCTCACCTCGACGACTACGGCATCGCATACTTCACGACCTCTTCGATCCAAGGCTTTTCCCTGCTCTCCCTTTTGCGGCAGAGGCAGAAATTCATAGGGAAGTCCGACCGTACCATACCCCTCTTCATAGGCATCATTGATCAGAAAAATGGCTTGTCCTGAGCAGGCTCCCACACATAGGCCGCAACCCGTGCATTTTTTATCCAAATCAAGTCCCGGCAGCAGGGTAATATCCTGTCCTACTTTGATACAGCCTTGCGGGCAGGCATCCTGGCATGGATCGCAGGGAATATTCTGAGTGCATTCCATGACGATTCTTATGCCCGCAGTATGCGCCAAAGCCGGAAAAGCAGCAGTCTCAGCTTCCTCAATAAATCCGTGTTTTAGCAACGACTGAGATAATGGATATCCCTCCTCCGTAGTGACAATGTCGTTTCTTCCTTTTTTGCCCGGTCCAAACATACCTGCTCTGATTTTTTGCAGAGAAGCTTCGTATTCCTGCGTTTTATGCAAGAACTCATCTTCGTCTGTGTAGCCCAGCTGATTTGCTGCCGCCATCGCGGCCACTTTACCCTGAATCATAGCGGAGCTTGCCTCTTCAATTCCACAGATGTCACCCGCACAAAAGATTCCGGGAAGGGATGTCTGTCCATAGGAATCAAGCAGCGGGACATATCCTCCTTTTCCCCCATCATATGTCATCACGCACCCTGCTGTATCGGCCATCTGACTCATAGGTGAAAGTCCTACGGCGATACAGATTGTATCTACGGCAAGCACTTTTTCTGTCCCGCTTATGGGAGTAAAGGATGCATCCACCTCGGCTATCACTGCTCCTTCTACCGCTTCTGCTCCGAGTGCCCGTACAATCGTATGTGACGTATAGAACGGAACACCGGTACGCGCCAGTTTAGCTGCGTGTACCCCATATCCACCAATTCTTGGTGCGGCATCGACAAGTGCGACCACATCACATCCCGCCTGAAGCAACTGGTAAGAGACCACGAGCCCTACATTGCCCGAGCCCACCATCAAAACCTTGTTTCCCGGCTTGATACCATGCAGATTCATAAGAGTTTGGGCGGCTCCGGCACCCATGACACCTGGCTTCGTCCATCCTTCAAAACTCATCATGTTCTCTGCTGCACCGGTAGCTACAATGATAGCATCTGCTTTAAAGTTTCTTACCTCACCTTCCAGCCTCACCGAAACCTCTTTATGTTTATATATCCCCAGAACAGTTGCCCCCAGTACTACGCGGACTCCCTGTTCTCTGGCATGAGCAAGCAGGTTTTCTCCAATGACCATACCTCGTGTCCTGGCTTGATGCTCCCGGCTTCCAAAGAACTTATGTATCTGCTTGAACAGCTGGCCTCCTGGCTTTAGGTTTTCGTCAAAGACTACGACCTGCATTCCCATTTCCGCTGCAATGCAGGCTGCCGAGAGTCCGGCAGGACCGGCACCAATCACAATCAATTCATAGCGTTTCATCTGCAATTCCTCTCTTTCAGCGACTTAATCCATACTGTGTCTCCACCTTCATACCACTTACCAGCGGTGTCGTACAGGTGCGTACATTGGGCATACCATCGACAATCATAACACAGTCGGTACACCGTCCAATGGCGCAAAAGATTCCGCGCGGCTCATGCTGCTTGACCGTATAGCGATGTGTCAGCACCCCCAGCGCTTTTAGTGATGCGGCGATTGGCTCACCTTCGCAACCTTGTACTTTCTTACCATTGTAATAGAAGCTGACTGCCTTTCCCTTATCATAATCATCAATTACAGGGTGTTTTGTAATCCTCATACTACTCTCTCCTTCCTACCTCTGTCTTACTAAGGAATTGTTATGTGAAGTATACCCTGCAAGACGCAGTCAGGTTTGAAAAATTCAGACAGCAGATTGAAGAAATCGGACATAGGCGCACAAAAAAAGAAGCGTTTTCCTGCCTTCGCTTCTTTTAAAATATAGGGTTCCACATTATCTGTCCCTTTGTATTGCCGCCATGGCATGCCCAGGCATCCTCTGATATCCACGCTTAAACTCTTGTGGTGAGCACCCTGTGAATTCCTTGAATTCCCTTTGAAAATGCGCTTGATCCGAATAGGACAGATCCGCAATATACTGAACATTATTAAGATACGGATTATTAATAATATTATGTATTGCATGCTGCACACGTACGATTCTGCAAAGCATCTTCGGACTTAGGTTAATACTTGAATCCAGCAGCCGACAGACCTGCCTTTCTGAATACCCAAGCTCTTTACCCAAGTTCGTGACTGTCGTGCCGCCTTTGCTTTCGTTGATATTCCTGATAATATTATGCACTGCCGGATTAATGAACATATTCGTAATAGAGCCAGCAAACATCTCAAGGAATAATGTTATCTCTTGATTTAGCGTGTTAGACTCACGCAGCTTCTCAATAAAAGAATCAATATTGTAGTCCTTACTGGAAAAAATAATCTCACTGTCAGTAATCTCAGCTAAAGAAAAGTCATCCAGATGCAGACACAGACCAGGGACAAGACGCACCCCAAAGTAGCTGTATCCTGGATAGCATTTCAAGGTTTTTCGTTTGGTAGGCGATCCTATCAATTCGACCCAATAGTCAAGGTCATTGTATATGAATGCAATATCAACACAACCATCCGGTATACAGGTGAATTCACTTTTTACCAGATAATTTTCCGGCATAAAGAAATGATAGCACCGCATCTGGACAGGAGAGAACAACATCTTTTGTTCAAACCCAATCACATGGTTTTTAAAAAGTGGCTGATAAATTCTAAAATCTGTGTCTGATAAAGAAAATACATCCATTTTATTCTCCTCTAAATAACAAACAGGAGCCTTGACAAACGTCAAAGCTCCTTCGCATAAGAACATATTACCACAGACAATACCGGTTGTAAATTGATTCTCTCACTTATTTAAAACTGCAATCGCATAGATGGTCGTTTATCATCCCAATCGCCTGCAGATAGGAATAGATAATTGTACTGCCTACAAATTTAAATCCCAGCTTTTTCATATCCTTGCTGATTCGGTCAGACAACGGTGTACTGACCGGCATTTCCTCCTGCGTATGCCATTGATTCATAATCGGAACTCCGTCCACATAAGCCCATAGAAATTCTGACAGAGACCCCAAACGCAGGACTGCCTGTGCATTGGTTACTACCGAACGGACTTTTAGGCGATTTCGTACAATGCCTGGATTTTGAAGCAGTGCTTCGATTTTACTCTCATCATATTCTGCAATTTTGACCACATCAAACTGGTCGAATGCCTGCACGTATCCTTCTCTCTTATGGAGAATCGTCGACCAGGACAGACCTGCCTGCGCCCCCTCCAAGGTCAGCATCTCAAACAGCATACGCTCATCATGGCATGGTTTGCCCCATTGTGTGTCATGGTAGCTGCGCATTAATTCATCCTGCGTGTCCCCCCAGGGGCAGCGAATCACTGGTGTATCCATACAAAGGTTCCTCTCCTATATGTATTCTCGTACCGTTCCCCGTATCATTCTGCCGTATAGCTAAAGTACGGTGAGGGCTGCACGCAGTCAAAATGATACTTTGCGATTCCCAGATCCACTTTGCTGTAAAATGCTTTTTGGGCCGTTGCACTCACCTGACCATCGCGTAATTCAAACATGAACTTTTGCTGATTAACAGCAGTAGGCGCCAGTTTGACCGCTTCCATACCATGTCTGAACCAATCCGGCATCTCGCCCTCTACTCGTGAGATTTTAGAGAGCGGTTTCGTACTGTGAGATACTCCGCTTGTCTGTCCATAGCCTATAGCGATGACCAGCAGCAGCTTTTCACCACGTTCTATCACTGCGGTTGACTTGCTTTTTTTATAAGACATGCCAACCCAGCAGGTCTGCAGTCCCAGCTGCGTTGCCAGCAGGACAATACGCTCACCATAGTAGCCGCACTTTTCTTCAAATTGGGCGCTTTTTTTCCCAACCAGTGCTATATAATTCCTCACATTTTCGAATTTTCCATAGCGTGCCATCATGCTGTCAAACGCTTGTGGCTCCTCCAGACACAGTTGTATATGCAGACCGCTTTCGCGATTGCAGGCTGCAATACATTCGTTAAGCTGCTGCAGTGTATCACCCTGTATTTTCTGATCTGTATAACGTCTGACAGAATGACGTTTAAGTATTGCTTCCTTTATATCCATAACTGTTACCTCCCGACAGAATCCCTGTATACGCTTAATATTCACTCATATGGTTCATATTAGTGCGTTTACAGTCCATTTGTCAAGACAACAGCCGTAAATATTCTATATAATTTCTTATATTTATGGCTGTACCGCATACAGCTTTCCATACAGATTTTCCCCTAATGTGAGGTTCTGTTCCAGTTTCCAGCCTGCCTGTGCTGTGAGCTCAGCAACACGCTCCTCTGACATTCTATGAGCCGGCGGCGGTCCAAGCGGTGTCTCCCGCTTGTAGAATTCAATAATCAGTACGCGAGCCTGCGAAGCTGCAATTCGCTGTATTTCTGCAAGCATTGCCGGCTGGTCTTCGATTTCATGCAGAACCGTTACCAGTAAAATCAAGTCACAGCTGTTTGATGCCAATGGTATTTCCTGTGTAATGACCGGAATCAGGTGCAGATTTCGCATCTGTTCCTCGGACTTCTTGGCCTTAAGATATTCAAGCATTTCCATATCTGTCTCCAGCGCATAGACCTCAGTCCCTGTAACGGCTGCCGCCGCCAGCGAGAACAGTCCGGTGCCGGCACCAAGATCACAAAGCACCTTGCCGGATGTAAGACCTATTTTCTCTAGTACACCTGCCGGATTAAGCTCCTGGACTCGGTTGGGATGTTCAAGCTTTGCGATTTTTTTAGTGTTCATAGACTTCCTCCTGCTGTGCCCTATTCTCACCTATGATATGATACAATCGATAGCCTCCTGCAAGATTATAGCATGTGTAACCATAACCGCTTAAAATTCGGCAGGCATTGTAGCTTCGAAGTCCGCTCTGGCAATGGACATACACAGGTTTTTCTTTCGGCAATTCTTCCAGGTGCCCGCGCAGTTCGTCCAGCGGGATATTCGAAAAGCCAGGGATACTGCCTCTTCGTACTTCCGCTTTGGTACGCACATCCAGCAATGTCACACTTCCGTCTCTTGGCAGTGAATCGACTTCATCCCAGCAAAACTGGCTTACCAGCCCTTGTATACTGTTCTCGGCTACAAATCCCAGCATATTGACCGGGTCTTTGGCACTGCCGAACGGCGGTGCATAACTGAGTTCCAAATTCTTTAGCATTGTAATATCCGCCCCGAGCCGCATTGCTGTTGCCAGCACATCTATGCGTTTGTCAACCCCTTCATACCCCGCAATCTGAACTCCCAGGATTTTTTTACTGTCTGCCGCCCAGAGAATCTTGATTGACATATTCTGTGCTCCCGGATAATACCCCGCGTGTGATGGTGCATAAATGTAGGTTTTATCGTAAGAAATACCGGCAGCTTTCGCGGCTGCTTCGTTAATTCCGGTGGTTGCTACCGTCATGTCGAACAAGCGGACAATCGCAGTTCCCTGTGTACCCTCGTAGACTGACTCCTGCCCTGCAATGGCATCGGCAGCAATTCTGCCCTGCCGATTTGCCGGTCCTGCCAAGGGGATATACGCCGGGCTCTTTGTGACGAATTGTGTCACCTCTACAGCATCTCCCACCGCATAGATATCCGGGAAATTCGTACGCATTTTGGAATCAACACGAATTGCTCCGCGTGCCGTAAGCTCAATTCCGCTGTCTTGCAGGAATTTTGTATCCGGCCGTACCCCTACCCCCATAATCAGCAGATCACAAGTAAGATGTGCATCTTTCGTATAAACTGTCAGTCCAACTTCATTTTCCACGATGCGGGTCACTCCGTCGCCTGTAAACAACCGGATTCCTTTTTGGCGGATGTACTCTTGTACTTCCGCTGCTATATCTGCATCCAGCGCTGCAATTACATGATCCGCCAACTCAATAATTGTCGTTTGCACTCCCGCATGTACCAGATTTTCAGCAACTTCCAGTCCGATGTAACCGCCTCCTACCACAATAGCATTTCGGGGCTTTTGCGTAGAAATCAGTTCTTTGATCTGTCGCGCATCCGGTATCGTCCGCAGGGTAAAAACACGTTTGGAATCAATCCCCTCCATAGGCGGTCTGACAGGTGCCGCTCCCGGTGAAAGCAGCAGCGCATCATACGTTTCAGTATACCGCCTGTCCTGAATGGAATCATAAATCTCCACCTCTTTTTTAGCAGGATGTACTGCTAAAGCCTCCTGATTCGTACGGATCTGTACATTGAACCGGCTGGTAAAGCTTTCCGGTGTCTGTAATGTAAGTGCCGCTTCCTCTGTAATAATATCTCCTAGAAAATAGGGTAGTCCGCAGTTTGCAAAAGATATATAGCTGCCTCGCTCCAGCAGAATAATCTCTGCCTGTTCATCCAGTCTGCGCAGGCGGGCTGCTGCCGAGGCTCCGCCTGCCACACCGCCAATAATGATTACTTTCATATACTTGTCCTCCTTAAGACTCCTGCATCAATTGTTCCAGATTGTCCATAAGTGTACTTTCACTCATCGCCCCCACGACTGAGGATACAATGTTCCCTTCTTTATTGATAAAATAAGTAGTTGGAATCGACATAATCCCATACGTGGTGGAGGCATCCTTTTGCTCATCATAGTAGATTGGAAAGGTATAGCCTCCTTCCGCGATAAATGCATCTGCATCCTCCCTGCTGTCATCACCGGCAACAGAAAGGTTAAGCATCATGAACTGTACTTGTTTTCCATATTCAGTAAATGCAGTCTCAAAGTGCGGCATTTCCTGCACACATGGTCCGCACCAGGATGCCCAGAAATTAAGTACAACATATTGTCCGGCAAAATCACTTAAGCGAACCGGACTTCCTTCCGCATCAAATACTGTGAAATCCTGTGCCTCTTCGTACTCTGTCGCTTCTGCCTCTTCTGTCTGCTGTGCCCCAGAGGACTGTGTCTGCTCCTCTGTCACCTGCTCTTCTTGTACTGCTTGTAGCTGATTGTATAGATAATAGGCTCCGGCAAGCAGCACAACAATCAGCACTGCCAATAGTATCGTTTTACGTTTGTTCCCCATGTTCTTCTCCTCTTATTTCTGTTCCATTCAGATCATCTCCAACTTCTACAAGCCGCCTCTGGATAAGGCTGCGGCCATCTTACTGAAAAGCCCGGTCAGCATCAGCACTCCAATGATAAGCAGCAGGATACCACTGAGCAGCTGCATAAGTCGATACTGCTTCTTAATCCAGTCAAATGCTGATTTCAGGCTGTCAATCAGCAGCGCACTTAGGATAAATGGTATGCCAAGCCCCAGGGAATAACACAGGAGCAGCAATGTGCCGGTTCCGAGTCCTCCCTGCTGCGCCGCCAGCAGAACGGCCGAGCCTAAGAATACACCTGTACAAGGACTCCAGCCAATGGCAAAAACAATACCCAGCAGAAGTGATGCCAGCAGTCCTTTGCCGTTTTGTTCCTTTTGCGGCTTCCATGTCCGCTCCAAGAACTTTATCTTAAATACCCCAATATAGTGGAGACCGAACAGAATCACAATCGAGCCGCTTACCACGTTAATCCATGTCTGGTATTGTATGAGCAACCGCCCGACTACCCCTGAAAAAGCGCCCATAGCCGTAAAAATAATCGTAAATCCCAGGACAAAAGCCAGCGCATTGGCAAAGGTTTCTATGCGTCCTCCCTGTGTCCGGCGTCCGGCAAAATAGAATATATAGGTCGGAAGCAGTGGAAGCACACAAGGTGAAATAAAAGTAATCAGTCCTTCCAAAAATGTAATAAAATATTGCATGGTCTTCTCCTTTTATTCCTTTGTTGTCAGCCGTCCCTTCCAATTCGCAATACTGCCAAAATTTATCACCTGTGTATAGCCCATATGTTGCAGCTGCTTAGCAGCCAGTTCACTGCGAAATCCACTTTGACAATATACCTGCCATACCGCATTTTTATCAGGCAGTATTTCGCCCGCCCGCTGTTCCAGCTGGTCTAACGGCAGCAGCCGGGCTCCGGCAATATGCCCGCTGTCGTACTCTTCCCGGCTTCGTACATCAACCCATTGACCATCTTTTCGCTCTGTCTTCATACTGATTCCTCCTCACAATAGTATTTCTTAAGTACCCATATGATTTCTTCTACCCTGTGATCCGCAATCGCGTAGATCACAGTCTGTCCTTCCTTTGTACTGCTTATGATTCCATATGCTTTCATGAGTGCCAGATGCTGCGAAAGTGCCGACTGTGATATCTTCGGCGTCTTTTCTCCGATCTTTCCAACCGCTTTGGGTCCCTGCATTAACTCGCACAAGATCAAAAGCCGGCTTTCGTTCGCCAGAATCTTAAGCAGCTCCGCAATGATTTTCGCTTTCTCCTCCATGATGCTCTCCTTTCAAACTCTTTATTTTACAAATACCCTGTGTCATGGTTCCCATCGGACAATACACACACCAGGATCTCGGCCGGTATACGAACATCATGAGCAGACCAAGCAATGTGGATGTCAGCATGACGCCATAGAAGCCAAATGCGAACTGTGCTGCCGCCGCAGGTACAAACGTTGTATCAGCCCACTGCCATGGCAGCTTGAATATCCAAAGAAGTGTCACGACCTCACGCAGGGGGCTGCCCGCCAACACCTGAAATGTTGCATATAACATGACTCCGAACATTGTCATAAAAAAAGCCAGAAAACCGTAACGAAATGCCTTTGTCCGAAAGAACGCCGGCAGGTTTTTGCGGCGTGACAACTTCAATGTATCCCCTAATATTTCGAAGAGCTGACTACGCCCGCAGTATGTATTGCAGTACGCTTTGTTTCCTCGAAAGACAGCAATCAACAGCGGTATTACAAAACATGCCAAGCCCAGCCAGGCAAACAGAATATTAAAAAACCCGAGCAGCAGATATAACAGAGATGCCAGCCACAGATATTCATACCATCTTTTTTTCTTTTTGCTTCTTGTCTTCATGTGTTCTCCCCCTTACTTCACCAAATCCGGCACCTGTACCAGCTCCATTACCTGTGCCGGACAGACGGTCACACATCTGCCGCACCCGATACACGCCTCCTTCTTTACCTGTGCATACAATCCCCGCTCGATATGCAGGGCGTCTCGGGGGCAGCTCTTTACGCAACATCCGCAGGCAACACAATCTGCCCCTATCTGTACCTTTTTTTTGACTCGTTCCATACACCACCTCAACACAACTGTCTTAACGCAATATTAGTATATTAGCAATTACTAATATACTAATATTAATTACATTTGTCAAGTAGTTATTTTAAAGTTGACTTTATACCTCTGCTGCGCTTATAGTAAACGTAGTAAGTCAGAATAGTAAAAGGAGGATACAGATATGGGATTGGAATATACACTTAGTAATGGTATCCGGATACCGGCTATCGGATTCGGTACCTACCGCACTCCTAAAGGCAGTGATACACGCGACTCCGTCGTGCAGGCCATTGAAGCAGGCTATCGCGGTATTGACTGTGCCGCAGTCTAGGGAAATGAGGACAGTGTCGGAGAAGCACTTCAACAAGTTGAGGTGCCCCGCGAGGAGCTTTTCATTACCAGTAAATTGTGGAATAAGTATAAAGGCTATGAGTCCACTAAGAGTTCTTTTGAGCGCACTTTAGAGATGCTGCAGTTAGATTATTTGGATTTATATCTGATTCACTGGCCCATTGCCCAGGCTTCCAAAGATCACTGGCAGGAGGCCAATAATGAAACATGGCGTGCCTTTGAAGACCTGTATAAGGAAGGTAAAATCAAAGCCATCGGTGTCAGCAACTTTTATCGCAATCATCTTGAACCTCTGATGGCACAAGCACAGATTCAGCCTATGGTAAACCAGATTGAATTTCATCCGGGGCTGCTGCAAGAAGATACAGTCGCACTCTGCGCACAGCATAACATCGTGGTAGAGGCATGGGCACCTCTTGGAAACGGCGGTATTTTCCAGAGTACACAACTGCGTACTCTGGCTGATAAATATCAGAAAAGCCCGGCGCAGATTGCTCTTCGCTGGATTATCCAGAAAGGAATCGTTCCTTTGCCCAAGTCAGTTACTCCGCAAAGAATCCAGGAAAACATTAATGTTTTTGACTTCGAGATTGCTGCCGAGGATGTGTCCGTCATTGATGCAATTGCAGATACTTCCTACTCCGGTCTGCATCCGGACGAGGTGGATTTCTAAACAGCAGCGCTTTCTTTTTTCTCTCGAAAGAGATAGACCAGCTCCGCCAGCCGGACTTCATCTCCTTCCTGTAAAAGGTGCCTCTGTTCAGGGTTTAACCTGATACCGTTGACATACGTGCCGTTTCTTGAATTCAGATCGCTTAGATAATATGCTTTTCCGACACGCTTAATCATGGCATGAATCCGACTGATGGCTGCACTTTCCAGCAGAATATCCGCTGCATTGGGCACTTTGCCGATGACAAGCAAGTCCTGTTCCAAAACTATGTCCGGCAGGCTGCCCGGCTTCGTGTTCACCAGACAGTCACCTACGGTCCCAACCAGTTCAGACAAATACACTGTCTGCGCTGCTTGGGACTGTTTTGTATGCGGCTTAGATTCCTCCGGTTCTTTCACAGCCGTACTGTACGCTTCCGTATGCACTGCCGCCTCCGCACCCGGACTCTGCCTCTTTGCCATATCATGCCCCGGCTCTCCTTGCGCCTCCCGCCTTGCCAAAAGAAGCAGCAGTGTAATTGCACAGGCACACAGCGCCAACAGTACCGGAAGTGTCATCCAGGAAAGATACCCTGCTGCTTTCAGGGCACAGGCTGCAAGAATTCCCCCGGCCCCAATTAGCATACACAAAATACCGGTCTTGTAGTTCTTACTTGTCTGCGGCTGTATATCGTCATCAAAAAAAGACCGCATCGCCTCCTGCCGAATTTGCTCCTGCAGCGCTTCCTGCTGTTCTTCTTCCGGGAAACGTTTCCCGGCAGTGCCCGGCGACTCCTGATAAATACTTTCTTTGATTTTATCTATGGTGAAGTTTTTTTCCATAGATATACGGTATAACTCATACCCAAGTGTCACTGCTTCTTTATCTTCGTAATCAATTACGGGAAGCAGGTACTCCGCCAGTTCTTTGAACTGCTCACAAATATCCCGGCAGTAGCCCGGCAAAAAGCATATATGAAGACTGCGTGTCTCCGGCTCCAGATATAAGTATTCAGGTGCAAGAAGTAATTCGTTCGGACTTAGCAAATACGCTTCAATGGATTTGAGTATTTTCAAGAACCCTGCAATAAGAGGTTCCATATCTTCTCGTTTCATCTTTCTGCTTCCGTAATACGCAGCTACGGATTGCAGCGCTGTAATATCATAGTAAAAGAATAATTCTCCATTTGTCGCCTGCATCCGGCATGGCAGCAGGCACGTAATGGTATTGGCATGCAGCATACGGACTGGATAGGCATCTGTTTCGACTTCCCAGTCCGGCCGAATCATCAGATGATTATGGTTCAGATCCCGTTTTATTTCTACTTGACCTGCCCCCGATTTTTGTACCAGTCGCAATGTTAGTAATGACCGGTATCCGGTAGGGTAAATCCTTATCAGCTTGACGACATCGTAACATTTCTTGGTGGATTGTTCAAGGGCGGC
>JBKECY010000018.1:0-83154 GCA_047975025.1 Lachnospiraceae bacterium
ATGCCAGCAGAGTAAGCATCGCGAAGGCAAATTTCTCGTTTGGGTTCATATAACGAAGCTTTGAAGTATAAGATAGTTTATCAATAGTCAGCATACGTTTGCTATCCTTCCCGAAAGTTACCTAAGACTGGGTCGTTGCAGCTTTTTCGTTTTTGCTGCGCTCTACCAGCCGCCCCATAAAGAAGAAAAAGATACCGGAACCAATTGCTGCCTGCAGGCAGAACAGCAGACTTTCGGTCTCACCACCCGGCAGCTCGATCAGAGAAGTAGCCCATGGCTCATAGTCCGGATTGATTTCTGTAATGAGTTCTTCGGCAGCTCCATCGGCTCCGCCAAAATCCGAGTTCTTGATTACCGTAAGCGGAACGACGGCAATGAGAACACAGATCAGTACTAGAATCAGAATTGTCTTAGCTCTACTCGACATGTGCAACACCTCCTTTGAAATAACCAAGCTGTGTCAGCTCAGGTTTGGCATACTTTTCGAGTCCCATAATTACAATGGCGGAAATGATGCCTTCAATGATTGCCAGCGGTATCTGCGTGATTGCAAATACAGAGAGGAATTTCCCCATAGATGCCGCAACACCGCCTACGGCAGACGGATTTGCAATTGCAAGCTGGAAGCTGGTTACACAGTAGGTAATCAGATCACCCAGTGCGCAGGCAAGGAAGACTGCAACAGGTTTGTTGACTTTACACTTTAAGGCGAGCTTATATACGCCAAATGAAACAAACGGTCCGGCAATCGCCATAGAAAATGTATTCGCACCCAACGTAGTAAGTCCGCCATGTGCCAGCAGAATTGCCTGGAACAGCAGTACGATGATGCCGATGATACTCATTGGTGTAGGCCCAAATAAGATGGCACCGAGCCCTGTACCTGTCGGATGAGAGCTGCTGCCCGTAACTGAAGGAATCTTTAACGATGACAGGACAAAAGCGTAGGCGCCTACCATAGCAAAAATAATCAGTGTTTTACGGTGCTGCTTTAATATCGTTCTGATAGAGTAGAATCCGTATACCAGAAACGGAATGCACAAGACACCCCACAGGATACAAAATCCAATTGGCAGGAAGCCCTCCATAATGTGCATTGCAATAAGACTAGTCATTTGTTACCCCCTTTTCACAAAAAAAATACCGCTGACATCTGCCCCAAAGGCAAATACGGCGGTGGAATCCTGTATCAATACACGACACAACATTACACTCAGCCATCGTTCGTAACTAAAGTGTATACAATATAAGGCAGTTCTTCTGACTTAAGGAGTTATCACCTTTCATTTGCCTTCCCGGGAAACCCCAGTGACGTAATAAATGAAGACTCGTCCTATACAGTGGCGCGACCGTGTGAGCTTCTACTCACTTCTCTTTTAATTCTTGCGAAACCTTATACGTTATCTGCTAGTTTAGCGAACCTGTAAGTAGTTGTCAATAGAAAAAATAAATATTTATGTCGGTCGCCCGTCAGAATTTATAGTTTACATTTACATGAAATATGATATGATAAACGATAGTTGGATGATAGTTTAGAAATGTTGAGGGATTTAGTGATATGAGTATTTCAATGATAGGCATCGATCACAGTCATGCAGGTGTGGATGTCCGTTCCATCTTCTCCTTTACGCAGAAGCATACAGCGCAGGCAGTGGAAGCGATTGCAGCCAGGGAAGGAATCCTGGGCTGTATCATGATTTCGACCTGTAACAGAATTGAATTGTGGGTCAGTACAGCGACCAGCTGGAAAGGCTCGCTGTATGATCTGATATGCGCAATAAAGGGGGTCAGCGACCCGTCCTATGAAGTGTATTTTAGCAAGCGTTCCGGACGTGAGGCGGTAGAGCATCTGTTCCGGCTGGCGGCAGGTCTTAAGTCACAGATTATCGGTGAAGATCAGATCATTACGCAGGTAAAGAGCGCACTTTCGCTGGCACGTGAACATTTTGCCACGGATAATATATTGGAAGTGCTGTTTCGAAAAGCAATTACCGCGGGAAAAAGAATTAAGACTGAAATTGTGTTCCCGAAGGAAAATATGTCTGCGACACATAAAGCACTTGAGCTGGTACAAAAGCAAGGCGTCCGGCTGGACCAGGCTGTCTGTATGGTCATAGGCAATGGTGAGATGGGAAAGCTGACTGCACAGGCGTTACAGGAAGCCGGTGCAGATGTTACAGTGACGATTCGACAGTACAGAAGCGGGATTGTTGATATACCGCTGGGGTGCAAACGAATCAATTATGGAGAACGGATGCAGCTGCTCCCCTCATGTGATCTGGTCGTAAGTGCGACAGTAAGCCCCAACTACACCTTACGGGAGGAACAGTTCGAAACGGTGCAGCTGACGAAGCCGCTGACGCTGATTGATCTGGCCGTACCGCGGGATATTGAAGTCGGTCTGGCCGCGCATGAGCAGATAACCTTATATGATACAGACAGCCTGAAGACTGATACGATGACGGAGTCATTAAGCGAGAGTATGCAGCAGGCGTCGCTCATAGTGGAAAAATATATGGCGGAATTTTACGAATGGTATGAATGCCGCGATTTATTCCCCCGAATCTGTGAGATTCGAGAAGAAGCTGTCAATGATTTGAATCTGCGCATTATGAAAAACCTTCAGAAAAGCGGTCTGTCACAGGAGGCAAGGACGCAATTGCTGGAGGCGATCGATACGGCAGCCGGCAAGGTCGTCGGAAAAATGATTTTCGGATTGCAGGACAGACTGGATCAGGAAAGTTTTCTGCAGTGTGTATCCGGTTTGGAGAAAATATATGAACACTAAGCGTTTTTTTCCCATGTTCTTTGATATTAGTCAGACCAGAATTCTAATTGTAGGAGCAGGAACTATTGCGACAAGGCGTATTGAAGCGTTACTGGAATTCGCCAGGTCGCTTGAAGTAGTGGCTGTTGAAGCAACTTCTTCAATATATGAGTGGGAAGAGCAGGGGCATCTGCTGCTAAAGCAGCGGAAGTTTGTCTGGGAAGATTTACAGGACAAGGAACTGGTGCTTGCAATTACAGATGATGCAGCGCTTAACGGCAGAATTGGACAGGAATGCAAAAAGCGCGGAATTCTGGTCAATGTGGCCAGTGATAAAAGCCTGTGTGATTTTCATTTCCCGGGACTGGTACTAGAGGATGAGATTGTCATTGGTATCAATGCCGGAGGGCAAAATCATCGAAAAGCAAAAGCCATCAAGGCAAAAATCAAGGCAGCACTTTCAAAAGAATAATTACTATAAAACAGAAATAATGAGGGCAAGATGGACAGAAAAAGTATTACAATAGGCAGCCGGGAGAGCAAGCTGGCGGTAGTGCAAAGCAAAAAACTGATGGAGTTTCTGCAGCAGACGTATCCGGACATGGAGGTGCAGCTGCTGACCATGAAAACGACCGGGGACAAGATTCTGGACAGAACGTTGGATAAGGTGGGAGGCAAAGGACTCTTTGTGAAGGAACTGGATGTTGCCTTGGCAGAAAAAAGAAGTGATGTGTCGGTGCACAGTGTCAAGGATATGCCGATGGAGGTCAATGAAGCGCTTCCCATCGTTGCATTTTCGAAACGCGAGGATGCAGCGGATGTATTGATTCTGCCCAAAGGTGCCGCTTCCTACGACGAAACACTGCCGATTGGTACCTCGAGCCTTCGAAGGATTCTGCAGTTAAAGCAAATCTATCCGAACGCTGTCTGCAAGAGCATTCGCGGAAATGTAATTACCAGGCTTGAGAAGCTGGACCGCGGAGAATACGGAGCCTTGGTGCTTGCTGCTGCCGGGGTCAGACGTCTGGGGCTGCAGGACAGAATCAGCCGTATATTTACGCCGGAAGAAATGCTGCCGGCTGCCGGGCAGGGGATACTGGCCGTACAGGGGCGGCAAGGTGAGGATTACTCCTGTCTTGCGGGATTTGCAGATGAGGAAGGGACGTATATGGCTTTGGCAGAGCGTGCCTTTGTCCGGTATCTGGATGGCGGATGTACTTCGCCTGTGGCCGCACACGCCCGCATTTTAGGAGAGCAGCTGCTGCTCTGGGGCTTATATTATCAGGAAAGTACAGGACAATATTTCAAAGACAGTATCACAGGCAGCGTGCAGGAGGCCGCCCGGCTGGGCGAACAGCTTGCAGAGCGTATGAAGAATACATATGAGGTGAACAGCGATGAAGACAGGTAAAGTATGGCTGGTGGGAGCCGGCCCGGGAGATGCAGGGCTTTTTACAATCAAAGGCAGGGATGTACTGGAGCAGGCAGAGGTTGTTGTTTACGACAGCCTGGTAGGGCAGGGCATCCTGGCGATGATACCGGAGCATGCGAAAGCAGTCAACGTAGGAAAGCGCTCTAATAACCATACGATGCCGCAGGAAGAAATCAATCAACTTCTGGTACGGGAGGCGCAGGCAGGTGCGAAAGTAGTACGGTTAAAAGGTGGAGATCCCTTTCTCTTTGGCCGCGGAGGGGAAGAGCTTGAACTGCTGCAGGAAGCAGGGATTCCCTATGAAGTCGTACCGGGCATCACATCACCGCTGGCTGTGCCGGCGTATAACGGGATTCCGGTGACACACAGGGATTACTGCTCCTCTATGCACATTATTACAGGGCATAAACGTGCAGGAGCCTCCTATGACATAGATTTTGAAGCACTGATCAAGACCCGCGGAACACTTGTGTTTTTGATGGGAATCAGTGCGCTTGCCGATATTCAAAAAGGTCTGCTGGATGCAGGAATCGCACCGGATATGCCTGCTGCCGTACTGCAGCAGGGAACTACAGCCGGACAAAAGCGAATCGTATCTACGGTTGCAGATATCGTGCGCAGGGTACAGGAGGAAGGCATTGAAACTCCGGCAATCATTGTAGTGGGACGTGTCTGCGAACTGGCAGATAAATTTGCCTGGTATGAAAAACTGCCGCTGGCCGGGTACAAAGTGGTAGTGACAAGACCGCGGCAGCTGATTTCAAGAATGGCTCATTCTCTGCGTGAGCAGGGCGCCGAAGTGATTGAACTGCCTGCCATACGCACACAGGCACTCTTAGACCAGAGCAGACTGCAGGAAGCAATTGCGCATATTGCCGGCTATCAGTGGATTGTATTCACAAGCCCGACCGGAGTACGGGTCTTTTTTGAAGAATTAAATAAGCTTCGCAAGGATGTGCGGACACTGGCAGCGCTTAAAATTGCAGTAGTCGGTGAAGGAACCAGAAAAGAAGTGGAGAAATACGGTCTTCTGGTTGATTTTATCCCTTCCGTATACGATGGAACCCACTTAGGGGCAGAACTTGCGGCTATTTGTGATCCGCAGGATCATATACTGATACCAAGAGCCAGTCTTGGAAATGAAGAATTGGTAGAAGAATTGCAAAAGAAAGTACAGGGAGCCATAGATGATATTGCGACCTATGAAACCATCTACTATTCTTCCGATATCATCGATGAGAAAGATGCGTTTGAGAATGGTAAAGTGGATTGCGCTGTGTTTACCAGTGCGTCTACGGTTCGAGGATTTGCCGAGGCAACAAAAGGACTTGATTATTCCAAAGTACACGCCGCCTGTATAGGCAGACAGACGCAAGAAGCAGCAGATGCTTATGGCATGAAGACGTTTGTGGCTGAAAAAGCAACGATTGAAAGCGTTGTAAAGCTGGTGGCGGAAATGAAACAGAAGAAAGATTGACAGTACGCAGCACAGGAGGTAGAGGTATGTTGCAAAGACCCAGACGTTTACGCAGTTCAGAGACAATTCGCAAAATGGCACGAGAGACCAGAATGGACGCTTCTTCACTGATTTATCCGATTTTTGTAACAGTAGGGGACAAAATCAAAGAAGAAATTTCCACGATGCCCGGCCAGTACCGGTATAGCCTTGATATGCTTCCCTATGAACTCGAAGAGATCAAAAGAGCGGGCGTCGGCAGTATCATGCTGTTTGGAATTCCTAAGAACAAGGATGAGCAGGGCAGCGGTGCCTATGCGGCAAATGGGATTGTGCAGGAAGCTCTTCGGGTCAGTAAAAAGGAAATGCCGGAGCTCTACTGTATTACGGATGTCTGTATGTGTGAGTATACTTCACATGGACATTGCGGTATTTTGCGTGGTCATACGGTCGATAATGATGCGACACTTCCGTATCTGGCAGATACCGCCTTGTCTCATGTACAGGCAGGTGCTGATATGGTAGCACCCTCGGACATGATGGATGGGCGGGTACTGGCGATTCGTGAACGGCTGGATGCGAATCACTATACGCAAATCCCGATTATGTCATATGCGGTCAAATATGCGTCGGCCTTTTACGGCCCGTTCAGAGAGGCGGCAGATTCTGCGCCCGCATTTGGTGACAGACAAGGCTACCAGATGGATTATCATAACGCCAAAGAAGGGATCAAGGAAGCTCTGCTGGATATTCAGGAAGGCGCTGATATCATCATGGTAAAGCCTGCACTTTCGTATCTGGATGTGATCCGCAGAGTTGCTGACCAAATACATCTGCCTGTGGCAGCGTATAGCGTAAGCGGTGAATATGCCATGGTTAAAGCAGCGGCACAATTGGGCTATATTGAAGAAGCTAAAATCATCTGTGAAATGGCAGTCAGTACCTATCGGGCAGGAGCCGATATTTATCTGACGTATTTTGCCAAAGAGCTGGCTGGTTATATGAAGGAAGGGAGAATCGGGTAATGGGAGAGAACAAGCGGTCAAAAGAATTGATGCAGCGGGCGGTTGCCTGCATTCCCGGAGGTGTGAACAGCCCGGTACGCGCGTATGGAGCCGTACATGAGACGCCCAGATTCATAGAGCGGGCAAGCGGAAGCCATATCTTTGATGTGGATGGAAATGAATATATCGACTATATTGACTCATGGGGACCCTGTATTCTGGGGCATAACCATGAATTGATTCGTGAGAATGTCATCAAAGCCTGTGAAAAGGGATTAAGCTTTGGGTGTGCCACTGAGACTGAAGTGCAGATGGCCGAATTTATCACAGAACATATACCTTGGATTGAAAGCGTGCGTATGGTGAATTCAGGTACAGAGGCAGTTATGAGTGCCTTGCGGCTGGCACGCGGCTATACCGGTCGTGACAAAATCATCAAATTTGCCGGCTGCTATCATGGGCATAGTGATTCCATGCTGGTCAGTGCCGGTTCCGGTGTAATGGTAAGCGGCGTACCTGACAGCGCAGGTGTGACGAAAGGGTGTACGAAGGACACAATGACGGCCATCTATAATGATCTAAGCAGTGTGGAACGCCTGCTCGAAGAGGCACCGGGAGAAGTGGCGGCGGTCATCCTTGAGCCGATAGGTGCCAATATGGGAGTCGTACTCCCACAGGATGGATTCTTACAGGGCGTAAGAGAACTGTGTGACCGGCATAATGTGCTGCTGATCTTCGACGAAGTTATTACAGGCTTTCGGATTGGGTTTACAGGAGCCGCCGGCCATTTCGGTGTTCACCCGGATCTTGTGACCTACGGTAAAATTATTGGAGCCGGCATGCCGGTAGGTGCTTATGGCGGCAGGAAAGAAATTATGGAAATGGTAGCACCGGTAGGCCCTGTCTATCAGGCGGGGACGCTAAGCGGCAATCCGATTGCGATGACGGCGGGGCTGACACAGCTGCAGCTTTTATGGGAGAATTCGTCCGTCTATCTGGAGCTGACTTCCAAAGCACAGACTTTGTTCGAAGGAATGAAAGAGATCCTTACACGCCATGAATATGCTTATACTTTAAATTATTATGCCTCGCTGGGCTCCCTCTTTTTTACAGAGTCTCCGGTCGTGGAGTATCAATCGGCCAAGACGGCAGATACAAAAGCCTATGCGGACTATTTCCTGTATTTACTGAATCATGGGATTCATCTGGCACCGGCGCAGTTCGAGGCAATGTTCCTTTCGGCGGCCCATAGCAGCGAAGATATCAGCAAAACGTTGGAAATCGTCGATGGGTACTTTAAAAACCTGTAAAAAGGTGGTATATTATTCTGAAAAGATTGTAGCGTTATAGCAAACAGCCAACTTTAAGGAGGTGACGGAGCGTGGCAGTGACATTGCAGCAAATTGCAGACCGGGCGGGCGTTTCCCGAGGTACTGTGGACAGGGCCTTGAATAATCGCGGCAGAATACGGCCTGAAGTAGCAGAAGAAATTAAAAAAATTGCGAATGAGATGGGCTATCGTCCGAACCGCGCCGGCCGGGCACTGGCAATGGCGAAGCGCTCTGTGCGTATCGGTGCGATTTTACAGGAGGCAGAAACCCCATTTATACAAGAGGTCATCAAGGGCATACTGCTGGCAAAGGACGAAGTAGAGTATATGGGCGGTGCCGTAGTCATCAAGCAGATTGTCGGTCGGGATGCGCAGAAGGCCATTAAGATGATGGAGGATTTCAAAGAAGATGGCATGTATGCCATTGCATTGAATCCAACGGATGATAATGTATTGAAAGAGACTATTGACCGTTTCGTGGATGAATATAATATCCCGATCATTACACTGAATTCGGATATTGATCATACGAAGCGGCTATGTTATGTGGGGCAAAATGCCAGACAGTGCGGAAAGACTGCCGCAGGACTTATGAGCGAGATGGTTCAGGAGGATGCCACAGTCGCTGTGATTTCAGGCTACCTTGCAAACCCCTGCCTTGAGCTTAGGGAAGAAGGCTTCGTTAAGGAATTGCAGGCTACCAGACCGGGAATGAGGATTCTGCCAACACAGTATACATCCAATAGTGATAAAAATGCTGAGGATATAGCTACACAACTGCTCAGCGATTATCCTGATTTACGGGGAATCTTTATTACTTCGCAGGCGGAAATTGGAGTTTGTAAAGTACTCGAGGAGAAATTTCCGGATAGAAATGTCAAAATCATAGCGAATGACTTTATTGGCGAGCGCAGAACGCGGCTGCTGCAAAGCAAAGTGAATTTCCTGCTTCAGCAGGACCCTTATGTGCAGGGGTTTGAACCGATTATGATCTTATTCCGGCTGCTGTTTCAGGGAGAAGAGCCGAAGCAGGAATACCAGTATACAGATATTAATATACGAACGAAACATAATATTTAGAAGTAAACAAGGAACGTACGTTATGTGACAGGTGCGCAAGACCTGCCGGATACTGCTTTTAGGAGCAGCCGGCAGGTCTTTTTTTGTACGCTTATTCCTTGTGAATACTCCTAAAAATAGCCAGTAAAAATTGTAGAAGAAATGCATAGCGTTCTCGTGCACGCAATGGTATAATTCATCTAAAGTTAGTAGTTTATCATTACAAACCACTGGATATTCGGTGTTTTTGCGAGAGTGGGATGTGACAAACATGGTAGGAGGATAATTCATGCTAAATGTAGGTGTGATTGGCTGTGGTGCCATTGGCAGAGAGCATATTGCTCGCTTAAGCGGTGTCATTAGCGGAACCAAAGTAGTAGCAGTGTCCGATGTGTTCGAAGAGAGTGCCCAACAGGCAGCCGCTTTGTGTAATGCAAAAGTGTACAAAACCGGTGCGGAGCTTATCGCAGATCCGCAAGTGGATGCCGTCGTGGTTACCAGTCCCGGATTTGCTCATGCGGAGTCAGTACTGCAGGCAGTGCAGGCGGGCAAAAAAGTATTCTGTGAGAAGCCGTTGGCTACGACGGCAGCACAATGCAGAGAAATCGTAGAGGCTGAAATGGCCGCAGGACAGCATCTGGTTCAAGTAGGGTTTATGCGCCGCTATGACAGTGGTTATCGGCAGGTCAAGGAAGTGATTGATGCAAGAGAATTGGGGGCGCCGCTGTTGGTGCATTGCACTCACAGAAATCCGGATGTGGCGGCTGATTACTCGACCGAGATGGCTGTGCATGATACGGCAATTCATGAAATCGACTGCCTGCATTGGCTGATTGATGATGAGTATGAATCGGTACAGGTCATGATGCCAAAAATCACGTCAAATGCACATGAAGGGCTGCAGGATCCGCAATTGATGCTGCTGCGTACAAAAGGCGGAATCTGCATTTCGCTGGAGGTATTTGTCAGCTGCCAGTTCGGATATGATATTAACTGTGAAGTGGTATGTGAGACCGGTACTGTGAAATTGCCGTCGCTTCCTACCCCCATCATACGAAAAGAGGGGCGTGTTTCCGAAGGAATTGAGATGAATTGGAAGAACCGTTTTATCGCCGCCTACGATGTTGAATTACAGGATTGGGCAGACCATGCGCAAAAAGGAATGGTCAAGGGGCCAACGGCCTGGGATGGATACATAGCCTCTGTAACCGCAGATGCACTTGTGAAATCGCAGAAGACAGGAGCCATAGAGCCCGTAGTTATGGAGCCTATCCCGGATTTCTACAAATAGTGCGCACAAGCGGTGCCGGCTTTTTGTAAAAGAGCAGGATTTATCTAAAAAACAGCAAGATTAATAGTGTGAAGTGCAAATTATAAATTGTATAATTGAAAGGAAGCAAAGAGATGAAAATTGGATTTAATGAGGCAACGGCGCTAGGCTGCAAGGGACAGTCTTTGATGGCAGATCTGGAATTGTGTGAGAAATACGGATTTGATTTTTTTGAGATGCGATTTGACTGTCTTGCTGAGTATATGAGGCATCACACCCTCGAGGAACTTGCGGAATGGTTCAGCACACATAACATCAAACCCTGGGCCTATAATACGCTGGAATTTTTCAACCAAAGAGACGAAATCGGAGAAAGAGAAATTGATGCGCACGTGGATTGGATTATTGAAGTCTGCAAAGCGATTGGCATGAAGATGCTGATTACCGTACCAAGTTTTGAAGTTGGCGCTCTGTCAGTTCCTGAAATCAAGGAGGAGGCAGCAGCCAGACTGCGTCACCTGGCTGAAAAAGTAGGGCCGGACATTCGTGTGTCACTTGAGTTCTGTGGTACTCCGACCTGCTCAATCAATCAATTCGGAACAGCATATGATGTGGTGCAATCCGTAGATCTTCCGAATGTGGGAGTGACACTGGATACATTCCATTTCCATGAGATGGGCTCGGATCTGGCAGATATCAAAAAAGCAGATCCCAAGAAAATCTTTGTATACCATTTAAATGACTGCGAAGATCTCCCGATTGGTTCTTGTGGTGATGACAAGAGACTCTGGCCGGGCGAAGGTGTGGTTGATCATGCCGGTATAGCCGCCGCATTAAATGAAATTGGGTTTGACGGTGTGTGTACAATTGAAGAGTTCCGACCGGCATATTATGAAATGCCGCACGAAGAGAACATTAAAAAAGCTGCAGAAGTGACCAAAGAGTTTGTAGCAAAATATTTTGGATAATTTGTAACAGGTAAATCAATACTATATTTATAAAAGGAGAAAATTACTATGTTAGACAAAAGCAAAATATCTCTGGGGATTGCTCCAATTGGCTGGACAAACGACGATATGCCCGATCTGGGAGGAGAGAACACATTTCAGCAGTGTGTAAGTGAAATGGCATTGGCAGGTTTTACAGGATGCGAAGTGGGAAGCAAATTCCCTACAGATGTGCCGGAGCTTAAGAAAGCCTTGGATTTAAGAGGGCTTCAGGTATGTAACTGCTGGTTCTCCTCATTTTTAATCTCAAAACCATTTGAAGAGACAGAGAAGGATTTCATAGAAAAAATCGATTTTTTGAACGCTTTGGGCGCAAAAGTCATCGGAGTTTCTGAGCAGAGCTACAGTACACAGGGAATTCTGACACAACCGATTTTTGAAGAGAAGCATGTCATGAATGATGCGGAATGGGATCTGTTATGTGACGGACTCAATAAGCTGGGAAAAATTGCCAAAGATAAAGGGATGAGCCTTACGTTCCATCACCATATGGGAACCGTAGTTCAAAATGAAGATGAAATTGATCGCTTTATGCGCAGTGTGGACCCTGAGCTTGTATTCCTGCTCTTTGACAGTGGTCACTGTACATTTGCAGGGATTGACCCGGTCAAAGTATTGACAAAATACATTGACAGAACCAGACATATTCATCTTAAAGATGTGCGTTTTGATGTTGTAGCCAAAGCCAAGACAGAAAAATGGAGTTTCCTGGACTGTGTCAGAAAAGGTGCATTTACGGTTCCGGGAGATGGGGATGTTGATTTCTCACCACTGTTTAAAATCATAGTAGACTCTGCCTATACGGGCTATGTCCTGGTAGAAGCAGAGCAGGATCCTGCGATTGCCAATCCACTGGAATATGCAATTAAGGCAAGAAAGTATATTGCAGAAAAAACAGGACTGTAAGCAGAATTAAATGTCGTGCAACGGCTGTCGGTGAAGCAATATTTACCGCCGACAGTAGTTGCATATCTGATATTTTGGTAACATTTTGATAAAAAACACAGGTATATATTGGTACAGATATAAAAAATCGTTAAATGTTGATCAACTATTGTAATGTAGTTGGAAATGTTGTAAAATGACACAAGCAATTAACAAAAATATTATCAAAAGTTCTTCTGCGGTTCCTATAATTGCATTGGGAATGAGATTGTATTACCAAAGCTGAGTATATTTTGGATAAGTTAATGCGTTTAATCAGACATAGGAATGGGTCATACCTATGGGGTTTTGCTTTACACAGGATTTTCATGCTGACTTTTCATGACAAAAGTTTAACAATGTCGAAAGCAGAGCGGAAAATTTAAATTTGAAAGGAGCGTGGAGATAACGTGAGTGTAAAAGTTTTATCAGCGAGTGAGGCAGTAAAGCTAATTGAATCAGATAAAACACTGTGTAATGAGGGATTTGTCGGTGATGCAATCGCTGAAGAGTTACTGGTTGAGCTGGAGAAACGTTTTCTAAAGACCGCAGAGCCGTCGAATCTGACATTGTTCTATTCGGCGGGACAAGGAGATGGAGCTACCAGGGGACTTAATTGTATCGCACACAAGGGATTGCTTAAAAGAACAGTGGGAGGCCATTGGAACCTGGCACCGAAGCTGCAGCAGCTGGCAACGAATAACGAGATGGAGGCCTATAATCTTCCGCAGGGAGTTATGGCACAGATGTACAGAGATGTTGCGGCAAAACGTCCTACGATTTCCAGGGCAGGACTGCAGACCTTTGTCGATCCAAGATTGCAGGGTGGCAAAATCAACGAAATGACAACGGAAGAAATCGTCCATATCATTACACTGCAAGGACAGGAATATCTGCAGTATGATCATCCGAAATTCGATTATGCATTCATGCGTGGCACGTATGCTGATGAGAATGGAAATGTCACGATGGAAAAGGAATGCTGTAATCTCGGAAATCTGGCAATTGCACAGGCAGTGAAAAATTCCGGAGGTACGGTCTTCGTACAAGTAGAAAAAATTGTCAAAAATGGTTCGCTGGATCCGCGTCTGGTACGTGTTCCGGGAATTCTGGTCGATGTTATCGTACCGGTCGGGGATATGAAGAATCATATGCAGACCTATGGAAGTCAGTACAATTCGTCGTTAAGCGGCGAGACCTGTATTCCGCTTGCTGCGCAGGCACCGGCTCCGATGTCCATCCGAAAGCTGATTGCCAGACGCTGTGCCATGGAACTGACACAGGACAGTGTTGTAAATCTCGGGATCGGAATGCCGGAAATTGTGGCAGCGGTAGCAAATGAAGAGGGAATTGCCGATATGATGACACTTACCATTGAAAGTGGTCCGGTAGGCGGAATGCCTTTGTCAGGTCTTGACTTTGGAGCAACCGTAAATCCGGATGCGATTTTGGATCAGGCAGCGATCTTCGATTTCTATGATGGCGGCGGTGTGGATGAAGCATTTCTTGGTATGGCAGAATGTGATGAGCAGGGGAATATCAATGTCAGCAAGTTCGGCAGCAGAATTGCAGGTGCCGGTGGATTTATCAATATCACACAGAATGCCAAAAAAGTTATTTTCTGCGGTACATTTACCGCCAGCGGACTTAAAGTCGATGTGCAGGATGGAAAGCTTGTAATCGTACAAGAGGGAAGCGTTAATAAATTTGTACAAAGTGTTCAACATGTTACCTTTAGTGGTGAGCGTGCAAGAAATCTGGGACAAAAAGTGCTCTATGTTACCGAACGTGTCGTATTCGAAATGACACAGGAGGGAATCATGATTACTGAAATTGCTCCGGGTGTGGATTTGCAGAAGGATGTACTGGCCCACATAGAGTTCAAATGCAGTGTGAGTGATGATCTAAAAGAGATGGATCACCGCATTTTCCATCATGAAAAGATGAATTTGAATAAGGGCTGATAGTATATAGCATCAAATGACTTACTTACGCGGCATAAATAGCAGTAAATAGTAGCAGGATGATCAAAAAAATGAAAAGGAGAAAAAGACTGTGAACTTACAACTAACAAAAAAACAAGAACTGGTTAGAAAAATGGTATCAGATTTTGCAGAAAATGAAGTAAAGCCAATCGCTGCAGATATTGATATCTCCGAAGAATTTCCTATGGAGAACATCCAGAAGCTTTTCCGCTATGGAGTAATGGGAATGAACATGCCGGTAGAGTACGGCGGTGCCGGTGCTGATGACGTAGCGTATGCTATGGCTGTGGAGGAGCTTTCCAAAAAATGTGCGACTACAGGCGTTATCGTAGCTTCTCACAATTCACTGTGCTGCTGGCCGATTCTCAAATTCGGCACACAGGAGCAAAAAGATAAATATCTTCCCAGACTTACGAAGGACACAATCGGTGCTTTCTGTCTGACAGAGCCAAATGCAGGAACAGATGCATCCGCTCAGCAGACAGTTGCAGTAGATGAGGGTGACCATTTTGTAATCAACGGTTCTAAAATATTTATTACCAATGGTGGTGTGGCAGAGGTATTTGTAATCTTCGCCATGACAGATAAGAGCCAGGGCACCAGAGGAATCAGTGCTTTTATCGTAGAAAAAAGTTTCCCCGGATTTTCGTTAGGAAAGATGGAAGAAAAAATGGGAATTCGTGCTTCTTCCACCAGAGAAATCGTACTCACAGACTGCATCGTTCCAAAAGAGAACTTACTGGGTCAGTTAGGCAAAGGATTTAAGATTGCCATGCAGACACTTGACGGAGGACGTATCGGTATTGCTTCACAGGCACTTGGAATTGCACAGGGCGCACTGGATGAAGCTGTTTCCTACACAAAACAAAGAGTTCAGTTCGGAAAGCCTATTTCCAAAATGCAGAACACACAGTTCCGTATTGCCGACATGGAAGCCCGTATCTGTGCTGCGCGGTGGCTGGTATACGATGCCGCAAACCGCAAATATCTTGGCTTAAGCTACACAAAAGAAGCTGCAATGGCAAAACTGTTTGCCTCTGAGACAGCAACAGAAGTGACACAGCGTGTCGTACAGCTGCATGGTGGCTATGGATATACGATGGATTACCCGGTAGAACGTATGATGAGAGATGCCAAAATTACAGAGATTTACGAAGGTACATCTGAAGTACAACGCATGGTTATTGCAGGACACGTATTAAATTAGGAGGAAGATCATGAAAATAATTGTTTGTGTAAAACAAGTTCCGGATACGAATGAGGTGCGTATCGATCCAGTGACTAATACTATGATTCGCGCCGGAGTGCCAAGTATCTTAAACCCGGATGATAAAAACGCATTAGAAGAAGCATTACTGTTAAAAGATGCCAGAGATGACGTACATGTAACTGTTATGACCATGGGACCGCCGATGGCAAAAGAAGTGCTCTGGGAGTGCCTCTCCATGGGAGCCGATGAAGCAATTCTATTAAGTGACAGAGCGTTCGGCGGCGGAGATACCTGGGCTACTTCTAACACACTTGCGATGGCAATCAAAAAATTAGGTGACTATGATATCATCTGGAGCGGACGTCAGGCAATTGACGGTGATACCGCACAGGTAGGACCACAGCTGGCAGAGCGTCTGGATATCCCGCAGGTTACGTATGTACAGAAATTCGAAGTGGAAGGCGACACAGTTAAAGTGGAGCGTATGCTTGAAGACGGCTATGAAGTGATCACAGCTAAAACACCGGTACTGCTGACTGCAATCAAAGAGCTGAATGAGCCAAGATACATGTCCATCAAAGGTATTTATGATTACTATGGAGATGAAGACAAGATTACTGTATGGGGAATCGATGATCTTGGAATCGAACCAACACAGACGGGACTTAAAGCTTCTCCTACCAAGGTAAAGAAATCATTTACACCGGAGCGCGGAGAAAAAGGAGTGAAGATTGAAGGATCTCCAAAAGAGGTCGCAGTAGAGCTTCTGATTCAGTTGAAGAAAAAACACGCAATCTAATATATAGGAGGAGAAGAAATCATGGCAGTAGAGCTATCTCAATACAAAAACGTATGGGTGTTTGCAGAGCAGCGCCAAGGTAAATTCATGAATGTCGCATTCGAACTTCTTGGAGAAGGCCGCAAGCTGGCAGACAGCAGAGACGCAAAGTTATGTGCTGTACTTGTAGGCAGCGAAGTAGCTGATATGACAGACGACCTGTTCGCTTACGGCGCAGATGCCGTATATAAAATTGATGATCCGTTATTAAAGAATTACACAACTGACGGCTACACAAAAGTCATCAGTGATTTGATTAATGCTGAATTACCGGAAATTGTATTGTTCGGAGCCACCAACATCGGACGTGACCTGGCAGCCAGAATCGCTGCACGTGTCAATACAGGTCTGACAGCGGACTGTACCGGTCTTGCGGTAGATGAGAATACCAAGCTTCTGATGAGCACCCGCCCTGCATTCGGCGGTAACCTGATGGCGACCATCGCATGTGACAATCACAGACCGCAGATGTCGACAGTACGCCCGGGCGTTATGGACAAGCCGGAAAAAATCACAGGAAAGACCGGAGAAGTCATTACGGTAGACGCAAAACTTTCAGAAAGCGATATCCACACCACAGTTTTGGAAATCGTAAAGTCTGATAAACCATTAGTTTCTTTAGTAGATGCAAAAGTTATCGTATCCGGCGGCCGCGGACTTGGCGGACCTGAAGGATTTGAAGTTATCAAAGAACTGGCTGATAAATTTGGCGGTGTCGTAGGTTCTTCACGTGCCTGCGTGGATGCTGGCTGGATTGCAAAAGCACATCAGGTAGGACAGACGGGAACAACCGTAAAACCGGATATTTATATTGCGTGCGGTATTTCAGGAGCAATCCAGCACAAGGTAGGTATGCAGGATTCCAAGATTATCATTGCAATTAACAAAAACCCGGATGCCCCGATCTTTGAAATTGCTGACTATGGAATCGTAGGTGATCTGTACAAAGTCATCCCGGAGATTCTGGCCAACTTTGATAATGTTGAAGAATTAGTTAAGAGTGCAAAATAATAGCAGTGCTCAAGCAATGAGAAAGTGGAGGTGCCCAGAGTATGATGACAAGAGAAGAATATATTGAAAGTTTACGGAAGTTAAAGCTAAAGGTCTATATGTTTGGAGAATTAGTGGAAAACCCCGTAGACCATCCTATTATCAGACCATCCCTTAATTCGATGGCAATGACCTATGAGCTGGCAGAGAAACCAGAATATGAGGACTTAATGACAGCGACCTCCTCATTGAACGGTGAACAGGTGAATCGTTTTACGCATTTTCACCAGGGAACAGACGATCTGATCAAAAAAGTGAAGATGCAGCGTCTCCTGGGACAGAAAACAGCAGCCTGCTTCCAGCGTTGTGTAGGAATGGATGCATGCAATGCGGTCTTTTCTACGACTTACGAAATTGATGAAGCACACCACACAAATTACCATGAGCGCTTTAAGAAATACTGGAATGATATACAGCTTACGGATAAAGCAGTAGATGGAGCGATGACTGATCCCAAAGGGGATCGGTCGCTTTCCCCCAGTATGCAGCCTGAAAAAGATGCCTATCTTCGTGTTGTGGAGAGACGTGCAGATGGCGTGGTAGTCTGTGGTGCCAAGGCACATCAGACGGGAATTGTGAATTCCCATGAGATCCTTGTTATGCCGACAATCGCAATGCGGCCGGAAGATAAGGATTATGCAATTTCCTTCTCCATCCCTTCGGATGCCGACGGAATTTTTATGATTTACGGACGTCAGTCCTGTGACACCAGAAAAATGGAAAAAGATGCAGATATTGATCTTGGCAACAAGCAGTACGGCGGACATGAAGCACTGGTTATTTTTGACCATGTCTTTGTGCCGAATGAGCGTATCTTCATGGATGGAGAGACCGAATTTGCCGGCATGCTGGTAGAGCGTTTCTCAGGGTATCACAGACAGAGCTATGGCGGCTGTAAAGCCGGTGTGGGAGATGTGCTGATCGGTGCGGCTGCGGTAGCGGCTGAATACAATGGTGCAGCCAAAGCTTCCCATGTAAAAGATAAATTAATTGAGATGACCCATCTAAATGAAACACTCTATGGATGCGGTATTGCCTGTTCCTGTGAAGGAAGCCAGACAAAATCAGGGAATTACATGATTGACCTTTTACTTGCCAATGTCTGCAAGCAAAACGTTACCAGATTCCCCTATGAAATTGTACGGCTTGCGGAAGATATTGCCGGAGGGTTAATGGTGACCATGCCTTCGCAGCAAGATTTCAGAACACCGCAGCTTAAGACCTTTTTGGAAAAATACCTGGTAGGAGCCAAGGACGTACCGGTCGAGAACAGAATGCGCATTTTGCGTCTGATTGAAAACCTGTCGCTTGGTACAGCCGCTGTTGGATATCGTACAGAATCCATGCATGGCGCCGGTTCACCACAAGCACAGAGAATCATGATCGCAAGACAAGGTAATCTGGATGCCAAGAAAGGCCTGGCTAAGAAAATCGCAGGAATTAAGGAATGAGAATTGGCGTAAAATATTGCGGAGGATGCAATCCTGTCTATGACAGGGTAGCGAATGTTAATAAATTAACAAAAGAATGTGAACCTTTTGGAATTGAACTTGTAGCCTATCGAAAAAATCAGGAATATGATGCTTGCTTATTAGTAAAAGGTTGTACACGCAATTGTTTGGCTGAAGAATTTCCCAATTGTAAAAAACTGTATGTTGTAGCGGCCGAAGGAGACTTCGAGCCGTTACCAAAGGTATGGCAGGAAGCCATATGTCAAGAGAAAGGAGAACAGACATGAAGTATGCAATCATGGAGCAGCAAGATCATATTTGTACTGTTACAATTAATTTCCCGGAGAAATTAAATGCAGTCAGCACAGCGGTTCTTACTGATGTCAATGAAGCTTTTGACAAAATTGCAGCAGACAAAGAGATTTACTGTGTTATTTTGAAAGGAGCCGGTGAAAAAGCGTTTATCGGAGGTGCCGATATCAAAGAAATGAAAGACTTTGATTTTCAGACAGCCAAAGAATATTCGGTCTTTGGAAGCATGGTACTGAACAAAATTCACGAATGCAGATGTCCGGTCATTGCACAGATTCAGGGGTATTGTCTGGGAGGCGGACTCGAAGTGGCGATTGCGTGCGATATTCGTATTGCATCGGATAATTCGAAATTCTCGCAGCCGGAAGTATCCTTAGGAATTATGACGGGAACAGGGGGCTCACAGCGTCTGCAGAAGCTGATTGGCGAAGGTAAAGCAAAAGAATTGCTGCTGGTAGGAAATACGATTGATGCACAGGAGGCCTATAAGATTGGTCTTCTTAATCACGTTGTTACCATAGCAGAACTTCCTGAGACGGTCTTAAAAATGGCACAGAAGATAGCCAGAAATGCACCTATTGCAGTGGCAACCATGAAGCGGGCAATGAATGTAGCTGCGGAAACAGATTATAAGACGGGAAATGAGCATGTAAATCTTTCATTTGGTTCTTTGTTTACGACACAGGATGCGCACGATGCGCTTAGTGCATTTGTAAACAAAGAAAAACTGGAAGGATTTCATAATAGATAAGCAGGTTTTGATAGGTTGTCCGTATCGGACGGTTAGGAGGCATTATGCTACAATTATTATTAAAGACTGAGGTTCATAAATTTGATACGTTTGATTTGTTTGCAAAAGAATTCAATATAGGAAAGGGCGATTTGCTCTTTACAAATGAGTTTCTGTATACACCTAAGATGAAGCCGCTTGATTTGGAATGTGACGTATACTTTCAGGAAAAATATGGTACGACAGAACCCACAGATGTAATGGTCAATTCCATTCTTTCTGATTTGAAGGATAAAGATTACAAGAGAATTATCGCCATAGGCGGAGGTTCCGTAGTTGATATTGCAAAATGGCTGGCTTCGGAAGTACCCGATGATATTGCAGAAGCTTACGTAGGTGATTTTAAGCCAAAACATATCAAAGAGCTGGTCATCGTTCCGACAACATGCGGTACAGGCAGTGAGGTAACGAATATTGCCATGCTGTATCTGACCAAGACCAAGACAAAAAAAGGATGTGCGAATGATGAATTATTCGCAGACTATGCAGTCCTGATTCCGGATCTGGTTAAAAGCCTGCCATATGAGCCGTTTATGTTTAGTGCCATTGATGCCCTGATTCACGCGGTAGAAAGCTATGTGGGACGCCGTCACACAGATATTTCCCATATGTTCGGCAGAAGAGCCATTGAACTCTTGATGAACGGATTTTACGAGATGGAGAAGCAGGGACCGGAGTGGCGTATTGATCACATCGAAGACTTTGTATTAGGAAGTAACTATGCAGGAATCGCTTTTGGAACTGCCGGATGTAATGCGGTACATGCAATGAGCTTCCCCTTAGGCGGTATGTTCAAGGTGGCTCATGGCGAATCCAACTACGCACTCTTTACAACGGTTATGAAATATTACTACAAACAGAATCCGGATGGCGTCATCAAAGACATCAATGCTGTTTTGTCCGATATTCTTGGATGTAGCTGTGAAGGTGTGGAAGTATATGACCGACTGGAAGATACACTTAGCGCTCTTATCAAGAGAAAGCCACTGCGTGAGTATGGTGTTACAGAAGAAATCTGCGGTCAGATGGCAAAACTGGTAATTGAGCAGCAGCAAAGACTGATGACGAACACCTATGTACCAATGGATGAAGAAACTGTAAGGAATTTATACTTGGAAGTTCTGTAAAAATTCTCAACATATACAAATATACTTGGAAAATGTTGATTAAGTATTGTAATGCAGCTAGAAATGTTGTAAAATAATACCAAGAATTGATAAGAAGTTTACCAAAAGTTCCTCCTGTAATCTCGATTGCGAGGATTACAGGAGGAACTTAGCCTTATCAAGGGATAATCTGCGTTTGCAGGATACAGTAGAAAACCAGTAAGGAGAAGAAATATGTCGAAAACAAGAATGACAACAGCACAGGCACTGATTAAATTTTTAGACCAGCAGTATGTTTCATTTGATGGTGTGGAAACGAAGTTCGTAGAAGGGATCTTTACGATTTTCGGACATGGTATTGCGGTTGGATTAGGGCAGGCGCTGGATGAAGATCCGGGAAGCCTGAAGATATTTCAAGGAAGAAATGAGCAGGGTATGTGCCATACGGCGACTGCCTTTGCAAAACAGAACAGACGCAGGAAAATCATTCCTTGTTCTTCCTCAGTAGGTCCGGGTTCAGCGAATATGCTGACAGCAGCAGCAACGGCTACTGTGAACAATATTCCACTTCTGTTGTTCCCCGCAGACACATTTGCTTCCAGACAGCCGGATCCGGTTCTGCAGCAGCTGGAACAAAGTGCAAGTCTGGCAGTTACAACAAATGATGCGTTTAAACCATTGTGTAAATACTGGGATCGCGTATCCAGACCAGAGCAGTTAATGACAGCCATGATCAATGCCATGCGTGTGCTGACCGATGTGGCAGAGACCGGGGCTGTATGTATCTCGATTCATCAGGATGTAGAAGGAGAATCTTATGATTATCCGGATTATTTCTTCGAGAAGCGTGTACACAGAATCACCAGACCACTGGCAGTAGCCGAAGAAATTGAGGATGTTGCTGAAGTCATCGCCCAGGCTAAAAAACCATTGATCGTAGTGGGCGGCGGTGTGAAATACTCAGATGCCGGAGAAACCGTAGAAAAATTCTGCGAAGACTTTAACATTCCGTTTGGTGAGAGCCAGGCAGGAAAAAGTGCATGCCTTTCCAGTCATCCATACTGTCTGGGCGGTATTGGTGTTACAGGAACTCTTGCTTCCAATACTATTGCGAATGAGGCAGATGTCATCATTGCCATCGGTACACGTCTGTCAGATTTTACGACCGGTTCCAAGAGACAGTTCAAGAATCCGGATGTAAAAATCGTTACAATTAATGCAAGCCGCTTCCATGCATATAAAATGGATGCAGTGAAAGCAGTGGGCGATGCGAAAGTGACACTGGAAGCACTGAGCCTGAAATTAAAGGAAAAAGGATACAAATCTTCTTATACAACTCAGATTCAGGAGGCCAAGGCAGCCTGGGATGCAGAGATGGAGAAGCTGGCGACCTATATGTATGATGATAATTTCGAGCCTATTATTAAGGCACGTGATTTGCGTACAATTCCGGAATTTGTTGAGCTGACGCAGGGTGTAATCACACAGACGGCGGCAATCTGTGCAGTTAGAAAAGTGATTGATCCAAATGCGAATATCATTACAGCCGGAGGAAGCCTGCCAAGCTGCCTGCAGAGAATCTGGACGACCGACAAGCGTGACGGTTATCATGCAGAATACGGTTATTCCTGCATGGGATATGAAGTAGCCGCCTCCCTGGGTGTCAGACTTGCCCAGCCGGAGGATGAAGTGTATGCGTTCATTGGAGATGCGAGTTTCCAGATGCTGCATAGTGAGATTATGACGATTATGCAGGAGAAGCAGAAAGTAAATCTACTGATTTTTGATAACTGTGGATTTGGTTGTATCAACAATCTGGAGATGACGCATGGTATGGGCAGCATGGCCACTGAATTCCGTTACAGAGATGAGAATAATGAAATCAAGGGCGACCTGATTCCGGTAGATTATGCCAAGATCGGTGAGGGATACGGCCTTAAGACATACACAGTCAAGACAATTGAAGAGCTGGAAGCTGCGTTGGAAGATTCCAAGAAGCAGACAGTTGCGACCTTGTTCGACGTAAAAGTACTTCCCAAGACCATGACCGACGGTTATGAGTCATGGTGGAATGTCGGAATTGCCACAACGGCCAAGAAAGAAAGTGTGCAGGAAGCCTGCAAACGAGTGATGCAGGGACGTGAGGAAGCAAGAAAATACTAGTTGATGCGGTGCACGGGTCATGTGAGCGAATCGCGTACATGACACGTGCACATTTATGCGCATTATGTGTGAGGTAGTAATGTAAACACTGTTATTTCAGTAGATGAGAGATTAAGAAAGGGGCAAGAACCATGGAAGAAAAAGTATTTGGTTATCCGGAATTTGACGAGTCAGGCGAATGTATCTGTACGACATATGACAATGCTTACAGAAGCCAGCTTATGGACATCCGCGTGTACCAGATGAAGGCAGGAGAGACGAGAACCTTTTTAAAAGAAAAGGAGGAGATGGCGCTGCTGCTGTTCAACGGAACAATTACACTGAAATGGGATGCCGGAGAGAAGCAGGTCAGCAGAAAAGACGTCTTTACAGATGGACTTTGGGCGCTGCATGTATGCCGTAATATTGAAATGGTGGTAACAGCGGATGCCGATTCGGAATTTATTCTGCAGGCCACGTATAACGACAGAGAATTCCCCAGCAGACTTTACAGTGCACAAGACGCGCCTTGGGGCGTAGTAGGAGAAGGGAAATTCGGAGGTAATGCGGTCAGAAAAGTCAACACCATTTTTGACTATAATACAGCACCGTATTCCAACATGGTACTAGGTGAAATCATGAATGACCGAGGCAACTGGTCCGGTTACATACCGCACAGCCATCCGCAGCCGGAGACCTATTATTTCATGTTCGACCGTCCGGAAGGATTTGGTGCCAGCTTTGTCGGCGATGATGTATACAAAATCAAGCACAGAAGTTTTTCGGCAATCACACCTAATGAGACACATCCGCAGGCCTGTGCACCCGGATATCTGATGTACACTGTCTGGCTGATTCGCCATTTGGATGGCAATCCCTGGACAGACCGTATTGACGATCCTGATTATACATGGCTTTACGATGCGAAATTCTAATTGAGGAGGATAATAGGATGCAATTTGGAATTAACACCCTGGATGATGTTAATGTTCAGAATAAGACGGTGCTGTGCAGGATTGATATCAATCAGCCGGTTGATAAAGAAAAAAATCAGTTGAAGAGTACGAACCGTATTGAAGCATGTATCCCAACGTTGAAGGAGCTGCTGGATAAAAAAGCCAAGCTGGTTTTATTGGCGCACCAGGGCAGTGATATTGAATACAAGAATTTTTATACGACATATCCTCACTCGATTGTCTTGAGCAGACTGCTGGGACAGGAAGTGAAATTCATCGAGGATGTCTGCGGACCGGCGGCGCTTGAAACAATCAAAAATCTGCAGCCGGGTGAGGTGCTGCTGCTTGATAACGTGCGTTTCGTATCGGAAGAACAGACACTGTTTGAAGTAAAGCTCAATCTGACACACGAGGAACAGGCGAAGACTTTGTTAGTTCGCAAGCTTGCGCCGCTGGCAGATGTATATGCATGTGATGCATTTGCGGCAGCACACCGGGACCAGCCGTCCCTATGCGGTTTCGAACAGCTGCTGCCAAGTGCGATGGGACGTCTTTTTGAAAAAGAATATTGTGTCATTTCTGAACTGATGGAAGCACCGAAGCGTCCCTGTACCTTTGTCTTGGGCGGGGCCAAAGTATCAGATGCATTCCTGATGATGGATTCTGTGCTGCGTCAGGCAGTAGCGGACAAAGTGATTGTAGGTGGTCTGGTAGGTAACATAGTACTTGCGGCAGCAGGCTACGATATTGGAGAAGGAAGTCTTGCCTTTATCAAAAAGGCGAATTATGAAACCTACATTGATGCTGCCAAAATTATTTATGAAAAGTACAAAGATCATATCGTACTTCCCACAGATCTTGCCTGGGTCGAAAATGGGGTGAGAGTTGAGGGGAAATTAGGTGAAGTGGCAGCAGATGCGACCTGTGTTGATATTGGACACGACAGCAGTGCACTTTTTGCAAATGTTATTATGGAATCCCAGACGGTATTTGTAAATGGTCCCATGGGCATCTTCGAGCAGGATATAACGGAATATGGAACCAAGACTATATGGGCTGCCCTCGGAGAAACACAGGCAACGACAGTCGTTGGTGGAGGTGATAGTATCACAGCCACTGAGAAATATGAACTTAAAGAACAAATCAGTTACATCTGTACCGGCGGAGGTGCGCTGATTCGATTCCTGACAGGTGATGAACTGCCGGTTATCAAAGCGCTGCGTCATGCCACGAAAAAATTTGGAACAGGAGAATAGCCTATGAAGCTGTCTTTTGGTTTTGGAACAACAGTACAAGAAGCTGAAGTAGCCGATAAAAATGTGATGGGAGTGCTGCATGCCAATGAGGTCAATGTGGCGCGAACAGGCGAAGCTGAGGTGCAATATGCATTGCGAAATCCGATTGGTTGTGGTACACTGTCAACGGTTGTAAAACCGGGTGAAAAGATTGCCATTATCACGAGTGATATCACCCGTCCGCTGCCATCCTATGTCATTTTGCCCTCTCTTTTAGATGAATTATATGAAGCCGGGATACAAAAAGAAGACATTACCATTGTCTTTGGTCTGGGCAGTCACAGAAAACATACAAAAGAGGAAATGACGAAACTTGTCGGAGAAAGAGCCTTCAGTGAAGTTGCCTGTGTGGATAGTGAACCATCGGATTGTATCAAGATGGGAGTCACATCCAGCGGTACAGTGGTTGACATAACACGCTCTGTGGCTTCGGCTGACAGACGGATCTGTCTTGGAAATATTGAGTATCACTATTTTGCAGGATATAGCGGAGGGGCGAAAGCGATTATGCCGGGAGTTTCTAACCGGGCAGCGATTCAGTCGAACCATAGTATGATGGTTCGTCCGGAAGCCTGTGCCGGTAAGCTGGATGGAAATCCAATCCGCATAGATATAGAGGAAGCAGGTGAAATCTGTGGTATCGACTTTATTGTCAATGTTGTACTTGACGAGCACAAGAAAGTCATTAAAGCCGTAGCAGGTGACTGCGTACTGGCACACAGGGAAGGCTGTGCTTTTCTGGATACACTATATCGTAAGGAACTGCCCGAAAGAGCAGACATAGTCATAGTATCACAAGGCGGAGCGCCTAAGGATCTGAATCTGTATCAGACTCAGAAAGCTTTGGATAACGCCAAACATGCGATTAAAGACGGGGGGATTATCATTTTGGTAGGCTCTTGTATAGAAGGTCTGGGTGAAGAGACTTTCGAAGAGTGGATGACACAGTCACCGTCGCCTGCTTCCATGGTAGAACGAATCAAGGTGGATTTCCAGCTTGGCGGCCATAAAGCGGCAGCAATCGCAATGGTATTAGAACACGCACAGATTTATCTTGTCTCTGATTTGGAAGATGAATTTGTCCGGGATATATTTTTACAACCAATGCCGAGCGTGCAAAAAGCGCTGGATGAAGCTTTTGCACAGTTAGGAGATGAGGCAACAGTGCTGGCAATGCCCTTTGGCGGCTCTACACTGCCCCATGTTTCCTGAAAAAGGCAATCAGTAACTATTGAGTAGAAGATGAGGTGTTAATCATGGATGCAAAACTAAAAAGAGACATTGAAAAATTTGCTATTCAGATCCGCGTGGGAATTGTCGAGGAGATAGAAGCACGTGGGTTTGGACACATTGGCGGAAGCCTTAGTGTAGCGGATTTGCTTGCCGTACTTTATGGCACAGAAATGAAATACAATCCGGCTGACCCAAAATGGGCAGACAGAGATAAGCTGGTATGCTCCAAAGGACATGCCGGTCCGGCAATCTATGCGGCGCTGGGACTCAAAGGCTTTTTCCCATACGAAGAAATCAAGACATTAAATCAGCCGGGAACCAAATTCCCAAGTCACTGCGACAGAAATAAGACACCTGGAATTGATATGACGACAGGATCTTTGGGACAGGGAACCTCTCTGGCAGCCGGTATGGCATTAGGTGACAGACTCAAAGGCAGAGACAACAGAGTTTTCCTGATTGTGGGAGACGGTGAGTTGAATGAAGGCCAGACATGGGAAGCATTCATGTTTATGGCTGCCAAGAAAATCAATAACATTGTTGTCTTTATAGATGATAACAAGAAACAGCTTGATGGATATACCAAGGATATACTCGATACCGGTGACTTTGCCAAGAAAATGGAAGCGTTTGGTTTTGATACCCAGAGAATCAATGGCAATGATGTGGAAGCTGTCTATGAGGCAATTCAAAACACGAAGAAAGACGGTGATAAACCGTTCGCCATCGTTATGGATACGCTCAAAGGTAAAGGCATCAAATCTGTTGAAGATACAGTGAGCAACCACAGCATGAATGTACAGCCGCAGTCTTGTGATACCTGGCTTTCTGACTTGCATGAAGAGTTGAAAGCTTACGAAGAATAGGAGGAGAGCATAAATGAAAATAGTATATAATGGTGAAAATGATTCTCGCCTGTTTAAAGATATATTAGGTCAGCGGATTGAAGCGCTGGCAACAGAGAACCCCAATGTAATCTATCTGGATGCCGATCTTATGTCTTGTATCGGTACCAAGAAGTTTGCTGATGCACATCCGGAAAAAGCTATCAACTGCGGTATTTCAGAAGCTAATATGGCAGGTGTGGCAGGTGGACTGGCAGCTTCAGGTTTCAAGCCGATTATTCACACCTTCGGACCTTTTGCATCCCGTCGTATGTATGACCAGATTTTCTTGTCTGCCGGATATGCGAAGAATGATGTAGTCGTAATTGGTACTGACCCGGGTGTTACGGCTGCTTTCAATGGTGGAACTCATATGCCTTTCGAGGATATGGCTTTATATCGTGCCATTCCTACGGCAACAGTTATTGACATTGCGGATGCGAACCAGCTGATTAGTGTGCTTGATCAGGCAATCGACAGAACCGGTGTGACCTATATCCGCGTAAGCCGCAAGAATGCAGCCAAAGTCTATGAAGATGGAAGTACAACGCCTATCGGAAAAGCAATTACGTTAAGAGAAGGCAAGGATGCTGTTATTTTTGCATCAGGTATTCTGGTACACGAAGCAATGCAGGCAGCGCAAGAGCTGGCCAAAGAAGGAATTGAAGCAGCTGTTATCGATATGTTCACAGTGAAACCAATCGATGCGGAAGCTGTTATCAAATATGCTACTGCCACAGGCGCGGTTGTCACTGCGGAAAACCACAACAAAATCGGTGGATTACACAGTGCTGTCTGCGAAGTGCTCTCAGCAAGCTGCCCGACACCAGTAGAATATGTTGCAGTTGAAGATGAATATGGTGAAGTAGGTCCTCAGGATTATCTGCAGCAAAGATACAGACTTACGGCAGAGCATGTTGTTGAAAAAGTAAAAAAAGTAATCAGTAGAAAAGCGTAGGCCATACGCGTGATGAAAGGCAGATCTTATGAAAATTGGAATAGGAAATGATCACAGCGCGGTAGAACTGAAGAAAGAAATCATTGCGTATCTGGAGAGTATGGGACATGAAGTAGTGAATTACGGTACTGATACGACAGAGAGCTGCAATTACTCTGATTATGGTGAGATGGTGGCCAATGCGGTCGTCAGTAAAGAAGTTGACAAAGGAGTTCTGATCTGTGGTACAGGCGTAGGCATTTCGATTTCTGCTAACAAGGTCAGAGGTATTCGTGCGGCTGTATGCAGCGAGCCATGTACGGCTCATCTGGTAAGCCAGCATAATAATGCGAATATCATCGCGTTTGGGGCAAGAATCGTAGGCGCGGAAACTGCCAAGATGATTGTAAAAGAGTGGCTGGATACGCCATTCGAGGACGGCGGCCGTCACAGAGTCAGAATTGACAAGATCGCAGAGATAGAGAGTCGTAACTTTAAAGCATAAGCTGGTGCTTTGTTACAAGAACAAAGAGATAAGGAG
Organism: Lachnospiraceae bacterium; assembly: GCA_047975025.1. GTDB lineage: Bacteria > Bacillota > Clostridia > Lachnospirales > Lachnospiraceae > JBKECY01. Next base: position 28,980 of record JBKECY010000018.1, read on the forward strand.
CGTGGACTGTGAAGATTGCATTCGATGTAGACGTTTTAGCAAAGCAGATGGATATCAACCGTATGGTTCATCAGGTGGCAGACTGGGGATATAAATATATCGAGCAGTCGCCGCATCCGAGAATCAACCCCTTTTATAAGCACCCGCTGTTCTCCAAGGAATGTGAGGCAGAGTACCGTCAGGCCCTGCGGGAAACAGGCGTGGAAATCTCCTCGTTTATTGTGGTGTACCGATGGTCAGGCCCAACAGAAGAACAGCGTAAGATGGCAGTGGAAAATTGGAAAAAGATTGTACAGATTGCGGTGAATATGGGGGTACAGGTCATCAACACAGAGCTTTCCGGTGACCCGAACCAGCAGGAAATCTGCAATGGTATGTGGTTCCGCTCGATGGATGAGCTGCTGCCTTTGTTTGAAAAAGAAGGGATTCGTGTTGAAATTCAGTCGCATCCTTATGATTTCTGCGAACTCAATAATGAAACTTGTGATCTGGTAAAATCGTACCGTTCACCGAACCTGGGGTATGTGTACTCGGCATCGCATGGCTTTTTCTATGACCAGGGCAAAGGAGATGTACGCTCTATGCTGCGCTATGCAGGCGATGAATTGACGCATGTGCTGTTCGCAGATACATGGAATCAGACCAAAGACTGCCGTTACATTCTGAATCCTCCATGGCTGAATAGCAGAGGACAGGCCGATGTGACCATTCATCAGCATAATCCGCTGGGCGAAGGCGAAGTGGATTTCGAGGGGATCTTCGAGACACTGCGGGAGATGAAGTTCGCAGCTAAGGAGTGCAAGGTTGGCGGGGACACAATTTCCTGTGTATCTTTGTTCGGCTATCCGGAGAGAATGGATGTTGAGGCACCCAGAACACGTGAAATGATTGAAAAAGAATTATTGAAATAAATAGAAAGAGAGGCAGTACCAGGTTTTGGAAGGAATCTGGTGCCGCCTCTTTTTGTATAGATGTCAGAGAAAATGAGGAGAGGGAAAAAAGATGGATATGAAAAGTAAAGTAAAAAAGTGGTTGAATCCGCATAGAATCATAATTTTGTCAGCCTACATCATTAGTGCAATTTACACACTGGTCATGCTGCCGTATGGGATTGTATTGTCTACGGACATTTACAGTACGGACGCCGTTACGGCGCCAACGTGGGTGTATCTGCTGGGAGTACTTATCGTCGAAATAATACTCACAAGCCCCAAATTGCGCTGGGGCACATCGGAGGAAGCGCAATATGGGAAGGATACGGTTGAAGGGCGTAAGGTGACTGCGGCAGGCCGAATCTTGCGGAGTATACTCCTGTTTGCAGCACATATCTGGATTGTAATGGTAAATATTTAAAGATATCGGGGCAGGCTATGCCTGCTGGCGTGCCTTGACAGAATCCGCAATTTCCTTTGCCAAGGTTTCCATAACGTCATATTGTTCATCCGTAAGCGAGGATTTGATTTCAAGAGTGGCACCGAGCAGCCGCATATTTTTCATATTTGTGACGAGTTCGGTCATAATCCTGCCGGCGGCCGGCATCCATGAGCCGTTGCCGATGATGCTGACATCGCGGTTTTGCACATTGAGGGCGGCAAGGTCGTGAAGTACCGTTTCCATCGCACTGTAAAGCCCCAGATTATACGTTGGAGAGGCAAATACCAGGTGGCTGTACCGAAATGAGTTTGCTACAATATGGGAAAAATGTGTTTTGGACACATCAAACATCCGGATATTTTGTACTCCATGTTGTGAAAGCAGATTCCCCAATACATGCACCGCATTTTCCGTATTGCCGTACATGGAGGCATAGGCAATCATGACACCGGATTCCTCGGGTTCATACTGGCTCCATGCATCGTATTTCTGTAATAGATGAGTAAGTGTATCACCACGCAGCACAGGTCCATGCAGAGGGCAGACAAGTTCAAACGGCACAGCAGAGGCTTTCTGCAAAGCTTTCTGTACCTGTGGTCCGTATTTGCCTACAATATTTGTATAGTACCGCCTGGATTCATCCAGATAGAGCTCATCGTAGTCGGCCTCATCGCTGAACAGATTGCCGGTATAGCCTCCAAAAGTGCCGAACGCATCGGCTGAGTAGAGAATTTTATCATAGTGGTCATACGTAAACATGACTTCCGGCCAATGTACCATAGGAGCGAAGATGAACTGGAGTTCATGCCGGCCAAGAGACAGCCGGTCTCCGTCCTTGACCTGTACTGTGGCCTCAGTCAGATCCATCCGGTAGAATTGCTCAATCAGCTGAAATGTCTTGGCATTTCCTACGATTTTTACCATAGGGAACAGCCGGCGGATTTCATCGATCTGCGCGCAGTGGTCAGGCTCCATATGGTTGACGACCAGATAATCCAGAGGACGATCCTGCAGCAAAGCCTGGAGATTTTCGATAAATTGTCTGCCCACAGAAGCATCCACAGTATCGATTAAAGCGGTTTTTTCATCCTGAATCAGAAAAGAATTATAGCTGACACCATTTTCAAGCGGAAACATATTTTCAAACAACGCCAGTCGGCGGTCGCTGCCGCCCAACCAGGTGGTATCGGGTGTGATTGTACGAATTACTTTCATTTCAGACCTCCTAGAATACACATACTAAATTTTACAGATATGAGCTGAGCCCATACACTTGTTATTATATACCATTATCGAAGAAGTGTGAAATAAAAACCCATGTACTTGTTGATTATTTATTGCAGGTACAGTTTTTTTTGCCGATTTTCTGTTTTAGTATTAAAGAGGGTATTTGTATAGTTTGTTTATTTTTGTCAGAGAATCTGTTATACTGTACTCATTGTTAAGTATGGCAGGAAAATGGGAGAAAATATATGAATAGGAAAATACGAATAGGTATTGTGGTTGTGGTAGTACTGGCAGTTGTCGGGACACTGCTCTGGTTCTTTTTGGGGAGAAAAGCAGATGCTGGAACGGATGCAGTGGCTTATGTATCGACGGTCGGCTCCATTACAGGGGCAGATCAGGGAATTATCAACAAATTTGCAGGTGTGGTAGAACCACAGAAGACGATTGATATTAAGTTAGAGCAGAATCGGACGATTGCCGATGTGAAGGTCAACGTAGGTGATGAGGTCGACGTAGGTACACCTTTGTTTGAGTATGATACCAGTACGAGTCAGGATGAGCTGATGCAGGCGCAGCTGGATTTGGAAAGTCTGCAGAATGAAGCAGTCAGCCTGCAGTCTCAGCTTGCTACGCTGCAGGCAGAAAAGGCCAAAGCCGAACAAAGTGTCCAGCTTGAATATACGATACAAATCCAGACCGCTGAGATGGATATAAAGAAGAATGAATACGATCAGAAATCCAAGGCGGCGAGCATTACGAAATTAGAGCAGGCTTCACAGAATGCCGTTGTTGTAAGCGAAGTGAAGGGAACTGTTAAATCCATAAATCAAACACAGACCGGCGATGGCAGCGATATATCCTCCGACTATAATAGCGGCGGGTCAGATTCGTCTGCTTTTATGACGATATTAAGCACAGGCACGTTTCGTATCAAAGGACAGGTCAATGAGCAGAACATGAGCAGTATTGTGGAAGGTACTCCGGTCATTGTACATTCGAGAGTTGACAGTGAACAGACATGGAAAGGAACGCTGACTAGTGTAGATATGGACAATCCGATTACGAACACAAATTATATGTACGATTCGGGAGACAGCAGCGCGAACTCCTCTTCGTATCCATTTTATGTGGATTTGGAGAGCTCGGATCAGCTGATGCTGGGACAGCATGTCTATATAGAGACGGACAATGGGCAGGAGGAGCAAAAAGAGGGCATCTGGCTGTCGGAAATGTATATTATGGATCCGGATACAGATCCCTATGTATGGGCCTCTGATAGCAAGGATACGCTTGTAAAGCAGAAAATCACTCTGGGAAGTTATGATGAGAGTTTGGGAGAATATGAAATTACAGAGGGACTGACACTAAAAGACTGCATTGCATTTCCGGAGGAAAGCCTTACAGAAGGTATGACGACGCAGATAAATGAGGCGTCGCAAGAACCAATCAGCGTTGAGGGAGAAGAGGGCGCGGTTCTTCCGGAGGGAGAGGAAGTTCTGACAGAAGAAGGTAATACGGGGGTAGAAGTATATTCAGATTCTGCAGTATCAGACCAGGAAGCGGATGCAGCCTTGCAAGAGCAGGAATAGGGGGACGGTCATGATATTAGATTTGCGTAATATATATAAAAGCTATTACCAGGGGAAAATGGAGATTCCGGTGTTGAAGGATATTAATTTTTCAATGGATGCAGGGGAATATGCCGCAATCATGGGGCCATCAGGGTCAGGAAAAACGACACTGATGAATATTATCGGATGCCTTGATAAAGCGACGGAAGGTGAGTTCTTCATGGACGGCAGAGATATGCACACCTGCAGTGAAAATGAAATGTCAGATATTCGGCTGGAAAAGATTGGATTTGTATTTCAGTCCTTTCATTTGATGGCCAAGCTTACGGCAGCTGATAACGTGGAGATGCCGCTGCATTATGCAGGTGTACCCAAAAAAGAGCGCAGGGACAGAGCCCTTGAAGTATTAGAAAGAGTTGGACTGGCGGATCGAGTGGATTTCAGACCGAACCAGCTCTCCGGCGGACAGATGCAACGCGTGGCGATTGCCAGAGCACTTGTTAACCGACCCAAGATTTTGCTGGCCGACGAGCCCACCGGAGCCTTGGATACTACTTCCAGCTTACAGATTATTGAACTGTTCCAAAAGTTAAATGATGAAGGTGTGACTATATTGGTCATTACACATGATCCTGAAGTGGCAGCCTATGCCAGACGTACTGTGACGATTCGTGACGGACGACTTAAGTAAAGGGGGCAGACATGAAGCTGATCAAGAAAAAATATGTTATTGGTGTCATAATAGGTATTGTGGTTTGCGTATTGGGAGCCGCTGCATTTGTCATACTTAAAAAAATTAACGCACCGGTCATTTCGGTATATCCCGTCAGCAGTATCTCTATGGGCGGCTACTACTATATGGGAAATAATGAACTGTATGGAGCCATTACGACTGATGTGACTCAGAAAATCAATTTGCAGGAAAACTCTACGGTCGCTGAAGTATTTGTAAAGCAAGGCGATAAGGTGCAGGAGGGAACTCCGCTTTTTTCCTATGATCTGACGTTGGTCAAAATGGATCTGGAGTTAGAGCGCCTGAAAGCCGAGAATACGAATAGGAAACTGGAACAGGCCAAAACCAAGCTTGCGAATCTGCAAAACGGAGGAGACATCGATGCCAATTCCGTACTGCCGGAAGGCAGTTCTTCGAGCCGGGATACGGCAAGCGGCGCAGATGGAGCAGTGGCGGCAGGAGCGCTGAACTCGGTCGTAGCCGGTGGCGTGCTGCGTCTGGGCGCATGGAATGCTGTGGGAGCAGCACAGGGTGAGGTGCTGTTGGTGGATGACCCATCAGATTCACCAACTCCTACAGCTACACCAACCCCGACAGATACGCCAATCCCGACAGATTCACCAACCCCGACAGATACGCCAACCCCGACAGATACACCAACTTCAACAGTTACACCGACTGCCAAACCAACTCCAACTCCGCAGTCTTTGAAAAAGCCGCTATATTCTTATACGAATCCGCTGACTTTTTCATCCAAAGCCTATGCCGGAGACGGCAGCAGGAAATCACCGTTTCGCTATCTGTGTACTATGGACGAGGAGGGTGTGCTTTTGACTGTCGGGTTCTATAACAAGATGGCAGGCTACAATGAGGACGGAACTAAGAAGCTGGATGTGTCAGAGGATGAAGTACAGCCGCCCTACTATTACCAGCTGGAATTCCACAGCGGCAATACAATCAAAAATATTCATAAACCGCAGACCTCTTTGCTCGGCTATTATTTTTTCAAAGGCAAGACAGATGCGGTGGATACAGAATACGAACGTGTCTACAATTATGTAGGAGCCTCAACACCGACGCCGACACCGGAAGAAACGCCGGATGAATTCCCGGATGATACGGGAGATGGCGGTGACGATTGGGGGGATGACTGGGGCGATGACGGATACTGGGACGATGGAGGCAGTGACGACGGAGGCGGAACAGAAAATACCAAAGAAGCACGTGACAAAGCAATTGCCACAGCCGCTCAGGCAATCCGCCAGCTTGAATTCTCTATCAGAGAATCCGCCCTTACGATATCAAAACTTGAGAAACAGGCAGCGAAAGAAGTTGTGACAGCCTCAATCGATGGCATTGTAAGCGTGGTGGGAGATGCTGTGACCGGAACTTCCGATTCGGATTATTTCCTCGAAATCGACAGCAGCGGCGGCCTTTATGTTAAGACCAGTATCAGTGAACTTCAGCTGGATACAGTTCAGGTAGGAGAAGTGATTCAGGGAACATCACAGGAGACCGGTGAGGCATTTCAGGTTACGGTGCAGGAAATCGACGAATTTCCCACGACGAATTCGGAGTATGGTTATAGCGACATGAACCCGAATGTATCGTACTATACGATGCTGGCTCGGGTCGCGGAAAAAGGCTCGCTTAAAAATCAGGAATATGTAAGTCTTTCGATGAACAGTACTGAGACTGCAGATTCACTGACCATCAGTAAAGCCTTTGTACGTACGGAGAATGGGCAAAGCTATGTCTACATAGCGGAGGATGGAGTGCTTAAGAAGCAGAGTGTGACCACAGGAAGTTCTTATGACAGTTACTCCGCGTCCATCACAAGCGGCCTGACCGGCGAAGAGATGATTGCATTTCCTTATGGAAAAGGGGTAAAAGAAGGGGCAAAAACCAAAGAAAGCTCAATAGATGAGCTGTATTCATACTAAGGAGGAGAACATGCTTGAAAATATTAGAATCTCGTTTCAGGGGATCTGGTCGCATAAAATGCGTTCTTTTCTGACGATGCTTGGTATTATTATTGGGATTGCTTCGATTATTGCCATTGTATCTACCATCAAGGGAACCAGTGAACAGATCAAGGACAATCTGATTGGCTCCGGCAATAATACAATCAAAATCAGCCTGTATGACGGAGATTATGAGTATGATATGGATATGGGGATGTCATCACAGAATTTGCCGCAGCTAACGGAGGAGCAAAAGGAGGAGCTGCTGGCGCTGGAGCATGTCAAAGATGCCACGTTTTTTCATTTCCGCTCCTATGCGAACAACATTTATCATAACAACACAACGCTTTCGGGCGGCAAAGCTTTAGGGATCGATGATCATTACCTGTCCGCCAGCGGTTACCAGATTCAGCTGGGGCGCAGTTTTGTACAACAGGATTATGACAACTACCGCAAGGTCGTACTTCTGGATGAAAGCGCCGCATCGACACTTTTTCCCGACTCGTCACCGGTTGGTGAGGTAATTGAGCTGGGTAGTGAGCCGTTTACTGTCGTAGGTGTCGTAGAGCCCGTATCGTCATTTCAACCGACGATTAATTCAATCAGTGATTATGAACTGCTGTACATGCAGGACTCGGTAGGGACTGTCTATATTCCCAAGAGTACATGGCCTGTGGTATATAAGTTTGATGAACCGGAAAATGTCATTGTACGAGCCGATAGTACGGACAGCATGAGTTCGGTCGGAAAGGCATCGGCCGATCTGCTTAATGAATACACTGATGCCGGAAGTACGGTCAAATACAAGGCAACGGATCTGTTGGAAAAGGCCAAAAGCCTGCAAGAACTGAGTCGTTCCACGAGCGGACAATTACTTTGGATTGCCAGTATATCGTTGCTGGTGGGAGGCATTGGTGTCATGAATATTATGCTGGTGTCGGTTACAGAGCGAACCAGCGAGATCGGTCTGAAAAAGGCGATAGGAGCCAGAAAGCACAAAATTATGATTCAATTTCTGACCGAAGCCGCCGTATTAACAAGTGTGGGAGGCGTAATTGGTATTATTACCGGGCTGATTCTGGCACAAGTAGTAGCCCGTATCTCGGAGACGCCGACGGCAGTCAGTATGCCGGCCATTGTTTTATCCGTCGTATTTTCCATGGTCATAGGAATTGTATTCGGCTTATTGCCTTCCTATAAAGCTGCGAATCTGAATCCCATCGAAGCGCTGCGCAGGGAAAATTAGAAATGCATTGTGATATTATAGGTAGTGTGATAGAATATAGCGAAGTTAATTCGTATACGGGGTAAGGAGAATAGTGTACAAGTATGAAGAAAATTGCTGTTGTAACGGATAGTAATAGTGGAATCACACAAAAGGAAGGACAGGCGCTGAATGTTCAGGTTATACCCATGCCTTTCTTTATTAATGGAAACCTGTATCTGGAAGATATTACCTTGTCGCCGGAGGAGTTTTATACTTTTTTGGATGCAGATGCAGAGATATCCACTTCTCAGCCGTCATTGGGTGAAGTAGCGGATTATTGGAACGAACTACTGCAGACATATGATGAAATTGTGCATATTCCGATGTCGAGCGGACTTAGCACCACCTGTGAAAATGCGATTATGATGTCCAATGACTACGACGGCAAAGTACAGGTAGTCAATAATCAGAGAATCTCTGTTACGCAGAGACAGTCAGTTATGGACGCACTGCGCCTCGTAGAAGCAGGGTATAACGCGAGAGAAATCAAGGAGGTGCTGGAGCAGGAGAAAATGGAGGCTTCCATTTATCTTACTCTTGCCACGCTGAAGTATCTGCGAAAAGGGGGACGGATCACACCGACCGCAGCCGCCATTGGTGAAGTGCTTAATATCAAGCCGGTACTTCAGATTAACGGAGAGAAACTAGATGCATATTCCAAAGCCCGCAGTCCAAAGCAGGCAAAGAAAATTATGCTGAAAGCGATAAAAAGTGATATGAAGCACCAGTTCAAAGAGGCTTATGAAAACGGCCAGATGAATATATTTGCAGTGTATGGAGGCAATGCGGCGGAAGCTGCAATCTGGAAAGGTGAGATTCAAGAGCTGTTTCCGGAATACGAAATCATGCTCGACCGCCTGTCTTTAAGTGTATCGTGTCATATCGGTCATGATGTACTCGCAGTGGCATGTGCCAAAAGCGTTACCATAGATAAGAAGAGCAAGGAGTAGCAATAACATGGGAGATATACTGAATAGTCTGACAAACGAGATGATGAGGGCATTCGAAGATGCCGGGTACGAGTCTGCATATGGGAAGGTGTCTGTGTCGAACCGCCCTGATTTATGCGAATACCAGTGCAATGGAGCGATGGCGGCTGCCAAAAAGTATAAAAAGGCACCGCTCATGATCGCACAGGACGTAGTAACAGTGCTTGCCAAGAGTTCTGTGTTCAAAGCAGCACAGGCTGTACCACCGGGATTTATCAACCTCAACATAGAACCCGCTTTTCTGACAGAGTATCTGCAGACCATGCTGCAGGATGCGCACTTACTGACACAGCAGGAGCCGCAGCCTAAAAAGATCATTATTGACTACGGCGGTCCTAATGTGGCGAAGCCATTGCATGTAGGTCATCTGCGTTCTGCAATCATCGGAGAGAGCCTAAAGCGTCTGTGCCGGTTCGTAGGAAATGAAGTCCTAGGTGATATTCATTTAGGGGACTGGGGACTTCAGATGGGATTGATTATTACGGAATTGCAGCACCGTCAGCCGGAGCTGCCTTATTTTCAGGATGATTTTGCCGGTGACTACCCTGCGACGGCTCCCTTTACGATTTCAGAATTAGAAGAGATCTATCCGGCAGCGACGGTCAAGTCGAAGGAAGATCCGGACTATAAAGCACAGGCAATGGAGGCGACCAGTCTGCTGCAGCAGAGAAAACCCGGTTATGAGGCTCTCTGGAACCATATTCTGAATGTATCCGTGACAGATCTTAAGAAAAATTATGATACATTGCAGGTGACCTTTGATTTATGGAAGAAAGAATCTGATGCCCAGCCCTATATTCCTGATATGGTTGCTTATTTGAAGGACAATGGGTATGCACATCTGGATCAGGGCGCCTTGGTAGTAGATGTCAAGGAAGATGGAGATACCAAAGAAATCCCGCCTTGTATGATTTTGAAATCCGATGGTGCCTCCTTGTATAACACAACGGATCTGGCAACTATTGTAGAGCGCATGAAGCTGTATGAGCCGGATGATATCATCTATATTGTTGATAAACGCCAGGAACTGTATTTTACACAAGTGTTCCGTTGTGCCAGAAAAACGAAACTGGTCAAAGAGAACACCGGTCTTCATTTTCTGGGATTTGGAACTATGAATGGAAAAGACGGAAAGCCGTTTAAGACCCGCGATGGCGGGACTATGCGTCTGTCTTCCTTTATTCAGGAAATCACAGATAAAATGTACGATAAAATTGTTGAGAACCGCAGTGTTAAGGGAGAAGATGCAAGTGAAACTGCATCGATTGTGGGACTTTCTGCTATCAAATACGGAGACTTGTCGAATCAGGCAACCAAGGACTATGTGTTTGACATAGAACGCTTCACCTCCTTTGAAGGCGATACGGGGCCCTATATACTCTATACAATTGTCAGAATCAAATCGATTCTTTCCAGGTATGCACAGGAAGGGGCTGGCGTGGACGCACTGCAGCTTCGGGAACCGTCGAGTGATGTTGAGAAAGCTTTGATGCTGCAGCTGGTGCAGTTTGGCGGTGTGATTTGGAATGCGTATGAAGAAAAGGCAGTCCATAAGATCTGCTCATATATTTATGATGCCGCAAATGCATTTAATCGCTTTTACCATGAAACTAAAATTTTGACGGAAGAAAATACCGTTCAGAAAGAGTCATGGATCGCCTTGTTACAGCTGTGTCTGCATGTATTTAATACAAGCATTGATCTACTGGGCTTCTCAGCGCCAGATAAGATGTAGCCGAGGTTGCAGAGCCTGCCAGAACAGATGTATTTGAAACTTTACGGAGGGGACACGATGAGTAAGTACAATGCTTTGTGGGAATATGTTGGAAACGACGGCAGAGAATCTTTTAGACTTACCTATGATGAAATTGAGTCAATCGCCGGCATTCCTTTGGATCATTCTTTTCTGAATTTTAAAAAGGAATTAAAAGAGTATGGATATCAGGTGGGAAAGATATCTATGAAAGAAAAACACGTGACATTTGAAAAAATATAATTACATAATATCGTTTGTTTTCATAAAACTTTAGAATCCTTTCCGGTCTCTTTATTTGGGACTGGAAAGGATTTATTATTTTTAGCAGGCTGTTAATAGAATTAAGAAGGTTTCTGTGGTATTCTATGAAAAACACAGCAGGGAGGCAGGAACGTAGAACCGGGTGAACTATTTGAAAATAAATACTGTATATTAGAAAAGCTGGGGAACGGTACCACTGGGACGGTATTTCTTGTCAGAGATACTCATCTGGGGGAGGTATGGGCACTTAAGAAAGTAAGTCGTGGTCGTGCGGCAGAAGCCCGTATACTAAAGGGACTGCGTCATAAAGCGCTTCCGCGGGTTGTGGATTATTATGAGGATGCGGCAGATGCCTGTATTGTGATGGATTATATGAAAGGTGTGACACTGGCAGAACTTTTAGAGGATTCTCCTGTGTATGACTGGCCGATCATACGAAAATGGCTTGTGGAACTGCTGGAAGTACTTCTGTTTTTGCATGCGCAGCCGACTCCGATCGTGCATGGTGATATCAAACCTTCGAATATTATGCTGACAGAGGAGTCCGGTCTGGTGCTGGTGGATTTTGGCGCTGCACTTTTGGAGGATGTGGTCAGCAACAGAGATCTGCAGCTGACCCCTGCGTACGCGGCACCTGAGCGCCTGGCAGGCAGGGTTGATATAAGAAGCGATGTATATGCCTTCGGAAGACTGCTGCGCGAACTTCTGAGAGTCTATCGCTCAAAAGACCCGCGGCTATATTATGTGGCGTGGAAATGCTGCCGCAGGGATTGTGAGAAACGTTATAAAAACTGTCAAAGTATCAAGGCAGTCCTGCAAAGCAGAACCAGAGAAGAGAAGAACACTGGAAGAAAAAGCCTCTTTTGTGCCGTTGTCGTTTTGCTGTTGTTAGTCCTTCCGATCATGAAAGGAGCAACCACAGAACAGTCCGCAATTTCACATCCATTGAATGAAGCGACTTATATTAAAGAATATACCAAGCAGAACCAAAGAATTATCGAGCTGATGGAACATGGGATGCTAAAGGAAGCGGATCAAGAAACGTGTGTAAAGCTGCTGGCAGATACGGAAGTTCTGCACAAGAAAATGAGCAGCCGGACATACAAAGAACGTGTGTTGTATTCGATGCTCCTTTTAAACCAGCTTCTCAAGCGATATGACAGAGCCGCGGCTCTGTATGAATTACTGATGATAAGCCAGCCGTTCCCGTCCGCTTACTGCTATGAGTATGCACATATGGTATTGCGTATCGGTAAAGACAAAGCGCAGGCTGACCGTTTGGTCCGGTATGGACACAGCCGGGAGGCAGACAACTATTGAGTGAATCGGGAGGTGGGATCGATCTATACACGAATGCGACGCGTATTACTGCTAAGTATACTTTTCCTTCTTTTGTCAGAACCGTTATGCACAGAAGCGGAAGAAGTGGATTTGGGAGGCTTTTCTGTAAATATAGCGCCGGAAGAGGAAGTGATTACGATACGTCCGGAGTCAGAGGTGACACCAGAGGAAGTTGAGGCTCCAATACCGAGTCCGCTGAACACCGAAATTCCAGTAACTGAGAGGCCGCCTGCCGCAACAACCGATGCTGCGGCAGCATCGGAACTTAAGCCTGCGACAACGCAGAGTCCGGTCGCTGAGACAGCGGCGGAGGTATATGCTGCGCCGCAGGAAGTGACAGAAAATTACGGAACAGAGATACCGGAGTCTGTTGATTCCGAAAAAGAACAGAATGCAAGACCGATTACAACGCCGATTACAGTACCGATTACAGCTCCGCTTGCAACATCGTTTGCAACACCAACTCCGATACGGCCGACAGAACAGGCGCAAAAGACAAAAATACAGGATGCAGCGCAGCAGCCGGAGAAATCAGAACGCGGCTTACCGCGGTTCGAAAAAGCGGATGTGAAGCAGAGGGGAGCTTATATTACCATTGCATTGCCGGATGCGGCAGAAAGACTTGTGTCCGTCCGTATAAATGCGATTGAAGCGATGTATTCCATATGGGAGAACAATGTGTATCTGCCTTTAGTTCAATGCGAAGAAGGAGGCAATACGATAGATATCGTAATTTGGGATTCGTCTCAAAGACTTGTCGATCTGCCGCCATGGTTCTTTTCATGTACGTGAACTCGTGGTATACTTAAAACTGCGGGTGCACAGCCTGCCTAAAAAGACTTGTAAAACGCATAATAAGGAGAGATTCGATGTTGTATAAAGCGGTACTTTTTGATTTAGACGGGACACTTACGGCCTCTGCGGAAGGCATTACAAAATCGGTGCAATATGCCTTGATGAAGATGGGGGTACCTGCACCTGATCTGCATGCGCTTGAGGAATTTGTGGGACCGCCGCTTCGTGAACAATTCATGAAGTTCGCCGGCTTTACATCCGAAGAAGCAGAGCAGGCAATTCACTACTATCGAGAGAGGTATTCGGCAGAAGGCTATCTTGAGAATCAGCCATATCCAGGATGTATTGCTATGCTGGCAGAGTTGAAAAGGAAGGGGATTCGACTTGCGGTTGCCTCTTCCAAACCTACATTTTATGTGGAGAAGATCATTAAGCACTATAAAATGGATCTCTATTTTGACGCAGTAGTCGGAAGTGAGTTAGATGGTACACGTTCCAAAAAGGAAGAAGTCATTGAAGAGGCGCTGGCGCGCATTGGGTTTCTGGAAGCAAGAAGCCAGGTGCTCATGGTGGGAGACCGAAAGTTTGATATAGAAGGCGCACGGGCTTGTGGGATTGACAGTCTGGCGGTTCGCTATGGCTATGGTACGGCTGAGGAATTACAGCGTGCAAAGCCGGACCATACGGTGGGCAGTACGGAAGAAATCGTAAGATATATCCTCCCGCGCCCCAAAGTGCTTAGAGTGTTGGGTGCTTTGTGGGAGATTTTGTACCCGATATTGATTATTCTGGCAGCAAATGTGGCTGCCGCTAATATTGTATATATGGTACTTGTTATATATACAGGAAATATGAATTTGGATATTCTGGAATATCAGATGCCGATTCTCGGACTGACTGCCGTTTGTAATATTGCGTGTATGGTACCGATCCTAAAATGGGAGCAAGGACGTATCCCAAGAGCTGTAGGCTCTAAAAAATTTGGGGGACTAAAGCTTCGCAACATGGCTGCCATACTAATTTTTGCAGCGGCCAGCTCACAGGTTATCAATTATTTGCTGACGTTGTCGGGAATCGATCGAATATTTACCGAGTACTCTGAGCTGTCGGCGACTGTGTTTGATAATCCGCTGCCATTGCTTTTGCTGGTGATTGGTGTTCTGGGGCCTGTTTCGGAGGAGTTGGTCTTTCGGGGGCTTGTATTTACCAGAATGAAAAAATACATGTCACCGGGTAAAGCTATCTTACTTTCCAGTCTTTTGTTTGGCCTCTATCATATGAATGTGGTGCAATTTATTTATGCTACCTGCCTGGGTATTCTGATGGCAGCCTTATATGAAAGAGAAAAGTCGTTACTGGCACCAATGTTATATCATATAGCGGCTAATATCTGGTCGGTATTGTTCAGTTATTTTGGAGATACACTGTCGGGAGTAGCTGGCGGAGGAGTCATATTGGTCTTACTGGTGGTTGAAGTGGTCATAACTTTAACAGGCGGGTATCGGATTTTTGCTAAGTATACTAAAAAATATAATGAAAATCCAAAACAATAAACTGAATAATGATAAAATTATCTGACAATAATGTTAAAAATACTAAATAGTCGAATTGTCAGACAATTATAGTAAAAAAGTTGTTTACAGTCTACTCAAAATGTTGTATAGTGTACAAAGTAAAAAGAATGAGGAGGCTGTATATAAATGAAAAATACTTTATATGATGAGCGGTTCGAGCATGATAACTGTGGTATTGGTGCAGTAGTCAATATCAAGGGAATCAAAACTCGGCAGACCGTAGAAAATGCACTCAAAATTGTAGAGAACCTGGAGCACAGAGCTGGAAAAGATGCCGATGGAAAAACAGGTGACGGTGTTGGAATCCTGCTGCAGATTTCACATAAATTTTTTAGCAGAGCCTGTAAGAGCGCTTCCATCCCGATTGGAGACGAATTAGATTATGGCGTGGGTATGTTCTTCTTTTCCCAAGATGAGCTGCAGCGTAATCAGGCTAAAAAAATGTTTGAAGTCATCGTGGAAAAGGAAGATCTTGAATTTTTAGGCTGGCGCGAAGTGCCGACTCACCCGGGAGTGCTGGGACAAAGAGCGGTAGATGTGATGCCTTGTATCATGCAGGCTTTTATTAAACGCCCGGCCGGGACAGCTCGCGGTGCCGAATTTGACCGAAAACTTTATATTGTACGTCGTGTATTTGAGCAAAGCTCTGAAAGTACCTATGTACCTTCCTTGTCGAGCCGTACAATTGCATACAAGGGAATGTTTCTTGTGAATCAGCTTAGGACATTCTATTCCGATTTACAAAGTGAATATTATGAATCAGCAATCGCATTGGTACATTCAAGATTCAGTACGAATACGAATCCAAGCTGGGACAGAGCGCATCCGAACAGAATCATTGTGCATAATGGAGAGATCAATACCATCCGCGGTAACCAGGACAAGATGCTTGCACGTGAAGAAACCATGGAAAATGGTCTGTTAAAGGATGATCTGCACAAGGTGCTGCCGGTTATTAATGCAAAAGGTTCGGATTCCGCAATGCTTGACAACACATTAGAGTTCCTGGTAATGAGTGGCATGCCACTGCCTTTGGCCGTCATGATTACAATCCCTGAGCCGTGGGCAAATAATCGCACTATGTCGCAGGAGAAAAAGGATTTCTACCAATACTATGCGACTATGATGGAGCCATGGGATGGTCCTGCTTCCATTTTGTTTAGTGACGGTGAAATCATGGGGGCTGTGTTAGATCGTAATGGTCTGCGCCCGTCTCGTTACTACATTACAGAAGATGGCTACGTGATACTTTCTTCTGAAGTAGGTGTGCTGGATATTGAACCATCGAAGATTGTACAAAAAGAAAGACTGCATCCGGGTAAAATGCTTTTGGTAGATACCGTACAGGGTAAAGTTATTTCAGATGATGAATTAAAAGAATTCTATGCGCGCAAGCAGCCGTACGGGGAGTGGCTTGACAATTATCTGGTATCCTTAAGAGAGTTGACAATTCCAAATGAAAGAGTCGTGGAATATACGGAAGAGGAGATGGCACGCCTTCATAAAGCCTTCGGCTATACATATGAAGATTATCGTACCTCGATTCTGAATATGGCAACCTCCGGTGGCGAGGGAATTGGTGCCATGGGTGTTGATTCACCTTTGCCGGTTCTTTCTAAAGCCAGACAACCCTTGTTTGGTTATTTCAAACAGTTATTTGCACAGGTTACAAATCCGCCGATTGATGCGATCAGAGAAGAAATTGTTACGTCTACCACAGTCTATGTTGGCGAGGATGGCAATCTGATTGAAGAACGTCCGGAAAACTGCTCTGTTCTAAAAGTTGTAAATCCGATCTTGACGAACACAGATCTTCTGAAAATCAAATCTATGAAGAAGAAGAACTTCAAGGTTGAAGTTGTTCCGATTCTGTTCTATAAGAATACGAATCTGGAAAAAGCTGTGGAGCATTTGTTCGTAGAGATTGACCGGGCATATAGAAATGATGCTAATATCATTATCCTCTCAGACAGAGGAGTGGATGAAAACCATGTGGCAATACCGTCACTTTTGGCTGTATCGGCAGTTCATCAGTATCTGGTAAGGACGAAGAAACGTACATCACTGGCGATTATTCTGGAATCAGGAGAGCCAAGAGAAGTACATCATTTCGCGACATTGCTGGGCTTTGGCGCTTGTGCCATCAATCCCTATCTGGCGCAGGAGAGCATTCGTGAGCTGATCAAAGACGGTATGCTGGACAAAGACTATTATGCGGCCGTCAATGATTACAACAGTGCTGTACTGCATGGAATTGTTAAGATCGCATCCAAGATGGGAATTTCAACAATTCAGTCTTATCAGGGAGCACAGATTTTTGAAGCAATCGGAGTGGACAAGGTCTTAATCGACAAATACTTCACTGATACAGTCAGCCGCATTGGCGGAATTACAATTGACGATATTGAACGGGAAGCGAATGAACTGCATTCAGAAGCGTTTGACTCTCTGGGTCTTGAAACGGATCTGACACTGGACAATCTTGGACGCCATAAAATGAGAAGTGGCGGAGAGGAGCATTTATATAATCCGAGAACCATACATACCTTACAGCAGGCAGTGAAGAGAGCGGATTATACAATGTTTAAAGAATATACGAAACTGCTGGATGAAGAGCAGCAATCAGGTGTATTGAGAGATTTGATTGATATCAAATTTCCTGCAAAAGGTATTGCGCTTACAGAAGTGGAAAGTGTGGAGTCTATCGTCAAACGCTTTAAGACGGGAGCGATGTCCTATGGTTCCATCTCGCAGGAAGCACACGAAACTCTGGCAATTGCCATGAACAAACTGCATGGCAAGTCCAATAGCGGTGAAGGTGGAGAAAGTCTGGATCGACTTGTCATTGGGAAAGACGGACTTAACAGATGCTCGGCGATTAAGCAGGTAGCATCAGGACGGTTTGGTGTCACCTCACAATATCTGGTCAGTGCACAAGAACTTCAGATCAAGATGGCACAGGGGGCAAAACCGGGCGAAGGCGGACATCTGCCGGGAGCAAAAGTGTATCCCTGGATTGCGAAGACGCGTCATTCAACACCCGGTGTAGGGCTGATCTCGCCGCCGCCGCATCATGATATCTATTCGATCGAAGATTTGGCACAGCTGATTTACGATCTTAAAAATGCAAATACAGAAGCCAGAATTTCGGTTAAGCTGGTATCTGAAGCAGGTGTTGGTACAGTGGCTGCCGGTGTGGCAAAAGCAGGAGCACAGGTAATTCTGATTTCCGGTTACGATGGTGGAACCGGTGCAGCGCCAATCAGTTCTATTCATAATGCAGGACTTCCTTGGGAACTTGGACTGGCTGAGACGCATCAGACATTGATTATGAACGGACTGCGCAAAAAGGTACGAATTGAAGCAGACGGTAAGTTAATGACCGGAAAGCATGTGGCAATTGCTGCGATGCTGGGGGCTGAGGAGTTTGGCTTTGCGACAGCTCCGCTGGTAACATTGGGCTGCGTTATGATGCGTGTCTGCAATCTGGATACGTGTCCGGTAGGAATTGCAACACAGAATCCTGAGCTTCGGAAGCGCTTTGCCGGAAAGCCGGAATACGTCATTCACTTCATGCAGTATATCGCAGAAGAATTAAGAGAGTATATGGCTAAATTAGGTGTACGTACTGTGGACGAACTGGTCGGACGTACTGAATTTCTGAAGGAAAAAACATCAGGCAGAACCGAGAAGACAAGAAAGCTGGATTTATCTGCGATCTTATCTAACCCGTTTGCCAATGACGGAGAAAAATATACGTTTGATCCGAAACAGGTCTACAATTTTGAATTAGACAAACGTGTGGACAGGACCATCCTGATGAAGCGCTTCAAAGATGCGTTTGATAAAGGACAGCCCAAGAGTCTGGAAATTGATGTAACAAATACAGACCGTACATTTGGAACGATGTTCGGTTCTGAGATTACGAAGAAGTTCGGCGATACACTCGATGAAGATACATACAGAGTTAAGTGTAATGGTGCCGGCGGACAAAGCTTCGGCGCGTTTATCCCGAAAGGCTTGACGCTGGAACTGGTCGGAGACAGCAATGACTACTTTGGTAAAGGCCTCTCAGGCGGAAAGCTGATTGTCTATCCGCAGCAGGGAATTAAGTTTAAGCAGGATGAAAATATTATCATTGGTAATGTGGCCTTATATGGTGCCACCAGCGGAAAAGCTTACATCAATGGTGTGGCCGGTGAGCGGTTCTGTGTACGTAATTCCGGTGCGATTGCGGTTGCTGAGGGTGTTGGTGATCATGGATGCGAATACATGACCGGTGGACGTGTTGTCATTCTTGGAGACGTGGGCAAGAACTTTGCTGCCGGTATGAGTGGCGGTATCGCATATGTACTCGATGAAGACAGCAATCTGTATATCAAAACCAATAAAGAGATGATTTCCATTGACAAAGTGAACTCCAAGTATGATGTGCAGGAGCTTAAAGAGATGATCTGTGATCATGTAGCCTACACCAATTCAGTGAAGGGAAAAGAAATCCTGGAGCATTTCGAAGAATATCTGCCTAAGTTCAAGAAAATCATTCCATACGATTACAGCCGAATGCTGACGACGATCGTGAAAATGGAAGAAAAAGGCTTAAGCAGTCAACAGGCTCAAATTGAAGCTTTTTACGCAATCACAAATAAATAGGAGGTAGGATGCATGGGAAAACCAACCGGATTTTTAGAATATAGAAGAGTAAACAGCATGGCTGAAAAGCCAAAAGCAAGAATCAGACATTTTAAGGAATTCCATTTTGCCCTTCCTATAGATGAGCAAAAAAGACAGGGAGCCAGATGTATGGATTGTGGTGTTCCGTTCTGCCAGTCAGGGGCGACCCTGGCAGGTATGACCTCGGGCTGCCCGCTGCACAACCTGATTCCTGAATGGAATGACCTTGTATTCAGAGACAACTGGAAACAGGCATATACCAGATTGATTAAGACGGATAATTTTCCGGAATTTACCGGAAGGGTCTGTCCGGCACTTTGTGAGGCATCGTGTACCTGCGGTCTGAATACGGATCCTGTTGCCATCAAAGGGAACGAATACAGTATTATTGAACGTGCTTTTAAAGAAGGGTATGCCGTACCAAAGCCGCCTAAAGTCAGAACCGGGAAGAAAATTGCCATAATTGGCAGCGGACCGGCAGGGCTTGCAGCCGCAGACCAGCTGAACCGTCGTGGACACCAGGTAACTGTATATGAGAGAAATGACCGTATTGGAGGACTTTTGCGTTATGGAATCCCCAATATGAAACTCGAGAAACATATTATTGACCGCAGAGTCAGTCTGATGGAGGCGGAAGGGATTCGGTTCCTGACCAATATGGATGTGGGGAATAATGTCAAACCGGCACAGCTGCTCAAAGAATACGACAGAGTCATCCTCACATGCGGTGCTTCTAATCCCAGAGACTTGAATGCACCGGGGCGTGATGCAAAAGGCATTTATTTTGCGGTTGACTTCCTGACGATTACAACAAAAAGTCTGCTGGATTCCGATTTTATGGATAAAGCCTATATCCCTGTTGAGGGTAAGAATGTGATTGTAATCGGTGGAGGTGATACAGGAAATGACTGTGTAGGAACTTCCATACGCCTTGGCGCCAAAAGCGTTGTTCAGATTGAGATGATGCCAAAAGCTCCGGAACAAAGAACAGAGATGAATCCCTGGCCGGAATGGCCGAGGGTCTTGAAGACAGACTATGGTCAGGAAGAGGCCATTGCAATGTTTGGAGAGGATCCGCGTGTTTATCAGACCACTGTTTCAGAATTCATCAAAAATGATAAAGGGGATTTAACACAGGTCAAACTGGTATCCCTTAAATCAAAAAAAGATGAGAAGACCGGACGCATGATGATGGTTCCTGTCAAAGGAACAGAAAGAATTGTGGATGCGGATGTAGTATTGATAGCTGCCGGATTTCTGGGGGCACAGGAATATGTGACAAAAGCCTTTAAGCTGGCTTCAGATGCACGTACGAATGTGGCGACAAAACCTGGAAGATTCGCAACAGATGTAGAGAAAGTATTCGCAGCAGGTGATATGCGTCGTGGACAGTCGCTGGTAGTATGGGCGATTCGTGAAGGACGAGAAGTTGCCAAAGAAGTAGATGAAAGTTTGATGGGATACACGAACCTGTCAGTACAATAGCCAAAAGAGCCCGGAAAGGTAAATTGCCTTTTCGGGCTCTTTCTTAAAATTTCCTTAAAAGGAACAATGGTTATCTTGCTTCATAAATCGTTCAAAAACGCCGTAAAATCAACAAGTGTTAGCATTTTTAATTTTGCTTAAAGCGTCGTGAAGTAACGTGGAGTGAATTCGCTAGTGACAAATTAGTGACGCTATATCAGCTCAATTGTTTCTCTCAATTCACTCAATTCCTTGTGTGTGTATATCCTCTCTGTGATATCTTTCCCGGCATGTCCAAGCAATGCCTTGATTGCTGATTCGTTCGCCCCGGCAGAATTTAAAAGGGATGCAAACGTGTGCCGGCAGTCATGGGGAGTGTGTTTGGTTTTAATGCCAGCCGATATGAGTGCCTTGTCAAAGCATTCTCTGTACGAAAAAAGCTGGATAGCTTCTTCGAAATTGTGGAATATTATTCCGCCAAGGTCAGCATCGTATCGCCTTCTTACCATATCGTATATTTTGGAGTGGATAGGAACTACACGATTTTTCCCCGCCCTAGTCTTGGAGCCGCCTTTGAAAGTTCTCTTTTCCAAGTCAATATCAGATAACGGCATCTTACTGAGTTCGTTTATCCTCCAACCTGAATAAATATAGATCAGCACAGTATCAACAAACGGCTTATCCTTGCTCTTCCATAGCAACCCCAACTCTTTTTTCGTAAACGGCACGCCATGTTCATCGTCGTCCTCTTTGTTAATTTTGAGAAATTGGGTGTAGTCTTTTTCTATGACGTCATATTCTAGCGCATGCTTCGAAACTGCTCGCAGGACGAGTTTGACGTGTTCTAGGGTGGCGTGAGAGTATCCGGGGGTATCTAATATGGTTTGCATATCATCTGTTCTTAAATCGGCAAATATGCGCTTGTAGAGGGGCTCACATTTTAGATAAGCGGCGCGGTAACATTGCTCTGTACTTTTTGGGCGATAGTCGGGCTTGTTGACATATTCAACCCCAAACCGCTTGATGTACCATTTTTTCCAAATTTCCTCGAACGTAGCACTCCTGTTGGTTGTGGAATACGGTTTTTCGTTGTACTTCACGAGCGCAATAAATGCCTCCATCCAGTCCGCATAGTATCCAATCGGCTTCTCGTAAATTGGATATCCGTTATCGTCCCATTCTTTTACGGGCGGTCTTGCCATAAACGGCTTTGAGCGATTTCCTTTTAAAGTCACGACGCTGCCAAAACCATTCTTCATGCGCGGGTGCTTTCGCTTTTTCACCCTTGCCGGAACTAGGTACTCCTTCATGTAGTGTTGCAATTCTTGTGATGATATTTCCATAAAAACCTCCTTTTTGGTATAAAAAATGCACCTATTGCTAGATGCAGCTGGAGGTGATATAATAGGTTTGCGAAGTATTATATCTAGTGCATCTAGTATAGTATCTATCTAAAACAGTCTCTATTTGCCGTAGGGGCTGTTTTTTATTGTAATAATTTTTCTCGTATGATACAATTCAATTACCGTCAGTGGACGGGTGGAAAGAAGAACGATTGAGTACCTACGAATATATAATGATTGTGATAGCCGTTATTGGTTTAGCATACAAATTTTCATGTAAAAAGTAATTCATGAGTGTCGGACGGTGTGCGCTTTGAGATAAGGGTAGTTGAGAATACGAAAACTAATCACTTTCGCTGCAAAATACTTATTAATCCCGTCTATATTTTGGTGTGCCCGACGTTTTTCACGGCGCATATTGACACGCTAAGGAAAAAACTATATACTGAATACAGTAGGTATCAATGAAGGATCCTTTCCATGTAACACCCTCGGGACTGATTACCCCGGAATTCAGAAGGAGGACGTATGGGGCAGTAGCAATTTATTACATAATATCTTAAACGTCCAGCGACTCTCATGTAACAGTGAGGGTCGCTTCTTATGTAAAGCCGTTCCTGTTAGAGCAGGAGCGGTTTTTTTATTGTCTATAATCCAAGTAATTGTTTCTTCTTTTGCTCAAATTCATCTTGCGTGATGATTCCATTATCGGCGAGTTCTTTGTATTTCAATATTTCATCAGCTGCTGTTAGGGCACTTGCAGATTGCTTGGCAACGGTACTTTCGTCTGTTCTGGTAATTTCTGTCAATATCGCAAATGTGTCGTCTGCGGCTTTGCGCGCGGATAGATATACGGGTGACTTAGTAGGGATTGGCTTTCCATTCATAAAGAATAATTTTGCCGTGGGGCTTGACTGATTTTTTAACATCAAAATAATTGAAATACTTGAAACGTTTTTGGTTACTTTTCGCTTTCCGATTAACGATGCGCCCATGCCGACGTTCACAGCACTTCCCCCGCCGATTATCTGAGTTTCATCTTCCCGTATCTCGAATCCGATTATGTCTGAGAACGGCACATAGACTTGTGCCACGCTTACGTCAAAACATACAGTTTTGCTGTTGTCGTCAATCTGCAGCACTCGACCAACTCCCCTTGTAGGAATAAAGGCACTTGTCTTGGCATTAGGTGAATGCGCTTTTACTTCGTCTAATAATTCAAGCATTAGATTAATGTCTTTTGGCATAAAATTAAGAATCTTTGCAAATTTCAGACCCATTACGCGAACAATGCCAGGCTCCGCGCCCAAGCCGCCAGTTATGCTTATCCTGGTAATATCACTCAACTTCACTTTTGCGGGAATCAGGGTTTTAACTACAAGTTCCCCGTTTACTGTTTCTATTCTACTTTTCATTGTGGGGTATAATGCCATATTGCTCCTCCTTGATATTTTTTGTATCGACCCACATCCCTATATAATTAAATCGCTAATGGATTTAAGACCGGTTCAAACCAGTCAGTTACGCTCCCGACCACTCTCAGGCACTCATCTTTGTTTAAAAATTTATCTTCATAATCCGGGTTCTCCGACACCAGTTTCAATTGGTGACCGATATCGTATACTTTCTTAACAAATGTTTCTCCGTCATAGTCCACTATATAGATATGCCCATTGATGAAATCAAAGTCTTTCCTGCACAGAAGTGTATCGCCATCTGATATCAATGGCTGCATCGAGTTTCCGGTTGCGAATAAAGCAAAGTCATATGAATTAACTTTTTTATCAGTATATACCACTGTGCAATTATTGTCACCATACATATATCCGGTTCCCGCAGAAGCTTTGTTTATGACGTTCACGGGAGTGTAATCAGAAATAGGAATCACGTTCGGTTCGGTTTGCTCCCTGTGTAGACGTTTTGTAAAATTAAACACCTTCTCCTGCATTTCCCTAGTGAGCTCTTGCATTATATCCCTAGTAGAATCTATAAAATCGAGTGAATATTGCTTTTCGGTAAAAACAAGTCCTTTCTCCATTGAAATTTCCTGCTCCCCTTCTACCAGCGTTAAGACATCGTTAAAGTCCATCTGCATTCCTACTGACAGTTTTCTTATTGTTTCTATTGTTGGAACAAGCACGTTGCCCGATCTAGGGTTCACACCTTTTTCTATCATAGAAATGTAACCCTTGCTTAGCCCGCAGCGTTCAGCAAAAGCCTCCATACTCATGCTGTGTCCTTGCCTATACTTATTTATTAACTCTCCAAGTTTCACGATTTTCTCCTTTCAACGACTGTTTAACATATTGTACAATGGATTCTAAGAGATGTCAAGAAAAAGTTTAACATGTTATACATTTAATATGTACTTAGTATCGACGATAAAATGAAGTAATAAAACGTTGTTTAATATGCTTGACACATATTGTTTAATGTGCTAAACTTTGTTTAACAAACAAAACGGAAGGAGGTTAAATATGGGAGTGAAATTAAAAGAAGTTAGAGAAAAAGCAGGAATTTCTCAAGAAGAATTATCTCGAAGATCAAAAGTATCACGTTCAATTATATCAGGGTTAGAAAGCGGAAGAACAAGCGTTACAACTACATCCACATTGATTAAAATAGCGAACGGATTGGGTATTAAGGTCGGAGATATTTTTTTTGATTAAAAGTTTAACAGATTAAACGAAACAGAGAAAGGAGATTAATGAACAAAATCAAAACAGAAAATTGGAATGGTAATGACATTCGTTTCGTGCAAAGGAATGACGAGTGGTGGGCGGTGCTGTCTGATATAGCGGATGCGCTCAACCTTCATACAAAAAAACTTAATCAGAGATTGGAAGACGAGGTACTTTCAAAGTACCCCATCAAAGACAGTATAGGCAGAACGCAGGAAACCTCCATAGTGAACGAATTTGGAATCTATGATGCAGTATTCCAAAGTAGAAAGCCAGAAGCGAAAGAATTCAGACAATGGGTATATTCTATGCTGAAAGAACTGCGTCAAGCAACAGGGCTTGAAGGATTTCAAGTATTCCGGATGCTGGACAAAGAGCATCAAAAAGAAAGTATGCGGACATTATGCAACACGTTAAGGAACCCTGTCCGAGTGGACTTTATGAAAGCCAATAGTATAGCCAATAAAGCGGTATCAAGTAAGCATGGCTATCCTAAAATGATTAAAAAAGGAGAAATGACTCCTGCAATGCTGGTAGACAGAGAGGAAATTCTTGACAGTACAGTTGAACTCATGGGAGTAAAAGATAAATACGAACTTGATATTTCGGTGAGCGAGAGTGTGTATAAAAAATGTGTGTAGTCAACGTACCTATTGAAACATTTATTGAGAAAGGAGATTAGAAATGAGTAAGAAGTTGACAGTTATTGTTTCCACAGGGCGTGAACTTACGCCGAAAGAGCGGAGAGGTTTCAAAAAAGACCATCCCGGATATAGACTGTGCTTCATGTTGAGATATCCGAACTTTCCACTATGGTTTTCGATATCATCGTTATTGGTTGTAATTGCTTCAATCCTGATAGCACCTATAATCCATATAAACTTGTGAAGAATGCTGAAAAATATGGAGACAAGACGATGGACAATGCCGCTAAGATTACCGCAACAATTGATACGATCAGCGGAATTATAAAGCGTCGACTGTAAGCCCGTCTGGTGGCGAGGTGCGATTTTCCTAACTCCGTTATTCTTACTTTTTCATAACGTTCGTAATAACCGAAGCTGGGCTTGTCTAGGTTAACATGCCTCTTAATATCATAAGTGACATATTTCTTGGAATCGGTCAGAAAGTCCACCACTTCCTTTTCGTTCTCGCCAAGGGATTCGTACTCGATACTGTCCGTCAATGATAGAGAGAGGAGCAGTTTGTATTGTTCTTTGCTAAGACTATCCATTTAAAACACCTCCTAATATTTTAGGAAAATTATACCACTTCTGCAAAAGAAGAGAAAGGAAAATCTATGGACGAATACGAATACACGAAAGAAATTGAATATTGCCAGCAGCACCGCAAGCAAATGAAGCGCAGATGGATGATAGTAAAATGGATTTTTATCCTTGGAATCGCAACGCTGATATTCCTCAGTGGGCGGTATACGGTGTAGAAAGGAGGAGCGAATGATTGTTTTTAACGGCACAGCCATACCAATTGCTAAAGTAGCAAGAATCATGTCCAAATCCGAGCAATTTGTAAGAGTTGGACTGCAAAGAGGATTGTTGCCAATCGGATATGCATACGAGTGTAACGATGACAAAAGGGGATTTGGTTATTACATATCGCCTAAATTGCTTTACGAAGTAACCGGGGCGCTGGTAGAAGGAACTTACGAGATTAGAAAGGAGGAATCATGACAGTGCTAACAGTAATTGCAATCATCGTAGGCAGCGCGGTACTAATCGCAGTAATCGCCCTTGCGGTATGGATCTGGTTTGCGAAAAAGATGTTTAAGCACAATGAAGAAGCGATGAGGAAGATTGAACGATGGTGGGAGGAGGGGAAATGACACTACTCGGAATCATAACAATCCTGCTCGGCGCGTTTACAGGCTATTACGGCAATGTACCGCTTACCCTATCAATTGTAACGCTCGGCGTACTACTCGTCGCAATAGGGCTTATACGCAAGCAGAAACCGCGCGAGAAAGTGCAAACGAAACCCCGGACACTTTATCTGTACACGATCAGTCGGAGCGGTGGAGTGGCGGAAGGTAAAAAAATAAGTGCCTAACAGGTTGCAGCCGTTAGACACTAAGGAAATAAAACTTAAGATAAGTATATCAGAAGAAAAGGAGAAAAGTCAAATGACAAAAACAGAACTGAAAAAGTTCGTGGAAGAAAAACGTAGGGAGCAGTTGCGTTTGCTGTCCGAAGCAGCAGAGAAGGAAAAAGAATTAGTAAAGGACAAGATTGTGTCTGACAAAGAGGTAATTGGCTTGATGGCAGCAATTACAGAGCATATGCTTCCGGCCGAATCGTTAGTAGCCGACCTACTTGAGAGGCTTAAGGTCTTGGGGGTGGAATTTTCCGAGTATTACGGAATTCCGCAAGGTTTTAAAAACGCATTTCGCTACATAGGTGAAGATTCTGCGCTGTTCCCGAATCGCTTAAAGGAAGAATTTAACACCGAAAGAACAACGGGGCTTTCTGCTGTGCATGGCAAGTCAAAGCAAATGACGAAGGATATCAATAAGAATTTTGACAATGTGATTGCGAATATGACGGCGCTGCCGAGCGCAAGGAAATGCATTGAATATTTAACAGAGCTCGGGTTCAAGGTTCCGGCTGACGGCGAACCGGTAACTCTTCCTGCGGTTCAGGTTGATACTAAATATCTGTTTATGGGAAAGGCGGTGGTCAAATGAGCGAATTAAACACGAAATACGCAGTGCCGCCAATTGGGGTTATTGACTGCAAATCAAAGGATGTTGTAACGGATGCGGACGTACGGGAATTGTTTGACCTTTGTATGAAAGCACAAAACGGAACTGGAAATCATGTCGCTTTCAACATGAGCAATCATCCTGACTGCGTGGCTATATATGTCATGCTCGGGGGATTTGACGAAGAAAAGGAGTACGATGCGTTTTTTCTGATTTTCAGAAATAGCGTAGCTGAATACCTATCCGCCGCGCAGTATTTGTCTGGCATGTTGGAGGGAGCGGATGATTAAAGCATATCAAAATATCTCAACAGGCGAGATAGTCTATCTTGCCGATATAGTAACATACGCGATTGAGCACGCACAGGATTTTTTGAACGATTCGGAAGTGGTGCAAAAAGAGTTCGCGGAGTGGTTTTTTAGTGGGAATTGGGTTGAGCTGAACGAGGATGAATTGGAGGCAGTAAATGACGGATAAGGAGAAAGAGGACATCGAGAGACGTAAGGCAGCAATATGGCAGAGGGTGGATGATGAGTTGAGTTTGTGTAGTGAAAATCAGGTAGACCAATACTATACGGCGCGGAATCTGCAATATTTGCTTACGAGTATACAGATCATTGAGAGATTATTGAAAGGGTGAAATATATGGACAAAATAATTATGCCGGCAAGGCGCATGGGATACGCGGGACAGCAGGCAGTTATCAGACTAACGCCAGAAGCATACAACGCACTTGTAGATATATACAACGAATCTACATTGAGCCTGCGGCAGATCGCATCAAAGTTGATTATAGCAGCTGCGGAACACGTGGAGTACGAAAAGGAGGAATAACATGGGAATACCAGTATTGATATTAGGCGCGTCTGGGAGCGGAAAAAGTACCAGTATGAGAAATTTCAGCGAGGATGAAGTGGGAATTTTTAATGTGGCGGGCAAGCCGCTGCCATTTAGAAAAAAGCTTCCAAAAAAAAATAATGCGACATATTCCGATATAAGAAAGGGCTTGGAAAATCCAAAGTTAAAAAAGTATGTCATTGACGACAGTCAATATCTACTTGCATTCGCAATGTTCGATAAGGCAAAAGATACGGGATACGGGAAGTTTACCGACATGGCATTAGACTTTAGAAATTTAATTGATTTTGTTATTAAGCGAACTCCGCCGGATGTGATTGTCTATTTTTTACACCACACCGAGGAAACGGATACGGGGCGGATAAAAGCAAAGACAGTTGGTAAAATGCTGGACAATCAGCTGACAGTAGAAGGGCTGTTTTCCATTGTCCTTCTGGCCACAACGGAGGGAGGGAATTACTACTTTATAACACAGTCAGACGGAGCAACGACTTGCAAATCGCCTATGGATATGTTTGAGCAAAAGATTGGCAATGATTTAAGTTTTGTTGACAAAACAATCCGCGAGTACTGGG
Organism: Lachnospiraceae bacterium; assembly: GCA_047975025.1. GTDB lineage: Bacteria > Bacillota > Clostridia > Lachnospirales > Lachnospiraceae > JBKECY01. Next base: position 58,146 of record JBKECY010000018.1, read on the forward strand.
AACTTGACGGAGGCGGCGCGGATGGGGAGTAATTTGTATGGTGAAATCAGGGATGACCTAAAGTGGATCGTGGATGCCCTGGAGGACGCGGAATTGAATTATAAAGCGTACAACAGGGGCGCGCAGTACAACGTAACGACAGAAGGCGGCGGGACGCATTCCTACTATCCAACTACCGGCACGGTATTATTGCATAGCCGGAGAAGTAAGAAAACGGCAAACATTAAGGGGTGCACAGTATTTGAGTTTATCGACATTGTAAGCAATCAAGACAGAATCAATCAACTATTAAACCAATAAGGAGAAAATTACATGAAAAATATTAATTTAGACAACGTACAGGAAGCTTCAGATTTCAAAAGATTATGCGCAGGGGGGTACATTGCGGTCATTACGGCAGTGGAAGATGTGCCGGGTAAGGAATATTTGAGAGTAGAATACGATATTGCGGAGGGTGAGTATACCGGATATTACAAAGAATTATCGGATAGTCTAAAGTTTTGGGGCGGCAGATTTTATAGATCATATAAAGAAACGGCATTGCCATTTTTCAAAAGTTTCGTTACTTCCGTAGAGGCTTCTAATTCCGGATTTAAATTTGGCAATGACGAAACCGCATTTATTGGCAAGCACGTTGGAATCATCCTAGGCGAAGAGGAGTACATCGGCAATGATGGCGCAACGAAAGTGCGTGTCAATGTTGAGTCAACGCGAAGTGTGCAGGCAATCAAAGATGGAGATTTTGAAATTCCCGAATTTAAGGCACTCCCGTCTTCTGGGCCAACTTCGACAGATAGTAGTTTTGTGAGCGTATCGGACGGAGACGAAGAGCTTCCTTTTAATTAGTAGGTGGCTGAATGCATATCATAGAGGACACAGGACAGAAAAAAGGGCAGCATGATACAAAAAACGATTGGTGGAAAGCGGAAAATATTGAAGTCAATAGATGCAAGTTACCATACGGAGATTACGCGCTCCCGCCCAAGATTGCTGTTGACACAAAGCGAGATATTGATGAAGTAGCCGGAAATATAGGAAACGATAACACGAGATTTAAAAATGAATGTATTTACGCCAAGGAGTGCGGGGCACAATTGTACATCTTGGTTGAAAATACTGATGGCATAACATGCGTTGATGATGTTGAGAAATGGAAAAATCCAAGGCGGTTCGTCAGTCCGAAATGCATTGACGGGATCCGATTAGCAAAGTCCATGCGTACCATGACAGCACGATACGGCGTAGAGTTTCGTTTTTGCACCCCAGAGGAATCCGCATGGGAAGTGCTGCAGTTACTGACTGGAGGTGAATAATTTGGATTATCCGTCAATGTACCATGCGGCAATGGAATATATAAAGATGGGATTGGCGGTATTTCCTCTTGAGGAGAGGGGAAAGAAGCCAAAAACAAGAAACGGATGCAATGATGCGACCACGGATGCCGCTCAGGTAAAAGCATGGTGGCAACAATCACCAAATGCCAATATAGGTATAGCCACAGGGCGCAGAAGTGGTGGAATAACGGTAATTGATTTAGATATTGATGAAGATAAAGGGATAGATGGTTATCATACACTAGAGGACTGGCAGAGAGAAAACGGAACATTCCCCGAAACTTGGACGGCGATCACGGGACGCGGTGGCTACCACCTGTACTTTAAGGACAAGACAGAGCGCAGAAATCGAGCCGGAATTATCGATGGCGTGGATGTAAGAGGGGACGGCGGATATGTTGTTGCCCCTCCATCCATACACAGCAATGGAAATCGGTATGAATGGGAGTATGCGCCAGAGGACATTGAGCTTGCGAAGGCGAGCGATACAGTAAAGTTTTTCTTGGAAACTGGCACAAGTAAATTCGGCTCCAGCTTCACAATGCCAGAAAAAATAAACGCCGGGGAACGAAATCAGGCACTATTTAAATACGCTTGCATGATGCGCGCAAAAGGCTCATCCGATGCTGCCATATACGCTGCTGTGTTGGCAGAAAACATAGAGCGATGCATGCCGCCGGTAGAGGAAAAAGAAGTTAAAACAATCGTCGCTGGAGTCATTAAGCGATACGAAAGTGGCAAGCCGATACATTTTAACGAGCACGGAGAAGCAAGTCAGGGGTGGCGAGAACCAAAGCTATCCATGACAGCAAACGGCAAGGTTTACCAGATCGTGTTAAACGCGGTTGAAGCAATCGAGTATGATGAAAAATTGTATGGCAAAATTAAATATAACACTATATCATACTCTCCTTTTATCGTCGGTGAACTCCCTTGGGAACATATCAATAAATATCGCGAATGGAAAAATTCCGATGACAGCAACCTAAAAAGCTACATTGAATCACGGTATGGCATCCGAAGCATGGAACGCATCATGGAGGGATTGAGCGTCGTAATGGACAGAAACCCATACAATCCCGTTGGTGTAATGTTGGAGGATTGTTATGTGAAATGGGATAAAAAGACGGGGTACATCGAAAATCTTTTGCCAGATTATTTGGGAGTCGAGAAAACAGAATATACCTCGGAGTGCATGAAATTATTCATGCTCGGAGCGATCCACAGGGCGTTTTCTCCAGGGAGCAAATTCGACTATATGCCTGTATTTGTAGGAAAGCAAGGTGTAGGTAAATCAACGTTTCTAAGACTTTTATCAATGAATAACGCGTGGTACAACGATAACTTTAACACCGTAGAGGGAGATAAGGCACCAGAAAAACTTCGTGGAATGTGGATGGTGGAAATGGCGGAGTTGCTTGCGACAAAAAAGGCAAAAGAAGTAGAGAGTATCAAAGCGTTCTTGACGTCCACTGTTGACACCTACCGCCCCCCATACGGGCGCAGGACAGAGCAAAGACCAAGAGTGTGTGTGTTTGCCGGAACAACGAATAATGAGCAGTTTTTGACCGACAGGACGGGCAACAGAAGATTTTTACCTATCATATGCCGGAAGGATTATGTTAGAAAATCAATGTTTAAGGATAAAGCAGCAGTTGTAGCTAATTTTCGCAGCGCATGGGGTGAAGCAATGCAGTTATATATAGATGCAAAGCGGGAACCTGAATTAATACTACCAAAACATTTGAGCGATTTTGTAGAAAGTACACAAAATCAATACATGGAAGAAGATGTAAGAGTTGGAATTATCCAAGAATGGTTAGACACATCTGACATGTCACGCGTGTGTGTTGCGATGTTGTTCGAGAAAGCACTCGGGAACGCAAACGAAAAACCGAGCAAATATGAATCCACTGAGCTACACAGCATCATGACAAATTCCATCACCGGATGGACGAAATTGACAAATTCCAACGGTGGGCGCGCAAGATGTGGGGGGTATGGAGTCCAAATTTGCTATGAGAGGAGCAGGGCGGATGACGCACAATTTATGGAATTGTCAGATAACAACACAATACCGTTCGAATAATATACACAATACACTTTAGCGTACTAAAGGTAGTAACACATAGTAACAGGGATAGTAACGGGATAGTAACACCTAAAACGTTGAATATTCAATGAATTTCTATAAATGTTACTAACGTTACTATAAATTCCCTATAAGTATAAAGATATATATAAATTTAGGTAATTATAGGAAATTCACGTAAACATAGTAACATTTGGCTAAAAAAAGTCAAAAAACGTTGAATACTCAATGAAAAAGGGTGTTACTACGTGTAGTAACATTTCGGAAAGGTTGAAAACAGCATGGCAAGTGTAAAAATGACTGACGTTCCCCAGGAGCGGGCGATGTGGGGAGAATTATTCAAACTACGTGAAAAATATTACTATCCCGAAGAGGGTGACGTGTACTGGGAGGACTATACTAGAGAATTGATTGAACTTGAACGTAAGTACCCTACACGATTTACGACATATCTCACAAGGGCATTGCGTGAAGAAGCGTACGAGCAGAGTAAGGATATGGGGCATAAGCAGATTAACATAGATTTGATTGAAAAGAAAGGAGTCATATGAGTTTTAGCTATACCGGAGCAAAAGAAACAAAACACAGAAACACGATAAGGACATCCACCCTGCACGCCTTAGCCGATAAAATCAACATCGGCGACAAACTAAAGGCACAGTCGCAAGATGAAATACCCGGAAGAGGGCTGACACATATCTCAGTAACCGTAATTGAGAAATACACCCACTTTGCATCCTGCGTGGATAGGCGAGGGCTACGGCGGACGGTGACATGGGTGGATCTGGAGATACAGGGAGGTACGTAAACGTGATAGGGCAAATCGAGCTGACAGATTATCTCACCAGCCTAGAAAAAACGGAAAAATCAGAAATACTCACACTGGGCGATATAGTTTATCTGGTCAAAATCGGTAAGATAGAAAAGCATATGATTGCATCAACTTTTTATTGCGACGGATACAGACACAGCACTGACCGAATGGAATCTAAGTTAGGAGGTCACGACTGCTTTGGGGAAAATGAACTAGGTGGAACGTGGTTCACAAACCTGCATGAGGCAGAAAAACAGGCGACGCATAATCTCACAAAATGTAAATACATCGAGATACCAGAACTGAAAGGGCATGTAACATACACTGACGGACGAATAATGGCATCCGTGGGGATTTATGAAAATATGGTTTATGTGAAAGACTGGTTTTTATATCCGCTTTTGACAGAAAGCAAGAACCCTGAAAAGGATTACGAAATTGCGCTTGAAAAAATCAAGAAAAGAGACGGAACGCAGTGCGAGAATAAAAAGCCGAAAAGATTGTACTGGTCAAAACATGGATTTTACACTGCCGTCGAATACGTACTATCAAACGGATAAAGGCAAAATGAGCCATTTTACCCCATACCCTAACAAGATAAGATATCAAGGGAACGACAAAAACGCCCTCACGGACACAGGAGAGCGCGACAGGGGTATTTGAGAAAGGAGCGAGATATGACAGAAGTAATCATGCGAATAAAAAAGCTGTTTGGGATATGCTACGGCGATAAATGTTTTAAGAGGGCGGTAATTGATGCCACGATCACTGCGAAAGACAAGGATGGAAATACCGTAAAGGAGTTTGATAGATGCTTCTGCGAATATCACGCAGGGAAAATAGCATATAAGTTTATGAGTATAAAATGATATAGAGGACACTTTTTAAGAGAAAGGAGCGCGAGATTTGCCGGCCGGCGATAAAGATGTCTTTGCTCCAGAATAACGAATGACACAAACAGAAAAACAATCACTGAAATTTATAGACTGGTTCTCCGGAATCGGAGGATTCAGAAAAGGAATGGAACAAGCTGGACACAAATGCGTGGGCTTTTGTGAATGGGATAAATACGCAGCTTATAGTTACAGAGCCATACACCTAACGACCAAAGAAGAACAAAAAGAATTACTTGTCCTTGAAAATTACCGGCAAGGTCAGAAATGGATAAAAGAAAGAGAGGAAATGTTTAATGCACGAGAGTGGCACAGAAGTGACATACGATCAGTTAGAGCTGCCGATATACCAGAATCAGACATGTGGTGCTTCGGAGCACCCTGCCAAGATTTCAGCGTTGCCGGAGCAAGAGCAGGACTTGACGGAGACAGAAGCAGCCTTGTCAGATTTGAGGGTGGAGAGACGTTCATCATGCAGGAGTGCCCAGCTGACACTCTATGCGAAACGCCTATTTTTGAGTATGCGGAGGAAGTCCTCCCCGAATCAGTCGGGCAGTTCGTCATGGAGGTAGATGGAATAAAATATTGGGAAGGTGATATCGTATGGGATCGCTCACTTGAGGAGTATTTCGTAATTAAGTGGCACAGCAGGCAAGGCGCATACATGGCAACGTACAAGACAGGCTCAAAATATTTGTCTGATATTCTTGGAAACGATTACCCTGTAGCCGGCAACATCACACAGCATCCAGAATTGGTAGAGGGGGATTGATATGAAACTTGCAAGATTAAGCACATTAGAAGACTTCAGAGCCATAGAGAATCCAACCAAGCCTAGCAAATTCATGGGCGGTCATAAATGGACGGTATCGGAGCCGTTGATACTGGTTGATAATAAGGGAAATAAAATAATCGCTAAAAAGTGGTTTATAAATAATTCGGACGAATTGATATATTCTAACAAAAACGAGTACTTCAACTTAAGAATGTACCAAGGAACAGACGAGCCGAGTTCGTATATCAAAGATGCATATAGATTGCAGGAGGATTAATATGAAAATATTCACAGAAGAACAACGAGCAGAATTTATTAACAGCGTCACGGAAGCGTTCGACAAGGTTTTGGCGGATGTGCAAGAGGTGGTCGAGGTGGCGGAGAAACCGAAGGTGTGGAAGCCGGAAACGCATGAAGGAGTATACGTACTTTCTTCCACGGGAGTAATCGTCAATTTGGTATATGGTGGTATACGAGCCAGGGAAGAATTATACAAGCTTGGACTTTTGACAAAGGATAAATCTGAATTAGAAACGAAGCTGGAATATTTAAAAGCCATGAAAGTCGTTGATGATTGGCAAAGTGTGAACGACCCGGACGGGGTGGATTGGAGAACTACGTGCCTTAAATATAATGTGTATTTTAACTATGACACCAAGGCATTAGCCATGCAGGGAGCTCAAAGACAGCGGTGCGGCGGAGTCTACTTTTCAAGCAAGGAACTTACCGACCGCGCAATCGCCGAGATCCCAGAAGCACTTGAGATTGTGGTCAGGGGGTGGAGGGGATGAATGACAAATACACCTTAACCGCCGAATTTCCGGGGTACTGTGAGAACTGCCCGCATATGAGCATTAAGAGTAAAGGGGAAGTTATATACACAGACAATATCCCATATGAGTCTAGTATCGCGCTGGCATGTGAAAATAAGTATATATGTAGCAGGGTTTATAATATTGTGAAACAGGAGGACGGGGATTGACAGAAGAGAAGAAGGAAACAGCAAAGGACTACCTGATGCGATACTACAACGCTACCAGCCAGTTAATCCGGATAGATAACCGTATAGCAGAACTAAGGTGTAACAAGATGAATCCAAGCCTTGACTTATCCGGGATGCCTAAAGGAAGCGAGGCGAAGGACATGTCGGATTATGCGGCAACAAAGGATAAGTTGGAACGGGAGTTCGCAATCAAGCGCATTGAGCGGCTTAATATCATGCAGGAAGTAGAGGAATGTATTGAGAGTCTGGACGATGAACGGGAGAAGAGCGTGCTTACGGAACGGTATCTTGAATTCAAGTACAATCCACTCAAACAACAGACATGGGAAGAGATATGCTGTAAGCTGGGGTATAGCTGGAAGCACATACACAGGATACATGGAACTGGGCTGGCAAAGATACAGAATGACATAGAATGACACTATTCACCTGTGGTATAGTGTAGAAGTAATAAAAACGCAATTACGGATTGTCGCTTGAAAATCAGAGCGACGCTCGTACAACTCCTTTCCTGAATAGTTATACTGACAAGAGGCACTTACTCCGGTAGGTGTCTTTTGTTGTAAAAAAAGTAAAAAACTTTCCACCTTTCTATTGACATACGGTACACCGTATGATATACTATGTATATAGTAAAGGAAAGGAGGAAATGAATGGCAAAGAAAAGAAAAAAGAAGCAGAAACTTGAAAAAGTAGCCTTGATAGTATCAATAACAGGAACCGCCATTTCTGCAATCTTCACGATACTAAACTTCTTCTTCAAATAACTGCTTAGGGGGCAGGGTGGGAAACCACCCTACATACCCCTATTATAAGCCATTCAATAAAATAAGTCTATGAAAAAACTAATAATACTTCTTCAAATTGTAACAATGCTGCTACTGATTACCATGATGACGCAGTCTGGTAGTTTATTTCTCCTAATTGCAATAATCGCTATGGCAATTACCTTGACACTTAATATCGTTGTGGAGGTGCGCAGTGGAAGAAAAAAAGATTAGACCGCAGGACAAATGGAATGCAAAGGCGGGATACATGAGTAAGACGTATAAGCTAAAACGTGATTTGGTAGAAGCATTTGCAGAGGCTTGCGGTAAGGCGGACGTGAGCCAAGCAGGACAGCTTACAAAGATGATGCAGGAGTTTATTGAAAAACACAAGTAAAGAGTAAAACAAGAGGACATCCGAAAGGGTGTCTTTTTGTATGCATAGATATGGGGACGATACATATGAGGGATTATCTAAACAATAGCGGATGCTTTGACCTAACAGCATATATCGCAACTACCAGAGTGAACAGAGAGATACAGCATAAGACAAGGGAGTACAGACCTGAGAGGGTACACTTGCCGGGGCTATGGATTGCGCTGGGTGAGATGTACGAGTTTAATCATTGCGTCAGAGAGATGGGGTTGACAGTATTATGGCAAAACAAGTAGCAGACTATAAGCCAGATCCAACAGCAGAGCGCAAGGCAAGAGAGCGATGGATGATGCAGTTAAGAGATGTTAAGAGTAGATATAGTTGCAGTGCCGGGAAGTGTGAAGCGTGCCTGCGTACCGGGCATGGTAGTTGGTAAGGAGAAGGGTTATGATAGAGTTCAGTGAAAAGGAAGCATCCTTCCTTGAAAGTATAAGGGCAGAGATTAAGACAGAATACAGTGAAGTAGACACAAAGGAACTGACAAACAGTACTATGATGTTTGAAGAATCCCTTGAGGGTAAGCCCATAAGCGATACTGACCTGGAAATGGCTATGCTGATACCGGGAATACTAAACAAGATAACAGGTAATGCCGATGAAGAAAGCTGACCCGTTCTACCTGACGTCCAAGTGGAAAGCTAAGCGCGGTAAGATACTGAGGCGAGACGGGTACCAGTGTCAGGAGTGTAAGAGATACGGCAGGGGGACAGAGGCTGATACAGTACACCACGTATACAGCAGGATAGAGCATCCAAGACTGGCATATGAGTCATGGAATCTTATATCGTTATGTACTAAGTGCCACAACACAATGCATGATAGGGATAATGACAATATGACAGACAAAGGAAAAGAGTGGCAAGAGAGGAAACGACGAGAGTATGAAAAGCGTATCCCCCCCTCTGAAAACGTTGAATATTCAACAACGGGAAACCGGGAATGGGAATAGTTTCCCTCTCGACGGTATTTAAAGAAAATCGTTTTGAAAGGATGTGACGACATGGCAAGAAAGGCTGAAAGCCTTGAGGGATATAGGCTCAAGGTCAAAAAGGACATGCAAAAATTAGGCACTTACAAGGTCGAATTCATGCCACTAATTGACATCTATTCGGAACTTCTGCACCGCCATGCTTGCCTTATGAAAAAATGGGAAACAGAGGATTTTGAGTATGAAGAAAGTACGGCAGCGGGAGGCACAAAGAAAGCAACAATTGTCCTGACCATAGAAACATTGCGAAAAGATATACTGGCGTATTCGGACAGACTGCAACTAAACCCGAAGAGCCTAAATAGCGAGCCACAATCAAAAACCGAAGTGTCAGAATTTAGAAAATTTATGACTGTAAAATGACATGGATCTAAAGCATATCACGTCACCGCACTTCAAAGTGGCTCTTGAATACGCGGAAAGCATAGTACAAGGAGATAAGATAGCATGTGTAGAGAACCGACAAGCGGCTAAGCGATTCTTAGATGACTTAGAACGGGACGATCTGGATTTCAAGCAGGAGCAATTCGATTTCGTCATTGATTTGATAGAGGCAACTATCAGGCATCAGCAGGGAGAGGACTTGCAAGGCAATCCGCTGAGGGGTGAACCGTTACTGCTACAGCCTTGGCAGAAATTTATTGTCGTTAACCTGGTAGGCTTTTTCAGAAAAGACAGCAAGGTGCGGCGCTTTCATGAATCGCTCTTGATGATTGCAAGAAAAAACGGTAAGACTGCATTTGCAAGCGCATTAGGTTGGGCGTTGTCTCAGTTGGACGCTATAAGCGGTAGCAAGCTTTATATTCTCGCAAATTCTCTCACGCAGACAATGGAGTCCTTCGGGTTCTTGGATTATAACGTGCAGAGGTATATAGAGGCTGGAGATAAAGAACTGTTTCAGGTCAGAGATAATAATAATGAGCATTCCATTTCTGCTGACTTCGGTAAAGATGGAGGCTCTATTTTTATTCGCGCCCTTGCGAACGACCCGAAGCGTCTTGATTCGCTGAACAGTAATCTACTGATTCTGGATGAAGTGCATACGTGGAAAACGTCAAAACAATACACGTTGATGAAGAATTCCCAAAAGGCATACAGAAACAAATTACTTATAGCTATATCGACCGCCGGTGATGTGCCGAACGGTTTTTTATCTAATAGGCTTGCATATTGTCAGAAAGTTTTGAATGGAACACTGCTTGATGACGAATACTTTATATTCATCTGTAAAGCGGATCAGGACGAGAAGGGAAATGTACAAGATTATACAGACCCGAAGATACTGGAAATGGCGAATCCCTCCGTTGGCGTATCGGTATCAATTGAGGACTTGGTTAGAGATGCGCAGCTTGCTATGAACGATCCTCAAACTAGAGGAGAGTTTTTCAATAAGACGCTGAATATATTCACAGCAAGCATGAAAGCGTATTTCGATATCAATGTATTTAAGTCGTCAAACAATCAATATAGCTGGACGCTTGAAGAGCTTGTAAAAATGCCAATCAAGTGGTATGGCGGAGCCGATCTGTCAAAGCTTCATGATCTTACGGCTGCCGCCCTCTATGGTACCTATAAGTTTAAAGGCAAAGAAATTGATATTTGCATCACACACGCTTTCTTTCCAATAGTTCGGGCAACACAGAAAGCGGACGAGGATGGTATCCCACTGTTCGGATGGATGGACGATGGCGAACTGACAATGAGTAATACTCCAACAGTATCATACGATGATATTGTCAATTGGTTTATCATGATGCGAGATAAGGGATTTAAAATCAAGCAAGTCGGGTTCGATAAAAAATTCGGTCGGGAATTCTTCTTGAAGATGAAAAAATCAAGATTTGTTATAAAAGACCAGCCACAGTATTTTTGGAGGAAATCAGAGGGATTCAGACGGATAGAGTTAAAGGCAAACAACACGGAATACTACTATGTTAGCAATCACGCATACGAATACTGCGTGCAGAATGTCAGGGCAATAGAAAAGACTGACGATATGATTCAGTATGAAAAAGTAGATGGAGCAGACGGGACACAGAGGATCGACCTCTTTGATGCGTCTGTTTTTGCGTGCTGCCAGATGCTTGAAGATATGGCGCTGGGTGGAACGGCTTCCAAGTGGCTGAATAGAGAAACGGTGGAAAGGTAGGAATATGGCGAAGAATAAGAATAAAAAAGCAAAAGTACAGATCAGAAGCGAACCGACCCCGAGTGTTGGGTTATTGACAAGCGTGGATTTCCCCGGGCTAATGCTGCCGCCGGGGTACACGAGTTTAGCATCGAATCCAGAAGTCAAAATATGTGTTGATAAGATTGCCGACCTAGTCAGCAACATGACGATTCACCTCATGGAAAACACCGAAAAGGGGGATAAGCGGGTTAAGAATGAATTATCTAAAAAGATAGATGTAAGCCCCTGCTCGTATATGACCCGCAAAAGTTGGATGTATAAAATCGTCAGCGATTTACTGCTGCACGGTGATGGTAATTCCGTTGTGTACCCTGTTATAAAAGGCGGGTTGATTCAAGACCTTTTACCACTGCGTATGCAAGCGGTGGGGTATGAGGATGCGCCGGACGGGTACCGGGTTACGTATGATGGAAAAACATTTGCGCCCGATGAAGTTATTCACTTTGTTGTCAATCCAGACCCCATATATCCATACAGAGGCACAGGATACCGCATATCCCTACGGGAAATCGTAAACAACTTACGGCAAGCCACCAAGACAAAGAATGGTTTTATGTCAGGGCAGTATATGCCGAATGTGGTTGTAAAAGTTGATGCGAATAGCGAGGAATTCGCTGATGAAGCAAGCAGGGAGCAGGTAAAGCAAAGATATCTTAAAGATGCTAAGCCGGGCGAGCCGTGGATTATTCCGGCAGAGTTGATTGATATACAGTCTATTAAGCCGCTAACACTTGAAGATATCGCCATAAACGAATCAGTTGAACTTGATAAAAAGACGGTTGCAGGACTCTTGGGGGTACCTGCTTTTTTCTTGGGCGTAGGAACATTCAATAAGGACGAGTACAACAATTTCGTTGATACAAGAATTATGAGCATCGGCAATGTAATTGGGCAGACCCTGACAAGAGATTTATTATATGACCCTTCTTGGTACTTCCGGCTGAACCCTAGAAGCTTGTACGCGTATAACCTTATGGACTTGACAAATGCAGGCACCGCAATGATCAAGCTAAACACCATGCGCCGGAATGAGTTAAGAGATTGGGTAGGACTTGATCCAGATGAGGAAATGGAAGATCTTCTTGTGCTTGAAAATTTCCTCAAGCAAGAGGATTTGGGAAAACAAAATAAACTAAACGGAGGTGATGGAAATGGAGAAGCGTAAATCGTACTCAACCGGGGAATTCAGGGCGAGTACGGAAGAAAGTGGCGAAAAAGTAATCGAGGGCTATTTTGCCATGTTTGAGAGCCGGACGGAATTATGGCCAGGGGTACATGAAAAGATCTCGAAGGGCGCATTTGACAAGAGTCTAAAGGATGGAGATATCCGCTGCCTGTTTAACCACAATGATGATATCGTGCTAGGCCGGAACACCAACAGCACACTTGAACTAAAGGCGGACGACAAAGGTCTGTACGGAAAAGTGGTTATCAATGAAAATGACCGCGCCGCCGTGGATGCACATGCGCGCGTTATGCGTGGTGATATCACAGGGTGCAGTTTTGGGTTTTATCCAATGAAGATGCCAATTCGTACACTGGACGACGGAACCATTGAACAGAGTATTGATGAAGCCGAGTTGTTTGAGGTGTCCGTGTGCTCGTTCCCGGCGTATCCGCAGACGGAAATTGAAGCACGCAGACGCGACATTGAGAGTACAAAAAAAGAGCAATTGAAACTTAGAAAGCAAGCTGTGAAAGCGAGGATTGAAAAATGGCATTAAGAAAAATCATGAAACAGAAGGAACTTGAAAGAAAAGAAGCAGCACTGGTAGTTATTGCTGCAGATCTGGCTACCCTTGAGGCAAGAGAAAAAGAACTCGAAAGAGCCATTGATGAAGCGGAGACCGACGAAGAGATCGAGACAGTCGAGAAATCAGCAGAAGAACTTGAGCAGGAGTTGGCTGACAAAAAAGCCGAGAAAGAAAAGCTTGAGGGAGAAATCGCAGCTCTCGAAGATGAAATTTCCAAGATTGACGAAAACGCGCCTACTGGCGATGAAGGGAGAAAGAAGATGAAAGGCAAAAGAAGTGAGCAGGAATTGACAGAGGTAAGGGGTGCCGTAGACCGTTTCTTGCGTTCTAAGGGACAGGTGAGAGACGGACTTGTTTCGGAAGAGGCAGACGTACTCATTCCGCAGGATATTGTCTATACACCTACCAAAGAAATTGATACGGTTGTCGACTTGGCACAGTATGTTAAAAAGAATAACGTGTCTGCTGCAAGCGGCAAGTATCCGATGCTGAAAAGAGCAGTTGCGCAGCTTCATACTACTGCTGAGCTACAGGAGAATCCCGCATTAGCAAAGCCGGAATTCTATGAAGTTTCATGGAGTGTTGACACATACCGCGGAATGCTGGCTATCTCACAGGAGGCAATTGACGACAGCGAGGCGGATCTGCTTGGTATTGTCGCAGAGAACGCGGAAGAGCAGAGAATCAATACCACAAACGCGCTTATTGCTGCGCAATTCAAAAGTTTCACGGCTGTGGGGATTGATGCTTCTACGCAGGACATCGTTGACGAAATCAAGAAAATCCTGAACGTATCTCTTGATTCTGGATATGTTAAATCTTTTGTGGTAACGCAGTCGTTCTATCAGGTACTTGATACCTTAAAAGACAAAAACGGTCGCTATCTGTTGCAGGATTCTATCACAGCGGGCTCGCCGTCTACTCTCTTGGCTAGACCGGTGTACGTTGTGAATGATGAGTTGCTGCAGGTAAACGCCGGAACAGAAGAAGCACCCGTATATAACCCATATGTGGCGTTTGTAGGCGACCTGACTAAAGCTGTCCTGTATTCACTGCGTGCCGGAATTACAGCTAAATGGGCTGACGACACGGTATACGGGCAGTATTTAGCAGTTGGCTCACGCCTCGGAATCAGCAAGGCGGACGCAAACGCAGGGTACTTTGTTACTGTGACCGGAGAAACGGAAGGAGCGTAAGACATGTATAAAGTAGTCTATAAATTTTACGATAAGCAGGACGGAAATAAGATCTACAAGGTAGGGGATGAGTATACGGGAAAGGTCACAAAGACGCGCCTTGCGCAGCTTACCACTACGAAGAATGATATAGGCAAGGTGCTCATTGAAAAAGTAGAGGATCCGCAAGAGTAGGAGGAACCCATGAAAGAACAAGTATTATCCCTACTAAAAGCAAGAAAAGGCATTTCCACGGATATTCGGGATGTGCTTTTACTTGCGATTATTTCCGGGATTATAAGCGATATTAAGTATGTGAACGGTATCGAATTAGACGAAAGTAACGCAGGGCATACGATGCTTGTTCTTGATTGGGCGACGTGGAAATATGATCACCCCGAGGACGGAGCGGTGCCGCGATCGATTCAGTACCGGCTTCACAATTTGATAATCAAAAAGGCGGGTGAGGTAAGTGAGTAATACATGGGATCACCAAGTTACGCTTTTAGGAGTAGGCGAAATTACAACGGATGAATTAGGACAGCAAATTAGCAATCCTAAAGAAACCGTTGTTTTTTGTTGCCGGAAACCAACTCCGAGAAGCGAGTACTATTCCGCAAAGCAGGCGGGAATCCGAGTGGCCGAACTTTTGGTCGTGCATCCATACGAGTACAACCAAGAGACGGAAGTAAGGTTTAACGGAACTGTACTGCACATTGAGAGAGTATATCAGATATCCCTTGATGAATTAGAACTTACCTGCGTTGAGAGGCTGGGTGATTAAATGGCTTACAGGTATTCGCAAGTCAAAGGGAATATTAACGCCGGAAGTCTGGCGGACGCAATAGTAAATAGTTTGGAAGTGTATACGGAAGAACTTGAAGAGGACATACAGGAAGCTGGAAAACGAATAGCGCAAGAAACCGCGGAAGAATTAAGGCAATCCAGCCAGCAAAGAAGCGGCGATTATGCAAAAGGGTGGAAAAGCAAGAAGCGAACTAAGACCAAAAGCGGATACGTGGTGTATAACGAAACAAATTACCAGCTTACGCACTTACTTGAAAAGGGACATGCGAAGCGTAACGGTGGCAGAACGAAAGCTTTCAAGCATATTGAACCGGCGGAACAGCACGCTATTGAAAAATTTGAAAAAGCAGTAGAGGAGGCGATCAAAGGGTGACACTAGGGGAATTGAAAACACTACTTGATACAACTGAACTAAAGGTTGCGTATCATCACTGGAAAGCCGGGGGCGCTCCGCCACTCCCGTATATCTTGTATTACGAGGACTCGGACTTGGGGTTTAAAGCGGACAACGTCAATTACATGCCTGTTAAGAGTACGACTATTGAGTTGTACTCGCAGACAAAGGATGTGGCAAACGAGGCCAAGATCGAGCAGATATTAGCAGATAATAAACTGTCCTACGAAGCATATGAAAGTTATTTAGAAACCGAAGATATGTATTTAAGGGCTTACGAAATTACACTTTAGGAGGTAAAAGATGTCAGGAACAGCAAAGAAAAATAAAGTTACTTATGGTTTAGAGAAATGCCATTATGCAAAAGGCACCCTTAATGAAGAAACAGGGGAAATCACATACGAAGAACCGGTGAAATTGCCCGGTGCAGTGGAAATGACGGTTGAGCCGACAGGGGATCAGATTACGTTTAAGGCGGATAACATTGATTACTACAAAGCCCCTAATAATCAGGGATATGAGGGGACATTGAATCTTGCGTTGATTCCGGATAAATTCCTGCAGGAAATTCTTGGAGAGGTTGAAAATGTAGAGGCGGGGATGATTAGCGAGTATTCCAATGCAAAGACAAGCCCGTTTGCCCTACTGTTTGAATTCTCCGGAGATCAGACCGAGACAAGACACGCCCTGTATTATTGCTCCGCGACTCGCCCAACCGTTGCATCAAGCACGAAAGATTCAGGGGAACCGAACACGCAGGAACTTGCTTTTTCCTCAAGTCCACGCCCGGCAGACAAGCTTGTTAAAAGCCGCACGAACGGGGACGTCACCACTACGCAGTACAATGCATGGTTCGAGGCGGTTCAGGAACCTCCTGTAGAGACGGAGACGGAAGGAGCGTAACGCATGGAAAAGACAATTAATATCGGTGGGCGAGACGTAAGACTCAAGTCCACCGGGGCAACCGCCCTAAGATACAAGCAGCAGTTTGGAAAAGATTACTTTGCCGAAATTTTCAAGATGGCAAAAGGACTGGGAGCCGCAAAGGGCGAAACCGTAGACACCGAGAACATGACGGACGAGCAGATTGATGCACTCGACTTCCAGATCTTCACAAATCTGATTTGGGTGTTTGCGAAAACCGCAGACCCATCCATCCCGGATCCGGTGACATGGCTTGATGAATTTGAAGAGTTCCCCATTCAGGATGTAGCGCAGGAAGTTGCAGACATGATCGCGGTCACTTCACAGACTAAAAAAAATAAAAGACCCTAATTCCTCCAGTGATGAAATATTCACGGAGGAATCTTTTTTGTACTGCTGCAAGCAAGTAGGACTGTCCTTCGAGGAAATGGATTTAATGACGCTCGGAGGGTGCCTGGATTATATACAGGAGTACATAGACAACAATAGGCGGGATTCCAAAGGGAACCGCATACAGAAGCCAAGAAAAGCGAATCAGGCTGACTTCAACGCATTTTAGGAGGTGTGACAGTGGCAAGCAAAAAGATACAAGGAATCACAATTGAATTAGACGGTGAAACCAGTGGACTGCAATCTGCGCTTGGAAAAGTAAATTCCACCTCTAAAAAGCTGGAAGGGGAATTGAAAAGCGTAAACGGACTTTTAAAATTCGACCCGTCCAACACTGTTGCAGTGACTCAAAAGCAGGAGTTACTCGAAAAGCAGATTAAAAATACCTCTGACAAGCTGGATGCACTGCGTCAAGCACAGGCACGAGTCGATGAAATGTTCGCAAATGGCGACATAGGCGAGTCGGAGTATAGGGATTTTCAGCGTCAGGTTGAATATACGGAAGCTGCACTTAAAGGGTATAAGACGCAACTATCCAATGTCGTTACTGAACAGGAAAATCTCAAGACTGCTACGAAGCAACTCGATACACTTTTCGAAGCGACTGAATCAAGTGTAGAAGATTACCAGGATGTGCTTGGAACTAAGCTTACAAACGCAATAAAGAACGGTACAGCATCGAGCGACGACCTTACAGTAGCAATCAACAAAGTCGGAAAAGCAGCCCTAGGGAACGAAACTGACATCGGAAAGATGAATGACGCCTTAAACAAAATTGACGATGGCTCCTCAATCAACGAAGTCAAGCAGGAATTGTCGCAATTAGGAACGGAAGCCGGAACCACTGAACAAGATCTGTCTGACATGAGTGACGGTATCAAACAAGGGAATTTGATGGAAGCAGGGGAAATTATCGCCGATGTGGGTGATAAGATTCTTGACATGGGAGATGCGGCAGCCGAGGCGTCAAGACAATACGATGCCAACGAAGCAAAGCTAAAAGCCTTATTTGGACTCACCGAATCCGAGGCGGAGAACCTGAGTGCTGTTGCCAAAGAAGTGTTCGCGAATGGCATGGTTGATAGTATCGATAGTGCCACAGAGGCGGTATCAACCGTTAAGTCATCATTCGGTGATTTAAACGATACTGACCTAGTAAAGCTAACAAATCAGTTAGTGAACATATCAGAAGTTACAGGCACTGATGTGTCAGAAAATACCAGAGCAGCAAGGCAGTTAATGACTAATTTCGGGATCAGTGGCGAGCAGGCTATGGATTTGATCGCTTCTGGATACCAGAACAACTTGAACTCAAGTGATGATTTCGTTGACACGATAAATGAATATTCCGGCTTGTTCGAAAACGCAGGATTTAGCAGCAGTGAAATGTTTGCGATATTGAACAGTGGTCTAAAAAACGGTGCTAAAAATTCAGATATTATAGCAGACGCAATAGGGCAGTTCCAAATAAAATTAGGCGATGGTTCATTTGAAGCGGCTATGGGTTCGTTTTCTACGGAAACCCAGGATATGTTTAGACAGTGGCAGGACGGGAAAGCGACAGTATCTGATGTTATGGCGTCCGTAGGCAATGACCTAAAAGGAATGTCAACATCAGACCAACAAAAAGCATTATCTAATCTATCAAGCCAGTTTGAGGACATGGGTATCGATGTATCATTATCTCTTTTTGATATTGGAACAGAGTTTGACAATGTATCAGGCAAGGCCGAGACAATGGCCAGTGATGCTGAAAGTTCTTCCAGCAAATGGCAAGGGAGCATGGCTGAGTTACAGACCGCAATGCAACCGGTGGGAGAAAAAATCCAGTCGGCAATGCAGCCGGTGATAGATATTATAACGCAGATCGCCGATAAATTCGCTAACCTACCGAACTCCGTTACATCAGTGATTCTGGTAGTTGGTGGATTGCTTGCGGCTTTTGCAGTTATATTACCCGTGGTTGCGGCAATAGGGGCGGCCATTACCGCCATAGGACTTCCGGTGATTGGAATCATTGCGGCTGTGGTCGCAGTTGTAGCGGCAATAACTTTGCTGTGGACTAAATCAGAGGGATTCAGGAATTTCTTCATTAATTTATGGGAAAAAGCAAAAGAGTTAGTTGCGGGATTTGTTGAAAAATTCAATTTTGGTGACAAAATAGAGAAAATAAAAGCAAGTTTCGAGAAGTTACTGCCTAAACTCAGCAAGCTCGGGGACTTATTCAAGGTAATCGGGGTAATAATAGGAGCGATCCTTGTTCCGGTGTTCGCGGGACTGTCAGGACTGTTCGGTGTGATCATTGGAGCCATCGAGCCTTTGATTGATATTATCGGCGCGGTCGTCGATGTACTGTCCGGACTGGGCAGTATGCTTGTGGGCGTCTTTACAGGCGACATGGAAAAGGCAGGAGAGGGCGCAAAGACATTTATTAGCGGTATCGGTGGGATATTCCAAGGATTGTACGATCTTGTAATCGGCATACTTGGTGGTTTTCTTGAAGGAATCGCTTCGTTTTTCGGAAGCTTGTTTGACGCAATCGGAGTAACGGCAGTATTCGAGCAAATCAAAACGACCATTTCCACCACGTGGACAAATATTACCGCAGAAATACAGAATGTCTGGAATTCAATCGTTACTTTCTTTACCGAGATCGGTACAACAATAGCAAACGTTTTTAGCACTGCATGGAACGGGATAGTAGGATTCTTCACTGGAATATGGACGACAATTTCGACAGGGGTAAGCGCGGCATGGAACGCAATTACTGAATTCCTAAGACCGGTGATGGACACAATTTATAACATTATATCGGTTCCTATCAGTGTCCTGGCGACCATAATTGAAACCATGTGGCTACTCATAAAAGCAGCAACCACTATTGTATGGACGGCAATTTCGAATGTCCTATCAACTGTGTGGGGCACTATATCCGGGGCGGCAAGTACAGTGTTTAACGCTATAAAATCAGTAATCACAACGATATGGAATAACATAAGCAGTATCACAAGCACTGTTTGGAATGCAATAACCGGAGTCATAAAGGGGTACTGGAACGGAGTGGCGACGGTTGCGAAAACTGTATTCGGGGCTATCAGCAGCACGATATCTAGCATCTGGACAACGCTATCAAGCACACTCGGAGGCATTATTGATGGAATAAAAGATAAATTCTCTAAAGGGTTTAATGCCATTAAGGATGTCCTAACACCAATCATAGATACGATAAAAGGTGTAATTGATGGATTGGGTAGTGCAATTACTGCCATGAAAGATACTGTTTCGGGTGCAGTGAGTAAAATAGTGGAAACAATAGGAAACATTAAGCTGCCTCATTTTAGCTTGAAAAAATCGTCTGTATCCATCCTTGGGAAAGAGATAGAAATACCGTCTGGTTTCAATATCGACTGGTATGCAGACGGTGGAATCATGACGCGCCCGACAGTGTTCGGAGCAAACGGCAATTCCCTGCAGGTCGGCGGAGAAGCTGGGCGGGAAGCAATACTGCCCTTGACGGAAGAAACGCTTGCCGGAATCGGGAAAGGCATAGCAGCCACCATGAACGGAAACGGGAACGCGGAAATTATCGCCCTGCTCAAGCAACTAGTTGCCAAGAATACAGATATGTACATGGACGGGGACAAGGTCGGAAGCATAACAGATACGGTACAAGGGAAAAGAGCAAAGTGGAGCGAAAGAGGGGTGCTTATTTAAATGAAAGGGATCACATTTAATGGGCTGCATAGCTTTAAAGACCTGGGGGTAACTATAAGTAGCAAGGAAATAGGGAGCCCAGCAAAAGCAAAGACAATAGTTAAAATCCCGTTTTCCAACACCGAATACGATATGTCAGAACTGTACGGTTCGCAGCAGTACGAAAACCGTACTTTGACATATGTTTTTAATATCTGGAGTATAGCCCGTCAAGATAAAATGTCAGCCGAGGCACTCAAGACGCGAATCATAAATTCATACACCTCAGTAAATGTCCTCACTCCTTTATACGATGATGATATGCCGGGCTATTATTTTATGGCGGAGATCAGGGAAGAGTCAACATACACAGAGGGCGCGAACTATGGTGAATTGACGCTTGTGTTTACGGCTTATCCATTCAGGATACACACATCAGCAGAGGGAAAAATTGAGTGGGATTCTTTTAATTTTATCACCGACACACTACAAGAAACAGAATTCGATATAGATGGAGAAAAAAGCATAATTCTGAGAAACGCAGGAGCTGTATCAGCGTTTCCTACTTTGATAACTGACGCACCAATGGAAATAACGCTGAACGGCACAACGTATAGCGTTGAGGTCGGTACCTCTGAATCTCTTTCCTTTGTACTCAAGCAAGGGGAAAACGAAATACTGATCGTGGGTACCGGCCATATTGAATTCTTATGGCATAAAGAGGTGATTTAATGTATAGAGTCACAATAACAAACAATGGAACGGATACCGAAATACACAGTCCTCATGCAAACAGTATAAAGGTCGAGAGCACTAGTCTAAAGATTGGTATAAACTCAATCAATAGCTTTGTATTCAAGATTTATCCGGACAATCCCGGCTACGGACTTATCCAGCCGCTCAAGACGCTAATTAAAGTGACGGATACTATTTCACATGAGGATGTTTTTGACGGTCGCGTGCTGTCACCGACGGAAAGCATGGGGAGTGACGGCGCGCTGTCAAAGTCGTATGTATGTGAAAGTGAGTTAGGATACCTGCACGATAGCGTGCAAAGCTATAGGAAGGTGCAGAATACGACACCAGAGGCGTTTTTAACGTATCTAATAGGGATCCACAACGCCCAAGTGGAATCTTACAAACAGTTCGCAATTGGTACGGTCGGAGTTACAAACAGTACGGATAACGTGTACTACTACGTAGACCCGAGCGCAGATACCTATGACACAATAATGGATAAATTAATCGATAATTTAGGTGGGGAGCTGCAAATACGAAAGGCAAACGGAACCAGGTACCTTGATTGGATTTCCTCCATCGGTGAAACAAAGGAAACCGAAATCAGGCTTGCAAGAAACCTTATCGAGATGCAAAGAGAAACCGACCCAACGGAAGTTATCACGCGTCTGTTTCCTCGCGGGGCAGCGACCGAGACCACGTCAGATACAGATGCCGCGAAACCGCGCCTTACGATCAAGAGTGTGAATAACGGTAAGGAGTATATTGATAATGCTGCGCTTATCGAAACATTCGGGATACAGGGCGGAGTCGTTACGTGGGATAACGTCACAGTGGCAAGCAATCTCCTAACAAAAGCACAAACTTGGTTAGCGAAACAAGGGGTTGCGACAGATGTTTTTGACGTGAGCGCGGTAGACTTATCACTTTTAGGACTTGATGCGGACGCGTTTAAGGTCGGGAATGCTTATCGTATAGTAAATCCAATTCTTGGAGTCAGTGCGATACGGAGAATAACCGAGATAAACATAAATATCAACAATCCTTCCGAAAGCTCGCTCACGTTCGGTACTAAGAACTTGACTCTTTCACAGTACCAAAGCAGTGCCAGGAAAGCACAAAAAGCTATATCCAATCTGCAAAGTTCCGTTTCGGGGCAAACGGGCACAAATGAGCAATTGGAACAGTCAATCGCGGAAGTCGCAGGAGCCGCCGGGAGTACCGCTAATGATATCGTCGCAATAAAAAACAAAACCGATGCGTTAAAAACAGGGGCGTTCACGCAGATACAAAAAGGATCCGTTGATGTTGCAACATCTGGCGCGGGAACTTATAACGCAACGATTACGTTTCCAACGGCTTTTACCGCCGCTCCCCATATTACACCGGTTATCCGCGGAGCACTCCCGCAATACTTTAACTCTGTGCTGATAAATACTAAAACAACCACGCAGGCAACCGTCTATTTTTACAAATCTAGTTCTGGTTCGTCCACCGTGACAATCGACTGGGTTGCGACTCTGCCGGAATAACAGAAAGGACAAAGATGGCGAATATAGCGAATTATATTGAAAAAGTTAGAAATGCAATACTTGGAATCGAGGTAAGGGGATCTATCGCGGATGCCCTGGAGGCGGTGAATGAGGAAAGGGTTGACTTGGACGAGGCTACGAATGCAGCTACAAGCGCAGCAGCTGCAGCGAGCAACAATGCCACGGCGGCGCAAGCAGCGACCACGGCAGCAACCGACGCAGCAATAAGGGCGGAAGCGGCCGCAGAAAGTGCGGAATCCTTAGACACGGCGGCGAGATTGGCGACTCCTAGAGGTATGGACGGCGTAAATTTTGACGGAAGTGGTTCAATCACTCACACGTTCGATGTCAGCACCGCGGCAGCAACAGTTGAAAAGGTCGTGGCCGGAACATCCGCAACCGGAACGATAGCATACGGTGCGAGATTGCTTTTACGGTTTATCAACGGGCACACAGCAGCCACTATGAATATAAAAGCTTTCGGCGGAACCGCACTCCCGGTATACGTGAATGGCGCAACGCCTACACCGTCACTTTCTGCTGGATACATACTCGATGTTGCTTGTACGGGTGCCGCATATATGGTAGTCGGAGTATACCCGAATCTATCGGCGGCAGTTGTGGCCTTTACGGCATCAAGCACGCTAAGCAACATACTCACGACTGACAGCTTGGAAGCGCGTTTCGCAAAGATATCCAAGTGGTATACCGACTTGACGGCAGCGAATTCCTTTACAAACAAGCAAAACTACGGTGTTAGCACGGCACAGAGAGCACCGGCAATTTGCCTTGGGAAAGAACAGGTCACCGGCTCCAATTATGCTTATTTGTACGTAGGAATACTTGATTTAAAAGAGTCGCTTGATACCGTACCGACTGCTGATAAAGTGACAATAACATCGATTTCAATTGTCGGAACAAGCAGTGACGATATAGCAACCGCATCACTGGACACCACTAGAACAAACAGGCATCAGCTCGCCTTTAATGCCGCCCTGACGCTGGGGGATGGTGGCGCGAGAAATCTATATAGTTCCACGTGGATGCTTGTGACATTTACGGTTAATAAGTAGGAGGCAGCATGAAACCTATCGAAATCAACATTGACATATCTGCAGATAAAAAAGGTAAAACCGAGCTCCCTAAAATCGCATATACCGGAGATAAAAACTCGATAGAGTTTGAGATAAAAGCGAAGTTGCAAGAAGCGGATTTCGCAGGAACCGGAATAGCCACGATCGTGTATCCAAGCGGAAAAGTGGCGGAAGAATTGACATTTGAAAATGGCAAGAGTTCCTTTGTTTTGGACACGTCATATATAAAGGATTACGGAACTTCCGACATCAGTTTCAATCTGATAGATGGTGAAACCGAGTATGATTGCGGAACGTGGGCGTTTTGGACGGCTGTATCAGCAAAAGATAAGTTCGTTCAAGAAGCCGAGCCGTACTACTACAAGAAACTTGATGATATAGTAACCGAAGCCCGGAAGAAATTAGACGATATACCCCCGTCCGAAGAATTACAAGGCAAGTCGGCATACGAAATCTGGATTGCAGAGGGTAACACCGGTACAATCACGGACTTTCTGGCAAGCCTATCGCCTGACATCGAATACCGCACGCTCAACCATATGCTCCAGATGCGCACAGAGGGGACAGATTGGATAGATATCTTTATGATGGACACCGGCAACATGGGTAACGGCGCAGGATATAAGACCGGTGCAGAGGTGACGCAGGAAATCAACACCGCCATGAGTAGCGCGCTCAAGCGTCAGATAGTGTCCTCCATGAGCGATATGACGGACGGCAACACAATCTATATGCTCCTGAAAGAAACGGCGCAGGAGTACAACGTATACACAGAGTATCTTGTCATTGACGGAGTACCCGAGAAAATCGGCGATACTCGCATGGACTTGACGGACTACTACAATAAGTCGCAGATTGACACTGCTTTGTCTGGCAAAATGAATACATCCAGCACGATAACCGCAATTGAAGCGGTTGACTCTATCCCGACTGTCCAAGACGGCACGACACTGTATATCATATCGGGGGTGACAACATGATGTATTTAAACGGTGAAGCAATCTACCGACCGGAGCAAATTCCGGGAGTGGATGAAATATATTTCCGAGGGCGAAAAGTATTCCCACATGCCTACATCCGGTATTCGGCGAATTCAGACGGCACAGGCATGACGGAGCAAAAGCAGTCGAATTCGGCTTATATCGGGTATTGTGATATGCCGAGGAGTGTGTGGGAAAATCCGAATCTTTTGAGTAAGTTACCAGATTTTAGCGT
>JBKECY010000033.1:0-17089 GCA_047975025.1 Lachnospiraceae bacterium
GACGATGATTTGCTCCGTTGTGTACCTTGCTTTTCCCATTTTTGTACTGCTCCTTTTTGTTAGTTTATCATATCAAAACTAACTCTTCCACTGGTACAAAGATCGGGGGGCACTCCAACAGCTACTAACCATATCTTTACCATATTTACACCATTCTATTCCCTAAACAAATGAAAGTAGATTATCCTTTATCACAGTTAGCACAGCCGTAATTATCGTTCCAATTGTAATCGTAGAACACGAAAAAAAGGCACCTACATCTAGTTTTTCAACTGACATAAGTGCCTTTTTATCATTTTAAAACCGACTGTTCCATGGTCTGACACAATTTGACACAGTGCATATGGACTGATTCGGACCGCTATGGTTTTCCACAGTTATCAATGAATCCGTACACTAATTGAGACTTTTCATCGTCGGGAACAACAACACATCCCTTATCGCATCCGAATCCGTCAGCAGCATAACCAACCGGTCAATTCCAATTCCAATCCCCCCTGTCGGCGGCATCCCGTACTCCAGCGCATTGATAAAGTCATGATCCATGCTGTTTGCCTCATCATCACCCAGCGCTTTAAGTTCCTCCTGCGCCTCGAAGCGTGACTTCTGGTCGATTGGGTCGTTGAGCTCGGAGAATGCGTTCGCCAGTTCGCGTTGTGTGACAAAGAGCTCGAAGCGCTCTGTGTAGTCTGGGTTCTCCGGCTTTTTCTTGGCCAGCGGAGAGATTTCCACCGGGTGGTCCATGACGAAGGTCGGCTGTACGAGCTTCTCTTCCACGAATTCTTCGAACAGCAGGTTGAGGATATCGCCCTTTTTGTGGCGTGGCTCGTAGTGCACTTCCAGCTTGTCAGCTGCAGCACGCGCTTCTTCAAGCGTTGTGATTTTGCTAAAGTCGACACCTGTGTACTTTTTCACCGCATCTACCATTGTGATGCGCTCAAATGGTCCTGTCAGGTCTACATCCACTCCACCGTAGGTGATTTTCGTTGTGCCCAGAACTTCTTTGGCTACATGCTGAATTAAGCCCTCGGCCAGATCCATCATGCCGTAGTAGTCTGTATAGGCCTGGTAGAGCTCAAGAAGTGTGAACTCTGGGTTGTGGCGCACAGAGAGGCCTTCGTTTCTGAAGACGCGGCCGATTTCGTAGACACGCTCCAAACCGCCTACGATCAGGCGCTTTAGATATAATTCCAGAGAAATCCGAAGATGCACATCTTCGTCTAAGGCATTGAAGTGGGTGTCGAACGGGCGGGCGGCTGCGCCGCCTGCATTCGGAACCAGCATCGGGGTTTCCACTTCAAGGAAGTCCAGCCCGTTTAAGTAGTTACGGATGGAGCTTATGATCTTGGAGCGCTTGATGAAGGTTTCGCGGACACCGGGGGTCACAATCAGATCTACGTATCTTTGGCGATAGCGCAGGTCTGTGTTGGTCAGGCCGTGGTATTTTTCGGGCAGAATCTGAAGGCTCTTGGTAAGAAGAGTCACCTCTGTCGCGTGGATTGAAATCTCGTCTGTTTTTGTCTTAAAGACCGTACCTTTGATGCCGACAATGTCACCAATGTCAAGCTTTTTGAAGGCCTTGTAGGCTTCTTCTCCCAGCGCATCTCTGGCTACATAGGATTGAATTGAGCCTGCAAGATCCTGGATATGACAAAAAGAAGCCTTTCCCATGACACGTTTTGAAAGGATTCTTCCGGCGATTGAAACTTCTTTGTTTTCCAACTCTTCGAATCTGTCGCGGATGTCCTGACTGTGATAGGTCACATCGTATTTCATGATTTCAAAAGGGTTGTTGCCCTCTTCTAACAGCTGTTTTAGTTTTTCACGACGTACCTTTAACAACTGATTGATATCCGGCTCCTGCTTTTGCTTTTGCTTTTGATTTTGATTCTGCTCCTGGCTCAATGTTTTCACTCCTAACTAAACAATTCTTTCTATACTTAACACTTTGTATCCCATAATTCCCGACGGCATTTCAACATTAACTGTGTCGCCCTTTTTAGCACCGATCAGTGCTTTGCCCACAGGTGATTCATTTGAAATCATTCCATTCAGGCTATTGGCCTCTGTGGAGCCTACGATTTTGAATTCCATGTCTTCATCGTATTCCATGTCGTGTACTTTGACAAGACAGCCTACATTGATGCGTTTTACATCAACTTCGTCTTCGACAACGACTTCTGCATTCTTCAGGATTTTTTCAATCTGTTCGATACGCATTTCGATATCTCTTTGCTCATCTTTTGCCGCATCGTACTCGGCATTTTCAGACAGGTCTCCCTGCTCTCTTGCTTCTTTGATTTTTTCTGCTACAAGTTTACGCTGTACAACCTTTAAATCCTGTAATTCTTCTTCAAGTTTTTTAAGTCCTGCATATGTAAGTAGATTTTTTTTGACTTCCATCTGACACTTGCTCCTTTTCTCTTAGATTCGCTGTTGCATTTTATAACGGAAAAACGGACATAGGTATCCCATTTTTATATGCTTTGACAGTTTCTGTATTATAACGAACTGGCGGTAAAATGTCAAGAAAATACGGCATGTAAAAGTGTTTCTTCCAGCAGTTTTTGCAGCTGGTCATACGTCTCGATTTTGTTGACCTCCCTGCGAATCAGCGCCGAGTGCGGGATGCCTGCCGTATACCAGGCCACATGCTTTCTCATTTTGCGGATGGCCATAAGTTCGCCGTCGTATTGTACCAGCAGCTGTGCGTGCCGCAGGATCATATCGCACAGTGTTCTAATCGATGGACGCTCCGGCACCACCCCGGTATCCTGAAACGCAGTCAGTTCCCGAAATATCCATGGATTTCCCCGGGCAGCACGTCCAATCATGACACCATCGCAGCCGGTCTGCTCCTGCATGCGCCGGGCACTTTTGGCATCTATGACATCTCCGTTGCCGATAACCGGAATGTGCAGCACTTCCTTGACCTGTGCGATGGCCTGCCAGTCTGCCTGACCGGAATAGTACTGCTCCCGCGTCCGACCATGTACCGCCAGGGCACTGGCACCGGCGGCTTCAATGCGCTTTGCGATTTCCGTAATTGGAGTATCAGCTCCGTCAATTCCAATACGGATCTTGACTGTCACCGGTTTGCGGATTGCGCGGGTGAGTGTGCTGACGATTTCCTCAATCAGCTTTGGCGTGCGCAAAAGTGCGGAGCCCTCTTGGTTCTTCACGATTTTGGGAACTGGGCAGCCCATGTTCAGATCTAAGATGGCGAATGGCAGATGTTCGATCTGCCGCGCCGCCTCCGCCAGAATTTCCGGTTCAGAGCCGAACAGCTGCAGGGATACCGGCTGCTCCGCCTCCTCCATGCGCATCAGTTCATCTGTATTTTTATTATGAAACAGGATAGCTTTGGCGCTTACCATCTCCGTACATACCAGCCCGGCTCCCTGCTCTTTGCACAGCAGACGAAATGGCAGGTCTGTTACCCCTGCCATAGGTCCTAGTATAAATGGATGATCTAACAAGACGTTTCCGATTCTTAAAGCATGACTGCTATCTGTTCTTTTCATAAATAATCTGTAATCCTTTTAAGGTCAGCATATCATCATAGACATGAATCATGTCGGTTTCTTCTGCTACCACTCTGCCGAGGCCGCCGGTCGCAACAACTTTCATTTCTTTGAGTCCCGCTTCTTCCTTGACCTTCTTAATAATATATTCTGTCTGGCCGATATACCCGTAGACCAGGCCGGCCTGCATACTTGTAATGGTATCTTTTGCCAGAATAGACTTGGGTTTTAAAATTTCGATTTTGGGAAGCTTGGCCGCATCCTCCCAGAGTGCCCGGGCGCTGATTTGAATGCCCGGCGCTGTGATGCCCGCCACAAAGCTTCCGTCGTGTGAAATCAGATCATACGTTGTGGCTGTCCCGAAATCAATGACAAGGATTGGCCCGCCGTACAGGTCGTATCCGGCCACAGCATCTACGATTCTGTCTGCTCCGATTTCACGGGGGTTCGGGGTATCAATGCGGATGCCCGTCTTAATGCCCACACCTACAATCATGGGCTCTTTTCCGAAATATTTCATGATTGCGCTCGTAAGTGAGTACATGATGTTAGGGACAACTGAGCTTATGATTACATCTTCGATCTTCTTGGCTACGATATCACGATGTTCCAGTATTCCCAGAATCAAAAAACCATACTCATCAGACGTGCGCACCTGATTGCTGATCATACGGAAGGTTCCGAGGCATTCCTTGCCTTCGAAAACTCCCATCGTAATATTTGTATTGCCAACATCAATTACCAGTATCATATCTCTTCCTCCCATGCCTCTCCCAGAAAGAACACACGGTAATACAGGGATATGGATTCCAGTAATTCTTCTTTTTCTGTCTGCAGCTGTTTTATCTTCAAAACGCTTCCTATATCGTCATACATCGCATCTGCTTCCAGCGCGCGGGTCTTGAACTCAAGCGCACCCTCCGCATCGAATTCCAGCGTCAGTATTCCGCCGACCTCTTCGGTATAGAGCACGCACATAATCTGGATCTCATCCTGAATGCTTTGCGGAAGCCCGTCAAACTCTTCGTTGAAATAATATTTCTGTTCATATGCGTTGGAACCGCATAGAACCACACTTTCTTCCTTCAATCAACCACCTCTTATATTACGCGTCGCCAAGGGTTGCCAGCATGACTGCTTTAATCGTATGCATGCGGTTCTCGGCTTCCTCGAAGACCTTAGAGGCCTCTGATTCAAACACTTCATCCGTAACTTCCAGCTCTGTAAGACCATACCGCTCGCCGACTTCGCGCCCGATTGCTGTGTCTCTGTCGTGGAAGGCAGGCAGGCAATGTAAAAAGATGGCATCTGAAGCAGCCTGTTCCATGATTGCTTTTGTCACTTTATAAGGAGAAAGTTCGCGGATACGTTCTTCCCATACAGCATCCGGTTCACCCATGGATACCCACACATCTGTGTAGACGACCTGCGCTCCGCTGACAGCTTCGGCAATATCCTCGGTCAGTATAATCTGCGCACCGGTCTCTTTTGCGTAGCCGCGGCACAGCTCAGTCAGCTCTGCATTGGGAAAGTATTTCTGTGAAGTGCATGCCACAAAATGCATTCCCATCTTGGCGCAGGCAATCATCAGGGAATTCCCCATGTTGTAACGGGCGTCTCCGAAATAGACCAGCTTGATTCCTTCCAGACGGCCGAACTGCTCCTGTACAGTCAGAAGATCTGCCAGCATCTGTGTCGGATGGTATTCATTCGTCAGACCATTCCATACCGGAACACCGGCATATCTGGCAAGTTCCTCCACGATTTTCTGTCCAAAGCCCCGGTATTCAATACCGTCATACATACGTCCCAAGACACGCGCCGTATCCTTGATACTCTCTTTTTTCCCAATCTGTGAACCGCTTGGGTCAAGATAGGTCGTCCCCATGCCCAGGTCGTGAGCCGCAACTTCAAACGCACATCTGGTACGGGTGCTTGTCTTCTCAAAAATCAGCGCGACGTTCTTGCCACGTAAGGTATCAACCGGCTCACCCTGCTTTTTCTTCTCTTTTAACTGCGCAGACAACTGCAGCAGATAACGTATCTCATCCGGTGTATAGTCTTTTAATGTTAAAAAATGACGTCCTTTAAAATCCATCTGGAGTCTCCTATTCTTCTATGTCAATTATTGCACTTTTGAATCCACTTCGTTTTTCACCACTTCTTTGATGGAGGCTGCCAGTCCGGCGATTCCTTGTATATCAGAAGGGATAATAATTTTCGTAGCTTTTCCGTCAGCCGCTTTTGCAAATGCTTCCAGACTTTTGATTGTCAGCACTGCATCGTCAGCTTGTGCCTCGCGGATATAGCGCAGACCGTCGGCGGTTGCCTTTTGCACCTTTTCGATTGCCTCAGCCTCACCTTCCGCTTCGCGGATCATCGCTTCTTTTTGTGCTTCAGCACGCAGGATTGCGGATTGCTTTTGCGCCTCGGCTTCCAGAATCACAGATTCCTTCTTACCTTCTGCTACCAGGACTGTCGAGCGTTTCTCTCCTTCTGCGATCAGAATGGATTCCCGTCGCTCACGCTCTGCCTTCATCTGTTTTTCCATCGCATCCTGGATTGCTTCCGGAGGAATGATATTCTTAAGCTCTACGCGGTTGACTTTGATGCCCCAGGGATCTGTTGCCACATCGAGCGAAGCTCTCATCTTGGTATTGATTACCTCTCTTGAGGTCAGAGTCTCGTCCAGCTCCATGTCACCAATGATGTTACGCAGCGTAGTCGCCGATAGATTCTCGATGGCTAACAGCGGATTCTCTACACCATAGGCGAACAGCTTAGGATCTGTAATCTGGAAGAAGATGACGGTATCAATTCGCATGGTTACGTTATCTTTGGTGATAACCGGCTGCGGCGGAAAATCAATGACCTGTTCTTTAAGCAGTACACGTCTGGCAACACGCTCCACGAAAGGAAGTTTGATGTGGATACCAACATCCCAGGTTGTCTGGTAAGCCCCCAGTCTTTCTACAACAGCCGCATTAGCCTGCGGAATGATTTTGATGCATGAAGCTATGACAATCAACACAATAATCAGTAATACAATCAATAAATATCCCATCACTTTTTCCCCCTTACGATTAATTTCACACCATCAACCTGTAATATTTCCACTACCGCATCTTTTTCAATTACGGTGTCTTCTGTCTGTGACCTTGCTGTCCATTCGAGACCATTGATGAAGACGGTTCCGGTCTCTCTTAAATTGTCGATTTTGTCCGTTACAATAGCATTTTTTCCAATCAGCCCATCTACATTCGTCGCTTCTTTTTTATTTCCCAGCAGCTTGAGTGCAATTGGCCGGGTAAAAATCAGAAGTACCAAAGAGATGACCAGGAACAGCACGATCTGCAGCCATATAGGTGCCTGCAGCAGAGAGGCAAGAAACGCCACCAGTGCTCCGACCGCGAACCAGATGGTCGCTAATCCCATTGTCAGTGCCTCGATCACAATTAAAACGATCAAAAGGCCCAGCCAGTATACAGCATTCATAGTCTTTTCCTTTCTATATGCAACCCTACATTATCTTTACCGATTATATCATTAAATCACTCCAAATTCCAGTGATTCAGACAACTTATCCCGCTGCCATCATGTTCTTTGCCGGGAAGTCTCGTACATCAGAATCCCGGCGGCCATCGCTGCATTCAGGGATTCTACCTGCCCTTGCATGGGAATGCGAATCCACTGGTCTGCCTGCGCAGCCAGCGCATCGCTTAGGCCGCTGCCCTCGTTGCCGATCATGAATGCCGTCGGCAGTGTGTAATCTGCCTGTGTGTAAGCCTGTGTACCCTCCAGATGTGCCGCATAGGTGCGGATATTTTGTTGCTTACAGCACTGCAGCACATGTTCCATCTCTGTGACCACTGCAAAAGGCAGCCGGTACACTGAGCCCATCGTCGCCCGTATTGTCTTAGGATTATACACATCCACACACTCTCTGGTCAGCAGGACGCCGGTCACACCGGCCGCCTCTGCCGTACGCAGAATAGTCCCCAGATTGCCGGGGTCCTGCAGATTTTCAAGCAAGAGCACAAAGGGAGTGCTTTGTGCTCCCTCTGCGCTCGGAAAAAGCAGCTCCTCGGCCGTATAAGCCGACTGGCGCACAAGCGTCAGAATTCCCTGCGGAGTGATCGTATCACTCATCTGATGGAACACCTGCTCCGATACAATTTCAGAATCGACAGACTCCAGCCCCTCCCGGCAGACCTCAGCGGCCGCCTCTGTGACGAATACTTTTTCAATACGCTCTTTGGGCGCTTCTTCGAACATTTTTCTGCCTTCCGCCACAAATATCCCTTGCTCTTTGCGGGCTTTGGATGACTTCATCAGCTGTATGACATTTTTAATCTGTGTATTTTTCGTACTTGTAATCACATCTTTCCCTCTATTTGCAGAAAAAGACAAAGCACCTTATGCTTTGTCTTTAAGCCGGTTCACCCGTATGGCATTTTTACTGTTTATTGTAATTATGAGACAAGGAATTACAGACTTCAAACTGATACTCAGGAATATCTTTCTTCATTGCCAGTGCTTCATCAATTGCAAAATCCACATATTCACCATGTTTGTAACCTACAACGCGGTTCGATTTGCCCTGAATCAGCAGATCGACTGCGAGTGCTCCCATGATGGAGGCATAGACGCGGTCTTTACAGGATGGGCTTCCGCCACGCTGCATATGACCCAGAATCGTCGCACGTGTTTCAATGCCAGTGGCCGCTTCAATACGTTTTGCCATGGCCTCTGAATGTCCGATGCCCTCTGCATTGATAATGATGTGATGGCTCTTGCCTCTCTTGCGGTTCTCGATGATGTTATTGATGACCTTCTGCTCATCATAGTCATAGCGTTCCGGCAGCAGCACATCTTCTGCACCGTTGGCAATACCGCACCATAGTGCCAGATAGCCTGCGTTTCTTCCCATAACTTCTATAATACTGCAGCGCTCATGGGACGTGGAAGTATCCCGGACTTTATCAATGGCTTCCATCGCCGTATTAACCGCAGTATCAAAACCGATTGTGTACTCTGTACATGCTATATCCAAGTCAATGGTACCCGGCACACCTATGGTGTTGACTCCCAGTGCTGCCAGCTTCTGGGCTCCTGCAAAGGAACCGTCTCCGCCGATTACGACCAATCCGTCAATTCCATGCTTTTTACAGATTTCCGCACCGCGTTTCTGGCCTTCTTCCGTACGAAACTCGGCACATCTGGCCGTATAGAGTACAGTTCCGCCGCGCTCAATCGTATCAGAAACATCACGCGCATTCATTTCCTTGATTTCTTCGTTTAATAACCCAAGATAACCTTTATAAATTCCTTTGACTGTCAGACCGCTGCTGATACCGCGGCGAACTACGGCGCGAATGGCAGCATTCATTCCAGGAGCATCGCCGCCGCTTGTTAATACCCCGATTGTCTTTACTGGTTTTTTCTCAGACATAACTATCTCCTCGCTCTAACTCTAAAATGAATTGGCTTTATTTTCACATATGCACTAATTTTAATGCATTTTCAACAATTTTGCAAGTGAATTATCGGGCAAAATATGCCCGATTGTGTGGTTTTACGTATCGGTATTCTATGGACTATCCTACAATCCGAATGTTTTCTTCGCCATAGGATTGGTATAACCGGTCTAACAATTCCTCGTTAATTGCCACGCTGCGATTCGCTTTAAACCGCTTGACCGCCTTCTCCTGCTTAATATAGACCACGACCCGATCCGTTCCATCCGAATCCGACAGCAGCTGCAGCAGATGTTCCTCTTGATCTACATAGGTATTCTTGTCTTCGAACTGAATCCACAGTTCCTGCGGAATTTCGTCAAACGGCAGAATCGACTCACACAGCAGTTTGCCGGCTTTGTCATCTTCCGTCGATACTTTGCCGGTGACAAAGACCTTGTTCTCCACTTCCAGATAGTCGTGGTTGCGCTCATAATCTCTTGGGAAAATTACGACTTCAACGGTTCCCACCAGATCCTCGATGGTGATAAACGCCATCGTCTTGTTGTTCTTCGTATATTTTATGGTTTTATCCGTAATCATACCACCGACCGTTACTTTCTTGCCGTCCGCGAGCAGAGATACCCCTGTTTCTTCCTCCGGTATGAAATCGCTGGTAAGTGCCGTTGCATGTCTTTTCAGACGCCCCGCATACTGCTCCAGCGGATGACCGCTGATATAAACACCGATCACCTCTTTTTCAAATGCCAGTAAATCTTCTTTATTATATTCTTCTACCTCAGGCAGTTTGATTGCATAATCACTTTTTTCCTCTTCGCTTACGAGATCGAATAGAGAAATCTGTCCGGCCAGCACATTCTTCTTGTTCTGGCTTACACCGTCCACAAGCTGCGGATATACCATCATCTTCTGTCTGCGGTTTCCGGCTACACAGTCAAGCGCACCCGCTTTAATAAAATTCTCAATGGCTCTTTTATTAACATCACCTGCCGCTGTGCGGTTGACAAAGTCCTCAAGTGTGGTAAACGGTCCTCGGCTCTCGCGCTCTGCGATGATGGTCTCAATTACATTTCGCCCCACATTTTTGATTGCGGAAAGACCGTAGCGAATGCTGTCTCCGTCTACCGAAAATCCAACTTTTCCCACATTGATATCCGGCGGCAGAATGGAGATGCCCATCTGACGGCTGGTCAGAATATATTCAGCCACCTTTGACGAATTATCGATGACAGAAGTCATAAGAGCTGCCATAAATTCTACCGGATAGTAATATTTCAAATAGGCTGTCTGATAGGACACGACTGCATAGGCCGCAGCGTGCGACTTATTAAAGGCGTACTTGGCAAAATCCAGCATTTCATCGTAGATTTTTTCTGCAACCTCTTCACTGATACCATTGGCGATACAGCCGGGAACACCTTCCTCTGCATTGCCATGCACGAAATTGGCACGTTCTTTTTCCATGACACCGGCCTTTTTCTTGGACATGGCGCGGCGCAGCAAATCACTTCGTCCCAGCGAATAGCCTGCCAGACTTCGTACGATCTGCATGACCTGCTCCTGGTATACGATACAGCCATAGGTGGGTTCCAGAATAGGAATCAGCTGCGGGCAGTCGTAGCGGATGGTCTCCGGATGATTTTTGCCCCGGATATACTGCGGGATAAATTCCATCGGTCCCGGACGGTAGAGGGAAATACCTGCGATAATATCCTCCAGACTCTGCGGCTGCAGATCCTTCATAAACTTCTTCATTCCACCGCTTTCCAGCTGGAACACACCTTCGGTTCTGCCGGTTCCAATGGACGCCAGTACTGCTTTGTCGTTATAGTCGATCGTATCCATATTCAGCTGCAGCTTTCGGCCTTCTTCAATGAATTTGACCGTACTTTGGATAACAGTAAGCGTGCGAAGACCCAGAAAGTCCATCTTCAAAAGTCCCAGTTCTTCAAGCGTCGTCATCGTGAACTGCGTGGTAATGGAACCGTCCGATGCACGTGAGAGCGGTACATACTCCATAATCGGCTCCTGGCTTATCACGACACCGGCGGCATGCATGGAAGCATGACGCGGCAGTCCTTCCAGTCGTCTCGCCATATCGATCAGGCGGTGAATCTGCGGATCATCCGTATAGAGCTTGCGCAGCTCACTATTCGCTGTCAGGGCTTTATCTATCGTGATTTTGAGCTCCTGTGGAATCATCTTGGCAATCGTATCGACCTGTGCATAGGGCAGATCCATGACGCGTCCCACATCACGAATGACACCACGCGCTGCCAGCGTACCGAAGGTAACAATCTGAACAACACGATCTTTGCCGTATTTTTCAACAACATAATCAATGACTTCCTGTCTTCGCTCGAAGCAGAAGTCGATATCGATATCGGGCATGGAAACACGCTCCGGATTTAAAAACCGCTCGAAAAGCAGCTCGTATTTAAGTGGATCCAGCTGTGTGATATCCAGTGTGTAGGAAACCAGACTACCCGCTGCCGAGCCTCGGCCGGGACCGACAATAATATCATGATCTCTGGCATATTTGATAAAATCCCACACAATCAAAAAATAATCCACATATCCCATATTGGTGATTGTCGATAATTCGAAGTCCAGCCGCTCCTGCAATTCTTCTGTAATTTCAGGATAATGGCTGGCAAGTCCCTGTTCACACAGGTGCCGCAGATAACCAACGGCATCCCAGCCCTCCGGAACATCATAGCGCGGCAGCTTGGGCACACCGAACTCAATTTCCACGTTACAACGCTCGGCAATTTTCTGCGTATTCGCCAACGCTTCAGCTGCATATGGAAAGAGTGCCTGCATCTCCTGCGGCGATTTCACATAGTACTGCCCGCCTTCGTAACGCATCCGGTTCTCATCTTGTAATTTCTTGCCGGTCTGCACACACAGCAGGATATCGTGCGAAGCTTCATCCTCGGCGTTTGTATAATGGATATCATTGGTTGCTACGAGAGGAATTCCAGTCTGCTGACTGAGTCTGACCAGCGTTTCATTGACATGCTTCTGCTCTTCGATGCCATGATCCTGCAGCTCCAGAAAGTAGTGGTCTGCACCAAAGACTCTCTGGTACCACAACGCTGCCTCCTGCGCTGCTTCATACTGTCCCTTTGAAATATCCCGGGCGATTTCCCCGGCGAGGCAGGCACTTAAAGCTATCAGTCCGGTATGATACCGCTCCAACACTTCCTTATCCACACGCGGTTTATAATAGAAACCTTCGACAAATCCAAGGGAGACGATCTTCATCAGATTCTCATAGCCTTCATTCGTCTCCGCCAGCAGCACCAGATGGTGGTAACGGTCCTCACCGCCGGTCAGTTCCTTGTCGAAGCGGGAGTTCGGGGCAACATACACCTCACAGCCCAAGATGGGTCGGATACCTGCGTCCCGCGCCGCACGATAAAAATCAATGCAGCCATACATCACTCCATGATCTGTAATCGCTGCACTGTCCATTCCAAGCTCTTTGACTTTTCTGACATATTCGGTAATTTTATTGGAACCATCCAACAGACTGTATTCTGTATGGACGTGAAGATGCGCAAAATTACTCTTGGGCTTTTGTGTAGATTCTTCCATCTTTGATTTCCACCTTCTTCTCTTTGAGCAGATGGCCCACTGCTCTCTTAAATGCATTCTTGCTCATTTCAAATTCTGCTGCGATGATGTCCGGTGATGCTTTGTCATCAAATGGCAGTACCCCTTGGTATGCTTCCAGCACTTCCAGCACCTTGACCGCATCATCCGAGATCTGCATATAGGCCTTTTGTCTGGCGCTTAAATTCAGCTTGCCATCTTCGAGTACCTGCGTCACTCTGAGTGTAATCTGCTCGCCGACCGTATACTGGCCTTGAGCCTCCTGTCTGGGAATCAGCCCGGAATATTGATCATCCACTGCGACGAACACTCCAAATTCTCTGCTGATTTCATAGACACGCCCTGTTACGGTATCGCCGATTCCATAGGGAGACTGTGTCCGAAGGTACGGATATACCTTCATCGTAGCACACAGCCGGTCACTTTTATCTATATAAAGTGCAATCAGGCACTTCTCTCCTTCTTGTACGCGTCTGGTCTGCTCCCGAAAAGGAAGCAGCAGGTCTTTTTCCAGACCCCAGCTTAAGAAAGCTCCGATGGAGCCCACCTGGGCTACTGTTAAAAGCGCTGTTTCTTCCACCTGTAACATTCCCTCACGCGTTGTAGCAATCAGTCGGTCTGATGAGTCTTTGTAGATATATACGCGCAATTGCGTACCTTCCTGTGTCCCCTCCGGAACCTGTTTGATTGGCAGCAATACACGCTCGCTCTCAAGCGAACCGCTTTCCGGCTCTGCCAGATACACGCCAAACTCCACTTTTTTAACAACTACAAGCTCCTGAATCTTTCCTAACCTGATCATGCTTTCTCCTTTATAAGAACTGAACGACGGCAAACGGGCTTCCGTCCTGTCTGCACAGGCCCACCACATAGGTTCCGTCGACTTCTTGTACCTTGGGATATACTTCGTCCCCCAGTACAGCCTGCTGCTTGTACTCTGCACGCATTTCCACAATTTTAAAATCCACCGGAATGAATTCCCGGGCCATCTGCACGTATTGGGCGTTATTTACATGATGGTTCGAATCCAGATGAAAGTAACGCACCAGGAACGGCTCTTTTTCCTGCATCTCTTTGGGCAGCGGTATCTTTCTGGGCGCATATTCCATCGCAAGCTTTTCATCCAGCGGCAGATAGGCCTCTGCAATTTCTGGAATCATATGTGCCGGATGCCCTTTTTTAGTATCCACGAGCACCCATACGGAATTCGCATAAGCCAGTACTTCCCCGGCTTCATTTTCCAGCGTAAAGTTCCTGTATCCGAACAGGCGGTCAAAATTGTATGCCCACGTACTGATCAGAATTTCTTCTCCCATCGCCGGCGCCCTTTTGATAACAATCTGCCAGGAGGAAAGCACCCAGCCGACTCCGAACTCCGCCAGCTTATCAATTCCATATCCTATATCTTCAGACTGAAACGTACTGGCATCCTGAAAATAATTAATAATCCCATTTAAACTCAATCGTCGGTCTTCACTCATCTCGCTGTAGCGGACGCGGCTTTGAAACGAATACTTCATGCTTGCTCCTTTCAGTCAATCTTCCCTGTAAGATAAATAAAAAGGCTATGCAGAGAATCTGCAACAGCCTTTTTATAGTCCTGGGCTAGTAGGATTCGAACCTACAGATGACGGAGTCAGAGTCCGTTGCCTTACCGTTTGGCGATAGCCCAATTTCGCGACAGATTGTATTATAACCTATCTTGACTACTATTTCAAGACTTAGATAAACTTTTTTTATATTTAATTTTCCTCGGCCAAAAAGCTTCGGTCCACAGTAATCACACATTCATAATGCGGGTTGATTTCCTTGATTTTTTCCATGATTCGCAGACTGATTGTATCCTCCTCATCCTGCGTGTATTTATGCGGCACGACCACATCAAAAATCAGGTTAATATGATTGCCTCCATTGACCATTCTGAAATCATGGATGGAGAGCTGCACATCGATTTCATGAATCGCATCTTCTGCCATCTGTTTGGTACGCAGAATGTTTTCATTATGAATCTCAATCGGGTCCATATGAATGACCAGCAGTACATCCGCTTTTTTGGAAACTTCCCGCTCGATCTGATCGATCAGTTCGTGTGCCTGCTCAATATTCACATCGCAGGGAACTTCGGCATGAATGGATGCCATATTCCGATTCGGACCATAATTGTGGACTATCAGATCATGTGTGCCCTCAATTCCCGGATATGCTTCCACCAGTGACTTGATCTGCTGATAGAGCACCGGATCTATGGACTCTCCGATCAGTGGTTTTAAGGTATCCCGGGCAATGCCGATGCCTGCCCACATAACGAGCAAGGAGATGACCACACCCGCATAGGCATCAATATTGAAATTCAACAGATGAGAAATCAAAATCGCAAGCACCGTAGAGGCCGTAATGACAACATCGCCCAGAGAATCTGCCGATGTCGCCAGCAATATCTTGGATTCAATCTTCTGACCAATACGACGATTGAAAAAAACCATCCACAGCTTCACCAGAATAGACACCAGCAGCAGACAGAACGGTATCCACTGGAATTTCAGTTCCTCGGGATTCCGGATTTTATCAATACTGCTTTTTAAAAAGGAAAACCCGACCTGCATAATCAGGAACGCGACAATGAATGCGGCAATGTACTCAATACGTCCATGACCGAACGGATGATCCTTATCGGCAGGCTTGCTGGCAAGCCGGGCGCTTATAAGTGTGACAACAGAAGCACCTGCATCTGAAAGGTTGTTAAAGGCATCCGCTGTGACCGCAATACTCTGGATAACCATCCCCACGATCAGTTTGATCAAAAACAGCAGCAGATTGCAGGAAAGACCGACGGCACCGGCCACAATACCATAGCGCCCTCTCACCTTATCGTCCCGTATGTTCTCACTATCTTTTACAAATTTTTTTATAATAAAATCTGTCATTTCCCCTGATTCCTATCTATAAAACTACACTCAGTTATATTTTAGCTACTTTTCCCATTATAGCACAGTCACAGGTAAAACACCAAAGCAAAAACCCCCTTGTCACTTGGATGGCAAAGGGGCTCTCATTTCGGATTCTATGCTTCTTTTTTCCACAGTCCATGCAAATTACAATATTCATAGGCTGCAATCACTTTTTCATCCGGTCCGATGAAGAATGTACGCTCTGGAGCCTCTCCCGGAGAGAGTGTCTTGCGCTGTACGCCCTCTGAGGTCTCCAGAATAATCCATTGGATGAAATGCTCTTCGAGCATTGGGTGAGGGGCCGAGCCGACCTTAACTACAACCGCATTGCCGTTTACCTCTATTACCGGCACATGCTTCTCCTGTGCAGCATCTGTGACATTCGCTTGTAATTCTTCCATTTTGTCCCCGCAACAGGTAAGCGGAGCACCTGAGGAAAAGATTGAACCAACAATGTTTCCGCAATGATTACATCTAAATAACTTTACACTCATTTGCTTCTCCTTTCAGAAGGTCGACTGGGATATTGGCACGTCTGACGCACGATCCCAACTGATAATTTTTAGCTACTAACACTTAGTATACTCTATCTGTGTAAAAAGAAAAACAAATTTTTTGATAAAAAACAGATTTTCTATTTGACTTTTCTTGCGAATTGGGATAATATAATGAAGCGATATGCAGGAATGGCGGAATTGGCAGACGCGCAGGCTTCAGGTGCCTGTGGTAGCAATACTGTGTGGGTTCAAGTCCCATTTCCTGCATTCTCATAAAAACACCGTATACTCAGGACTTTTCCGAGTATACGGTGTTTTGTTTTTCATGTGCCGCATTGGTAACTCCATGCAACACGATATTGCCTTGTATTCGGTGACACTCTCTGTATAATGATGGTCTCCGTGTGAGGATTATAAAGTGAATGCATCAGTCCTATCGCATCGACAGCCACTGTCTCATCAAAATCTTCACATGAGCATTCCAGAGCCTTATTTAACTTGCCCCGCCCTGATAATCTTAAGCATCGAATATGGTTCTGCATACAACTCTTGCGGCGACACTACATGCTGGAATTCATTATTTACGTACAATTCCATTCTATCATTTTTGTCAACCAAAATATATGAATTCGTGCTCGTGATTTCTATTTGTCCTGTGAGCTCACTAGCTGGCGGATAGAATGCCGCCTGTACAAGAATAAAATATGACAAGAAGAACGTCAAAAAAACCGTAGATAATATTGTCCATTTTAATCTAGGGTCTCTATTCTTCTTATTGGAGAGAATAAGCTCAAATCTCTGATGTATAAAACTTACATCATTCTGCTTCACAAGAACTGCAACGCTTCTGTGAGTTTTAGATTCATCCCCATTTGAGTATTTAATCACGTGGAGTATAGTCGCGAGATATTGGAGTGCCCCCCGATCTTTGTACCAGTGGAAGAGTTAGTTTTGATATGATAAACTAACAAAAAGGAGCAGTACAAAAATGGGAAAAGCAAGGTACACAACGGAGCAAATCATCG
>JBKECY010000075.1:0-44681 GCA_047975025.1 Lachnospiraceae bacterium
TGACGATGATTTGCTCCGTTGTGTACCTTGCTTTTCCCATTTTTGTACTGCTCCTTTTTGTTAGTTTATCATATCAAAACTAACTCTTCCACTGGTACAAAGATCGGGGGGCACTCCAGTGATATAATAGAAATATAGTAGGAGGTAAAATAGATGAAGGATAATATTCAGCTATTTGAAGATAAACGAATTCGTACAGCTTGGGATGAACGTGAAGAAGAATGGTTATTTTCTGTTGTAAATGTTGTGGCAATTTTGACTGAAAGTAAAGATTCTGGTGCATATTGGCGTAAACTTAAGCAACGATTAAAAGAGGAGGGGAGCCAAATCGTGACAAATTGTCACGCTTTGAAAATGACTGCAATAGATGGGAAAAAACGTAAAACAGATGTTGCTAATGTTGAACAACTTTTACGCATTATTCAGTCCATACCATAACCAAAAGCAGAACCCTTTAAAATGTGGCTTGCAGTTGTAGGGAGTGAACGAATTGATGAAACGATAGATCCAGAAATAGCGATAGATCGCGCGCTTGCGACATACCTAAAAAAAGGTTATTCAAAGGAATGGATTAATCAAAGATTACAAGCACTTCAAGTACGTAAAGAATTAACAGATGAATGGAATAATAGAGGTGTTGAACGAGGGGTAGATTATGCGGTATTGACAGATGAGATTACGAAAGCATGGTCAGGTATGACAACACGCCAGTACAAAAACTTCAAAGGACTAAAAAAAGAAAATCTTAGAGATAATATGTCCACACTTGAATTGGTACTAAATATGCTTGCGGAGGCAACGACAACAGAAATATCGGTGGAACAAAAGCCGGAAGGATTCGAGGAGAATAGGACGGTAGCCCGTGCAGGTGGTGAAGTAGCTGGCAATACAAGAAAAGATATTGAAACCCGTACAGGAAAACCTGTTATTTCACAGAAAAATGCAGTGGATTTTAGCAAACTGCTATCAGATATTGTAGATGAAAATGAGAAAGATAGTACCGAATAGAATTAAGAAGCTATATTTTTGCAAGTGTGATTATTCAAGGGAAAGCAGTATTAATATGTAGGATGTGGGATCTCTTTTATGTAGTTAGAAGAGGTCCTATGTTTATGTCCGGCCGCTATAATCCCTAATAAAACCAGCTAACAAACAGTTGACAAGAAGAAGCAACATCCCTATAATAAATTAAAATGTCTAACAATACAAGGGATGTTGGTTGTCCTATGAGCTAAAGTCTGCATAGGCAGGTACGCCGGAAGCAAGCGAAAAGGAGAGGAAATGCCAAAAAAAGAGAAGTTGT
Source organism: Lachnospiraceae bacterium (assembly GCA_047975025.1). Taxonomy (GTDB): domain Bacteria; phylum Bacillota; class Clostridia; order Lachnospirales; family Lachnospiraceae; genus JBKECY01. The sequence goes on from JBKECY010000075.1 coordinate 1,304, forward strand.
CAGGAAAGGTTACAAAACAGATACTGGATATGATTTCTGTGCAGCACAAGTATGATATAGGAGATAAGCTGCCGAATGAGCAGGAACTCTCACAGACACTGGGGGTCAGCAGGAATACTCTGCGCGAAGCAATTCTATATCTTGTTACACAAAATGTGCTGGAAATCCGCAGGGGCAAGGGAACATTTGTGTCAGATACTTCTAAGGTCACAAATGACTTTGGTTTTGATGAACTAAAATATACACATCTGAAGCTAAGAGATTTGTATGAATTACGTCTGATGATTGAACCGCAGATGGGATATTATGCAGCACAGCGCGCAACACAAGAAGAGATCGACGAAATTATACGACTCGGTGAGGCAATTGAAGAGAGTCGGGAGATGAATGATGAAAACGCGGAGGGTAACATGCGGTTTCATAATGCAATCGCGCAGGCAACCCATAATGAGTTTGGCATTAAGCTTTCTGAAATATTAAGCAGTGCACTGATCGCTGCATTTCAGGACAGCAATCTCAAGCAGGTGTTGTACGATGATACGATGATGGACCATACGATTATTATGGAGTTTTTGAAAATGCGTGATCCTGAAGGTGTCAAGCAGGCATTGTATCTGCATTTGAAACATTCTATGCGGGATTACAAAGTCAAATAGACAGGAGAGGAGTCAGCCATGGATACAGAAAAATTATTGCAGGAAGTTAAAGACGGAAAATTGTCGATTGAAGAAGCAATGCAGGAACTTAAGAATCTGCCATATGAAGAAATGGGGTTTGCCAAGCTGGATCACCATAGAAAGGTGCGCTCCGGTTATGCCGAGGTCGTGTACTGTGCAGGCAAAGAAAATGAACATTTAGCCAGAATCTATCAGAAATTCTGTGAAAACGGAACAGATGTTATGGGAACACGTGCGACACAAGAGCAGTTTGCATATGTGAAAGCTTTGGTTCCGGATGTCTGTTACGATCCAATTTCCAGAATTCTTAAAGTACACAAAAATCCACAGGCTCAGGTTGGTAGTGTTGCAGTCTGTGCTGCTGGGACTTCGGATATATCCGTAGCAGAGGAAGCCGCACAGACCGCCGAATTTATGGGCGCCAAGGTGAGCCGCGTCTATGATGTGGGGGTTGCCGGCATCCACCGTCTGTTTTCACAAATGGATGTATTGCAGAAAGCAAATTGCATTGTGGCAGTAGCAGGTATGGAAGGTGCACTGGCCGGGGTGGTGGCAGGACTTGTGCCGAATCCGGTGGTGGCAGTTCCAACTTCAGTGGGATATGGCGCAAGCTTTCATGGCGTTTCGGCACTTTTGACAATGCTCAACTCCTGTGCAAATGGGATTACAGTGGTTAATATTGATAATGGATATGGGGCAGGCTATAGCGCGGCTCAGATCAATAGAATGGCGGTGACAAAACATGGGTGAGACACTTTATTTAGAATGTGCGTCCGGTATTAGCGGGGATATGACAGTAGCTGCATTGCTGTCATTGGGAGCAGATCGTGAAAAGCTTTGTGAATATTTAGAGAGTATGCAGCTGGAGGGATTCAGAATTGAAATCAGTAATGTGAAGAAGCAGGGCATTGAAGCTGTGGATTTTTCTGTACTTCTTGCCGGGGAGGGTCATACGCATGTGGATGAAGTGCACGCAGACAGCGGCCATACGCATGTGGATGAAATGCACGCAGACAGTGGCCATACGCATGCGAATGAAGTGCACGCAGGCAGTGGTCATACACATGTGGCTCCCCACGTGCATGCTCATCCGCACAGAAATTTATATGATGTATATGAAATACTGGATCGTCTGCAGACGACACAGCAGGTCAAAGAGCTGGCCAAGAAGATTTTTGCAGTGGTTGCCGAAGCGGAGGCCAAGGTGCATGGTATAGGGATCGAAGCTGTTCATTTTCATGAGGTAGGAGCCGTAGACTCAATCGTAGATATCGCAGCCGCTGCCTTTTGTATTGTAGACCTGGACATTGACCAGGTGATTATTCCCAAGATATCCGAAGGAAGTGGTCATGTAAAGTGCCAGCATGGAATTTTGCCTGTGCCGGTACCGGCTGTTCTTGAGATCGCAGCACAATCCGGTATCAAACTGCATCTGACGGATACGAAAGGTGAGATGATTACACCAACAGGGATGGCGATTGCGGCGGCGCTTCGTACTTCGGACCGTCTGCCGGATGAGTTCTCTGTCAAAAAGATCGGAATCGGAGCCGGGAAACGTGAGTATGACAAGGCTAATATTCTGCGGGCTATGCTGCTCGGATAGCCTTGTAAGGATGCAGCTGCTTAAGAAATATAAAAAAAGGTCTTTACAAATAAAGCGCAGTACTTTATAATGACCACAAGGTAGTACAACTCAATAGAGGTAGTATGACACATAAAAAGGCAAAGTGGCCCTTCCCGCTTTGCCTTTTTATGCATAGTGAGGAAAATGCATCCAAGGAGGAAATTATATTGAAAACAATCGCCAGTTCTATCGAAAATATACTGGGCTCATCTATACGAAAAATGTTCAACATGGCGCAGGGAATGGAAGATACCATCAGCTTTGCGTTGGGAGAACCCGGTTATGTAGCCGCAGAGCATATCGCTTTGGCAGCACAGAAAGCAATACGTGATGGGCATACGCACTATACAGTAAATGCGGGGATTCTGCCGCTTAGAGAAGCCATAGCACAGACCATGCTGAGGAAAAAAGCGGTCAGCTATCTTGCGGAAACGGAAGTGATGGTCACATCCGGCGGAGTGGAGGCACTGTACCTGGCAATGAAGGTTCTGCTGAATCCAGGGGATGAGGTCATCCTGGGAGCGCCCTATTTTCCCAACTATTTGGGGCAGATTCATATGTGCGGTGCAATTCCCAAGATTATTAACCTGACAGAGGAAGATGGATTCCAATATGATGTCGATGTCATTGAAGCAGCGATTACAGATAAGACAAAGATTTTGCTGCTCAATTCACCCTCTAACCCGACAGGAAGCGTGACAGAACAGAAACGTCTGCAGGCTATCGCCGCACTGTGTGTAAAACGAGATTTATATCTGATTACAGATGAAGTTTATCAGGATTTTATCTATGGTGAGGTAGACTATTTTTCGATTGCATCATGTCCGCAAATGAAGGAAAGAACGGTGATCGTTGACAGTTTCTCTAAAACATATGCTATGACAGGCTGGAGATGCGGAATCGCACTTGGACCTGAGAAGGTCATAAGAGAAATGGTCAAGATTCAGGAAAACGTGGTTTCCTGTGTCAATACACCAACACAATATGCCGCCATTGCAGCACTTGAAGGGCCGCAGGATGTTCTGGCAGAGATGAAGGAACAGTACGCACAGAACAAAGAACTTCTTGTTGAGGAGATTAATCATATGCCGCTGATCCATGTGAATAATCCAATGGGAGCGTTTTACGCATTTGTGAATATTAAAAAGACACATATGACATCAGAAGAATTCGCGGTGGCATTGCTAAAACAGGCGCGTGTGGTAGTTGTGCCGGGGTCAGGGTTTGGAGAAGCAGGAGAAGGATATGTACGCTTATCCTATGTGTCATCAAAAGAAGATATGGTGGAGGGACTCAAGAGAATCCGGACATTTGTAACTGAGTTGGAACAGAAGGGGTGAATATCATGAGTAAAGTATCGATTGTTAAGACAGAATGTTATGACGCAGCAGCTATCGACCGTGATGTGCGCAAAGCGGTGGCTTTGATCGGAGGGATGGAACAGATTGTTAAACCGGGAAATAAGGTTTTGATTAAACCGAACTTCGCGGCAATTCCGTCGGAGAGACTTTCGGGAGCGATTACACGCTGGGAAGTGACGAAAGCGGTAGCGGATCTGGTAGCAGAGGCAGGGGGCGTCCCTATGATTGCCGAATCAAGTGCAGCTGGGGTCGACACAGAAAAAGTTATTGAATTCACCGGATATGACAAATTACGTGAACAAGGCTATCCCGTTATAGACCTGAAAAAGGAAAAGAAATGCAAGCTGCCGGTCGAAAACGGACTTCTGCTGGAAGAGCTTAATACATGGGAACTGGTAAGAGATGCAGATGTTATTATCAGCGTACCTGTCATGAAAACACATGATCAGACAGAAGTAACGCTGGGTATGAAAAATCTGAAAGGCCTGATTTCGGACACCCAGAAAAAATGGTTCCATACGCATGGTGTACAGGAAGGTGTGGTCGATATAAGCGCAACCTTAAAACCGGCACTGACTGTGATCGACGGGACAATCGCACAGGAGGGGTATGGTCCGTTGTTTGGGGATAAGGTCGAGATGGGGATTGTTGTTGCATCGACTGACATCGTTGCAGCAGATGCAGTAACCTCTGTACTTATGGGGTATGAGCCGGAAGAAGTTGGTATTACACGTATTGCGGCAACACAAGCCAAAATCGGCGAGATGCAGATGGATAAGATTGAAGTGGCCGGATGCAGCATCGAGGAGACACGCCGCGTTTTTAAAAGGGCATTTGAAGTAGAAATACCGGGGCTTCCACCGTTCGATCTCGTCTTGACACCCGGTGCCTGCACAGGCTGTCGGAATACTGTGATCAGTGCCATTCTCGATATGAAAAATGACGGTATAGAACAGTCGTTGGCAGGAAAGACAATCATTGCCGGTCCAATCGAAGCCTTGCCGGAAGGAGTGGATCCGGCCAATATCGTTTTAATAGGCAAATGCACGAGAGCATTTAAGGATCAGGCCAAATATGTGCAGGGCTGTCCACCTAATAATATTTTTGTAGAGCGGGGGATTTCCGGAGTAGACGAAGTGACACGCAGGTATGCAACAGATGAAATCAGTGAGTAAGTATACTGTAAGCTTGTAAGAAAGGAGGAAGAAAGATGAAATCAGTAGATGCATTTATATCGGCGCTGCCAAAACTTATAAGTGTTCTTCCATCAACGGTGCTATTGTTTATCGCGATTGTAATCCTGTCCATCTTGCTGGGACTTGTACTGGCGGCGATACGAATCAGTAAACATAAGATTGCAGGTTCCCTGGTCGCAGTCTTTGTTTCTTTTATCCGGGGCACACCGCTTCTGATACAGATTATGATTGTGTATTTTGGATTACGCGCCATTCTCATCAATGGATTTGGAATCAGGGAAGCCTCCAGGCTGGATGCGGCTTATTTTGCATTTATTGCCTATGGTCTAAATATTGGTGGATTTCTAAGCGAAACTTTTCGCGGTGCCTATCTGGCGATTGACCGAGGGCAGATTGAGGCGGCACAGAGTGTGGGAATGACGAGGATGCAGGTGTTTCGCAGGGTCATCCTGCCACAGGGCGCACAGATTGCGCTGCCGGGTATGGGAAATCTCATGCTGGATGGATTCAAAGCACTGTCGCTGGCCTTCTCCATTGGCGTTATTGAGATGATGGGCCGCGGTCAGGGAATTGTTAACGCTACGAGAGGAATCGGAGCCATCGGAACCTATGCGGCGGTTGCACTTGTGTATTGGTTTATCTGCTTTTTAATGGATAAACTATTCTTGTTCATAGAAAAGAGTCTGGCGAAAGATCTGCGCAGCCGGGAAGAAACGACGCAGACTTCTAAAAGGAAATTCCGGAAAGTGAGGTGCAAAAAATGATATTTGATTTTGAATTTGCCGTAGAGAGCTTTCCACAGATTTTATCTGCTCTTCCGATGACACTTCTGCTGACGGCAGTCGGTGTTGTCATAAGTATTGTTTTTGGCTTCCTGCTTACCATATGCAGAATCAATAAAGTGCCTGTCCTAGGTAAGCTTGCTTCGCTGTATCTGCTGATTATCCGAGGCGTACCGCTGATGGTACAGCTCTATTTCTCCTTTGTTGCCTTTCCGCTGATGATGCAGGCAGCGGCAGACGCGTTAAAGATTGATACGGTCGTTAGTGTATCACCGGTTCTGATCGCCATTGCCGCCTTGGCATGTAACTATGCGGCCTATATGTCAGAGGTCATCCGGTCGGCACTTATGGCAGTTGATAAGGGACAGACAGAAGCAGCCCTGGCCATTGGAATGAATCATGTGCAGGCTATGCGCAGAATCATCATTCCGCAGGCAGTAGCGCTGGCAATCCCCAGCCTGGGCAATACTGTAATCGGTATGGTCAAAGACACTTCACTTGCCTATATGGTTATGGTCATGGAGCTTATGGGGATGGCCAAAAAAGTAGCCGGAAGCGGACTGAATTATCTTGAAACCTATGTAATCGCTGCCCTGATTTATTGGGCGGTCAATATCATTTTGGAGCAGCTCTTCAGAGTCTGGGAAAAGAAAGCGTCACATTTTACAAGCCGAACGGTAGTCAGTGTTAAACGAGAGGAGGCAGGCGGATGACAGAGAGAATCAGCAAACGAAAAGAAGCCTTAACGCTGACCAGACCCTCGCTGAGCGCGGAACGGGCCCGGCTTGCCACAGAGGCATATGAAGCTTCCTATAACGAAGCGCCTGTTGTGGCAAAAGCGCATATGCTGGCGCATATACTTGCACATATGACCATTCAAATCCAGGAGGGCGAACTCATCGTTGGGAATCATACAGACAAGCTGCGCTGTGCACCCGTCTACCCTGAATATACGTCGCAATGGATTGTGCAGGGACTGGATCATTTTTCTGACAGGGGAAGTGATCCGCTGGAAATCGAGCTATCAGATCAAGAGGAGCTTTCCCAACTGCTTTTAAAATGGAAAGGAAAGAGTCTGGATGAGCGAATCGAAAAAGCCCTTCCTGCGTCTGTCAAGGAGGCGGAGGCCAGTGGTGTGATGACAGTGGGAAACAGAGATTGTGCAACCGGACATATCATTCCGGATTATCCATTCATTTTGAAAAACGGATTATTGGCTTACCGGCAGGAGTGCGAACAGCATATGCGCACGCTGATCGTTGACAGCAGAGATAAGCAGGAACAGATGGATTTCTGGGAAGCGGTACTGATTACCATTGATGCCGCAGAGATGTTCGCGGGACGCTACGCAGAGCAGGCGCTGGAGCTGGCAGAACAAACGGCGGATCCAAAGAGACAGCAGGAGCTGCGTACCATCAGCAAAATATGCCGCACCGTACCCCTGCATCCGGCAGAAAGTTTTCAGGAAGCTATTCAGTGTGTGTGGTTTCTGCATCTGATTATTACGATTGAGTCTAATGGGCATGGTAATTCATTTGCCCGCTTTGATCAATATATAAATCCCTTTTACAAAAAGGATGTGCAGGCAGGTACTCTGACATACGAAGAAGCACTTGAAATCGTGGAATGTTTTTTCATAAAAGCAACAGAAATCATTAAGCTTAGAGACTCCTTTTATAGTGAGTCGTTTGCAGGCTATCCGGTCTGGCAGAATCTGGTCATCGGAGGACAGACAGCGCAGGGAGCAGACGCGGCGAATGAAACTTCACATCTGATACTGGAAGCAAATGCCAGGGTACAGACATCACAGCCGACGGTCTCACTTCGCTATTTTGATGGAATCTCACAGGATTTACTTGAAAAAGGACTTGCCATGGTACAGGAAGGGATGTCGACACCTGCTTTTTTCAATGATAAGCTGGTGGTTCCCATGATTATGGAAAAGACGCAGGCAACTGTTGAAGAAGCACGAGAATGGGCAATCCTTGGCTGTGTGGAACCCTGCATTCCCGGATCAAGTGACGGCCGGCCGACGGTTGGATATATCAATCTGCTGAACTGTGTAGAACTCGCATTGTTTAACGGTGTCGACCAAATGACCCGGCAGCAGTTAGGACCTGCAACAGGACAGTTTACTTCGTTCGTATCAACAGATGATTTGAAACGGGCGTTTTATCAGCAGGTAGACCATTTTGCAGCACTTATGGTCGAAGGATTTAATATTGTCGGCAGTATCCATGCAGTTTATTCACAGGTTCCATTTGCATCGATGACAGTCAACGATTGTGTGGCGCGCGGGCGTTCTGTACAAAACGCGGGAGCACGCTTTCAGGAGTCCGGTGCATTTATCTGTGGGATTGGCAATGCGGCAGATGCGCTGGCAGCCATCGACACATTGGTTTTTACAGAAGGTAAGATTGGAAGGGAAGAACTTTTGCAGGCATTGGCTGCTGATTTCAAAGGCGAGGAGCGATTGCGCCTGATGCTGCTGCATAAAGCCCCTAAATATGGAAATGACATAGAATCAGTAGATCAGATTGCTGCTGATATTCTGGCACATTACAAGGATACACTGTCACAATACCGGGATTCCAGAGGTGCGGCATTCACCGTCGTGGTGGAATCACAGTCGCTGAATGTATCACAAGGACGCAAGGTAATTGCATCGGCCGATGGCCGGCACCGGGCAGAACCGTTAAACGACAATTGTTCGCCGGTGATGGGGCGGGATCAAAATGGACCGACAGCGGCGGTTCGCTCTGTGGCACGATTAGGACAAAAAAACGCGCAGGATGGCTGTTTGTATAATCTGCGTTTTGATCCCAGAAGCGTACAGGGAAGTAAAGGCCGCGAGATTCTGCACAGTATGATACGCACCTATTTTGATAACATGGGAGAGCATATCCAGATTAATGTAGTGGATGACCAGACATTGAAAAAAGCGCAGATTGAGCCGGAGAAATATAGCGGCCTGCTGGTACGTGTTGCCGGTTATCTGGCATACTTTACAGAGCTGGACAAGGACGTACAGGATAATATCATCGCGAGGACGGCGCATATCGTATGAAATATGGACAGAATATGGCCTACATCGGTGGGATACAGCGGTTTTCTACCGAAGATGGTCCGGGGATACGCACTTGTGTCTTTATGAAAGGCTGTCCTTTGCAATGCGCGTGGTGCCATAATCCGGAGCTGATCAGCAGTCACTATGAGCTTTCGTTTCGGCAGAAGTTCTGTATTCAGTGTGGTGGCTGTACACGTGTCTGCCCGCAGCAGGCAATGCAACTCGCACAGACGCTTCAGATTGATCGGCAAAAGTGCATCGGCTGCGGCCGTTGTGCGCAAGAATGCTGTTCGGGAGCGCTTAGGAGCGAAGCTGTGTACAGGGAGCCGGCGGAAATCATCGATCTGGTTTCGCGGGATATGGAGTTTTATAGGAATTCGGGCGGAGGACTTACATTGACCGGAGGGGAAATTCTAAGCCAGGCTGAACAGGCAATCCAGATTGCCGCATTGGCACAAGAGGCGGGGATTTCCGTAGTGCTCGAGACCTGCGGCTATGGAAGCCGGGAGAAACTGTTTCACTTAGCGCAGATGAGTGACCAGATACTCTTTGACCTCAAGCATATGCAGGAACAGGCGCATATCCGCTATACAGGGAAGGGCAACCACATTATTTTGGATAATCTGGAGGCGCTTTGTGCCGAGGAGGGAATGCGCTCAAAAGTGATTCTTCGAATGCCGCTTGTGCATCAGGTGAATGATCAAAGTGAGCATATGATACAGGTTCGTAAGTTTATGCAGTCGCATGGCCTTGCTACACTGCATCTGCTTTTATACCATTCTATGGGAATTGCCAAGGCCAGGGCTCTGGGAAAAAGTCAGACCGCCTTTATGCCGCCGCCACAAAGCCAGATACAACTGATACGACAGATATTTAATAAGACAGAGATTGATGTGTTGGTTATGGGAGAGGACAACAATACAGGAGAGGCAGTGGTATGAACCGTTTTCTAATTATATGCATTGTTAGTATTTTGATTCTTTATGCGGCCTTTTTAGTTACTGATCTGCTGCGCAGCAGAGGCAGGTTAGGTGAAGAAAAAGGCAGTATTGTGTTCTATGGAGCTTTGTCAAGCGGTATTATGTTTTTAAGTTCCTTTGGTGTTTCAGATACGGCTCTTAGTGTATTTGCTTATAAAATTAAAAAGTGTATTCAATCCTCTCTTCTTCCGGGCACGATTATCACGTCGTCCATTCTCCCGATGGGCGTGATGGCCATTGCATTTCTGACCTCGGTCGAAGTAGAGCCGGTTACCTTGCTAATTTGTGTGACATCACAGACAGCGGGAGCACTTCTGGGAGTAAGGCTGCTGTTGCGCTGCCCGCCGCTTTTGATCAAGCGAATTATGGGAGCAGCACTTCTGGCATCAGCCATACTGATTGTCTGCAAAATGACAGTTCTGGGGATCGAAGGCGGCTCGGCAATTGGTCTGTCACCGACAGGCAGGCTGATTGCAGGCATAGCATTTTTCGTATTTGGCGGTTTAAATATGGCAGGAATGGGAGCAACAGTCACAAATATGGCAGTACTTCTGCTTTTGGGGATGGACTCAAGAAGTGTATTTCCTGTCGTGATGGCCGGTAATATAATCAGCTGCAGTTTTGGTGCGTTCGGGTTCATCAAAGATGGCAAATATACGCGTAAGGCCGCCATTGGCTCCGTATTTGGTATTGCAGGCGTATTGGCAGCAGTAGGTCTGGTGAATCGAATTGACATACAATATCTGCAAATCCTGATGGCAGGGCTGCTGCTGTATTGTGGCGGAGACATGCTGTGGTCCGTCCGCAGAGTGCAGAAAAGACAAGGAGGATGAACATGGAAAAAAAGATTTTTATATATAGCTGCCGCGAGGATGAGAAGGAACTGCTGGAAGAATATGCACGCAAGTGGAACCTGACGCTGGGGTATTGTGCGGCACAGCCGGTTCCTGATAATGCGCATCTGTGTGCGGGGTATCCTTGTGTTTCCATGGTGGGAACACGCCTGTCAGACGAAACGCTTTTAAAATTTCATGAGTTAGGGGTTAAGCTGATTTCAACCCGTTCGGTGGGCACAGAGCACATCAATGGCGCCTATGCCAAAGAGCTGGGCATACAAGTAGCCAATATTTCCTATTCTCCGAATTCAGTAGCAGATTTTGCTATTATGCTGATGCTGATGTCTCTTAGGAAAGCAAAATACATTCTGGAGCATTACAAAGTCAGAGACTATTCCTTGGGGCAAAATCAGGGGCGGGAACTTCGCAACATGAAAGTCGGAATTTTGGGAGCCGGACATATAGGCAGTACGGTCATCCGCGAAATCTCGGGATTTGGCTGTGAGATTCTGGTCTATGGCAGGCATGAACGTGAAGAAATTAAAAAATACGCCACATATGCGTCACTCGACGAAATCTACAAAAGCTGTGATCTGCTCTCGTTTCATCTGCCGGCCACACCCGAGACATATCATATGATCCATTGTGAGAATGTCATGCAGTTGAAAAAGGGAGTGGTGATTATAAATACGTCCCGCGGAAGTCTGGTCGATAATAAAGCGTTGATCAAGGGAATTGAAGCCGGTGTAATCAGTGCTGCCGGTCTGGATGTCATAGATCACGAACCGGTACTTTACAATCTGAATCATAAAGATGCATTGCCTACCGATCAGGATCTTGCGGTGCTTGAAAGCTTCCCGAACGTTATTATTACACCCCACACAGCATTCTATACGGATCAGGCGGTCAGAGATATGATTGAAAATACGCTGTACAACTGCCTGCATTTCCTGGAACTGGCCGTAGAATATAAATAATTATATTTGTGCTTGACATAATGAAAGTGGGAGCGTATAATACGAATAAATCAAGAGATTCTACAACGCAAGCAAAGTAATACAATGAACAAAGAGCTTAAAAAGAAAAAAGAAAATTGAGCATTTCTAACAACAAAGCAAAGGCGCTTACTTAACGGTAGGCGCCTTTGCTCGTGTAAAAAAGGAGGAGCATATGGTAAAACTAAGTGGAATTAAAAAATCGTTTGGGGATTTAAAAGTTCTAAACGGAGTTTCTCTGGAAGTTGAAAAAGGAGAGGTGGTAGCGATTCTGGGACCAAGTGGTTCTGGCAAGACGACCTTCCTGCGCAGTATTAATTTTCTTGATGTAGCGAATGAGGGACGTGTGCAGATTGATGATCTGGACGTAGATTATACCTCGGCAACGAAAAAGGAAATTATGCAGATTCGTAAAAAGACAGCTATGGTATTCCAAAATTATAATTTGTTCAAGAATAAGACCGCACTGCAAAATGTTATGGAAGGGTTAGTGATGGTCAAGAAAATGGACAAAAAAGAAGCTCGGAAAGTCAGCATGGAAGCGCTTGAAAAAGTCGGACTTAAAGAGAGAATGGACTATTATCCTTCACAGATGTCCGGCGGGCAGCAGCAAAGAGCCAGTATTGCCCGTGCTCTGGTACTAAACCCGGAGGTCATCTTGTTCGACGAACCGACTTCGGCACTTGATCCCGAACTGGTCGGTGAGGTACTTCAGGTCATGCAGGATGTGGCCAGTACAGGAATTACCATGCTGGTGGTAACACATGAGATTGGATTTGCACATGATGTTGCGTCAAAAGTCGTATTTATGGACGGAGGCAATATCATAGAGATGGGAACACCCGAGGAAGTAATTGATCATCCTAAAGAGGAGAGGACGCAAAGATTCCTGGGGGTATTAAGTGCCTAGAAGGCAGTTGCAGACAATAGATAAAAGAGGAGAGAAAAAATGAAGAAAATGAAAATGATGGGTATTGCAAGTGTAGCATTGGTAATGGGGTTAGTCGTTGCAGGATGCGGGTCCTCTACGGACAGCAGCGACACAGCGGCAGCAAGTACAGACACTGCGGAGGCAACGACAATCATCTGTGCATTGGATGCCAATGTATCTCCCTACACATATTATGACGAGAACGGTGAAATTACCGGATACGATTATGAAACACTGAAAATGATCGATGATATGTTGGATGATTACACATTTGAATACGAGATGGTAGATTATGATGTTGCCGCCATTGGTCTGGAATCAGGACAGTATGATCTTGAGGCAGGAAGCAAGTATAAGACATCAGCAAGAGCAGAGAAATTCCTGATCACAGACTCTAACTACTATGCAGCTGTAACACTGGCCGTAAGAAAGGACAGCGGAATTACGTCGATTGAAGACATGGCAGGCAAGACGCTGGTGCCGGTACCAGAAGCAGATGGATTACGTCAGGTATATCTGGATTATATGGAGGCTAACCCGGATGCAGATATTACGCAGGATACAGGTTCCAGTCTGATTAGCATCGCTGACGGACTTGCTTATGTGGCAGCCGGACAATACGATGGAATGATTGACCCTCCGGATATGTTCTATGATGTACTGGATGAAGATGAGAATCTGGCAAGTCAGATTACGGTAATTGAAGATCCGTTTACCGTAGTCGGCGGTCACTTTTTACTTAATAATGCAAATGAAGATCTGTATACCCAAATTAACGAAGCTCTGGCCGAACTGAAATCGAACGGAAAACTGGGTGCATTGAGTGAAGAATGGTTTGGAGAAGATCTGATTGCGAAATATGCGGATATCGCGAATGACTAATCACTGATTCAATAAGGAGGCAATATGCAGGAATTGGATAAAAAGCTGGAAACACTTAAAAATTATTTGCAAGAACTGCAAAGCGTAGCCGTTGCCTTTTCCGGCGGAGTGGATTCGACATTTCTGCTAAAAGTCGCCAGAGATGTATTGCAGGAGAAGGTGATAGCGGTTACGGCCAGCTCCTGCTCTTTCCCCAAGCGTGAATTAGAAGAGGCAGTTGCCTTCTCTGATTCCCTGGGGGTTACTCATATACAGTGTGAATCCGAAGAATTGGAGATCGACGGATTCTCAAACAATCCCCCGAACCGCTGTTATCTGTGCAAAAAAGAACTGTTTACCAAGATCGGAGCCATTGCCAAAGAGCATGGTATGGCGGCCGTAGCAGAAGGTTCGAATGTGGATGACATGGGTGACTATCGGCCGGGGCTGCAGGCCGTCCGCGAATTACAGGTCAAAAGCCCTCTGCGGTATGCAAATCTCACGAAAAAAGATATCCGCATCCTGTCCCACAGAATGGGGCTTCCAACCTGGAATAAGCAGTCCTTTGCCTGCCTGTCCTCACGTTTTGCTTATGGAGAACAGATAACAGAGGAAAAGCTGCATATGGTGGATCTGGCTGAACAGAAACTTTTAGATCTGGGATTTCATCAGCTTCGAGTACGTATACATGATAAAATGGCTCGCATTGAGATTATGCCCGAACAATTTTCCAAGCTCTTAGGAGAAGATATACTGGTTGAAGTCAACACCTATTTTCATAGCCTGGGCTTTACTTATGTAACGATGGATATGGAAGGCTATTGTATGGGCAGCATGAATAAGACGCTCCAGACAGGTGAGCAGCAGATTAAATCAGCCTGAAAATTTTATAGTAAGGGACGGAGACTGCAATGAAGACATCGATTTTTAAAGATAAAGTGACCGTAATTACAGGTGGACACAGTGGTATCGGAGCAGCGATTTCCGATGCCTTTGCTGCTAAAGGCTGTACTGTGATTATCGTAGGCAGAAATGAAGAAACAGGCAGAGCGGCGGCAAAGGAACTCAGCCTGAAATATGAATGCAAAGCTTCATTTTGCACATGTGATATTACGCAGTCAGATCAGGCACAGGCTGCGATTCAAAGTATTGTGCAGGACTATGGACAGATTGATTTTTTAATCAACAATGCCGGTATCTATCCGGCAGTCGGATTGCTGGATATGACAGAAGCAACCTTTGAAGCTGTATTTCGTCTGAATGTACAGGGGGTATTTAATATTACCCGGGAAGCGGCGCTTCAAAGCATGTGTAGCAGGAAGTATGGCAGAATCATAAGTATAAGTTCAGTAGACAGCTGGCTTCCGACCAGGGGAATTACTGCCTATGCAGCTTCGAAAGCAGCTTTGAACAGTCTGGTCAAGTCTTTTGCAATTGAGCTGAGCGAATATGGCATTACCTCCAATGGAGTCGCTCCCGGATGGGTTGGCACAGAGCCGGTGCTGCGTGCAGGACGTTATAAAAGCCAGCTGGATCAGATTTTAAACAAGAGAATGGCAGAACCTTCGGAAATTGCGGATTTTGTTACATTTTTATGTGAAGATAAAGCTTCTTATATGAATGGAGAAATCCTCAATGTGAGCGGAGGTCTGTTGCTTAACAGTTAATTGAGGTGAGGATATGGAACCGGTAATTCTGGTGGATTTTGGCAGTACCTATACAAAGACCTGTGTATTTGATATGGAAGAAAAAGATCTTGTGATGTCAACAAGAACACCGTCGACGGTCGGTACGGATGCTTCTGTCGGATTTCTCATTAACAGGGAGGCAGTCAAACAGCAGATCGGTAAGTCGAATCTGGAGAAAGCCCGGACTGTGGCCAGCAGCAGCGCGGCGGGCGGACTGCGAATGGTCGTGGTAGGACTAACACCCAAGTACAGCCTGCGTGCCGGAATTCATGCCGCTTTAGGTGCCGGCGCACGTGTCGTTCAAACGTATTCGAATCGCCTGAGCGCAGAGGACATGGCCGAAATTATTGCGATTCATCCGGAAATCCTGCTGCTCTGCGGCGGTATTGAGCATGGAAATCCTCAGCGAATCTGCGCTAATGCTGCCATGCTGGCAGAAACTCCCTGCTTCACCTCGCCGGTGGTTTATGCAGGCAACAAAAGTGTGGCAATGCAGATTCGGGGGATGCTGCTGGCACATGGCAAAGAATGTTATCTTTCCGAAAATCTGTTTCCGACACTTAAAGAATTAAATTCGCTTCCTGTTAATCGCGTACTGCGGGATATCTTTATGAAAAGAATTGCAGGCATGAAGGGAATTGCCCAGGTACAAGACTATATCCAAGGAGATGTTATGCCAACCCCGGCGGCTGTCTTTGAAGCGGGGGCACTGCTTAGCAAAGAGCCTGTGGAAGCAGGCGGTTTTGGCAGACTGATGCTTTTGGATGTCGGAGGCGCGACAACAGATGTATATTCCTACATAGAAAATGAAGTGGATTCGGTTAAATATGCAGGGGCTCCGGAGCCTGAGCACAAGAGAACTGTTGAAGGAGATTTGGGGGTGCGCTCCTCGGCTGTGTCCTTGCTTGCCGCGGAGGATGTGACACGAATTGCCGAACATACGGGACTTACTACGGAAGAAATCCATACTGGATGTCAGTATCGAGCTTCACATGCAGCTTTTTTGCCAAAAGAACCCAAAGACAAAATTCTGGATTATGAACTTACTTGTACGGCCGTTTATAAAAGTGCCCGAAGACATGGAGGGCAGATACTAAACGCCTATGCCAGAGGGCAGAATAGTGTGCAGGAAGGTAAGAATCTTAGCAGAATACAGACAGTGATAGGCACCGGCGGAGCCATTATTGATTCACTGCATCCCCGGGCGATTCTGGAGAAGGTGCTAAAGACGGATGCCGAAAAGCAAAGACTTCTGCCCGAACAAAGTAAGATGTATCTTGATACACAGTATCTGCTTTACGCAATCGGATTGGCAGCTTCCATAGATGCTGATACCGCAAGAATCATAGCGAAAAAAAACTTACGTAGCATATAGGAGGCCGAGGATGGGAACGATTTCAAGGCAGCAGATTATTACCCAGGAACTACCGGGTCTGCGCGACATACAAAACGAAGCACATAGCATAACAAAGGATTGGACGCTTGGAACGAGTGCCTTTGTTAAAGCACGCAATGTGGGCTCAGAACGCGAATATAAAGAAGCCTGTAAACAAAGCCGCAAGATTATGCGTCATGCGCATATTGGATACAATTCTTCCCAGGAAACCATGGAGGCTATTAAATACATCTATGCACAATTGAAGGAACGCGGAATTGTACTGGATCGATTTGGGATCTGCCTCGATGTACAGATGGGGGTCAAGCCTGAGGACAGAGATAAAGTACCTAAGGGAGCAGGTCTGCTGTTTGGCAGCGAGCAGGAATGGCGTGAAGTGGCGCAGGCAGCGCCTGTCATGGTACACTTTGGGGACAATATGATTGGAACACTGAATACAATTGAGAATCTGCGGTGCGCTATTGCAGCTGGCGGAACTACGATTGGAAATGCTTCCCATTATTATACCTATGAATATCCTTTTGCCTACGACTTAAATAAACGTACAACAGATACCGTTACGGGGCTGTCAATTATGGCATCCTATAAATCGAAGGGAATGCTGGTGCACTCGAATCTCGATGACGGGTTTCCGGCACTCTTCCACGACCTTGCCGTCACGCTTGGCTGGGCGAAACTAGAACGTCATATTGTACAGGATCTGATTGGAGCAAAGCTGGGGCATTGTTTCGGCAATCTATTCAGTAACCCAATGCTGCGTATTGCCTTTTGCATGGCCCTCGATGCCATCAATGAAGGGGATTCCTGCGGTTCTATGGTCTATGGCAACACCACAGATTTCGATTTGGAATTTACCAGGAACTATCCTGTAATCAACAGCTATCTGTTGGGTGACATCGTGGCACAGCTGCATCTGCCAAGCGGACATGCTTTAAATGCCGTCCCGGTTTCGGAAGCTTCCAGAATCCCATCTCCGGATGAAATTGTAGAAGCACAGGTTCTGTCGGCAACGCTTGAAAAGTATGCTTATGACTACGAACCCTATATCAATTGGGAAAAAGTAAATGAGGACAGAGATAGACTTTTGGCCGGAGCACAGATCTTCTATGACAGGACGTTGGATGGACTGGATTCCATGGGAATCAATATTGAGAACCCTGCGGAAGTCATGCTGGCGCTCAAGAAGCTGGGACCGGCGTATCTTGAATCACATTATGGGCCGGGTGTCGAGACCGACGGTCAGCGGACACCTGTATGGCCGACTGATATGGTGAAGAACATCGAAGGGATTCTGCAAAAATGTCTGCAGAACCTGCCAATCACAGGCGAACCGCTCAAAGATGTCAAAGTAGTGATTTGTTCTACGGATGTTCATGAATTCGGCAAAGAAATCGTAGGCCAGGTATTACAGGCAGCCGGAGCGACCATCTTCGATATTGGAACAGATGCCAGTGCTTCAGAAATTGCAGAAACACTGATAGAGACGGACAGCCGGTTTGTGGCGATCAGCACCTATAATGGAATTGCCCTCTCCTTTGGCAAAAAGGTATTAGAAGAGGTGAAAAAGTACGAGTTGGATGTGGAAATCTTCATGGGCGGACTCTTAAATGAAACGCTGGATGGCAATAATCTTCCGGAAGATGTAACAGAGAAACTGCGTGCGTTGGGGATTCACTGCAGCGAAGAGGCAGAAAAAATGGTAGAGCTGATACAAGGATTAATAGATGAGGGAAACGAGTAAGGTGAAAGGGCGGTGACGTTTATGGCAGATACATATACAATTACGATCACAAGGCAGTTTGGAAGTCTGGGAAGACCCATAGGAATGAAGCTGGCGGAGCAGCTGGGCGTAGAATTCTACGATCGCGATATCGTGGAACAGGCTGCAAAAGATATGAATCTACCCTTATCTTATGTAAGCGAACAAGAAGAAAGGGTGAGAAAAGGATTCTTCTACATGCGCTACCCACTGGGCGAAAACCCGGCTGAAATTCGGGATAAAATCTATGCGGCACAACACAAAATCATCACGCAGTGGGCCCGCAAGTCATCTTCTGTGATTGTCGGGCGCTGTTCGGATTATATTTTACGTGCGCAAGAGCGTCACCTTAACTTCTATATTTATGCTCCGTATGAAGCACGCCTGCACAACTGTATCTGTGATCTGCAGATGAAAGAAAAAGATGCAGAAAAGATGATTGCGGAAATCGACAAAGCACGAGATGCTTACCACAGACGTTATGCAAAAGTGCCGATGTTAAATCAGACATATAACGACTTTATGCTGGATAGTTCGGTACTGGGAGTTGACGGTACGGTAGAAATCATGAAGCAAATCATAGAAACAAAATTTATAAAATAGCCGGATGCACATAACTTCTACACATTCCTTTCGTATAATTTTTTTATGAAAATCGAAAGGAATGTGTTTTTTATGAAAATGAACGACAAACGCAAAACAATTGATATCGGAGGAATGACGTGTAGTAACTGTCAGACCAAAATCGAAAAGGGTCTGAAAAAACTGGTAGGAATGACATCTGTAAAAGTGGATTATAAGTCCGGCAAGGCAGAGATTGTCTATGATTCACAGGTTTTAAGTTTTAAGGAAATTGAAAACACGATTACGAACTTAGGGTATCATATCGTGACAGGTAAGGAGCAGGCGCAGCAGCAGAATCGGTTAGCCGGCGTGCTGCTGCTGATTGTTGCCAGTTATTTTATAATCCGCCATCTATCGGCATTTGGTATTTTTAATTCTTTTCCGCTGGCAGAAGAGGGAATGGGATATGGAATGTTGTTTGTCATCGGTCTTTTGACATCTGTGCATTGTATTGCCATGTGCGGTGGCATCAATTTATCTCAGTGTATTCCGACAGCGGTTCAAACCACGGGTCAAAGTAAACTCAGCAGCCTGCGGCCGGGCTTTTTGTATAACCTGGGGCGAGTGATTTCTTATACAGTCGTCGGTGTAATCGTCGGAGCCCTTGGCTCGGTCATAAGTTTTTCAGGAACGATGAAAGGTGTGATTCAGTTATTGGCAGGTATCTTTATGGTACTTATGGGAATCAACATGCTGGGAATCTTTCCGGGGATTCGCAAATTTATACCGCGTATGCCGGCGGTATTCGCCAGAGTAATTTCACAGGAAAAGCGCAGCAACAGTCCGTTGTATGTAGGCCTTTTAAATGGTTTGATGCCCTGCGGTCCGCTGCAGGCCATGCAGCTGTATGCACTTTCAACAGGCAGTCCGCTCAAAGGTGGGATTACGATGTTGATTTTCAGTCTGGGAACCGTACCGCTGATGTTTGGTCTGGGGGCTTTAAGCAGTATCTTAAGCACGCGGTTCACCAAAAAAATGATGACAGTCGGTGCAGCATTAGTCATAGTGCTGGGCGTGTTCATGTTCTCAAACGGTTGGAGCCTGTCCGGATTTTTGTCTCCGGCGGCAGCGGCTTCAAATGTGGCGCAGACGGATACCACAGCCTCCGATACTTCTTCAGATGAGGACACAGTACAGGAGGACACAGATACGGCAGAATCCGGCTCAGTACAGAAAGTAAGTACATCACTGGCCAATGGGTATGAACCTATTCAGGTCAAGGCCGGAATACCCGTAGAGTGGACAATCAATGTACCACAGGGAAGTCTGACCGGCTGCAATTACAGAATGGTCATTCCTTCCTATAATATAGAGCATACTTTTTCTTATGGTGAAAATGTCATCGAATTCACACCGACGGAGAGCGGGACGGTGTCCTATACATGCTGGATGGGAATGATCCGCAGTACGATTACAGTAGAATAATATATGACAAGCTGCACAAAAACGTGGTATATTGTTGATGATTACAATCTGTAACATACATTCTGCTGTAAAGGATGGTATTTATGGAACATGAGAAAAAACAAATACTGGTTGTAGATGATGAAGTCAAGATTACGGAGGTCATAGATTCTTTTTTGAGCAGCCGCGGCTACTGTGTATATACGGCGGAATCTGCCAGAGAAGCTTTAGAGCTGTTTCGCTCCAAAGAGATTGCACTGCTTATATTGGATATTATGCTGCCGGATATGTCCGGGGAGGAAATCTGCCGGGTGATACGGCGGGAGTCGCCGGTACCAATCATAATGCTGACTGCCAGAGTAGAAGAAGAGGATCTGTTGCAGAGCCTTGCGCTGGGTGCGGACGATTATATGACGAAACCATTCAGTCTGAAAGAACTGCATGCCCGGGTGGAGGCAGTCCTGCGGCGTACGCAGGCTGTGCTGCCGCACACGCGAAAATCTTTTCGGGATTCGGATTTAATTGTGGATTTTGAAAAAAACGAGGTCCTTAAGAAGCATAAGCCGGTGGCGCTGACACCCAGCGAGAGCAAACTTCTGGCGGCGCTCATCCGCCATCCTGGTAAAGTCTACACGCGTGAAGAATTGATTCTGCTGGCGCTTGGCGGCGAATTCGACGGATACGACAGAGCCATTGACAGCCATATCAAGAATCTGCGGCAGAAAATAGAAGATAATCCCCGGGAACCGGTGTACGTACGCACTGTACATGGGATGGGGTACAAATTTGGAGGAGACATGTATGAAGCGGACGCTTAAGATGCAGCTCTCCCTTACGATCGCATTGATATCATTGTTGAGTGTGGCACTGATCAGTATACTTTCTAACGTGCTGATCTCAAGGCAGTTCGAACAATATATACAGAAGGAACAAGCAAATCGTGCGGCCGATATTGTAGAGAATCTAAGCAGTCAGTATAACCCGGTGCTTCAGGGCTGGGAGAAGGAATTTGTGCATACGGTGGGTATGTATGCACTGTATGACGGCTATATCATAAAGCTGTATGATGCACAAAATACGGTCATCTGGGATGCACAGGATCATGATATGTCATTGTGCAAATATATTATGGATGATATCGCACAGCGGATGCAGAAGTGGAATGGACAGTCCAAGGGAGAATTCGTGACGGAATCCTACCCGATCACACAGGATGGAGCAGAAGTGGGAAGCGTGGAGATACAATACTATGGTCCGTTTTTTCTTAGTGAGAATGACTTTGCATTTTTGACGGCACTGAATCAGGTGCTGGCAGGCGTCGGGCTGGCAGCACTGCTTGTATCCTTCGTAGCGGGCTGGTTCTGGACGAGAAGAATCGCAGGTCCGGTCATACGCACTGCGCAGATTACCAAGCAGATTGCCAGGGGAGAGTATGAAGTACAGATCGAGGAGCCGGCAGCATCACAGGAACTAAATGATATGATTCAGTCGGTCAATCATCTGGCGAAGGAGCTTAGTGCACAAGAGAATCTGAGACGCCAGCTTACATCCGATGTGGCGCACGAGCTGCGTACACCGCTGGCTACGCTCTCAGCACATCTGGAAGCTATGATTGAAGGTGTCTGGGATGCCACGCCCAAACGTCTGGAAAGCTGCCAGGAGGAAATCCGGCGGCTGACGCGTCTGATCGCTGACTTGGATAACCTTACAAAAGTCGAGCATGGACATACGAAATTGGAGCGGACTCAATTTGATATCAAAGAGCTGGCAGAAATTGTACTGGAACAATTCCGGGCAGAGCTTGCGGCCAAGGAGATTACCGTTACACAGACACTGGCATCGGTGCAAATTTACGCAGACAGAGATCGCATCAGTCAGGTGCTTCATAATATATTGTCTAATGCCGTAAAATATACACCGGATGGAGGGCAGATTCATATAGTGACTGAGAAGCTGCCGTCCGAAGAGGTACAATTGGTTGTGGAAGACAGCGGAATCGGCATACCAAAGGCCGAGCAGGAGCTGATTTTCGAGAGACTGTACCGCACAGAAAAATCAAGGAGCCGCAAGACGGGTGGTGCCGGAATCGGCCTATCCATTGTAAAGAGTATTATAGAAGCGCATGGCGGCAGCATTGAAGTGGCTGACAGCGCATTAGGAGGAAGCCGGTTTACCATTCGGCTTTCATGCAAGAAAATGACTGTCTAAGAAGCAAAAGCTAAGAGCACTATGGAAAAAAGCCCCGTAGTGCTTTTTTAGTACAAAAAAACAGTATATTTTTGGTGGAATAGTATAGTAGAAATCTGTTTACAGTGAGCGAAAATGGTGATATGATAACTATACAGTCAAAATAAATCATAAACAGTCAAAATAAATCAAACGCAGACCAAAGGAGTATCCTATGCTGACAGAAGAAAGATATCAGGAAATATTACTTGAACTTGAAGAAAAAGGGCTGGTTACAGTACAAGAACTGACACAGCGTCTGGACGCCTCAGAATCAACCATTCGAAGAGATCTGACAGAGCTTGAACACAGAGGAAAACTATCGAAGATTCATGGCGGGGCGAAATCGCTGGACGTACAGTTTTCTACGATGGATGTAGAGATGGCGGTGCGCAATGATCTGAACCAGTCGGAAAAAATGATTATTGGCAAATATGCAGCCAACCTGATTCAGCCAAACGATTTTGTTTTTATAGATGCAGGCAGTACGACCGAAAAGCTGGTGGAGGCCATCCAGGAAACCAGATGCACATATGTAACTAATTCAATGATGCATGGGAAACGGTTAGCGGACAAGGGATGTAAAGTATACATTCTTGGAGGGGAGGTCAAGGAAAGAACAGAAGCAATCGTAGGAGAGGAGGCTGTCAGCTCGCTTGGCAAATATAATTTTACAATCGGTTTCTGGGGGACCAATGCAGTGACCGGTACGCATGGGTTTACGACACCGGATGTCAGTGAAGCATCCGTAAAGCAGAAGGCAATGAAGCAGACGAAGCAATGCTATGTGTTGTGCGATGCCAGCAAATTCAATCAGGTATCACCGGTACAATTTGCTGAGTTTCAGGATGCAATCATTATTACAGATAAGCTGACAGATGAAAGTTATCGCAAATACAAGAATATTTTGGAGGTAGATGCATAATGATTTATACAGTGACATGTAATCCATCGCTGGATTACATTGTGCGGGTCGAGAATTTCCAATTGGGAACGGTCAACCGTACAAGTTCAGAGAAAATTCTGCCCGGCGGCAAGGGCATAAACGTCAGCATCGTACTAAAGAATCTGGGGTTTGAAAGTATTGCACTGGGATTTACAGCCGGATTCACAGGACAGAAAGTTGAAACAGAGTTAAATAAAATGGGGTGTGCCTCTGAATTTGAGCATATTGACCAGGGATTTACCAGAATCAATCTTAAACTTAAATCGAGAGAAGAATCAGAAATTAATGGACAGGGTCCTCTCATCACACAGGAACATTTGCAGAAGCTGCAGCAGAGGCTGGAAGTATTGCAGGACGGCGATATTCTGATATTCGCCGGCAGTATCCCACAGACGCTGCCGGAAGACACCTATGAAAACATCATTGCCCGTCTGCAGGGCAGGGGGATCAAGGTGGTGGTAGATGCCACAGGTAATCTTTTGAAAAAAGTGTTAAAATACCATCCATTTCTAATCAAGCCGAACAATCATGAGTTAGGGGACTTATTCGGAGTTACGCTCAAGACAAAAGAGGAAGTGGTTCCCTATGCGAGAAAATTACAGGAACTAGGTGCTGCCAATGTGCTGGTATCTATGGCCAAGGAGGGTGCGGTTCTGTTAGCCGAAGATGGGAGTGTATATAGTCGTGAAGCACCAAAAGGTGAGGTAGTCAATTCGGTGGGTGCGGGAGATTCCATGGTTGCAGGGTTTATTGCAGGCTATCTGCAATATCATACGTATGAAGCAGCTTTTAAAGGAGGAATTGCGGCAGGAAGCGCCAGTGCATTCTCAGAGAATCTGGCAACCAGGGAAGAAGCAGAGGAACTGCTGCACAGAATGGAGGAAGGAAAATGAAAATCACAGATTTATTAAAAAAGGAAGGAATCAGGCTGCATGGCAGTGCATCCTCCAAACGGGATGCAATCGATCAGATGGTTGAACTGATGGTAAACACAGGAAACATTACTGACCCTGCAACCTATCGGGAGGTGGTACTTGCCCGCGAAGAAGAAGGAACCACAGGAGTCGGCGAAGGAATTGCCATACCCCATGGCAAGACAAAAGCCGTACAGCGCCCAGGCTTAAGTGCCATGGTACTGCCCGATGGAGTGGATTTTGAGTCTCTTGATCACGAGCCGGTCGATCTGATTTTCCTGATTGCGGCACCGGATACGGAGGATAATGTACATCTTGAAGTACTGAGCCAATTGTCGGTACTGCTTATGAACCCTGAGTTTACTACAAGTCTTCGTAATGCAGCAACGACAGAGGAATTCCTTCGGATTATTGACGAAGCGGAGAATGGCAAACGTGAGGAGGCAAGTCAAAAGGAAAAGGCACCGCAGGCAGCTTACGAAATTCTGGCTGTGACGGCCTGCCCGACGGGGATTGCCCACACATATATGGCGGCAGAAAGTCTGGAAAATAAAGGAAAAGAGCTGGGGCATCCGTTAAAGGCAGAGACGAATGGCTCCGGCGGTGCCAAAAATATACTGACCCCGCAGGAAATTGCGGAGTGTTCGGGCATCATTATTGCAGCCGATAAAAATGTTGAGATGGCGCGTTTTGACGGCAAACCTGTGCTTTTGACCAGTGTATCACGAGGAATCAACGATGCGGAAGCGCTGATTCAAAAGGTGGTGAACAAAGAAGTTCCCGTCTATCATCATACTGGTGAAAAAGACAACTCTATGAGCGGAGAAAAAGAGAGTATTGGACGTAAAATCTATAAGAATCTGATGAATGGCGTCTCCCACATGCTTCCCTTCGTAGTCGGCGGCGGTATTTTGATCGCCTTGGCCTTCATCTTCGATGACTATGCAATCAATCCGCAAAATTTTGGTATGAATACACCGCTTGCAGCCTTCTTTAAAACGATTGGAAGCATGGCCTTTAGTTTTATGCTCCCGGTACTCTCCGGATTTATAGCGATGAGTATTGCGGATCGGCCCGGACTGGCCGTAGGGTTTGTCGGCGGTGCCCTTGCAAGCGGCGGTTACACATTTGCAAATCTGCTGAATTATAGTGACAGTACCCCGGTCAGTTCAGGATTTTTGGGAGCCTTGTTTGCAGGTTTTGTAGCGGGCTACCTGGTAGTACTGCTGCGTAAGTTATTTGATAAACTGCCCAAAAGTTTTGAAGGAATCAAACTTGTGCTGTTATTCCCGTTCTTTGGCGTACTGCTGATTGGTGCCATCATGCTGCTGGTCAACCCATTCGTTGGTGCGGTAAATGAGGGGCTCAATACATTCTTATCGTCACTTAGCGGTACAAGCCAGCTGCTCTTGGGGGCAGTGCTTGCAGGCATGATGGCAATTGATATGGGCGGACCTTTTAATAAAGCGGCCTATGTATTTGGTACGGCGCAGCTGACGGTGGCCAATGCGGGTACGGAGCAGTTCCAGATTATGGCGGCGGTTATGATTGGCGGTATGGTACCTCCGCTTGCGATTGCACTTTGTACCACGTTTTTTAAAAACCGTTTTACGGAAAATGAGAGAAAATCAGGTGTGGCCAACTATATTATGGGGCTCTCCTTTATTACCGAAGGTGCCATACCATTCGCAGCAGCAGATCCACTGCGCGTCCTGCCTTCTTGTATTGTTGGCTCGGCAGTTGCAGGGGCGTTGTCCATGCTGTTCCAATGCGGCTCACGAGCACCGCATGGAGGAATCTTTGTCATTGCGGTTATTGAACATCCGCTCTATTTCCTCCTGGCACTGCTGATTGGCTCCATCATTTCCATGTTCTTACTGGCTGTATTAAAAAAGCCCATTCATAAGAAAACTGTTAACTCATAAACAAATAAAAGGAGAAAAATCATGAAAGAATTCACGTATACAATTACAGATCCCGAAGGAATCCATGCAAGACCGGCAGGAGAATTAGTTAAATTAGCCGCTGGATTTAAGAGCAGCATCATTATGAAAAAAGAAGAGAAAAGTGCAGATATCAAGCGAATCTTTGCGCTGATGGCACTTGGAGTCAAGAAAGGTCAGGCCGTAACGCTGACCATAAGCGGTGAAGACGAAGAAACTGCCGCTGCTGCTGTGGAAGCCTTCTTAAGAGAGCATCTCTAAGATCTGTACCGGTAGAAGAAAGGAGACTGTCATGGAGATCATTACAGGGAAAAGTGTATTTGCGGCGATTGCTGCCGGACCTCTGCATATACTTGCAAAAGCGCCCAAAACAGTCAAACGTCAGCATATGGAAGATACGGCACAGGAAATGCACCGGCTATTGGAGGCCACAGCCCAGACCAAGGAACAACTGGGCAGCCTCTACGAAAAAGCACTCAAGGAAGTAGGTGAATCCAATGCCGCAATCTTTGAAGTGCATCAGATGATGCTGGTGGATGAGGATTACCAGAGTGCCATCCGCACAATGATTGAGACACAGGAAGTCAATGCGGAGTATGCGGTAGCAGCCACAGGGGATAACTTCGCCCAGATTTTTGCCAATATGGATGATGCCTATATGAAGGAAAGAGCGGCGGATGTCAAGGATATCTCGGAGAGACTGATCCAGAATCTGCTGGGGGATGCCTCGTTAGTACACAGCTTTTCCACGCCTGTCATTATTGCGGCGGATGATCTGGCCCCCAGCGAGACAGTACAGTTGGAAAAAGACAAGATTCTCGCGTTTGTTACGACACGCGGAAGCCTGAATTCCCATACCGCAATACTGGCGCGTACGATGAATATTCCGGCTATTTTAGGAACGAAGATTACACTGGATGCGTCATATCAGGGTAAGATGACAGTGGTAGATGGGTTTACCGGAGAGGTCATTATTGAACCTGAGGCAGATATATTAGAAGCAAAGCTGGCAAGACAAAGGGAAGAGGCAGAGAAAAAAGTTCTGCTTCAGGAGCTAAAAGGCAAACCGGATGTTACCAGAGACGGACGGCATATTAAGCTATATGCCAACATAGGCAGTCCGGGCGATCTGGCCTCCGTTTTGGAAAACGATGCGGAGGGAATCGGATTGTTCCGCAGTGAATTCCTATACCTTGCCCGTGAAGAGTATCCGACAGAAAACGATCAATTCTCTATTTATAAGACGGTATTGGAAACGATGGCTGAAAAGCAGGTCATTATCAGAACGCTGGATATCGGTGCTGATAAGCAGATTGATTATTTTGCCTTGGACAAAGAGGAGAATCCGGCGATGGGCTATCGGGCAATCCGTATCTGTCTGGACCGTCCGGAGATTTTCAAGACGCAGCTTCGCGCTTTGTACAGGGCTTCTGTATTTGGCAATCTGGCGATTATGTTCCCCATGATTGTGTCGGTAGAAGAAATTCACAAAATCCAGCAGCTGATAGCAGAAGTCAAAACAGAATTGCAGACCGAAGGTCTGCAGTACAAGGATGTGCCGCTTGGTATTATGATCGAAACGCCGGCAGCGGCCATGATCAGCGATCTGCTTGCCCGGGAAGTCGACTTTTTCAGCATAGGTACAAATGACCTGACGCAATATACACTGGCGGCTGATCGCCAGAATCCAAAGTTGGAAAGTACTTATGATGCGCATCATCCGGCAATATTACGGATGATAGAAATGGTAGTAAAAAACGGACATGAGCAGAACATATGGGTAGGCATCTGCGGCGAATTGGGGGCGGATACTTCCCTGACCGGGCGTTTTATTGAGATGGGAGTTGACGAACTCTCTGTATCACCGGCCTTTGTGCTTCCGGTCAGAAAGTGTATACGTGAGTTTTAAGCCTGTAAGCCTTAGAAAGTATGAAAAAAGAGTGATTTTTTGAAAAGTCTTATTGACAACGGCCTCCCACAACCGTATAATCTAGTTATCAACACTAGATTATACGGTTGTGGGAGGCTGATTATGAAAGAACTGTCAAAAATTAGTTTTTTTGGAGATTCCATACTTAAGGGAATACAGATAAATCCTAGTAATAACAAATATTATACGAAGAACGATATGGATATGGATGCCATCTCTACGTCGTTTCGGGCTAACATACAGAATTTTTCTCGCTTTGGCTGTACTGTGACGAAAGGAGCAGCACTTTTGGAAGCCAGGTTGGAAAAGGGCATGGATTGTGATGCGGTCATCATGGATTTTGGAGGTAACGACTGCGATTTTACCTGGGCGGACATTGCACAAAACCCTGAAGGGAACTTTCTGCCGCATACGCCGATCGAAGAATTTTCAAGAGTGTATAGGGACTTGATTGTAAAACTTAAGGAGCATGCGATTACTCCCATTTTGACGACTCTGCCCCCTCTTGAACCACAGCGCTTTTTTGACTGGTTCTGCAAAGATCTGGACAAAGAGAATATTCTGAAATGGCTTGGGAGCATCAAAAAAATCTATACACATCAGGAAGCATATTCGCGTGAAGTCGAGAAGATTGCGGCACTGGAAAAGGTACCGCTGGTAGATATCCGAAAAGTGTTCTTGCAGAAAGGCCCGGCCAAAGAGTTACTGTGCGAGGATGGCACGCATCCTAATTCCAGGGGTCAAAAAGCGATTACGGAAGCATTTTTGGAATTTTCCCACACATGGGCAATGGTCTGAAATTTATGGCAAAATAAATCCCCCCGCACCTGGGGGGATTCATTTTGCCATTTGTTATGCACCATAAAAGGCAACGCCTTCATATTTCCATCCGGCTTTTACCAGAGAATCTCGTTCAGCGGAATTTACAGTATAGTGATGTGCGGCCGCTACGGGGGCATTTGCATTATAGAGCCGGTAAATCGGCCGTTTCTGTTCCAGATCGGAATACCATGCCATGCCTTCATTTTTCCAGCCTAGCCGCAGCAGGCTCTCACGTTCATAGGTGTCCATCGTATAGAAATGTTCGCCGCTGGATCGGTTATAGAGTCGATATACCGGATTCCCTTCCAGAGGTGCCATCCAGGCAATCCCTTCGTATTTCCATCCGGCTGCTGCGAGAGTATCCCGTTCGGATAGTGAAGCTGTGAAGAAATGCTCTCCGTTGTTTTTATTGTAAATACAGTAAATAGCGGTGTATCTGGTCTGCCATTGGGCATAGAGTGTCTGATTTGCAGTAAGCCTTGAGATGGTGTTGGCTGTAATATGTGTTCCTCCGGTTCTGGCAGTATACCAACCCGTAAAAGAATGATTGGCAAGTACAGGAGTGGCCGGCAGTACATAGTTGCTCCCGCTAGTAACGGTTCTGGTGACTGTATTCTTATTCTCTACCGTACCGCCGTTGGCGTTATAGGTTACGGTAGAGGATTTTGCAGGTGTGGGAGTGGGAGTCACAGTAACCGGCGGAGTCGGTGCCGCCGTGACGGTAGCGTTTAGTGTAATATATCCCCCGGCCAGCGGATAGTTTGATGCCAGCGCAGTATCAGAGCCTCCTCCCTGAGGAGATTTGTAGAGCAGCACTATTTCAGAATATTCACCGGGAGCGACCCCGTCCTTAAGCGAGACTGTTATGTCATCGCCGGGAGAAATATAGTCATTCCATTTGGTCTGCAGTACAAAGGGACTGTTCGATGGGAGCACAGGAATTGCATAGCGAATACCGGAAGGGTATACCCATGTCGCACTCGGAGATGACGTATACCCCTCTTGTACAGTGGAAAGATCAAATTCATGCAGAGGAGCTGCCACTATAAAGAAGAGGCGGAACGTTACGTCATCAAGTTGGAAACTGGTAAAATAATCGCCTTCGGAAAGTCCTGTGGCAGGTGCAATACGCATCGTTGTAGTTCCCACAGGAAAAGAAATTTGCGGAGCAATTGTCAGGGTATCACTTGTGACAGTGAAAGCCTCGCTTTTTGGCGTATACGAATAGAGGGCTTCGGAATCACTGGATGTAAATGAAATGGTCTGTGGTGCCACTGCATCATATCCATAAGGAACGATTCCAAAATCCAGTTTTAAAGTAGAAGCAGAAAGCGCACCTCCTGGGAAGGTAACCTCTTCTGTCGGCACTGCTCCGGTATTTGCCGGAAACAGCAGAACAACCATACAGACACACAGTAGTACTGTAATCACTTTTTTCAATCGACCCATAATGTTCCCCTTTCTTTTAATTTTACATTAACAGTATAGTTTATTTATATCATCTATTCTAAAAGGATGCAATGAAAATTGTAGAAAGCTGCCTGGGATTCTAATTTAATCCCCAAAACTGGTTGACAATAATTTGATATAATAGTAAAATGTACAAAGTTAGCGTTCGTTAACTTTTTTTATTATCAGAGGTTAGCCACAACTAATCAGGGAAAGGAGGAATGGCAGGGCGGTATTTGTAAGTCCTTGCATCAGGGAAATAGAAATGGAAAGTTACAGTTGCATCTAAATAAGAGGAGGAAATACATGAGAAAAACTGGACTATTTAAGTTTGCTATTTTGGTAGCATTGTTTGCTATGGTATTGTCGGCGTGCACGAGAACAGGTACGGATACAAGTACAGATTCAGCGACGACTGAGGCAGCAGGTGAAGAAGAACAAACAGCAACACCCGAAGAAGCAGCAACGGTTGAAATTACAGATTTGTACGGAACGGTAACCGTACCGGTAAATCCGCAAAATGTAGTTTCATTGGATAATAGAACATTTGAGACTTTACAGGATTGGGGCATTGAATTAGCCGCTGTACCGAAAGGTGTCATGCCGGCAGATCTGTCTTATGTAAGTGATGAGTCAGTGCAGGATATCGGTGATCACAGAGAACCCAATCTAGAAATCATCGCAGCTGTGGATCCTGAACTTGTCATCATTGGTCAGAGATTTGCAAGTTACTATGAAGAAATCAAAAAGCTGGTGCCGAACGCAGTTGTGATTGACCTGGATTTTGATGTTTCAGAAGAAGCGGCAACTCCGGGAGAAAATCTGGTTAACGGATTCAAGAATTCCACACTTGCACTGGGACAGATTTTTGACAAAAATGATGAGGCAGAACAGCTGGTGGCAGAATTTGATCAGAGTATTGAAGATGCACAGGCTGCATATAATGGAACGGATACCATTATGAGTGTTGTTGTATCCGGTGGAGAGATTGGTTTTGCGGCACCTGGTTCAGGTCGTGTATGGGGACCGCTGTATGAAGTATTTGGCTGGGTTCCGGCACTGGAGATTGATGACGCATCCTCAGATCATCAGGGAGATGATGTATCGGTAGAAGCAATTGCACAGAGCAACCCGGACTGGCTATTTGTTCTGGATCGTGATGCTGCCGTATCCTCTACGACGGATGCAGTACCGGCACAGGATGTGATTGACAATGCACCTGCGCTTCAGAATACAACAGCAGTTGCCAATGGCCAGATTGTATACGCTCCGGCAGACACTTATACAAATGAATCTATTCAGACGTTTATAGAATTATTTGGTGATATTACGGAAGCATTCACTAAGTAATATAAAGGAGTCTGAGAGTGTTAAAAAAAGAAGTTGAAAAAAGTACTTGGGCTGAGAATTCTCAGCCCAAGTATTCTAAAAAAAACAAAATTTGGACAAAATCATTTGCCGCGGCAATTTTAGTTGTTCTGATCTTAGGGATTATATCCCTGCTGACAGGTGTCTATGATATTAAGAACCAGGAAGATGGGATGCAGATGTTCTTCATCACCCGGGTTCCGAGAACAGCCGCCCTGATGCTGACCGGTGCAGCGATGTCTATGTCGGGTCTTGTGATGCAGCTGATTACACAGAACCGTCTGGTTGAGCCTACAACAACGGGAACTATCGAATGGTCCGGACTGGGCCTTATTTTTGTTTATCTGGTATTTCCGGCACCCTCGCTGCTTTTGCGAATGACAGGAGCTATCATCTTTTCCTTTATCGGAACAATGATTTTCTTCCTGTTTTTAAAAAGAGTGAAACTGCGTTCGTCGCTGATTGTGCCCATTATAGGTATGATGCTGGGAGCTGTAATTTCAGCGACAGCCACGTTCATCGGGCTTGTGTTCCAAATGACACAAAATATAGAGACATGGTTCGTAGGCTCCTTTGCCTCCGTTCAAATTGGGAGATATGAGTATTTATGGCTGATTATTATCATTACGATTCTTATTTTTCTCTATGCCGACCGGTTGACACTGGCAGGCTTAGGAGAGGATATTGCGACAAGTCTGGGTGTCAAATACAACCGAATCGTGCTGCTGGGGACGGGACTTATCTCGCTTGCCGTTGGAATCGTGGCAGCGGTCATAGGAAACCTTCCTTTTTTAGGCCTGATTGTTCCCAACATTGTTTCCATGTACAGAGGAGATGATCTGCGAAGTAATTTGCCCTGGGTCTGTGTCCTGGGCATGGGAACGATTACGGTGTGTGACATTATTTCCAGAATCATCATCATGCCATTTGAAGTGCCGGTATCCTTAATTTTGGGAAGTGCCGGAGCCATTGTCTTTATCATAATCATTATGAAGCAGAGGAGGAAAAGGTGAGCGGGATATATAATAGAACAGCAAGAGCCTTTCGCTCTGTCAAAGAGGAGAGGCGGTATTGGATTTTATTGATAGCCCTATTTATATTGGGGGCACTTGCATCCCTTGGGTTATTGGTCTACAACAATCCGGTTCCGGTTGACTCACCCTCCTTTGGACCAACGGTGACGCGCAGACTGGTTGCATTGACTGCCATGCTGATTGCCGCAGTCTGTCAGAGTCTGTCTACGGTAGCCTTTCAGTCCATAACGAACAATCGGGTGATTACGCCGTCGCTTCTGGGATTCGAAGCCTTGTATTCGACCATTCATACAGGAACGATGTTTTTCTTTGGGGCTACTACGTTTATTAGTTTTAGCGGGATAGAATCTTTCCTGCTGCAGGTTGTGATTATGGTCATCATGTGCCTGCTGTTGTATGGATGGCTGCTTTCAGGCAAATATGGAAATCTGCAGCTGATGCTGCTGGTCGGGGTTATTTTAGGTACCGGACTACGATCCTTATCCAGTTTTATGAGGCGGCTGCTTGCACCGTCGGAGTTTGATGTCTTGCAGGCAAGGCTGTTTGCCTCTGTAAATAATGCGGATGCCGCCTATTTTCCAATAGCCATCCCACTGGTCATCCTTGCCGGTATACTGTTGTTGGGAAATTCCAGAAACTTAAATGTGTTATCTCTGGGACGGGATACAGCAGCTTCACTGGGGCTTAGGCACAAATCCAATGTGATCTATACACTGGTATTAGTGGCAATTTTAATGTCAGTGTCAACAGCACTGGTAGGGCCTCTGACATTCTTTGGATTTCTGGTTGCTACTATGGCCTATCAGGCAGCACCGACCTACGACCACAGGTATGTGTTTCCAATGGCACTTGCCATAGGATTTCTGGTCATCACCGGAGCCTACTTTTTCATGTACCATATTTTCAATGCGCAGGGCGTAGTCTCGGTCATTATTGAAATGTTCGGGGGAATTGCATTCCTGGTAGTCATTCTACGAAAGGGGACCTTATGATAAAAATACATAATGCCAGAAAATTGTATACGGACGAAGTGGAAATCGGGCCGTTGAATATTGAAATACCCAGAGCCGGAATCACTTCTCTGATTGGGCCTAATGGTGCCGGCAAGTCCACAACGCTTCTTATGATTGGCAGATTGCTTCATATGGATGCCGGACAAATTATGGTAGCGGATATGGATGTAACTAAATCTGATTCCAAGGATCTGGCCAAGATTTTGACGATTCTGCGCCAGGAGAATCATTTTGTCACAAGGCTGACTGTCAGACAATTAGCCGGGTTTGGACGCTTTCCCTATTCTAAAGGGCGGCTGACCAGAGAAGACGAAGCGATTATTTCCAAATATATTGACTTTTTGGAATTATCGGATCTGGAGAACCGTTATTTAGACGAGCTCTCGGGCGGGCAAAGGCAGAGAGCGTATGTTGCCATGGTACTCTGTCAGGAAACCGAATATGTCCTGTTGGATGAGCCCCTGAACAATCTGGATGTAGCACGTTCTGTCCAGATGATGGAGCACTTAAGATATGCAGCCAACGAATTCGGCAGAACCATTCTGACAGTCATGCATGATATTAATTTTGCCGCCAAGTATTCGGATCGTATCTGCGCTATGAAGGATGGGAAAATCGCTGCCTTTGGCTCAGTAAAAGAGATGATGTATCCCAAACTTCTAACGGATATATTTGAAACAAAAATTGACATCATGGACGGCCCGAATGGCCCGATTGCTGTGTATTGATACTTGAATTTGGGTTGGTGTATGAGATGCCAAGTGCATCAGCCACAGCAGCTATAATACTGTTACTACTGTAAGTGGCACCGGAAACGGTGTCTACTTCTGTACTCTGGGATTGCAGGATTTCTGAAATCACAGTGCTTTGTGCCCGCTGAAAATACTGTGCATCATCTTCATAGGCGGTTACCGTTATATCGGTGATCTGTCCACCGGATACGGTGACAGAAACTTCTGTTGCGCCACGAAATCCGGTGCCGCTTCCCGTATAGGTGCCATCCGTATACGTTCCCTGCGCGGTGGTTTCAGCAGCAGACGCTGTCTGATTCGATGCCCCTGCCGGTAAAATCGTACCTGCATAGACCAGTCCGGTTACCGCAGCAACTGATACCGCAGAGACCAGAGTTGCCGAGGGTGTGGCTTTTACATTCTTACGCGGACAGCTGCTGATACAGGAAAAGCAATTGATACATTCTCCCGGCGGTACACTGTCATAGCGGTATAATGGAATTCCCATGGAACAGGCTTTTGTGCAAATCTGACAGGTATTGCACGCGATACGTGTCTTTTTTAGGCGGAATATCCGCAGTCCGGAGAGTGGAACGAAGATGGCTCCCAACGGGCATAAATATCTGCAGAAAAATCGTTCAATGAACAAAGAGCCAATGATAATCAGCAACAGCAGCAAACCGCCCATAGTCAGCAGATAAGAAGCAGAGGACAGATTCCAAAGTGTAGAGAACATGCCGAAAATCGTCCAGGGATTGCTGGTACTGCTCAGAGAAAAAAGGGCAAATGTCCAGATGGCGATGACAAGAAATGCCAAAACGATATATTTCATATATTTCAGAACCTTATCCCATGTTTCACTAGGTCTGAAAGAAATCTTAAAGATTTTTTGGGATACAAAATGCAGAAAATCCCCCATCGCTCCGAAACTGCATATATAACCGCAGAAGAACCGCCCGAAGAGCAGAACAGGCAGTAAACCGCCTGCCAGTATCAACAGGGAACCGCCAAGGGCAGCGAGAGAAAAACTTCCCTGAATAAGACTTGTATATAAATCTTTAAGGGCATAGAATAGAATCGTGAACAGACCGGGCCAGAAGATAAAGAATAGAATCTGACTGATCCTTCGAGTAAGTTGTGTGATGGAAAGCTTCTTGGGAAGGGTTGTGTTATGCGCCATATAAAATCTCCTTGTTTTCCTTGGTTTTTTGAAAAGAATGTGCAATTTCAGGGGTCATATAGAGTTTGCCATCCTCTTGAATCAGAACCGCCTCGACCTTCTGCCTGTGAATGAGTTTCCTGGCGTTTGAAAGCCCGCCGAGCAGTAGTACCTTGGCTAAAACATCCAGTTCTATGGCGGAATCCCCCAGAACCGTGACACTGATCAGACCGCTCTTAGAAGGATGACCGCTGGTTGTATCCATAATATGGTGATATATCTGCTTGTCTTTGACAAAATAACGCTCATAAATACCCGAAGTTACAACGGCTTTGTTCTTTACTGCCAGATATCCTATGGCATGGCCGGTTGTGGAATAAGGAGATTGAATGCCGACATTCTTGCGTTCTCCTAAAGTAATGACAGTTCCTCCAAAATTGAGGACGGCATGTGTGATGCCATGCTCCAGAAGAATGGTACGTGCCCTGTCAGCAGCAAAACCTTTGGCAATTCCGCCAAAATCGATGCCCTGCCCCCGCTTTTTCAGGCCGGCGGATAACGGGTGGCTGTGCAGAATGATGTCTTTGTAATTGACTAAATGCAAGGTATTCCTGACTGCTGTTTTGGACGGGAGTGCAGTCGACTGCCGGCCAATACGCCATAACTGTGACAGAGGTTGGGACGTAATATCAAATGCCCCCTTATACCGTTTGGATAACTCCAGGGATGTTTGAATAATCTCGTAGGTGTCGTGCGAAATGGGGCAGGGTTCTTTACCGGCGAGCTGGTTGATCCGACTGACCTCACTGTCATGCTTGAACAGTGACCAACGGTCATCCATGCGCTCGACCTCTTCTTTGATCTGCTCCAACAATGCATGGGCAGATTGAGAAGAAATCCCTGTCACAGGCAGCTCCACCGTATTGACCGTCCCAAGTGCAAAAAATGTTTTTTGTAATAGTTCCATAGGCTCAATTCCTTTGCGTGTCAGATAGTTGCTTGTTCTATACTAGTAATACCATCCATTTGTGAAAAATGAATGGGAAAGAGATAAATAATTTATTAAATAGATTAAAAGATACAAGATCTGCTATAATAGTAGAAAAGTATTCGGAGGTGGTCTGTATGAAACTCAAAAACACGTTGCTTGTCGTAAAGGATATCGAAAAGTCAATAGAATTTTACCGGGAACTCTTTGGACTGGAGGTCGTGGCAGATCATGACGGCAATGTTGTTATGACAGAACGTCTGGTCCTGCAGGACGCAGGGATATGGAAGGATTTTATCAAAAAAGAAGTCATTTTTGAAAATAATGCTGCGGAGCTTTATTTTGAAGAACCTGACATCGAAGGCTTTATCCAGAAACTCGAAGCCTATAAAGAACCGGTCAAATATGTCAATCCTCTGATGGAGCATTCCTGGGGGCAGAAAGTGATTCGTTTTTACGATCCGGATGGCAATCTGATTGAAGTGGGAACACCTGTCTGAGCAGCAAAGCGGCTGCTCGGGCAGAATAAAAAAAAGAACTTGACAAATAAATCAAATTGTATATAATGTTAGTATGCTAACTATAAAGGGAGGGAGACATGGCCATGTCAGAATCTTTTCACATTGGAATGGAAATTAATATGCTGTCCAATCTGATACACCGGGAAATTGATCGTTCAATAGCGAAGAATGCACCTGAGTTGGCTAAGGAAAATGTAACAGGTGTAAATGGCAGAGTGATTGGATTCTTATCTGCACACGCAGATCAGGATATTTTCCAGAAAGATATTGAAGAAGTATTGCGTATCAGGCGTTCTACTGCTTCAACATTACTCAAAGGGATGGAAGAAAAAGGGTACATACATAGGGAATCAGTTGCATTTGATGCCAGGTTAAAAAAACTGGTGCTGACGGAAAAAGCAATTAACATGCAGCGTAAGATTATTGGAGATATCGAGAGGTTCGAAAATGAATTGCGTGCCGGAATTACGGATGCTGAACTTGTAGTGTTCGAAAGTGTGATTCATAAAATCAGAGAAAACCTGCATTCATAGCCGCATAGTATGCGGCTAAAAAATAAAGCATATAGTTAGTATACTGACAGTAGGCGCACTAACAGTGAGGAGAGTAAAATGATACGAATTTTTAAGTATTTTAAGAAAAAAGAATGGGTATTTGCAGCAATCTGTCTTGTATTGGTAGTTGTACAGGTATGGCTGGATTTAAAGCTTCCGGATTATATGAGTGAAATTACAACCCTGGTGCAGACAGACGGAAGCAGTATGGCAGAAATTCTTGCAGCGGGGGGAGCGATGCTGGCCTGTGCTTTAGGCAGCCTGGTTGCAGCGATGGCCGTAGGTTATTTTGCAGCACAGATTGCAGCTGGATTAGCCATGCGGTTAAGAGAGATGGTCTACAATAAGACACTGTCATTTTCTATGGAAGAAATGAATGGATTTTCGACAGCGAGTCTGATTACCCGATCCACCAATGATATTACACAGATTCAAACGCTGGTGGCAATGGGACTGCAGGCAGTGGTGAAAGCTCCCATTCTGGCTGTTTGGGCAATTGCCAAAATCGCCGGAAAGAATGTTTCGTTCACATTGACGACCGGTGTTGCCATCGTACTCCTGCTGGTCATGCTGTGCGTAATCCTTTTTTTCGCTGTTCCAAAGTCCAAGATGATACAGTCACTCACAGACAATCTGAATCTGGTAACCAGAGAGCATTTGACAGGAATTCGTGTAGTGCGTGCCTATAATGCGGAAGCATACCAGGAGACAAAATTTGAGAAGGCGAACGAAGAGCTGACAGCGGCGAATTTATTCGTGAATCAGATAACTGCCATCATCTCACCTTCGATGACCTTTATTTCTTCTGGACTCACACTGGCAATTTACTGGATTGGCAGCTATCTCATCAATCAAAGCGCACAGCAGGGCAAACTTACGCTTTTCTCTGATATGGTTGTGTTTTCCGCCTATGCCATGCAGGTCATTATGGCATTCATGATGCTGACAATGATTTTCATCATGCTGCCTCGTTCCGTAGTCTCGGCGAAGCGTATCTTAGAAGTACTGGATACAAAGGAAAAGATTACCGACGGCACGGTGACGCAGACCGACGGAGAACAAAGTGGAGAAATTGTGTTTGACAATGTATCCTTTCACTATCCGGGAGCCGCAGAAAGTGTGCTCAATCAGATTTCTTTTACGATACACACAGGCGAAACGGCAGCTTTTATTGGCTCGACCGGAAGCGGAAAAAGTACCCTGATCAATCTGATTCCCAGATTTTATGACTGTACCGAAGGAGAAGTACGGATTGACGGAATCAATGTAAAAGACTATACACAGGCGGCACTGCGGAACAAAATCGGCTATATTTCGCAGAAGGCAGTGCTGTTCTCCGGTACCATCCGCTCGAATATCGCTTATGGAGATAACGGCCGTAATGACCAGACACAAGAGGACATCACAAGAGCAGTTTCACTGGCACAAGCGGAGGATTTTGTGGAGCAGTATGGACTGGAAAGTGCGGTGTCACAAGGAGGAACCAATCTTTCAGGCGGACAAAAGCAGCGGCTTTCCATTGCCCGCGCAATTTACAGACAGCCTGAAATCCTGGTCTTCGATGACTCCTTCTCGGCACTTGATTACAAGACAGATAAAGTGTTGCGAAGTGAGTTGGCAGAGCATACACAGGATGTTACAAAACTGATTGTTGCGCAGAGAATCGGAACCATTAAAGATGTGGATAAAATCATTGTATTGGATGAGGGAAAAATCGCAGGTATGGGTACACATAGTGAATTGCTGCAGACCTGTACTGTATATAAAGAAATCGCACTTTCACAGCTGACAAAGGAGGAACTGGCATATGAGTCGTAAAGAAGAATACAAGAATCCGATAGCGCCCCCGACCGGTGCGCCAGGTGGAATGACAACAAAAGAGAAGGCAAAAGACTTTGTCAAAAGCCTGCAAAAACTTGTTTCGTACTGCAAAAAATATGCACCGGCCATGTGTGCAGCGCTGGTTTTAGCGGTTGCAGCCTCCGTCTTCTCCCTGATTGGTCCGGGTAAATTAAGTGAGATCACAGATATCATTACGGAAGGGATGATGTCAGGGATTGATGTGGCAGCGGTTGCCCGTATTGGTCTTGTCCTGGCAATTCTATACGGGTTAAGTCTTTTGTTCGGATATGGGCAGGGCTTTATTATGGCCAAAGTCTCGCAGGCAATCTCGAAAGGTCTGAGAACAAAAATCGTCGAAAAAATCGATCGTTTACCGCTCGCATATTTTGATAAACGAAGCTACGGTGATACTTTAAGCCGCATGTCGAACGATGTGGATACAATTGGCAGCAGCTTAAATCAGAGTCTGTCTTCACTGGTCAGCGGAATCTGTATGTTCGCAGGTTCCTGGCTCATGATGTTTACGACCAACTGGGTAATGGCAGCAGCAGGGCTGCTGTCGACGGTTTTGGGCTTTGCGTTAATGCTGCTGCTCATTGGAAAATCGCAGGGGTATTTTAGCGGTCAGCAGGAAAAGCTTGGTGAGATCAACGGTCATATTGAAGAAATTTATGCCGGACACACAGTGGTAAAGGCTTATAATGGCGAACAACAGGCGCAAACACAATTTCGCAGAATGAATGGCCAGCTTTATACAAGTGCCTGGAAATCTCAATTTCTCTCAGGACTTATGATGCCGATTATGATGTTTATTGGTAATCTGTCCTATGTGGCCGTATGTGTGACAGGGGCTGTACTGGCGATGCAAGGCTCCATCTCCTTTGGTGTTATTGTGGCTTTTATGGTGTATATCCGCCTGTTTACGCAGCCCTTATCTACCCTGGCACAGGCAGCGACCACTCTGCAGTCGACCGCGGCGGCCAGCGAGCGCGTATTTGAATTTCTGGACGAAGAAGAAATGCCGGAACAAAAGTCTGCGACAAGATATCTGGAATCGGCGCAGGGTAATATTGCATTTAAGAATGTAAAATTTGGTTATTTACCGGATCAGCTCATTATAAAAGATTTTAGCGCAGATATAAAGGCCGGACAGAAGGTTGCAATTGTAGGTCCTACCGGAAGCGGAAAGACGACACTTGTGAATCTGCTGATGCGTTTTTACGAAGTAAACGAGGGAGAGATCACGATTGATGGAGTGCCCATGCAAGAACTGACGCGGGAGAATGTACATGCACTGTTCGCCATGGTGCTGCAGGATACGTGGCTGTTTGAAGGAACTGTCAAAGAAAATATTATATACAGTAAGCAGGGGGTTACGGATGCACAGGTTATTGAGGCATGTAAAGCGGTGGGCCTGCACCACTTTATCAAGACATTGCCGGAGGGTTACGATACAGTACTAGGAGACAAATCTAGTCTGTCAGATGGACAAAAGCAGCTGGTGACCATAGCGCGTGCCATGGTACAAAATGCGGACTTGCTGATTCTTGATGAGGCAACAAGCTCGGTAGATACCAGAACTGAGGTGCTGATTCAAGAGGCAATGGACCAATTGAGCGAGGGCAGGACTTCCTTTATTATAGCCCATAGATTATCTACGATTAAAAATGCGGATCTGATTCTGGTCTTAAAGGATGGAAATATCATAGAAAGTGGTACGCATGATAGGCTGCTTGAGGATGGTGGATTTTACGCAGAGCTTTACAATAGTCAGTTTGAAGAGGTGGCGTAGGATTAGTAATAGAAAAGTAACTAAATTTTCAGAATGCTATTATGGATATTATTTTTAGATATGCTATTATGAAGATATACAGCGTTACATGATTTTATTTTGGAATACTAAGTCAGGAGGTCATACGAATTATAGAGGATAAAATATGAAATTAAGGGAGTTGTTGATTTCAGAAGCCACTGAGTACGAATTTAAATCATTCTTGGAGATTGAAAAGGCAAAGAGCTGGTTAAAAACAGTGAGTGCCTTTTCTAATGGCTTAGGTGGGAGTATTTGTTTTGGTGTAAGTGATCAAGGAATACCTGAAGGGCTAGATGATATTCAGAAAGTAACGGCGAAGATTAGTCAATTAATAAATGCAAAGATCGTGCCAATGGTCTCTGTAATAATGACTCCTTATAACCTAAACGGAAAGCAAA
The DNA here is from genome assembly GCA_047975025.1 of Lachnospiraceae bacterium. Taxonomy (GTDB): domain Bacteria; phylum Bacillota; class Clostridia; order Lachnospirales; family Lachnospiraceae; genus JBKECY01. Next base: position 43,136 of record JBKECY010000075.1, read on the forward strand.
TACTCAGGGTTGAAATAAGGCCGGGAATGATGACGCCGTACTATTATTCTTCAGAGGGGAATAAAATACCATATGTACGTTTAGGTGAAGAGAGTATACAGGCCCCTCCGCATATTTTAAATGAGCTTATTATCAAGGGTCAGAACCAATCATTTGATGCATCCTTTAGTCAATATAATAAAGCGGATTTTAGTTTTTCGATTCTTGAGGCGACATATCGGATAAAAGTAAAAAAGGAATTATCCGGTAACGATTATACTTCTTTTGGTCTTGAAAATAGTAAAGGAAGACTCACTTATGCAGGTGTATTAAGTTCAGACCAATGTCCACTGTTACAATCAAGGGTTTTTTGCACAAGGTGGAATGGCATGACTATGGGGTCTATTCTTGATGATGCACTTGATGATAAAGAATATATGGGAAATGTTCTTTCGTTGTTAGAAAATACAAAGCAGTTTATTATCAATAATTCAAAGATACGTTGGAAGAAAAGACCGAACGGGAGGAGGGATATGCCAGACTATAATGCTGATGCAATTCATGAGGCTATAGTTAATGCATTGGTACATCGCTCATATTATGTGCCGGGAACAGAAGTTCATGTAGATATGTATAATGATCGAATTGAAATTCGTTCACCTGGAGGAATGTTCAGTGGTAAAAAGGTTCAGGAGCTCGATTTGTGGAAAATTCCTTCAGAACGGAGAAATCCGGTATTAGCGGATTTATTTCAAAGAATGAAATTAATGGAACGGCGTGGCAGTGGAATCAAGAAGATATTGGAAATATATAAAGGAAAACGGCAACCTGAGTTTGAGTCTACTGACTCTGATTTTGTAATAACACTTTATAATGAAAATTATGGCAGAGTAAATAGTCTGGATTCCAATCAGAATTTCCAAATGGAAAATCGAGATATTCAAGCAAAAAATCGAGACATTCAAACAGAAAATCAAGACATTCAAACGGAAAGTCGAGACATTCAAACGGAAAATCAAAAAGGTCTGATCTCATTGAATTTGGATTTGATTAAGGGGAATAGAAATACTAAGCAAAATGTACAAAAAATACTAAACAGGTTTTCTGAGGAAGTGTTTTTTGGCAGGAAGGATATAATAGAGTATCTTATGGTGTCTCAGGCTTCAGCAAGTATCTTAGTCAAAAAAATGTTAAATGCTAAAATGATTGTTCCGGTACGAGGACATGGAAAAGGAAAATATCAGGTGGTAAAGTAGTTGCCTTTATCAAGTCGAAGTTGTAAGATAAGTACTCTTCTTGTTAAGTAAGTTTCTTGTTACAAACGTAAATTTTTCAAAAATCCCAGCACAAATTTTACATACCTCTGGTATGATGCACCCAAGAAGTCAGATAATTACCAACTAATAAGCACAAATTATTGAAAGTGGGTGTTTACTATCAGCGAAAAACTGACCTGCCCCCGATTTTTGTACCAGTCGCAATGTTAGTAATGACCGGTATCCGGTAGGGTAAATCCTTATCAGCTTGACGACATCGTAACATTTCTTGGTGGATTGTTCAAGGGCGG
>JBKECY010000076.1:0-21342 GCA_047975025.1 Lachnospiraceae bacterium
CCGCCCTTGAACAATCCACCAAGAAATGTTACGATGTCGTCAAGCTGATAAGGATTTACCCTACCGGATACCGGTCATTACTAACATTGCGACTGGTACAAAAATCGGGGGCAGGTCAAAATGAGCTTTCATCATATCAATGCTCAGACACGCCTCATCTCCTCTCCCCATCTGCGTATCCCCCGCTGCTCTCACCGCCACATCTTTCCCTTCATATTCAAAATACAGGAAGGCTTCTGCTCCCAGCTTTTCGCAGGCGCACACCGTACGTCTGATGCCCGTCTTCCCCATCTTCATATCCTCCGGGCGCACTCCCAGCAGAATACGTTCTCTCACATATTTCTTCTCACGCAGCCTGTCAGCAATTTCCTCAGGCAGCAGGAAGCGATCCTGTGTTGTCTCCAGATACAGATTTCCTTCTATCGAAACACAAGTAGTATCAAAAAAATTCATGGACGGTGTACCTATGAAACCTGCCACAAATTCATTGGCAGGTGCATTATATAATTCCGCAGGTGCGGCGATCTGCTGGATTTCTCCATCCTTTAGCACTACAATTTTTGTGCCCAGGGTCATAGCCTCAGTCTGATCATGTGTTACATAAATAAAGGTTGTGTTGAGTTCATGATATAATTTCAGGATTTCTGCCCGCATTTGGATACGAAGCTTGGCATCCAGATTGGACAGCGGTTCGTCCATCAGGAATACCTTCGGCTTACGTATGATGGCTCTTCCCATAGCAACACGCTGTTTTTGTCCACCGGAAAGTTCTCCCGGTCTTTGGTGCAGCAGTGCTCCCAGATCTAATGTGTCTGCCACTGCCTCCACTCTTCTGCGGATTTCTGCCTTAGATGTTTTTTTCAGTTTCAGACTGTACGCTATGTTCTCATAGACTGTCATATGAGGATACAAGGCATAGTTTTGAAAAACCATAGCCATATCCCTGTCACAGGACGGCACCTGATTCATGAATTTTCCATCCATCCACAGTTCACCATCTGAGATTTTTTCTATCCCGGCAATCATCCGCAATGTTGTGGATTTCCCACAACCGGAAGGTCCGACAAAAATCACGAATTCCTTGTCTGCAATCTCCATATGAAAATCCCGGACTGCCGTTACACCATCGTCAAATTTCTTATATACGTGTTTCAATTGAATTTCCGGCACTTTGCTCCTCCTGTATCTGATCCAGCAACTCCGGCAGCTGCTGGATGGAATCTATCACATAATCCGCCTCACCGCGAAAGTCCTTTAGTGTACTGACACCGCTTAAGACTCCGATGGCAATACCGCCGTTTTGTCTGGCAAACACAATGTCATTATACGTATCTCCCACCACTGCAATCTCCTCCGCATGAAGCCCAAAGTTCTGCTGGAATTCGAGAAACATATCTTTCTCCGGTTTAGGACGTTTGATTCCGTCATCTGCCCCCACATAGGCGAACAGTTCCAAGACATCCAGTGATTCCAAGCAACTTTGTGCAGATGCAATCGTATCTGCCGTCGCCAAACCGACCAGAATACTGCGTTCCCGCAAGATACGGGTCATATCGCGCAGATCCGTAAGCTGCAGCAGGCTGGCATGGCGGCTCGTGACGCTTCGGTGAAACAGCACTTCCAACTGTACATGAATCTTGGCAGTTTCGAGTGCAATTCCTTTCGCCGCAAGCGCTTCTCGAATCATATCGGCCATTTCAACATAAGACTTATAGGCCAATGCCCCCAATGGATCTACTGTTTCTCCTTGCACACCAATGACCTGCAGCAGATACTCTACCATGGCGGGTGTACTCTCTATCTCGTTTTCCTCCAGTAATTGCGGTATGACTTCTAGTGCTGCCTGTAACCAAAGTGAGAAGAAATCAATTAATGTCCCATCTTTGTCAAATAAAATACCTTTTACCATATCACTCTTCTCCCATTTGCTGTGTGATTTCTCCAAATGTCCAATAATCAGGCGTCTTCTGTCCGTAATATACAGGATTTGTATACCCTAGAAATCCCCCATCCTGTCCGCGCACCTCGAGGCGAATCCATGTCCACTCCGTCAAAGAGAGGGACAGTGTAATGGCGGCCTCATAACTCCCGGAAGCCCTTTTTGAGAGTGCCACCGGAATTGCCTGCCCATTCACAATCAGTTGCACAACCGGCTCTTCCGTAAGTCCTGTGATTTTGGCAAAATAACTCAGAATATTCTGCGCTTTTCCCTCTATTATAAGTTCATCGCCCGGCAGATAGGTGCTGCCGTTCATCGTAATCACAGGGTGTATTTGGCAGAAACGCGTCACACACATATGTCCTTGTTTTACCTGACGCAATAGTTCTGCAGGGGACAGTTTGTTGCAATATACATAGGTCGCTGGATCACCCGGTATCGATGGTGTGGCTGCTCCCTCATAGAGCTCGTCTATTAAATTATGCGAATCACTTCCGCCCACCCCATAGATACGGTGCCCATCCTGCCAGAGTGCATCTATAAAACGCAGCGTCCTGTCATTGGCTTCTGCCGCCTGCGGATAGGTGGGATCGTTGATGATTTCGATACAGTCAAATGCATCCAGTCGGGTCTGTTCATAACGCCAGCTCCAAATTGTCAGAAACGGATGATTCAGGCTGATTAACCAGCCTCTGCGTCTTGCCTCCTGCATGACCGCCTGCATACAAGACTGTGTCCTCACCGGATCACCTGCGATAAGCTCATACAGATGTTCCGGTTGTTTCGTCACACCAAATAAATTAAAATGTCCCCGCTCTGTTGTAATTTCCGTACCCGGCAGCACACACAGATCGCGCTCGCACCAACCGGTATGCATCAGGTTATGCTCCGTTGGCACATAGAAATCAAGCCCCATCTGGCGTGCTTTTTGCATCGCACTGCGCGTAGTCTCTTTACCGTCTGAAAGTGTGGTATGTGTATGAAAATCTCCCTTATACCATCCGGGCTGTGCCGCATAAACGGCTTCCCAGTCGTACGCCGTATCCGTCATCTCGCAGCGGCCGGCCGCCGTCCAGATCCATTCTCCGACAGGGTCTGTAACCTCCTGCGGCTGGTCTGTCACAGACACATGGATTTCCGCTGCCTCACCACGCAGCTTTTGCTGTACATACTCCGTAAAAATTCCAAGCGTGAGCTTCCATGTCCCCGGCCAGATTGATCCCGGTACACCTCCAACTGAAGTTTCGTATCCGCTGTGGCCCACTCCCAGCTTCTGGGCCGCATAGCCCAGCAGTTTCTGGAGACGGATTTCTCCGCGGGGGTCCTGCAAAATCACAAATCCCATGTAGCGGCATAACTCCGGTACTTCAACATCCATGCAGATTGCTGCCGCCTCTGCATGGACTTCAAAACTTTGCACCTGAATACTATCGGCTTTATCATGTATGCTATACGTAAGTGTCTGCTCCATATTAATTCATACTATCGAGAGCAGCCTGCGCTGTCTGCTGCGCTTCTTCAAGCGCTTCCTTGGCCGGCACATTCTCCAACTCCACTTTGTCGGCTGCAATGGTCAAAGCATCAAAGATTTTACCGCCTGTCGGGTCAGCCAGTGACGGTGTACCATGCGAAGCCTGCTGCAATGGTACCAGTGCCTGTGGGTTCTCCTCGGCATACGCCTTGAATTCTGCTACATCCTGTGTAGATTCACGTACGGCTACATACCCTGTGGACATTGACCACTCTGCCTGATTTTCAGGTGTTGTAAAATATTTCATAAACTCATAAACACCCGCTTTTTCTTCATCAGAGGAACCTTCAAGCATAACGAACTGAAGTGCATCTGCCGTCGGCGCCGAAGGGTTATCTCCGAATCCAGGCTGTTCCATAGCTGCGACCAAATCGAAGTCAAGATCCGCCTGATCTCCTGAGGAACCTGTATAGCCTCCTGCTTTATTCGCAATGACATCATCAATGGTTGTATACCAATATTCCCAGCCCTGACCGCCTGAATTAACCTTCATGATTTTGTCATCGTGAATCCATGTACGGAAGCTTTCCCAAACTTCAACCCATGCATCAGATGCAATCATGACCTCAGTTCCGTCTTCGCTAAGCAGCGTACCGCCATTGCTTAACGTGGCATCGATCAGATTCCCAAGCCCCCACATAGGTTCCCAACCGATGAACGAACCATCTGCTTTTGTCATTTTCTGTGCTGCATCAGCCAGATCCTGCCATGTCTCGATGGATGCCGGATCAATTCCTGCCTCAGCAAATGCGGCTATATTGTAGTATAAAATCTGTGTCGTTCCATAGGCAGGAATTGCATAGATTTTCCCATCTGCATCAATTCCCTGCTCGAAAAACACATCGAGATAATCGTCCTGTTCAAAATCCGAGTCTGCTGCGATCAAATCACTAATATCTGCAATCAGATTTTTTTCAGACAGGTTTCTGGACTTGTCCACGTCTAACAATGCCATATCCGGAGCATTCTTACCTGCGATTCCCGCCTGAAGTTTCTCATATGTCTCTGTGTAGTCCGCCTGTGTTGTCGTTACAATTTCATACGTATCTTGTGAAGCATTGAATGCATCTGCCATATCCGCTACTACGTTAACTGCCGTCTTACCACCGGAATACCAGAAATCAATCTGAATCTTTCCATCCGTAGTTTTCGTTGCCTGTACTTCCTCTGCTTTACCACAACCTGTTGCAAGTCCAGCCGCCATGGCCAGTACCAAGATAATTGCTACTAAACGTTTTCTCATTTTTTCTCTCCTAACATATTTGACTTTTTTTGTTATCTGTTTCATATTCTAGATCAGCCGCCTGCTGCGACTGAAGCAAAAGGGTCACCCCTTTATACCCGTATCGCCGCCAATCCCGTTGATGAACCACTTTTGTGTAAATGCAAACAGGATGAGCAGTGGAAATACAATCAGTGCGCTTCCTGCCATGACAAGCGGCCACTGTGTGCCGTACGCACCTCCCTCAATAAAAAATCTTCTAAGTCCTTGCGATACCAGACTTTTTTCTACGGAGTCCGTAATCAGAGACGGCCACATATAGTTGTTATAGCTGGCGATAAAATTCATAAGCCCCAACGTGATAAAGGATGCTTTGGTCATGGGGCAGACCACCCTCCACAGAGTCTTCCAATGACTGGCTCCATCGATTCGCGCCGCCTCAACAATACCGACCGGTACCTGCATGAATGCCTGCCGCAGCAAAAATATCCCAAAAATGCTGACACAATTCGAGATGATCAGTCCCGTAAACGTGTCCAGCAGTTTCCAATCTGCCAGAATAATATAGCTGGGGATATACGTCGCCGCCGTAGGGAGCATATAGGTCACCATAATAATAGAAAACAATATTTTTCTGCCCCTGAATCTCATAAATACAATAGCATAGGCAATCATACCGGCCGATACGATCTGCAATACCAGCGAAATACTTGATACAAAGAGGCTGTTCCATATATATCGTAAAAGCGGGGAATTGAAGAATACCTCATAAAAATTCCCCCACTGAAATTTCTCCGGAAAGAAATGCGACACATCCATAATCTCCGCCTTTGTCTTTAGCGCACTTAGAACCATCCATAAGAATGGAAAGGCGGTAAAAATACAAAATGCGAGCAGCACCAAAAATTTTCCGATTTTCTCTAAACCCGTTCTTACCTTCATAGTTTGCTCTCCTAATAATGTACCCATTTCTTTGAACCTGCAAATTGTGCGATGGACAGAATCACCGTAATAACAATCAGTACCATAGCTACGGCCGCTGCCTGCCCCATGTCGAACTCCTCGAATCCCAACTGGTAATACATATAGAGTAAAGTTCTTGTACTCCCCGAGGGGCCGCCCTGCGTCAGAATCTGAATCTGGTCATAGGCCTGTAGTGAATTGACCATCGTGATAATCATCAAAAAGAAGGTCGTCGGCGATATACCGGGAATGGTAATATCCCGAAAACGCTGCCAGCGTTTGGCTCCATCCATTCCGCTGGCTTCATACAGCTCCGGCGGCACTTTTTCCAATGCCGACAGATAAAAAATCATGGCATAACCCAGACTTTTCCATACGGTTACAATAATGACTGCCAACATGGCTGTCTGCGAGCTTTTGATCCATTGCAGCTGCGGCAGATGCAGAAATCCCAGAATCGTATTAGCAATTCCACTGTTTGGTTCATAAATCCAAGTCCAGACAATCGATACCGCCACTGTGGGGGTAATCCATGGTGAGAACAGTATGAACCTGATGATCCCCCTACCCCTAAACGCTTTTTGCAAAAGCAATGCCAGCAAAAGTCCCAGCACGATCGTTGGAATCAGTGTCCCCAGACTGAACACTAACGTGTTCCATAAAGCATCGTAGAATCTTTTATCCTGAAACAGGGATAAAAAGTTATCAAAGAATACAATATTGTATTCGGGTGACATATAGTCCCAGTCTGTCAGACTGATATAGGCAGACCTTAGAATCGGATAAATCCAGAATACGATCAGCGGTAGTAACGCCGGAACCACAAACAAGATACTGCTGCCGATACGCTTAAATTTCTGCCGATTTTTCATGATGTTTTCTTTCCTCCATTACTTTATAAATGATGAGCATACCTAGCGCCGTCACCGGTAAAGCCCCCACACTCCGTTAATCTTAAAGAACACCGGAAGCAGGTAGAGCAGAATCGGTGCAACCAGCAGGCTTTCGGTATATGTCATAACAATCGCTGCTCTTGTCTGTAACGTAGCGTTTAGATAAGCAACATTCATCCGGGCAATGCCTATAAAGAAGAATGAAAACATGCTGATTCTGATGCCTGTTGCAAAACTGACCGCTGCCGCTTCTGAAAGCCCAAACCATACGCTGATTTTATTAGACAGCAGAAGTACTGTGATGGCCGCCACACCTCCTAATAAAAGCACAATACGATATGCGATGTTCCTTACCTGCTGCATCTCTTCATATTTGCCTTCACCGCAAAAACGACTGATCAGGGGCTGCACACCATCTCCCATTCCCGCCAGCATTGATTGCACAGGGAACACAATATAGGATATGACCGCATAGCAGGCGACCGCAGTTTTCCCTCCATAGATCAGACACTGCCAATTAGTAAAGATCAATACGATCGATGGTGCCAGAGGCACCCCAAAGCCTGAGATTCCCATAAATAAAATTCTCTTCACCGTGGCCCCCGGCAGTCGAATATGCGGCAGACTCCCTCTCTCCCGATAGAGCAATACCATGGCTGCCAATGCCACGACACCCTGCGCCCATACCGTTCCATAAGCAGCTCCGCGGATTCCCAGGTCTTTATGGAACATTAAATAGTAATTTAATACAACATTCACCAGAATTCCCAGAATCATAATACACATCGCCTGCATTGATTTGTTTCTATTCCTGAGCACCGGCAGAATACCGACCCCCAGGATTTGAAACAAGCTTCCTTTGACAATTACTTCACTGTATGCCAGTGCCTGTGGATAAACATCACCGCTCGCCCCCAGACCTCGCAGCACGAACGGATAGATTACAACCAGAAGCAGTGTCGATACAATACCGCTGAGCAGTAAAAGCGTTACTGTGGTTTCATAAGTATGCTCTGCTTCCTCCGTACTGCCGCGTCCTTGGTAGTTCGATAGTAATACACTTCCAGCACTGCCGATGGCAAATCCCATGGCGGTGACCAGTGCGGTAATCGGCCAGGCAATATTGATTGCCGCCAACCCCGTATCCCCAGCTGCTCTGCCTATAAACAGCCCATCCACGACACTGTACATCCCCGTAAGCGTCATAGCGATGACTGTGGGCAGAGAGATCTTTAATATTTCCTTAACTCTTACTTTTTCTCTATACACTGTGCAGGCTCCTCTTTTTCGTTCTTGTTCACTGCACTTGCATCATAGCACAGAGTTTTTTAAGAAATCTTCAAGACCATGTAAAGAATGTGTAATGTCCCATATGTAACGATTCCGTAAAAAAAGGTTTTTCGGAGCAATGCTCCGAAAAACCTTTTTTTCCTATATATGAGGCGCTCTCGCCCTATCTGATATATCATCTTCAAACTCTTTTGTGGATCGGCTCAACTGCTCATTAAACCGCTCCAGATCGCTTTCCATAATCGCCACACAAAGCGCATCCACAAACGCAATCTGCGAAATTCGCGAAGAGTTCCACTTGCTGACTTCACTGAATTTAATCGTCGGTGTCCGAAAGACGTAGTCCGCTTCTTGTGCCAGCTGCGACTCAACATCGCCGGTCACAGCAATAGTGACCGCCTTGCACTGCCTGGCTGAACGCATGGCTTCTACAACGGCTTTAGTCTCTCCCGAAATGGAGAAGCTAATGACCACGTCCTTTTCGTTCAGGTGTCCGGCGCTGATTTTTTGAAAGAACAGATCCGAATAATTCCGGCTCGTAAGCCCCAGATGCAATAATCTGCCGGAGAGCTCTGCCGCTGCATTCGCAGAATTATCGGTACCATACACATCTATAATCTTCGCCCGCTTAATACATTTGACTACTTTGTCCAACTGCTTCATATCCAGATGCTGTGCCATATCTGCTATCATCTGTAAATCAGCCCGTATACTTTGCACAACCGCACCGCTCCCTCTGGGAAGGACATCCGGTGTACCGGACAAACTTTCCTCTGCAGTGTGTCCTCTCCACACTTCTTTAATAAAGTCCGACCAGCTCTCATACCCGGCTTTCTCCAGCATTCTGACAACTGTGGGCTGGCCGACAGCCGCACTGGCTGCACATTCCCGCATCGTCACAGAACCGGCATTCTCTGCCTTGGAGAGCAGAACGTCTGCAGCCCGCTTCTGCCCCGAACTCATTCTATGGTATTGCAGTTTAATATTTGTCATCCACATAATTCCACCGTATCATTGCTCCGTTTTTTGTTCTTTTAACAAATTACAGTATAGCATACTTTGTGGTGACAATTTCTTTCGGGCAGTAATTTTACAGACATTTAACGATAGGAAGAAGCACTCGGGAACATACAAGCTCCTTTTTATTTAGGAATCAGATTAACTCGCCAATTTTTTTGTGTTCTTCTCCAAATGGCAGGATGAACGGCTCCAGTGTTGGTCTAAATGGAACCATACTGTAGATTTCATCTAGCTTTTTCAATATTTCATCTGACAACGGTCCCTTTTCAACCGAACTCCAATTTGCATCAAATTCATCAATTGAACGAGAGCCGGTCAATACACAATGTACAAGAGGATTTGAAACAACAAACCGCATTGACATTTCAATAATATCCATTCCAGTCTCATCCAGCAGATCATAAAGTGCCTTATACTGCTGCCGACGTGGTTCACTAATCCATGGAGCCCCGTTAGCAATCACATCGTCACGTCTAATTGCCAAGGCTCCCTGTTGAAGCGGTGATCCGCTTACTACGCCCATATTATGTTTTTGGGCAACCGGTAAGATCTCATATTGAGCTTCTCTCCAAAGCAAACTATAATTAAATGCCGTCAGCACAACATCAAATTTACCCGTATCACATACTCTGGCCAATTCATGTGTACATGTTCCTCCGACACCAGTATATTTGATCATTCCACTCTTTTTCATTTGCTCTAAAGCCTCAATAACTGGGCCATCGCATGTCAGTTCGTTATCCCACCAATCAAACAGGCCTGTTCGCTCTGGCTCGTGTACAAATAATATATCAATATGGTCTGCATGCAAATTTTCCATACTTTGCTCTACGGATTCAATAATATCTTTTGGAGATTTAGGGCTAAATGGCGCAGGCATTCCTATTTTAGTAGATATTATAGGATACTTGCCTTCCCAGTCCTTCAAAATATTACCAAGACATGTTTCACTATTGAAGTAGCTGGGAGCGGTATCAATATAGTTAGCGCCCGTACGCAGTGCATGTATTGTTGCCTGCTTCGATTTATCAAAGTCTCCGGTTAAATCTGACATAAACAATCCTCCCAAAGACAACCTTGTTACTTCAAGCCCCGTTCTTCCTAATATAACCTTTTCCATAATATTGCTCCTCTCTTATCTTGATAATTTTAAAATGGATTTTATAGCTTTGCGGTTTCTAACATGTTCGTACACTTCTGGAGCGTTATCCCATGTAAATATATGCTCTCTGTCAATCCAGTTTCCTGCGTCTAATTTTCCTTGGCGAATCAGCTCGATTACTTCTTCATGAGTTTCTTCTTCATCATAGGTATTAGCATATGAATTAAAAAAACGAAATGATTTTGGTCCTAGAATCGGATTAAACGTATAATTGTAAAAATCACTCATTCCATATACAGCTGCTGTTCCCCCTTCTTTTAGCATTTGCATATAAGGGGTTAAGGTTTCTTTTTTTCCAGTGGCATCAATAATATAGTCAAACTGATTTTTATTCTGGTTAATAAATATCTGTAAGTTTTCCTCTAATCTATAATCATAATATTCTTGTATTCCCATATGCATTGCGTTATCTTTGCGAGCAGCATTTCCAATCACATATACTTTTCCGCCCCGGATTGCGGCGCATGCGGCAATTGAAAGGCCATTCGCGCCAGAGCCCACTACGAGAACTTTTTCGTCTTTTGCGACTCCCATTCGATTTACCCATGATAAGTTTTCTCTCCACGTGATAATCATTGTAGCATCCATGGGGTCTATCACTCCTTCCGGAATTACCTGGTTGACTCTAAAGCCTTCCCACTCATCACGTGCAATTCCCTCTAACCACATTGCTTTAGTGTCTACCGCAAGACCATACTCAGCCATGCCTCCCCAGCTTAACCCTACGCCATCCGTTGCTCTTGTATAGACTCGACTTATTAAATCTCCAACCTTAAAGTTCCTAACCTTATTTCCAATCTCGATGACTCTTCCGATACTTTCATGTCCTATGATGGAGGGATACACATTTCCCCATGCAAATTCACCATCAATAACACTTAAATCCGTTCCTGCACAAGTGGCACCAAAGAGCATCTCACATCTTGCTTCATACTCCCCCATGGCTGGTTCACTTAAATCCATTACACTTACAACTCCTGGTTTTTCAACTACTAATGCTTTCATACCTGCCTCCTTAGCCTGCTGTCTACTGTTGATAATACTCACTGATATTTTCTGCATCAACTACTACCCAATCAATAATATATTCTGAATCTACGCTTCCTGTTTCCATATAGATTTGTACAACTTCCGTCGTTTTTTGAGCAATTGCTGCAGCATCCTGTAATAATGTTGCTGTCATCTCATTTTTTGCAATTGATTCATACGCACTCGCAATCCCATCGATACCAAACACCTTAACATCTTCACAACTTAAACCTTGGCCTTTGATTGCTTCAACTGCTCCAATAGCCATCTCATCATTTTCACAAACAACTGCATCCAGCTGCATTGTCTGTAACCAGTTTTCTACCGTTGTCATCGCTTTGTCCGTTTTCCAGTCTGCAGCCAGCGATGATTCAACCACTATATCTTTCTTTTCAGCTAATACATTCTCTATACCTGCGGTTCTCTTTATTTGAGCATCCAGACCATCTGGTCCTCTTAAGATCGCGATATTTCCAGCATTTCCAATTTTCTCGGCAGCATATTCCATTAGTAATTCACCTGCTGAGGTATCATCACATCCTACATAACTCAAGACATTATCCATATTGTCCATCTTGCAGTTCACAATAATCATTGGAATACCTGCCTCTTTCGCTTCATCTGCCACAACACCACTGGCAGACGCATCACATGGACTCATCAGGATCATATCTACACCTCGTGAAATATAGTTTTCCACCTGCTCAACTTGAGTTACCGCATCACCTTGTGGATCAGAAGTTAAGATTTCTGCTCCTAGTGCCTTTAACTCTTTTGTCAGTTCATCCGTTAGTGTTACCTGAAGTTCATTTGATAGATTGGCCGGAGACCAGCCAATTGTTATCCCAGACCAATCCACTTCTGTATCGGCACTTCCCGTATCGGCACTTCCCGTATCAGTACTCCCTGTGTCTTCTGTTGTTGTCCCACATCCTGCTAACATACTAATTGCCATTACCATAATGAGTGCATACGCTACTATTTTTTTCATATAAAGTATCCTTCCTATAATTAGATATTATTTTTTCTTCTTATTAGTATTAACATCAATAAAAACAGCTAATATTATGATGAATCCTTGGATGATATCTTGAAAATATGACTGTACGTTCAACAAGTCCATCCCATTGTTTAAAAGTCCAATAATAAGTACACCTACGACCGTTCCCCACATGCTGCCAACGCCACCAGATAAACTTGTCCCTCCCAAGACAACAGCTGCAATGGCATCAAGCTCATAGCCTGTTCCCGCTAAAGGAGTTGCCGTTTTGACACGAGAAGACAATACAATTCCCGCAATTGCTGCACATAATCCTGATATAACATATACTTTAATTGTCACAGCTGCTGCATTAATTCCACATGCCTCAGCTGACATACTATTGCCACCTACGGCATATGTATATCTGCCAAACCGAGTGCTCTTAAGTATAAAGGCACCTAACAATAAAACTATAATAAAAATGACAATCGGTAATGGCACTCCGAGCAAGTTTCCTGCTCCAATTACATTATAGGAGTCTTTGAGGCCAGGGATTGGGGAACCATTATTGAACAATAGTGCTGCTCCAGAAGCCATTAACTGTGTTCCTAAGGTAACGATAAATGCCGGAACCCGACCTTTTGCAATAATAATACCATTTGCCAGACCGATCGCTATTCCTATGGCTATTGTAATGAGTATACAAATAATAATGGGGTAAGGACTTCCAGTGCGGATAAATGAGCATCCTACCATAGCTGAAAATGTCAACACAGCGCCTACAGAAAGATCAATTCCTCCTGTAATCAATACAAATGTCATCCCTACCGACAGTAAGCCATTAATTGACAACTGTCTCAACATATTAAAGAGATTTGCTTTCGTCAGAAAAAAATCAGAAGTCACCGCCATAACGATGAACAACACTGCGAAAATCAAAAACACTTTATATTTAACAAAATAATAAACTATATTGTGTTTATGCTTCATATCTGTTTCCTTTCTTATATCCCCGATGCTGCCGTAAGGATTTTTTCCTGTGTTGCTTCTTCAGCACTGAAAATACCTGTCAGAGTTCCTTCATGAATCACTACAACCCTATCACTCATTCCTAATATCTCAGGCATTTCTGACGAAACCATAATAACGCAATTTCCGGCGGCTGCAAAATCGTCCATTAATTTATAAATTTCTGATTTCGCACCTACATCAATTCCTCTGGTAGGTTCGTTCAGAATCATAATATCCGGAGAAGTCGACAGCCATCTTGCTATAATTACCTTCTGCTGGTTTCCACCACTTAACTCACCTGTCAGTTTATTCTGGCTTTCAGTTTTAATATTAAGTTTTTCTATATACTGTTTACTTACTTCTTGTTCTTTCTTTTTTCTGATAAAAGTTTTCAAAGTACAATATTTTATGAGATTGGCAATCGTAATATTTTCCTTAATACTTCCTATTAGATTTAATCCCACATTTTTACGATCTTCTGAAACAAAAGCAAGACCCTTAGCAATCGCATCTTTTGGACGTCTAATATCTACCGGATTTCCATTTATCAGAATATTACCACCATCTTTTTTCCGTAAACCAAAAATTGTTTCCACAATTTCTGTCCGACCAGCCCCCATCAGTCCCGCGATTCCCAGTATTTCTCCACGCTTTACTTCAAAACTAATATTAGAGAACTTGCTCTGAAGTGTCAGATTTTCTACTTCCAGCATTGTATCGCCTAAAATATGCTTCGTTTTATAAAACTGCTGTTCAAGGCTTCGTCCCACCATCATGCTTATTAATTGGTCGTATGTCAGATTATTTGTTGAATCACTGCCTACATATATTCCGTCTCTCATGACTGTAATCTCATCTGCAATCTGGTAGATCTCATCCATTTTGTGAGAAATATATACAATTCCTTTTCCTTCTAAACGCAAATCATGAATGACCTTAAATAGCTTTTTTACTTCCTCTTCAGTAATGGCTGATGTAGGCTCGTCCATAATTAGAATATCCGCATCGGTTGATATAGCTTTAGCAATTTCTACAAGTTGCATCTGCGCCACACTTAATGAACTCATATTAACTTTTGGAGCAATATCAATCTGCATCCGCTCAAAAATCTTGAGACATTCTGCATTCATTCTTGTTTCATCGATTAATGTTGTTCCCTTTTTTAGAAATTCTCTTCCCATGAACATATTGGCCGCAACACTCAAGTCCATAAATGGACTAAGTTCTTGGTGAATCATTGCAATACCATATTTCTTGGCCACGGATGCATTTTTAATCTCCACAGATGTTCCTTTTATAGAAATCTCTCCAGCATCCTTTTCATAAGTTCCATTTAGTATTTTCATTAGTGTCGACTTTCCTGCACCATTTTCTCCCATAAGCGCATGGACAGTTCCGCATCTTAATGTAAAATCCACTTCTTTTAACACTTCTATTCCATTAAAAGCTTTTCTGATTTTCTTCATTTCAAGCAGTATTTCTGACATATATTCACCTCCCTTCTTGTATAAGTTCTTATCTCACAA
The DNA here is from genome assembly GCA_047975025.1 of Lachnospiraceae bacterium. GTDB lineage: Bacteria > Bacillota > Clostridia > Lachnospirales > Lachnospiraceae > JBKECY01. The sequence continues at coordinate 14,569 of JBKECY010000076.1, forward strand.
ATTTTACATCACCTTTGATATGACGCGGCGCTAAAGCTATTTTGCCTAATATTGCATATTGCATTGCATGTCCTGCTGCTGGAATATTGCCAGGAACCTGATGAATTGTTGAATAAGCCAGCGTTGCAAACTTAATCGCTTCTTTGAATTCAGCCGGAATGCCTATATCTGAAGAAGTCACTGCTTCTATATTAGAGGGTATTCTTTTTTGTATCTCTCTCATAATTTGAGGATTTCTAACGCCTCCGCCGCTGCAATACATTTTCTTCGTCTGTTGAATAATATTAGCTGGGATATTATCCTTCATGCTTTTTGCAATAGCTTCACCAGTAAAGGCACAGGCCGTAGCAAGAAAATCATTTGGTCGAAGATTCGCAAATTTGTCAAGTACATGTTCAATATATGCTGCACTATAATCAGCAATCCACCCCGAACGAGGAACAGGACGTTCAAAAAAAGGATGCTTCATAAAATATGCCAGTAATTCTCCATCAACCTCCCCTTGTGCTGCCAACAAACCGTTTTTATCATAGTCAACTCCAAATAGTTTTCTACACATGTAATTCGAAACAACATTACCGGGTCCCGTATCAAATCCGAACATATTTCTTCGATCTTGAGCGGCTACATGTAGATTCGCAATTCCTCCAATATTCAGAGTCATGGTAGGCTGATTTTCGTGTCTGAATAGAATGAAATCTAAATATGGCATTAAGGGCGCAGCAGCACCTCCTGTTGCATGATCTGCAGGTCGAAAGTGTGTGACAGTGTCCACATTAGTCAGATTGGCAATCACAGAGCTCTCACCCATTTGCATTCCTGCTGGGAATGCCCCAGATGACCAACGTCCCACCCAATCTGCTAACTGCTCTGCACTCATTTTAGAAATTGCAGCATGATCGGGTTGTTCCTGATAGATTGTCTGCGTATCCAATCCCAACACTTTGACTTGGAGCGGATCAATCTCATTTTCCTTCATAAATTGTGCGGCTTTTTCTGCAAAGACGGCTCCGCAAAGATAGTTTAGCCTGTTAAGCCCGACCATATCCACTTTGTTTTCAAAAGCCTCTCTAACAATCTTGGCTACTTCCTCCGGCCATTCATAGGAGTTGCCTTTCAAAAACCTTGGGGCTGTAGGAAATCCATCTTCAGCCATTTCGATTTCTGCCAGAACAACGTCAATACCATCAAAAGATGACCCGCTGTTCATGCCCATAATTAGTTCCATTTCATTTCCTCCTTTTATTAAAATCTGCAATTTGTGAGAACGTTCTCATTGCTATTAAAAAAAAACTGATTTAAAACATAATAAAATCAATTTATTTTTCTTTTTTATATCCTTCTGCAAGAATTTCTAGTTCTTAACTCTATCGCCAGACTTTTTTTAGTTATTTCATTAGCTTTTGACTTATCATTGATCAATTCCATTGCTCTATGAAACGCAGCTTTTCCAATAAATTCCGGGAACTGAGCAATTGTTGTTATATTCATCAACTCAGTGACTTCTGAATCATCCCATACGATTAAGGATACGTCATCCGGCACTCTTTTTCCAAACTCCTGTATGCCTACGAGCGTTCCTGCACACAATCCGTTATTTACTACCAATACAGCGGTAATATCATCATTTACCATCAATAGTTCTTTTATTGCATGCGTACTTTGCCCAAATTCCTGTAACTCAGCTTTCACAAGCCAGGTTGACTGAAACTCAATATTACTTTCCTCTAATGCCTTTTTATATCCTGCAACTCTTTGCTTTTCCGTAAAAAACTTGTCAGTTGTCAGAATTCCAATATTACGATGCCCAAGAGATATTAGATACTGTGTTGCCTTATAGCCACCGGCATAATTTTCACTAACAATAGAATCTGCTTTGACACCTTCAGGTTCATAATCAATAAAGACAAGCGGCACATCTGACTCATATAAATTTATTTCCTTTTTTCTAATCTTTTGGGTTTCTGTATAAACCGGAGCAAGAATAATTGCATCAACTCTACGGCTTTTTAAACTCTGAAGCTGTGTGATTTCATTTTTTATATCCTCATGTGTATTACAAATCAGCACTGAGTAGCAACTGTCAAATGCTGCTTTTTCAATTGCCTCAATTACCTTTACAAAAAAATGATTCGATATTCTATCTACAACTATCGCGATTGTATTTGTCTTTTTACTCCGCAGGCTCTGTGCCATTGCATTCGGAAAATACTGCAGCTCAGCTGCTGCATCAAGCACCTTTTTCTTTACTTCTTCTGAAGTTCTTCCATAATTTCCAATTACCCGCCCTGCGGTTGCACGCGATACCCCCGCTTTTAACGCAACATCTTCGATTGTGACTGATCCCGTTTCTTTTCTTTCCTTCATAAGCTTCATCCATCCCTGTCTCGTTTGTGAGAAGGTTCTCACTTTGTGCCCTCATAATAGCATTCAACTATTAATTTTGTCAATATTTTTTTCTAAACTTTTTTATTTTTTAGTTGCATTGCATAAATTTAGTGGCAATTATACAAATAATCCTTAAAATAATTGAGCAATTTTATATTCACTTTTCTTCCCATTGTCTTCGAAAGACAAAGAAAATAATAGCAGAGAAAAGGTCTCTTGAACCTATCCTCTGCTAATTCAGCTCCATTGAAGGAACTTACAACTCTATTTTACTCCATACCAACCAATACCTTCGCTCTTCCACCCCAGACCAATCAGCGTATCACGCTCTGTTGTAGTAACCGTATAGTGGTGGGCTCCCGCTTCATACTGCCCGGTCGCATTCTTATTATATAGCCGGTAGAGCGGCACTCCCTTGCTGGAAGCCGAATACCAGCCGATGCCTTCATTCTTCCACCCCAGCTTAACCAGATTGTTTCTCTCGGCCGTACTGGTGGTATAATGGTGTTCCCCACTGTTCTTGTTGTACACACGATATACCGGTGTCCCGCTATACGCCGAATACCAGGAAATTCCTTCATAGATCCAACCCACACTGAGCAGATTATCACGCTCCTGCGTATTCTTTGTGTAAAAATGCTCACCGCTGTTGGGATTGTAGATACGATACATCGCATCTCCCTGAATATCATAGATGGTCAAGTTATATGTTGAGATAAGGCTATTTAATTTTGATGCATAGGTCGGATCCGTAGCATAACGCCCCTGAAGCCATTGTGTAGCATCCTTATATGTTTCTGTATTCTCTCTCCAGGCACCAGAATAATAGCTGGAGTTCCAAGATACACCATTACGAATTTTATCTGCGTTATCTCTAAAAGATTCTGAAATGGAGGGATATTTTCTGAATTGTGCATCAACTGTGATCCATTCTCCATTTTCATATTCCTGTGTGGACATAGTCACGAACTGACCATTATAGCTGCCCTTGATCCCGAACAAATTGTTGGCCTGCAGTGCCAGCTGGCTCTGCCCCCAGGCAGACTCAAGAATTGCCTGCGCCACCATAACAGACGCATAGATGTTATACTCTTTGGCAAGTACCTTGGCCGCATTTCCCCAACGTTCAATTAGAGCCGTACGTTCTGCAGAGGTAAGACTCAGCAGTGAAACTGAAGTCTGCGGCTGCAAAACTGCCGGTGTATCCGTCGTATCTTCCGTTGCTTCCGGTGCAACGGTCGCCTCCAGTGTCACTGTAGTTTCCGGTGTTGCTGTCGCCTCCGGCGTGTCTGTTTCCTCTGGCAGGGCGGTAACCTCCGGTGTTACTGTTGCCTCAGGCGTATTGGTTGCTGCCGGTGTTACTGTCTGCGTTGTCTCCCCCACCGCAGCGCTTTGTTCTGTTGCCTCCTGTTCGGTACCCTGAGCATATACCGGCACCTGCGCGGTCACAAGGCCTGTCACTAACAGCGCACAGAGTATTTTATTATACTTCCCTAACATGTTGTCCCCTTTCCTTACACATTGCGTTCTATAAAAACTACGGATTATCATACCATATTTTGCTGTCACATTCAACGGGTATACCGTACCGATTTTATCAACTCATATGTGCATGGCGCTGGACTGACTCAGCCTTACTACTTTTTTCTCATACACAGTATATAAATCGAATGCAGTAAGGAAACTACTATTTTCACTGCAAGAATACTTCCCACTACAACAAACGCCCGGTTCAGCAAGCGGTACTGTATGAACGCTTCCAAGCTTCCTGTCTCTGCCGTATCAGAAACCAGTGCCGTATCAGAAACCTGCACTTCTTCCTTCTTCTCTGTTTCCTGCGCTGGTGCGCCCTCATTGCCGCTTTCCTGCACAGCTTGTGTTTCCTGAACACCCTGTGTTTCCTGCACACCCTGTGTTTCCGCGATGTCGCCTTGTGTTGTATCTGGATATACCCGTTCTGTACGTACCAGCATTCTATGCGTGGCAATTCCATGCGGCTCACAGGTCAGTAAAGTCACAACATCCTTGCCTTCAATAACTTCCAGCTTCTCGACTTGTGTAGGCTCAATAACTTCCCGGTCATACATTTGATAGACAAGTGTTTCCCCCGCAATATGGATATAAATCAGATCACCATTTTGCATCTTGTCCAGATTTCTGAAAAAGAGCGCATAATGATACCCCCGATGACCTGCAATAACGCTATGTGTATTGATTCCGCCCAGCGGAAGTGACGTATTTTCCAGTACAGCACACCCCTTGCTCAGATTATCCTGGCTGGCTCCTACATAGATTGGTAACGACTCCTCGATAGCCGGAATATCCAGATATCCGATAACATCCGTATCGTTAAGCTGTGGATATCGGCTCATATCTGTTGTTCCCATTTCCACTGAGAATGGGTCGTAGAACGTAGAGGTTCCCCCTTGAATATCCTGGTTGTACTGCAGCATTTCAGTTTTTAATTCCGTATAGTCTGTTTTTAAAGCAGCTTCACTGATTTTGCTGATTTCTACTTCTCTTTTTAAATCTCCCACAAAGATGGCAATCTGGGGAAACAGGAAGACAAACAGCCCACTTAGGAACAGAAGATAGAAAACCAGCTTTTTCAGTTCAGAAAATTCTTTTTTTCTCACGTGCTTTTCCATGTCACGTCTGCTCCTTATGCTCTTTTTGTTCATCCGCTTCTTTTTGTTTTGCGGCCTGCAGTCTTCTCCACTTACGCGCTCTTCTAATCTCCTTTACAATAATAAGCAGGGAGACCAGAGCTATAATCGCTATGGCTATAAGGTATTCTTTGTAGCGAATTAAAAATTCCATGAATTGATCCTCTGAATTTTTCTGTGCCTCAATAATCTTATCTTCCTGTGAATATTCCGTACGGTGTCCTCGAACCAGCATGCGGTGCGAATTGACTCCATAGGGTTCACAAGTAATCAGTGTCGCATAATCCTGCCCCGGCACAATTGCCAGGTCATCCATCTCAAATGGTTTTACCACTTTAATCTGGTCTACTTCATATGCAAAGGTTTCACCATATGTATTAATAAAGAAACGGTCACCTTTGTTCAACTCGTTAAGATACCGGAACATCTCAGCCGTTGGTAAGCCTCTGTGACCAGTAATGACCGTATGTGTACCTTCTCCCCCTACCGGAAATGAACTCTCCAGCATATAACCTGCACCATTTTTAAGTACGTCTTCCGTTGTTCCCACCAGGATCGACAGTTTCACATTTATTTTGGGGATTTCTATGTAGCCTATGATGGAACCGGTCTGATACCCTAATTTTTCAATTCCGGCCAGACTCTTATCCGAATCTGAAAAAGGATCTTTGATGGATGTCCCTGATGCCATTTCATCATTGTAGGCGCGTGCGGCCGCCAGTTTTTCTTCTCTTTCCTCTTTTGTCAATGTGTCCAATTCATTTTCATAGGACTCAATCTGCGAATAATTCACACGGTTGTTATACCAATTTGAAAAAACAGGAAAAAAAAGAACACAAAGCCCTATGAAAAATACAAATCCAAATATAACTTTCCATACTTTTTTCATTGTAACCTACACTCTCCTATATAGTAAGAAGATGGGTGGGGCAAAACCACCCCACCCATACTGCTTGCTAAGATTCTGCTTATTCTACATCACTTGCTTTCTTTTTGTTCTTTACGAAGAATGCAAGTGCAATTCCCATTAAACCAATACCAACAGCGGTAAATACAATGGTTCCCATACCGCCAGTCTGCGGGATTTCTCCACGCTTAACGTTTTGTACAGTGACTTCAGCTGAAATAGCTCCATTGACCGTTGTCAGGGTTCCCAACAGAACACCTTGTGTCAGTTTGTTGTATCCGGTAGGTGCCACTGTCTCAACTGCATAGTATGTTCCAGCCGCAAGATCTGAAAATACAGCTTTGCCGTCAGTACCTGATGTAGCTGTCACCTGTGCTGCCGGAGTGCCGGCCATTACTTTGACAACAGATACACTTTCACCTGCAACTGTGATTGTCTCTGCTCCTGTATCACCGGTAACTGCCTTGCGATACAGTGCAAATGTAGCTCCGCTAAGTGCTGCTTTTGTTTGAGAGTCAACCTTGTTAATCGTCGCTGTTCCTTTTTCTACCTCTGTGGTAATTTCAGGTGTGTCCGTATTAAAGGAAGTACCATCTTCATTTTCGAACGAAACGTTGGCCGTATTGGCGATTTCTCCCGGTGTCGCTCCTTCAAATGCTTTCTCGTTGACCTTTGCTGAAAAAGGTAACAACAACTGACCTGCCCCCGATTTTTGTACCAGTCGCAATGTTAGTAATGACCGGTATCCGGTAGGGTAAATCCTTATCAGCTTGACGACATCGTAACATTTCTTGGTGGATTGTTCAAGGGCGG
>JBKECY010000077.1:0-22173 GCA_047975025.1 Lachnospiraceae bacterium
TGACGATGATTTGCTCCGTTGTGTACCTTGCTTTTCCCATTTTTGTACTGCTCCTTTTTGTTAGTTTATCATATCAAAACTAACTCTTCCACTGGTACAAAGATCGGGGGGCACTCCATCAGGTAGAAAGCCAATTGATACTATAACTCATTATAATACGATACAATAAGGTATTCACCACTGATCAGACGATCATCACGCAGGCTGTTCATCTGCTTTAATTCACTAATATATGAAGTAACTGACTGGTGATGTTCATCCCGATAGGTATTTGCAATATCCCATAAAGTATCACCTGATTCAATTAAAATACTCTTATAATATTTATTCCGTCCTTCTGCGCTTCCAACTGAGCTGCCACGAACCAGCTGTGTACTTTGAAGCAGAACAACTGCACAACTTACGGCAATCAATATAAACGTAGCCAGAATCACGATTCCTTTTTTTCTTGTCATAACTCTATTCCTCCATCAACTAACGCAAACGTATGTTCTGAAATAAGAATACCATTAGAACATACGTTTGTCAATAGCAAAACGCTTTTTTTCGAATATATGTTTGCTTTTTACGTTTGTCTATGGTATCATATTAAAAAATGGAGGTGCCATATGGGTAAAGGTAAAATCAGTGATAAACAGCTTGAGATTCTGGAATATATAAAAAAAGAGATATTAAACCGCGGCTTTCCGCCGGCTGTACGTGAAATATGTGAGGCCGTACACTTGAAATCCACTTCATCTGTACACTCCCATCTTGAAACTCTTGAAAAGAATGGTTATATCAGAAGAGATCCGACCAAGCCCAGGGCCATAGAAATTGTTGACGATACCTTTAATCTGACGCGCAGGGAAATTGTCAATATCCCTCTTGTAGGAACTGTTGCAGCAGGCACGCCTATTATTGCAGATGAAAATGTTGAGAACTACTATCCTTTCCCCGCTGAATTTATTCCGAATGTCCAGACCTTTATGCTAAAGGTCAAGGGAGACAGCATGATCAATGCCGGTATTCTTGACGGTGATCAGATTATCGTCAAACAACAGACAACTGCCAAAAATGGGGATAAAGTTGTAGCACTGCTGGATGACAGCGCTACTGTCAAGACATATTATAAAGAAGATGGTCATTATCGCCTCCAGCCTGAGAATGATACCATGGAACCGATTCTTCTCCAGGAAAACGAATTACAGATTCTGGGGATTATGATTGGTCTTGTACGTTTATATTAAATAAGGTTTTATGAACCTAAAGAAATGCCCTGTCACTATTGAACAGAGCATTTCTTTAAATTTATCTTACTTTTTATTATTAGATGACATAATATTGTTATGGTAAACTTATTGTGCCGACTACAACGTAACCGAAGTCGCATCACTCCATATTTTATCAAGATTATAAAATTCGCGATTCTCTTCATCGAAAATATGTATGATAACAGTACCATAATCCATCAGAATCCAGCTGTTTGACTGGCGTCCCTCAATATACTTAGGCTCGATCTGCTGTTTGCCAAGTTCCGCATCAATTTCATCTACTATCGCCTGCAGCTGATTCCGGTTGCTTCCGCTTGCAATAACAAAGTAATCTGCCATAACTGTGATTTTCTCCACATGAAGCATCTTAATTTCTGTTGCTTTCTTGTCTTCAAGTGCTTTTTTGACAGTTTCTAATATGATTTGTGTTTTATCCATCTATTACTCTCCACTAGACTGTGCTGTTTCAACAGCGGCTTCATAAAAACGAAAGGCTTCCTGAGTCACCTCATCAATCGTGATGGGGCGGCGCTCCAGATGATGTATGGTCGCACGCAGAACTTCATACATGCACCGGTCAATATCATGAAAAGCCAGGTATCTTATTTCCTTTAGGTTAGGGATGTTTTTGCGCGTAGGTTCAATATAATCTGCAATATACACGATTTTTTCAAGCAGGCTCATCTCTGGACGTCCTGTCGTATGATACAATATTGCATTCAATATGTCCTGGTCATCAACTCTGTATTTCTTATGCGCTATATGTGCCCCTAGTTTTGCATGCAGCAATGTCGGGGAGGCAAACTCTGCGGCACTGATTTCTATCTTATTGCGCTTGCATAAAGTAATCTTCTTTGTATCAGGGATGGACTTTGCACAGTCATGCAAAAGCCCGGCCAGCAAGGCTGCATCAATGTCTACGTTATAGGCCATAGCCATGCAGGCTGCTGTATCCATTACCCCGATGCTGTGCAAATAACGCTCCGTAGAAAGTTCTTTACTTAATGCCTTTTCTATAGAATATATTTCTTTTTGATTCAAGATGTTCCAAATCCTTTCATTTAAAATCTAACTGTTTGTAGATATTGTGGTCTTTGATATAAGTATACACTGAATCCGGCGTAAAGTAACGCAAACTTTTGCTTTCAACGACCCATTCCCTTAATTTTTCTGATGATATTTCAATGTTAGGTGAATCAATCAGCGTAATGTCCGCCTGAAACTTCTCTCGCAGATGCTGTACTGTTGCCTGCAATTTTTCGGCCTGAATATAATCACGAACTGCAACGGCTAACTTAACTGCCCGACAGATTCTCTCAGGTTCACGCCAATTTTCAAAATCAAGCAGGGAATCTGCACCCATAATAAAATAGAACTCAGTATCCGGATGTATTGATTTCAGCATTTCAACTGTAAGATATGTGAAGCTGTATCCATGAATCTGCATCTCTTCCAGGCAAAGTTCAAAATGATGATTCTCCTGTATCGCCAGCGATACCATTTCAATTCGCTGCGAATCTGTTGCTCTCCCACTGCGTTTGCGTTTATGCGGCGGATTGCCGGAAGGAATGAACAGTACTTTATCCAGATGCAGCTGCTCATAGGCTTTTTCAGATATCATCAAATGTCCCACATGGATTGGATCAAATGTACCTCCCATGATGCCAACATGCTTTTGTACCATAGAATTTACCTCTACTTAGGAAGAATGATCTTCTTTCTCTCTTTTTTTCCTTCTTTATATAAGACTATTTTACGTCCAATTACCTGCACGACTTGTGCGGAGGTTCTCTCTGCAAGCATATTCGCCATTTCCGGAATATCCTCCATGCAGTTGGGCAGTACACTGATCTTAATCAATTCATGCGCACCAAATGCCTCTGCAACAGCGCCTACAAATTCTGGAGACACATTGCTTTTTCCCAGCTGAAACAGCGGATCAAGTTTCATTGCAAGTCCCTTTAAATAGGCTCTTTGTTTACTTGTCATTCGATTCTCCTTACTTATAATAGTCAAAATCAAATCCGTACATACGCACTGTATCACCTTCTTGAATTCCAAGTGCTTCCAATTCGTCTAAAATACCGGTTTCTTTTAGGAAGCGCTGAAAGAAGGCAAATCCCTTCTCAGACTCCAAATTAGTATAACCAAGCATTTTTTCAATTCTCGGACCTTCAATGACATAGATTTCCTCATCCTCCGCCTTATATACACTATGCGGAAGCTGCTGCAAAAGCAGCTCTTCTTCAGGGAAGAACTCCGGCTCGAACTGTACCGGCTTCTTAGGCAGAGTACTAAGAATTTCTTTGACACAGGAAAGCAGTTCCCTTATTCCCTTACCACTGACAGCTGAAATTGGGAACACCTTGATTCCCTTAGGTTCGAACTCTTTTTTTAATAAAGCAATCGGAGATTCACTCTCATCGGTAATATCATAAATTGCATCAATTTTATTAGCAGCTATGACCTGCGGATGTGCCGCAAGCTCGCTGTTATAAGCGGCAATCTCCTTATTAATCAGGTATATATCCTCTATGGGATCACGCCCTTCTGTTGAGGCTGCGTCTACCATATGAATCATAACCCTGGTACGTTCAATATGACGCAGGAAATCATGCCCTAATCCAACACCTTCAGAAGCCCCTTCGATCAGTCCGGGGATATCGGCAATTACAAAGTCATTGATCCCCTCAAAATCCACAACTCCTAAATTGGGATTTAAGGTGGTGAAATGGTAATTTGCAATCTTAGGCCTGGCATTACTTACTCTGGAAAGTAATGTGGATTTACCTACATTGGGAAAACCTACAAGACCAACATCAGCAATTACTTTAAGTTCCAAACGAACCTCAAGTTCTTTTGAAGGCTGACCTGGCTGCGCATATTTGGGAGCCTGCATGGTCGGTGTGGCATAATTCATATTGCCTTTGCCGCCTCTGCCACCTTTTAGAATGATTTGTCTTCTGTTTGAGCCAGACATATCAGCTATTACCTTCGCGGTATCCGCATCTAGAATAACCGTTCCCTCCGGAACCTTCAACACGATATCGGAGCCGTTTCCTCCATGGCATCGTTTCTTACTGCCGGGTTCACCATCCTGTGCATGAAATTTTCTTTTATGTCTGAAATCGACAAGCGTATTCAGCCCCTCATCAACCTCAAATACCACATCTCCACCCCGGCCGCCATCGCCGCCATCCGGACCGCCGTCGGGCACATATAATTCACGCCGAAAACTGACGTGACCGTCACCGCCCTTTCCAGAACGAATGATTATTTTTGCTCTGTCTGCAAACATGTTACTCCTCTTCTAAATACATATGGAAAAGGCTTCAAACCATTAAGTTGATTTGAAGCCTTCCAAAAAGAAATACGCTACACGAGCTTCTCGTCGTTACTCTGCTGCTACCGGAACGATTGAAACCTGCTTCTTATCTCTTCCTTTTCTAGTATATCTTACAACTCCATCTGTTAATGCAAACAATGTGTGATCTCTTCCAAGACCTACATTAATGCCTGGATGAATTCTCGTACCGCGCTGTCTGTATAAAATATTACCCGCTTTTACAAATTGTCCATCTGCTCGTTTGGCGCCAAGTCTCTTTGACTCAGAATCTCTACCATTCTTAGTAGAACCAACACCTTTTTTATGAGCAAATAATTGAAGGTTCATTTTCAACATGACCTACACCTCCTTTATTTGAATGTGAATGTGCTTTTTACCGTAATGCGTTTCTATGCTTTCCAGTCCTAAGACCAGAGAATCCATCAATAGTGTCGCTTCCGGTCCGGCTGTCCCTAAGAATCTCAGTGACAGAAAACCTTCTTCCATACTATATTCAATATCAGCCTGTGTATAAGTTTCAATTGAATTGACGGCATTTATCAGCAAAACAGAAACAGCTGCACATACAATGTCACTTCCATATTCGGAATACCCTGCATGTCCTTTGCTTTCCAGCAAACGGTAAGCACCTTTTGACTTGTCAATTGTAATTGTAATCATCGGAATCACCGCCTAAGCGTTGATTTTTTCGATCTTAACTTTTGTAAACAATTGTCTATGTCCTTGTTTCTTGTGATAGCCTGATTTACGTTTGTACTTGTAGACTATGATCTTCTTTGCTTTGCCATTTGCAAGAACAGACGCTGTAACACTAGCACTTTCAACATCACTTCCAACTTTAATACCACTGTCATTAATGGCTAATACCTGATCAAACGTTACAGTTTCTCCGGCATCAACACCAAGTTTTTCTACTTTAATGATATCGCCTTCGGCTACTTTGTACTGCTTTCCGCCAGTTACTATGATTGCGTACATTTGGAACACCTCCTATTATCATTACTCGCCAGATTTGGTGGTCGAACGACACTTCTAACCTCTCTGTGCGGCATACTAGAAAATTCTATCATGTATATACTGTAAAGTCAACAATTATTTCTTAATCAGCAGTGATTTTCCAGTCATTTCAACCGGTTGCGGCAACTGCATCAACTCTAAGAGCGTCGGTGCGATATCCGCCAGGTTTCCACCTTCCCGCAGCCCATAGGATGGATCTGCATTCACCAGGATAAATGGAACCGGATTTGTTGTATGTGCAGTAAAAGGCTCTCCGGTCGTGTAATCCTTCAGCTGTTCAGCGTTACCATGGTCGGCGCATATGAACATCTGTCCATTCACTTCTTTAATTGCTTCGACTGCCCGGCCAACGCAGGCATCAACTGCTTCCACTGCTTTGATGGCAGCCGGTTCTATTCCAGTATGACCGACCATATCGGGGTTCGCGAAGTTTATGATAATGACATCAAATTTCTGTGAACGAATCGCTTCTACAAGTTTATCACAAACGATCGGCGCACTCATTTCAGGCTGCAGGTCATAGGTTGCAACCTTAGGGGATTTTACGAGGATACGCTCTTCTCCTTCATTAGGCTCTTCTACCCCTCCATTAAAGAAAAAGGTAACGTGTGCGTATTTTTCGGTTTCAGCAATACGCGCCTGTGTCAGGTGGTGTGCGCTGAGGTATTCACCCAATGTATTGTGAATCTCATCCTTTGTAAAAGCAACCAGTTTATGCCCAATGGTTTCGTCATAGTCAGTGAAGCACACAAATGTAAGCTCCGGGTGTTTTTTGCGCTCAAAACCAGCAAAATCTGTGTCACAAAAAGCTCTGGTGATTTCCCGGGCACGATCCGGTCTGAAATTAAAGAAAATAAAGGAATCCTTATCTTCCACTGTTACAACAGGAATCCCCTGCTTCGTTATGACAGTCGGCAAAATGAATTCATCTGTTTTACCTTCGTCATAGGAATGTGTGATACCCTCCAAAGCAGATGTGGCAGTTTCTCCAATGCCGGAAACAATCGCATTATAGGCAGCTTCAACACGATCCCAGCGATTGTCACGATCCATGGCATAGTAACGACCGGTCAGGGTTGCAATTTCACCAACCCCAATTTCGCGAATTTTACTCTCGAGTTCTTCCACATAAGATTTTCCGGAAGCCGGAGGTGTATCTCTGCCGTCAAACAGGCAGTGAATATAAACTTTAGATACGCCCTGCTTCTTAGCCATTTCAAGCAATGCATAAAGATGCGTATTATGGCTGTGTACACCACCGTCTGACAACAGTCCCATCAAATGCACTGCCGTATCCTGCTGTTTGGCCTTCTCGAATGCCGTAACAAGTGCCGGATTTTCAAAGAAATCGCCGTCTTGTATGGATTTCGTAATACGGGTCAGTTCCTGATAGACAATGCGGCCTGCCCCCATATTCAGATGTCCTACTTCAGAATTGCCCATCTGACCTTCCGGCAGCCCAACAGCCAGACCACTGGCCTCACCCTTAACAAACGGGCATTGTGACATCAACTGGTCAATGACAGGTGTCTTGCCTTCACATACTGCATTCGCTTCACAGTTATCATTTAATCCAAATCCATCAAGGATCATTAATACAGTTGGTTTTTTCATACAGTCCTCCATACTAAAGAATAAAGGGCGAACAATAAGCCCGCCCTTCTCCTGCTTTACTTATTTATTGTAATTGACGATTTTTCCAAAATCTGGTTTCAGGGAAGCGCCGCCTACAAGACCGCCGTCAATATCCGGCTGTGCAAATAACTCTGCTGCTGAATCAGCTGATACAGAACCGCCGTACTGAATTCTGACAGCTTCAGCTACTGCTGAGTCATAGATTTCTGCAATCGTAGCACGAATGGCTGCACATACTTCCTGTGCCTGCTCAGTTGTTGCCACTTTACCTGTACCGATAGCCCAGATTGGCTCATACGCGATTACAGCTGTTGCAGCCTGTTCTGCTGTTACATCCAGAAAGGCGATTTTGATCTGCTGACGAATAAAATCGATTGTAACACCCTGTTCTCTTTGTGTCAGTGATTCTCCACAGCATACGATAGGAGTGATACCATGCTCGAAAGCTTTTTTTACTTTTGCATTAACAGTCTCGTCTGTTTCCGCAAAATATTCTCTTCTCTCAGAATGTCCAAGGATAACATATTTTACACCAACATCTGTCAGCATATTAGGTGCAATTTCACCTGTGTACGCACCGCTTTCTTCATAATACATATTCTCGGCGGCCACTTCGATGTTAGAGCCTTTGGCTGCCTCAAGTACTGGGATGATATCAATGGCCGGTACGCCAAATACTACATCCACATCCTCGTTTGCTACTAATGGTTTTAATGTGTTTACAAGTGCCACTGCTTCAGAAGGTGTCTTATTCATCTTCCAGTTTCCTGCTATAATCTTTCTCCTTGCCATTTTTCTTTCCTCCATTAATTTTTTATTTATCATCTGCGGCATCTACGCCAGGAAGTACTTTACCTTCCAAAAATTCAAGTGAAGCTCCGCCACCCGTAGAAATATGTGTCATTTTGGAGCCAAATCCCAGAATATTTACTGCGGCTGCTGAATCGCCGCCACCAATGATCGTTGTTGCTTCCGTCTCTGCAAGAGCCTTGGCTACTGCAATCGTTCCTTGTGCCAGCTGTGGATTCTCGAACACACCCATTGGGCCATTCCATACCACTGTTTTGGCTGATTTCACTGCCTGTGCATATTCCTCAGCTGCTTTTGTACCAATATCAAGTCCCATCTTACCTTCCGGCATAGCGTCAGACATGACATTTTCAACATCAATTTTGGCATCGATCGGATTCGGGAAAGAAGCCGCTACTGCACTGTCTACCGGCAGCAGCAATTGCTTGCCAGCATCCTCTGCCTTTTGCAGCATTTCTTTGCAATACTCAAGCTTTGTATCATCTACAAGAGAAGAGCCCACTTCATAACCTTTTGCTTTCAGGAAAGTAAAAGCCATACCACCGCCGATGATTAATGTATCACATTTTTCGATTAGGTTAGAGATAACATTAAGCTTATCAGCTACTTTCGCACCGCCTAAGATTGCTACGAACGGTCTCTGTGGGTTATTAACAGCATTTCCGAGGAAATCAATTTCCTTCTGCATTAAATAGCCAACGACATTAACCGGAACAAAATTTGTTACGCCAACATTGGAGCAATGTGCTCTGTGTGCCGTACCAAATGCATCGTTTACGAAAACATCAGCGATAGAAGCAAGATCCTTGCTGAATTCTTCACCATTTTTAGTCTCTTCTGCACGATAACGAGTGTTTTCCAGAAGAATGATCTCGCCTTCTTTCACTGCAGCAACAGCTTCTTTGACATTATCTCCGATGACGCGGTCATTGGGTACAAATGTAACCGGCTGTCCCAGTAATGCGCTAAGACGTACAGCTACCGGTGCCAGTGACAGCGCCGGTAAAGGCTCGCCCTTGGGCTTTCCTAAATGTGAGCACAAAATCACTTTTCCGCCATCTGCAACAAGTTTTTTAATCGTTGGTAATGCCGCAATCAAACGGTTCTCGTCTGTGATGCTTCCGTCTTTCAACGGTACATTGAAATCACATCGTACCAGAACACGTTGTCCTTTGACATTAATATCATCAACTGATTTTTTATTTAACATACGACCTCCTGATCCCCTAATGGTTGGTATGATATAAAATAAGCAGGTTCGGTCCAGACGACCGAACCTGCTTTAGTTATACGTTTCTCTGCGTGTACCTTTGCATTGTATTTGATTTACAGACTTGCAAGATGTTTGATAGAACGTACCATCTGGCTAGTATAAGAGTTTTCATTGTCATACCATGAAACCACCTGTACCTGAGTCTTGCCACCTTCAATTGGAGATACCATTGTCTGTGTAGCATCGAAAAGTGAACCGTAAGTAATTCCGATAACATCTGAAGAAACAAGCTCTTCTTCTGTGTATCCAAAAGACTCATTTGAAGCAGCTTTCATAGCAGCGTTGATCTGCTCTTTCGTAACTGTTCCGTCTACTACTGCTACAAGGATTGTTGTAGAACCTGTAGGAACCGGAACACGCTGTGCAGAACCGATTAATTTGCCATTTAAAGCAGGGATAACAAGACCGATAGCTTTAGCTGCACCTGTGCTGTTCGGAACGATATTAACAGCAGCCGCACGAGCTCTTCTTAAATCACCTTTTGGGTGAGGTCCGTCAAGTGTCATCTGATCACCTGTGTAAGCGTGAATCGTTGACATAATTCCGCTTTCGATAGGTGCTAAATTATTCAAAGCATTTGCCATAGGTGCAAGGCAGTTTGTTGTACATGACGCTGCTGAAATAATTGTATCTTCTGATTTCAATGTGTCATGGTTAACATTGTAAACAACTGTAGGAAGGTCATTTCCTGCTGGTGCAGAAATCACTACCTTCTTAGCGCCTGCTGTAATGTGTGCAGATGCAGAAGCTTTTGAAGTAAAGAAACCTGTACACTCAAGTACAACGTCTACTCCAAGCTCTCCCCAAGGAAGATCTTTAGGATCTCTTTGAGCGTAGATTTTGATGGTCTTTCCATCAACAGTAATGGAATCTTCTCCGGCAGAAACTTTGTCAGCCAAAGCGTATCTTCCCTGTGCTGAATCATATTTAAGCAAGTGTGCTAACATTGCTGGGTTCGTTAAATCGTTAATTGCAACTACTTCATACCCTTCGGCACCAAACATTTGTCTGAAAGCAAGGCGTCCAATGCGACCGAAACCGTTGATTGCTACTTTTACTGCCATGATTAATTCCTCCTATGAACTAACTATATTCTCATACAAAGATTGTTAAATATACAACAACCCATCACTCATTGTACCCAATTTAATGCAAAATTTCAAGGAGATTTTAAAATAAAATTTGAGAAACATCATTTTTAGTGTAAGTTCTAAAAATCTGTGATATACTAAGTAAAAATCAAGTATTTTTATGTAACATTTTACTAAAGGAGAGGCTATGTCGAAAATAATTGGTGACTATCATCTGCATACAAACTTCTCAGCGGACAGTGATGCAGCTATGGAAGAAATGGTTCAGCGTGCAATACATGCCGGTTTGGAGCAGCTCTGTTTTACAGAACATATGGACTATGATTTTCCCGAGCAGTATGCCCTGGACTTTCATCTTAATACAGAAAAATACTATGAGTCTCTGCTGCAAATGCAGCAGCGTTACAAAGATAAGATTCTGCTCCTGTTTGGTGTGGAATTAGGATTGCAGCCTCATATCGCCGAGTTCTACTCTCATTACGTAACAGAATACCCTTTTGATTTTGTGATAGGTTCCACACATCTGGTGGATCGCATGGACCCTTATTACCCGGAGTTTTTTGAAGGGCGCTCAACCTTTGCTGCCTATACCCGCTATTTCGAGACTTTGCTTGCAAATTTACAGACATATGCGGGATTCGATGTGCTTGGTCATCTGGACTATGTCATCCGCTATGCAAAAGATACGAGCTATACATACACCTATGCGGATTTTTCCGGTCTTATTGATGAAATACTGAAGACAGTATTACATAAAGGGATTGGAATCGAACTAAACACTTCCGGTTTCAAGTATGGACTTCAGGCACCGCATCCTAGTGTGGAGGTTCTGAAACGGTATCGTGAGCTGGGCGGTGAAATTATTACCGTCGGTTCCGATGCACATCATCCTGACTATGTGGCAGCTTCTTTCGAAAAAGCCCGCAGTCTGCTAAAAGACTGCGGGTTTGCATATTATACGATGTTCCAAAAAAGGAAAGCCGAATTTTATCCACTATAAAAGTTCCTGAAATCTACGCAGTGCCTCCTGCTGTTCCTCAGTGAGATTCTGCGGAATATAGGTAGTAACCACTACATAGTGGTCACCGCGGCCCCCAATCTGCGGCGGTTTGGTCAGTCCCTTATTCTCCAGACGGACTCTGCTCCCGCTCTTAGTTCCTGGAGGAAGTTCGTATTCTATAATCCCTTCGATTCCAGCGATACGAATTACACCACCAAGTGTCATGGTCGCAAAATCTACAAACACTTCTGAGTAGATATGGTAGGATTGAATTGTAAATTCCCTGTTCTCGCGCAAAAGTATGACGACCAGAAGATTTTTGTCAGGAAAAATCGGTGTCTTGGGTCGGTCCGACTCCGGTGTGATGATATCTTCCAGAAAAAAGAACTGATGCTCATATGCACCTGCCGGAATCTTAACTTTAAAATCCCATTCCTTTTCTATATATTCCAGACCTTTACAAGTCGTACATGTCTCGACCGGAATCTTACCTGTCCCCTTGCATCTGTGACAGTATGTCTGGGTACGCGTACGTTCTCCCCATGCCATCTCAAATATCGTCTTGGTTCCGGAACCATTGCAGTCCGGACACGTCTGCAGGCTGAACTCAGGATTCCCCTGACAATCGGGACAAGGCTGCCTCGTCTTAAAGTGCAGCTCTTTTACCACATCATGCAGTGTTTCTTCCAACGTAAGATAGAGTGCCACACGTACACTCTTTGGAGGCGGAGCCTCTTCCTTGTAGGCTTTGGAGCGATTCGTGCAGGCACCGCAGTGTTCCGCGTCTTCCTCCTCCTGATAGCTGGCATGGCTCCCCGCTGCTCTTGCGCTCTTTTGATAAAAGTCATGCCCCCAGTAATCGTACTCTTTTCTTGATTCTTCATCCGACAGAACAGAATAGGCTTCTGCAATTTCCTGGAATTTTTTTTGTGTCTCTTCGTTATTAGAATCAGGATGATATTTCTTAGCAAGCCGCCGATAGGCTTTTTTTATTTCGGCAGGTGCGGCATCCGGCTGCACCCCGAGTATTGTATAGTAATCTGCCATTGATTATCCTCCGCTATTTACTACAGTATAAGATAAACAGGCAGTATATGCAATAGGACAGCTTGCAGGAGAATTATAGCAAGATGTGATAGTCCAATGTTGGCAGCTCAGCTATTACCTGATGGGCAATGGTAAGATTCTTATTGATTGTCCTCGGTGTAACTCCAGCCAGACGAACTGCAATCGTCGCTGTAATGGCAAGCAGATCCTGAAATTCCGGATCCTCCGCCTTAATCTGCGTATTCTGCTCCAGCAGCTCTATACATGCTCCTTGCTCCGCCAGAAGGCACCATTGATTATATTGTGCCGTAGTATCCAGATGCATACTTTTTATAAAATCCAGCTGTCTCTTATGCATCCGTTCCGCAACCGACTGCGGCAGCAGACCGGCATGGCTGATTTCCAAGAGAAAACTTAAGAGTTTGGGATCACTGTGAAAATGTGTCATCATAAGCTGATGAATTACAATATGCTCCTGCAGACTATTCTGCATCTGCTCTCCTGCATGCTCGCTGACAAAACCGGAGACATTTTTATAAAAATCCAGATAAATGGTATCAATAAATTCATTTTTCTTGAAGTAGTAATTTACCAGCCCAATAGGAACATGTGCTTTTGATGCTATCATTTGAATCGTCGTTTTCTTGTAGCCATTCTCGTAAAGCAATTGCTTTGCAATTGTTAGAATATTCTTTTTTGTTTCTATACCTTTTGGATACTGCATATTTCATCTACCACCTTTTGTACTATTTTTGTTTTATACTAAATCTATAATAATACGGCGGATTCGAAAAGTCTAATCACGAATTTACAGTGGTAACGGTAAAAAATAGTAATATTCTTACAAATTTTCAAAAACGATAGCTTCAATTGCCTCCACGCCCATACTTTCTACTAATTGGGCAAATCTCTTGCGCGGCGTACCATATTTGATATACACTCCGAGCAGGCGCTCAATCACAAGCATTAGTTCTTCTTCGTTCGCTGCAATTCTTGTGAGCGGCTGTCCAATGGAGTACTGGCGTCCCCAGCGGCCGCCTATAAAGATTCTATAACCATTTTTATGCCCGACCACTCCAATATCATTCAGGCTTGGCTTGACGCAATTATTCGGGCAGCCTCCTACCGCAATTTTGAATTTATGCGGCAGTGCCGTATCCTGATATCCAATAAAGAAACGCTCATGTATTTCTTTCGCAATAGCAAAGGTATCAATCAGACCATATTGACAGGTAGTCCCTTTACAAGAAACCACCGGACGAATTTTAGCTCCGGTTCCACCTGTGGTAAGTCCTTCTTGTGCCACATACTGTTGAAACTCTTCAATTTTCTCATAGGGTATCCCAGGTACTTCTACTGTCAGCCTGGTTGTAAAACACACCGTTCCATTGCCAAACAACCTGGCTGCATTTCCAATACAAATCTGCTGCTCGGCTGTAATATTCCCGTTTGTTGTCAGAACTCTTCCTGAAAAATTATCCGTATGTTTGTTTAGCAGAAACCCCATTTTTTTAACCCGCAAAATATCCTCGTTGCTTACTGTCAGTGATAACATGGCTCACACTCCTTTTTTCTTTATATCTATTATTTTACTACTTGTATCCAGAAAGGAAAAGTGATATTATCGAATCAATATGATAGGTATTACCTATTGAAGCAAAGGAGATTCCTATGACAATCCGACACCTTAGAATCTTTGTAACAGTGGCTAAAACTGAAAACATGCGTGCGGCCGCGGAGCAGCTCTATCTGTCTCAGCCAACGGTCAGCCAGGCGATTCGAGAATTAGAAGTCCACTATGATACCTATCTGTTCGCACGTCTGTCAAAACGCCTCTTTATTACAGAAGCAGGCGAAGCACTCTTACAGCACGCATTAAGTGTCCTTGCAAAATATGATGAGCTTGAATATAACATGCGAAAAGATCATTTTATACAGCATGTCAGAATCGGGAGCACCATCACGATTTCCTCAGACATCCTGCCGAGCCTGATCTCCGAATTCGAAGAATCCCATCCTAAGATTGCAACGTTTTCACTCACCGGAAATACACAGCAGATTGAGGAAAAGCTGCTAAAGAACGAATTGGATATCGGCATCATCGAAGGTGAAATTCATCACAAAGATCTCATCAGCCGGTCAGTTCTCGGCGATTATCTTGTGCTTGCTTGTGCCTGCACGCATCCATTGGCTCAACATCCGGTTCTTCACCTGCAAGACCTGCACCCTCATCCTTTTGTCATGAGAGAATCCGGCAGCGGTACACGAGAGCTGTTCCTTCAATCGCTGCAAGAGAAATCCATGTCAGTGCGGATTAAAATGGAGGCTTCCTACCCGGATGCAATAAAGAACGCAGTTTTGTATAATCAATGCCTTGCCGTTCTCTCAATCCGGCTCTTAAAACAGGAAATACGAGAGCAGAAAATCAGTGCTTATACCAGCAGTATTCCGAATTGGAATCGCACCTTTAAGCTGGTTTACCACAAAGACACTTTTTTATCGCATTTTATCGAGGATATTGAAGCACTGTTAAAAAAATACACGCTTTCTGAAACCGATACACCTAAAGGTCTGTTAGTATGGGAATTCTAAAAGAAGCCGCCCTGTATTGGACAGCTTCTTTAAAATCTCAGATTTTATTATTTATGAATGTATTGCAGCGCTCCGCTTGGACAGTTGTCAATCAATCGCATAACCTGTACATCTGTCGCTTCATCCGGCATAATCCAGGGAACTCTTTTTAGCTTGAATACCTGCGGCTCCTGGCGTATACATACGCAGGAATGCGTACATATAGACAAGTTAAAATACACATCGACCTGTTTTCCCCTGTATTTTCGATACCCTTTCGCAAGCAGTTCTTTTTCTTCCACTGCCATTCACCTCCCCTGATATCAGGAATTTTTCATGATAATTGTCTCAATTGTATCCGCCACTTCTTCACAGGCATCACAGCATTTTTCCAGATAATCAAATGTAATTGTCCATGCACCGGTATAATTGGCTTCGGTATGCTCTTCCGTATACAGTTTTCTTACAGAATCAATATAAAGTTTATCTCCATCCTCTTCTAAAGTATTGATGAGAATAAGACGCTCTTTGATTACCTTGGATTTCTTGAAATTATGCAGTTCTTTTAAAGCCTCTTCCATAGCCTGTGTGCATTTTACGATTACCTTAACGAACTGAATGACCTCATCTCGAATTACTGTGATGTTATACATGTAGATTCTTTGTAAGACGGTTTCGATTTTATCCGTTACTGTATCAATGCCGCGCGCCAGTGCAATAATGTCTTCACGCTCAATGGGCGTGATAAATTCTTTTGCCAGCTTCGACATGATCTCGTGATTCAGAATATCCGCACTGTGTTCAATTTCATGCATCTTCTGAACGATTTCATCAATACCATCATACTTAAAATCAGAAATATTATCAAGTAAAAAACTTGCGGCCTGTGTACTGTATGCTGCCATTTCAACCAATTTATCAAAATAGTCAAATCTTTTTATTGCCATGCTTTCACCTCAATCACTTTCCTTTTAAAATATAAACATAAATAATTTAGCTATCAAAAATCCGATCAAACCGGCTCCGGGGAACGTAAGTACCCAAGTCAGAATCATTTCTCTGGCCACGCCCCAGTTGACAGAGGACAGTCTGCGCGATGCTCCCACTCCCATGATCGCAGTGGTCTTGGTGTGCGTCGTGCTTACCGGTATTCCGGTTAGCGAAGAAAGCAGCAGACAAAGCGCTGCCGCCATATCTGCGGCAAATCCCTGATACGTCTCCAACTTCACCATGTCCATACCAACTGCCTTAATGATTCGATAACCTCCGATTGAAGTGCCAATACCCATAACCAGCGAACAGAGCATCATCAGCCAGATTGGGATTTCCACAGAGCCAGAATTCGCGGTTCCCTGTGTCAAAAAAAGTCCCAGCAGAAATACGCCCATGAATTTCTGTCCATCCTGTGCACCATGCATAAACGCCATGGCACCGCCGCCGAAAATCTGCGCATTTTTGAAAAAGCCAGTGGTCTTCTGACGTTCCATATTACGGCAGATGAACTCCGTCAGTCTGGCTGTAATCCACCCCATGACAAATCCAAGAATGGTGGATAATCCAAGGCCATAGAGAACTTTTACCCATTCTGATCCATTGATTCCGCTTAATCCATTGTGCAAAGCGATGGCGGCGCCTGATACACCTGCAATCAACGCATGACTTTCACTGGTAGGAATACCAAAGACCCAGGCGGCAACCGCCCAGATTACAATCGCTACCATGGCAGCTGCCAGAGCAATCAGTGCATCTTGGGAATTCCCATTGAAGTCAGCTATATTATAGATAGTTTCGGCCACGGTCTTGTTAATCATGGTCATGACAAAGACACCCACAAAATTCAGGATAGCTGCCATAATAATAGCATGCCGCGGTTTCATGGCTCTGGTTGATACACATGTCGCAATTGCATTAGGTGCATCGGTCCAGCCGTTAACCAGAATAACAGCCAGTGTCAGTACTACGATTACAATAAGAGGGAGATTCCCAGGAAGCTGTGAAAAAAAATCTGACAACGTAATCATTTAATATACCTCTTTTTCATGTTTTCTTTTTCCTTTATTCGAAACAAAATCCTGATCACAAACTGTTTCGTATATAACGTCCGTAGGTTGCTTTGTCAGGACTGAAATAGTAATAGACACCATTGATTTTCTGGCGGCCAGTCAAGACCCTCCCGTAGATCCCGACTGTTTTGACCTTACTGAGATAATATCTATAACCGTTAATTGTCTGCCAGCCGACTAATTGCTTCCCATAAGTGGTTCCATTCTTGCTGAAATAGTATCGTTCACCGCCAATCCACTGAAATCCGGTCAGCAGTTTGCCATATTTCCCCGCTTGTCGTATTGTACTGAAATAATATCGAGACCCATTAATCCACTGGAAACCGGTCAGTTGTATTCCGCTGGTTGCCGAGGCTCTGCTGAAATAATAGCGGACACCTTTAATGGTTCTCCATCCTGTCACCATCTGACCACTGGTGCCTGCTGCTTCACTGAAGAAGTACCTGGATCCACTAATCCAATGGAACCCTGTGAACATCTGTCCCCTGGTCGAGGCAACTGCACTAAAATAATACTGCTTACCTCCAATATTCCACCAGCCGGTGGCATAACTGCCGCTGACTAATTTATAGTAGATCTTCTGATTTACTTCTACAAAGGCTCCCTGACTATCGTATTTCGCAAGATCATAGGTTTCTATGATATTAATAAGCTTCGCTGCATAGCCCGAATCCGTAGCATATTTTCCCTGTAATCCCTGCGCTGCTTCCTTATAGGATTTAGCATTTTCTCTCCAGGCACCGGAATAATAAGAGGAATTCCAAGAGGTACCATTGCGAATCAAATCTCCATTGTCATTTAAAGACTCTAAAACAGAGGGGTATTTTCTGAATTGTGCAGATACAGTTACCTTACTGCCATCCTCCAGCTCTTCTTGCGTATCCATTGTTACGCTCTGTCCATTATAATCCCCTTTGATTCCAAATAGGTTATTTGCCTGAAGTGCCAGTGCGCTTTGCCCCCAGCCTGATTCCAGAATCGCCTGCGCCATCATGATGGATGGAAAAATATTGTATTTTGCTGCACTTTTAATCGCCGAACTGGCTATTTTGTTAATAAAAGCTTTTTGTGTTGCACTTGATGCGGAGGCAGCTCCAACAGAAAATGACAATACAGAATCATAGGTTTCTGCCTGAATACTTTCAGAATCATATACCTCAGGAGTTGTTTCTGTGACCTCCGCCGGTGTATCTGTCGCATCCGGGGTTGGCGTCGGTGTGACTTCAGACGTAGTTTCTTCTGGAATTTGCGTTGCTGTCACTTCCGGGGTTGACGTTGGTGCAGCTGTTGCAGAAGGCTCCGGCGTCTCAGTTGGAGAAGCTGTTGCTTCCGGGGTGACAGTCGCAGTTGCTTCTGGAGAAGGAGTCACTTCTTCACTCGGCGTCTGCACAGTGGCTTCTGTTGTCTCCAATGCAGTCGCATACACAGGAATCTGCATAACACACAGGGAAAAAGCTACTGCTGCACACACTATCTTTTTATAAATCTTGGACATTTAGGTCTCCTTTCATGAACTAGGCAAGCTCAAAACACGAATCTATTGGTATTTGTTCATTTTACATAAATTTATCATAATTTTAACATCGCATATTATCATAACATAGCTGTTCTAAGTAGGCAACAGAAAATGATTGCTTAAAGGGTAGTTTATGTTATACTACGTATCATACACATACGTAAAGCAACTTTACTTTTCAGGAGGTAGTATATGAGATATGAAGGTAATGTATTTCGCCCGCCGAGCGAGGCATATAGTTATATTTTGCAGGTGACCATAGGATGTGCAAGGAACACCTGTACATTTTGCTCGATGTATAAAGATAAGTCGTTTCGGATTCGCCCCTTAGAGGACATTGTTGAGGATCTGCAAATGGCAAAAGCTCATTATCGCTCTCCTGTTAAAAAAGTGTTTTTGGCCGATGGGGATGCGCTGATTATGAAAACACAGGATTTGCTCTATATTTTAGCTAAAATTCATGAGCTGCTCCCCTCCTGTGAACGCATTACGACCTATGCCGCTCCACGTGATATCTTACAGAAAAGTGATGCGGATTTAAAAGCTTTACAGGAAGCCGGATTGGACATGGCCTATATGGGCGCCGAATCAGGTGATGATCAGGTCCTTGCACATATCCGAAAAGGGGTTACTTCCTCAGAAATTGTAGAGGCCGGAAAGAAAATACGCCGCAGCGGTATTCGCCTGTCGGTTACCTATATTTCCGGACTTGGAGGACGTTCACGAATGCAGGAACATGCACTTCGGTGTGCACAGACCATTTCCTTGATGAATCCTGAGTTTGTTGGTTTCCTGACACTGATGCTTGAACCGGGCACACCGCTCTATGAAGAACATGCGCAGGGTGAATTTGAGTTGCTGCGCCCTGAGGAAGTCCTTACGGAAATGGAGCTGATTATCTCAAATATAGATTCTCCGGGTACGGTATTTCGCTCCAACCATGCTTCAAATTATATTTCACTTAAAGGAACTTTCAACGAAGATAAAACATTACTGCTGTCACAGCTAAAAGAAGCCAAAGAACAGCAGCGCTTCAAAGCTGAAGAGTACAGGGGACTTTAGACCCTGTACTCTTCTTTTAGATTTTCTTATGTGACTGCTTTCTCCAAGGCAAGGCAAGGGGTTCGTATAGTTTTTTTAATGTCTTCACTACCTGATCCATATTCCCCTCATTTACCAGAATATCATATTGTCCCGGTCTGGTACCAAATGTAATGCAAGATTTCATATGCAGCTGCTGCATCAGATGATGGCTCATATTCTCTTTCGTCGCATTCTTTGAATGAATACGAAGAACCGCGTATTCACCATATACATTCTCCTGTATACGGCACCTGATGTGATGACTGTATTCCTGTCTTTCAAAATACTCTCTTAGTTCTTCCAGGATTTCCTTTTTCTCATAAATAGAAAAGTATACGATATTATGTTCCTTCGGCACACCTTTATGCATGAAATTGCGATACGGTGATTTTTTCAAATTCTCAAAATGTGCCCGCTGCCAGGCCTGTGTAAGATCGGAATGATAGATCAGCAGAACATCATCAAGAATCACATTTTTAAATGACAGAACCTCTAACTGGTTGAGATGTTCTAAAATAGCATCCGCCGCAGACTTTGGAATGATGTATTCTAAAATATACCGGTTCTTCTGAATGTCAAACAATGCACTGCCATCCATTGTGATTACCGGAAGCGAAAGTTCCAGGCATCTGGTGGCCTCCAGCATGCCTGCGGGAGTACGTTCCGTAGAAATCGTAAAGCGCGCGCCGGATTTTAACATCCTGTTGAGCTCCACGCGGCTGTAAGCACTCATTTGGTCGGCTGAATCCAACAGTGTATCGTCCAGACCGGAGATAAACAATGTTTCATTATTATACCGTCTGGGGAATTGCAGTGAGTTAAGCAAAAAAGCAAGCAGAATGCCTAACGTGGTGTCAATAACTCTATACAAAGCAAATGAAAACGCGCTGTTCTCTCCTCTGTGTGCAACTGCAATGCTCAAGAATACGACACATGAAAAATAAGCCGTCTGGGATTGTCCGAGCAGAACTGTAATATATAAAAGTCCCAAACAACACAGACCAATCAATAGCGCCAGAGGAATCGCATTCCCCAGTAAATCCGCAAAATGCAGTTCTGCAAGCATAACAAGTATACCGGCGGCAGCCCCTAATAAGGTACCTAAAATCCGGTTTTTTGCTGCTACTGCCGTATCCTCCCGATAGGGCTGCATGCATAGAATTGCTGCAATTGCTGCATAAAACGGTGTTCTCTCTATGGACAGCATCTTGTATGCCAAGACGATAGTTGTGACTGCCACTGCAGATTTAATGATTCTAAGGCCGATGGCCGGCGGTTTCCATTGTTTCTTGTTACGCATGACAGCTCCTTGAAATTAAGAATCCATTAATACCGCAACTGCTTTCTTAAAAGGCAATTGTCATTCCTTTGTTCTTAATATACATGGAACTAAGAGCATTGGCCGAATTAACAAATACTTCAGCAAAATCAAATCGTTCTCTGATACTATCAGCAATGGCTGCGGCTGCTTCCGGATTATTACAATGATCCAATACGGCAGTGCGGCCTTTGGTATCCCGCCCATCTGCTATGATGAACTCACTGATTTTTTCAATTAACTGGTTCTGTCCACGTACCTGCACTCTTTTGACCATGAGGCCCTCCCCGTCAATCTCAAGAATCGTCTTGAAGTTCAGTGTGGAACCGCCTGTTGTGCCACTGTAGCGACCATTGTCGATCATAGTGTTCAAGTCCTCCACGACAAAATAGGTCTTCATTTCTTCAATAAATACGTTGGTTTGCGCAATGATATCCTTCAATTCCAGATTTTTTTGAATCAAATCATCTAAGAACAGAGTAATCAATGTCAGCCCGGCACAACCACTCTTGGTCTCAAATACATGAATTCTATCAGCCCCATCTTCTACCATGGTAACCGCTGCCTCAGCACTTGCATGTGAACCTGAAAGTTTGCTGGAAATTGTAACCACCAGACAATACTCCTCTGTCTTGTAGGCCTGGCTGAATTCATAGGGTGATGGAGCACCGGAGGTGATTTTTTCCTTCCAATTCGTCATTTCTTCAATAAATGCAGGTACATCAAGCGCAGCATCGTCGACAAGTACTTTTTCTCCCATTGTAATTGTCAGAGGAACTGATGTTACACTTACTTTTTCCAGCAATTCTTTTGTCACATTACAGCAACTGTCTACAACTAATTTATAATTCATAATACTCTCCCTGTGATATATTAGTATGAATAGTATAGAGTTTTTTACTCCACAAAGAGTATATGTTTTTTGGAGACATATGTCAATCTTTGCGGCAGCTTTTTGACACATATATTCTATAAAAAACAGAGTATAGATGTCATTAAGTCCGACATTCTATACTCTGAAATATATGGCACTGACCTGCCCCCGATTTTTGTACCAGTCGCAATGTTAGTAATGACCGGTATCCGGTAGGGTAAATCCTTATCAGCTTGACGACATCGTAACATTTCTTGGTGGATTGTTCAAGGGCGG